>JBGSIA010000022.1:0-53347 GCA_041751935.1 Pirellulaceae bacterium | reverse complement strand
GCGCTGGTGACGGTTTGCGTCAACGTGAGTTGGCCAGTCGTCAAATTGCGATTGTAAACGTTGACTGCATTGGAGTTCCCCGACGAGAGATACACATGACGTTGATCGGGACTCAAATCAACGGAGAATGAACCGCCGGTTACTCCGGTCAATTTCTGGGCAAAGGTAACCAATCCAGTCGCGGCGTCTCGATTGAATACGGCGAGCGAATTGCTCGTTACCGCAGCCACATACAGATTTTTGCCATCCGCGCTCTCACGAATCGCAACCGCCTCGTTCAAGCCATCAACGCCACCGACGCCTTGCTTCAAATGACCCAAGTAGGTCAGCTGTCCAGTCGACTCGTTTCGAGCGAACATGACGAGCGCGTCATCAATGGCCGAGGCAACATAAAGATTCTTACCGTCCTGAGTGACCGCAATCGACTGTGCCCCGATCAGCCCCGACACGCCGCCGCTGCCATTAGCGACAGATTGAATCGGAGTCAATGAACCGGTCGCTGCGTTACGCGAGTAGACGGTGACGGCATTGTCCGTGTAGGCGGCGATGTAAACGAAGTTCCCGTCGGGACTCTCTGTCACACCAGCCACTTCTTCCAAGTGGTTGTTTCCGCCAACGTTGTCTTTGAATTGCTGCACCAACGTCAGCGAACCACTGCCCGCGGTGCGGATGGCCGGATTGGTCAATTGCCATCCGATCGGCGGATCAACGCGAACCGAATAGCTCCCTGGGTTGACTCCTTGAATCGTGTATTGACCGGTCGAGTTGGTCACCGTGGCAAACGGTTCGCCTGCATCGCGATCACCATCGTCGTTGATGTCGACATAGACGACCGAGCCAACGACTCCGCTGACTTCACTTGCATCTGCAAAGCCGTCACTATCAGCGTCGATCGTAACGAAACCGACAATCGAACCCGTCGTGACGATGTCGTACGTCTCGCCCACAAAGTCTCCATCTCCGAGGGACGTACCCCCCAACGCATTGCCTGCCGTGTCAACAATCGAATTGTCGTCGACGAGGTTCAGACCGACGGTTCCGTTTCCAACGGTGTACGTGACGATCACGGTATAGCTTGTGCCGCTACCATCGACTGAATCGACCGTCGCTCCGCTAACTCCTGTCGTGCTCAATGCGAAGTCGCCTGGACCAACGCCAGAAACCAATTCACTGAACAACACATCAAACACCAGCGTCGTGCTCGCGGTCGGTGACGCTCGTTGAAGGGACGTAACACTCGGAGCCACTCGATCGATTAAATAATTCAATCCCGTGCCTTCAATCGACACGATCGGATTGCCCGCCAAGTCTTGAATTAGACCGCCTGGATTGCTGATCCCCAGCAACAATGGCCCATGATCGCCTGAGCCGATGTCAATCGTCACGAGATAAGTCGAACCATTGCCAATCACGCTTGAAATCGTCAACCCAGTCAAGTTACCAGTCGGATCGGTGTGCGGATTGAATGCAGCCGGCGTGATTCCCGTGACCGGTTCGGCAAAAGAAACCTGGTATTGAACGGAGGTTGCGTTGGTTACAGTCACTCCGGCTGGCGCAACACCAGCGATCGTCATGGAAGTGGGCGATGTCTTGTCGATCGTGATCAATGGAGTCGTCGTCGTGTTGGTCGCTATGGCGTTGCCCGCCGCGTCGGTGATCGTGGGCGGATCGACCAGTCCGAGCTGAATTGTTCCGTCACCGCTGCCCGTGGCCACCGTCACGATGAACGTGCCGGCAGTGCCAGAGACATTCGTAATCATCGCACCTGAAATGCTCCCGCCGCTCGTTAGCGAAAAATCATTCAGTCCCACGTTCATCACCGGTTCACTGAATGCGATCGTAAAGTCGACCAGAGACGCGTTGGTTGGGTTCGGTTGCACCGCGACAATCGATAACACAGTAGGTGCAAGCATGTCGACGCTATGTACCGGTCCGTTCTGCTGCGTGCCAATGCCGACACCACCGAGAGCGTTGGTTGCCACGTCGATGATTGAATCGTCATCAACGAGTACGAGCTGAACCGTTCCTTCGCCTGACCCAACTCCAACTTGTACAACGTAACTCGTACCAGAGCCAGAAACGCTGTTGATAACGCTGCCTGTCAGTCCACTCGTGATGAGCTGGAAGTCCCCGGCGTTGACGCCCGTGACCGATTCGCTGAAGGTGACGTTGTACTCAATCGAAGTGGAGGCCGCTGTTGGCGTGCCTATCAATGAGATATTGGCAACCGTCGGTACCGTTTTGTCGATCGTGTATGTTTCGCCTGAGCTGAATGCACCGTTATTAGCGCCGTTACCGCCGAGAGGATCGTTCTGTTGATCGCGGATCGAGTTGTTGTCCAGCACATTGAGTTTCAGCGTTCCAGCACCGGTTCCTGAGTTCACCTTAACGGTGTAAATGGCGGAGTGGCCGTTGTTGAGATTTTGAGGAACCACTTGTGTCACGGATACTCCGGTAACACTCCCTTCGGCAACCAACTGTAAATCAGTGGTGTCAACCAACCGCACAGGCTCATCGAACGTGACGGTGTAGTTCAAGGCGGGCGCGTTCGTCGGATTACTGTCCGCCCGCACGACACTCAAAACGTTCGGTGGTTGGTCGCCCGCCAAAAGCCTGCGGTCTTCAAGACTCTCAACCAACAACCGTCGCCGCCGTAACTTTCTCGCCAGTGTTTTTCGTGCTATCGCCTTCAGCCGACCGGCATCGGTAAGATGAATTCCAAGCATAGTCCATCCGACCTTGAGACGAGAAATAATAAAGGATTACAGTATAGGGCGGAGCTTTAGCCAGTGATTGGGGCGGATTAGAGTACGCAAGAAAATTTTTTCAAAGTCCGTACTTGTGAGGGTGTAATCGCCCTCCTCAGTAAGGATCTGGTGGTTGGTTCTCAATAGCGTGGACGGTTCTCGCGATGCCCGACGTGTCAATTCGTTTACCCTACCGAGGCGAGCGGCAATCACCTACGTGATAAGCGCAAAGCGGTATAAACCTGTTGACAACTCACAATCTCCAAACGCCTACCCAACAAATATCCGCTGATACCGCCTCGCCGAAACCGCCGCCTGATGCCCCGGCGCCTCCCATTTTTCCCGCATCGATCGCAAGAACTCAATCAACGGACTCCGGGTTAAGCACAGTTGTCCGGTAACTTTTTAGTGATGACTAGAAAAGGCTGCGTCCGTGAAAAGGAGCCGGATTTTTTTTAGTCCGCTTGATGCTCGCGCGTTCCAACTCCATCGAATGCGAGTTCGATGGCAGCGCCGACATGTGCTTGGTCGACCCCAACACTGAATTGCGCGGTAAGTGCAGCACGAGGTCGCACATGCTTTCGATTCTTGCGCACCTAATTCCAACGCTTACAGTGCACGTTCGACTGGTTGCGCGGACGTCCAAACTGGTGATACCTGCACGTTCGATTGTTGCACGGAAGTTCTCCGGAGTGCTACAATCCGGATTCGCACACCTCGGGTTGGCGAATGGTTCGCCGCTTCGCCCAAGCCGACCTCGATAGCCCTTCCGTGCACCGGAAACCAGAAAATTTGTCGTTACAAACAGATAGTCTTTTGCTGTTTTCCCTGACAATAGTGCTCGTACTTTAAAGCCAAAGTGACACCATCGTTTGCGTATTCCTTAGAAAGTGAGGCCCCATGCAAATCCCAGAGCCGCAACCTGAACATCTTTGGCTCCATCAACTCCTCGGCGAATGGAATGTCGAATCGGAATTCATCATGGTGCCAGACCAACCGCCAATGAAAACCACGGGGCGTGAGGTTGTTCGTTCATTGGGCCAATTTTGGACAATTGGCGAGGGCACCGCTGATACGCCGGACGGCGGTGCATGTGATTCGATAATAACACTTGGTTACGATCCGCAAACGAAACGGTTTGTCGGATCGTTCATCGCATCGGCGATGACGCATTTGTGGCCGTACAATGGTTCACTCGATCCATCTGGAAAAATCCTAACGCTTGACTCTAACGGACCCAGCTTCACGGGCGACGGAACGATGGCAAAGTATGAGGATATTGTCGAGTTTGTCGCGCACGATCACAGAACGCTCACTTCGCGTTTCCAACGTGCGGATGGCTCTTGGCAACACTTCATGACGGCGCACTATCGCCGCATAAGATAGACGCTCACGACCCGAGGATCAAATAAACGCACTCGGATTAGGAAAAAGGTGTCAGGTTTGCTCAGATGAGATTGAGGTGACGTTGCTGGCACGCGAAGGGAAGCGAGTCGGTGGTGAGCGTGAACAAGTGCCCGTGAATTTGACGACGCTGGAGTTCTCACACTTGGTTCAGACTGCTTGTTAGAATCTTATTGATGCTGTTGGGCTAGTGATGTTGAATCTGTTGTTTGATTCTGGGACGGTCGACAAAGTTCAACGCACGATCTATCCGACAGTCAGGCGGTCAGCTCAACCTCAAAAGTTGACCTTTTTTCGCCTGACTATCGCATAGCTCGCAATTCGTTATCCGACAGAATTCGATGGCTTGGTTCTCGCACCGACGACATTTCATTTTTGATCGCGATTCACGACTAGGAGCAACCCGTGGTAAAGATGACCGCTGACTACACGGCAGGAATGATGACTGGTGCCGGTTTGGCAATGTTTTTCCTTGCACTTGGCGTGCAGAGTGATCTTCTAAAACCAGACATACTGATCAACTCAGGTATCATGTTTGGTGGGTTGGCTTTAGTGCTCGGCGGTGGTTCGATGAAAATGCGACTACGGCAAGGTCAATCAGTTTCGACCAAAGACGAATAGCGGTTGTCTGGGTTGTCGCCGAGAAAAGCCAGGGGCCTTATTTGACGAGTCGGCCGTTTCAGGCGGACATACTGGGCGATGCACTCCGTAACTGCGGGAGTTTATCCGATGCCTTGCCCTCTGTCTGCTGATGCTGCCGGTGAGATGTATCCCTTCACTCAATCGCGAAGAGGCGGGAAGTGTAGCGTGTCACTTTCCTCGTGGCTGATATCGCGATTGCCTCACTGGATCAATCGGCTAAACTCGGTCCCTGAGCGAGAAAGAAAAAGGGCAGTTACAGCGAGCGATCACACGCAGTCAGCCCTTTGTCGATCCTGGCTAGGTCGAGTCAACGGCGAAATAGTACAATCTTGAGTCACGCTCTGAAAGCGTGGTCGTCCCCACTGGTTCACCCAAACTTCCAATTTGGCTCTTGACCCTTTTTCTTATCCATAACCTGCACGTCTGTCCGGTTTTCAACAGTCCGTGTCCGCCTGAGTATTGCAGGTAGTGGGGGCATAGCGGATCCTGGGCAAACGGATTTGCCTGACATCGACATGCTGCCGAATTTAGCGAGTGAAGTTGCGACCGTAGAGTTCACGATCCCTTCGTACGCCCAATTCGTTGGCGGCAACGGCCAATTGACAGGCCGCGTCTACCTTTCTCACGATGAAGCGATTAAGTACTTTTTCGTCGAAGATCACGAATAGGAAAGCAGAACCAAGCCGTAAACCGGAGCACTTATTCACGGTTTACTAGAGAGCGACGCTTCATTGCTCGGTCGTTGATTTCCAGATGATCTTGGCCAGTCGCACTCGGTTGTTTTCGTCCTTTCTCGTATCTGGGAAACCCATCTCACTACTGACGATCCACGTTTCCGCAGGGCTCACCTCAACTGGAGCAAAGCCACCTGTAAGATCAAGTCCGTTTTCAGACATGAGCACTCGCTCTGAAGCACGAATGACGCACAGTTTTTCGGAATCAACTTCGGCGATGAAGATGGGCGCGCGGTTGCGAAAGACGTGATCATTGTTCGCCCCTTTACGGCTGTAGATGAGATAGAGGTGTTCGCCGTGAGTGATCCAGTGCTGCTGGGCATTGGCGCTTAATAAAGGCTGGCCGTCATCAAACTTCCACTGAATGGTTTTCGCGTAGTTAAGCCCGTCATCGCTACGAGTGACGTGTCCGTTCAACTCACCGCGCATGGTCAGGTAGTAGCCGTTCTTAAACTTACATACGGATGGCTCATACAGACCGCGCGGAATGTTGAATGTGTGCTCGCTGCCATGCTCGACATACGCAAGCGAATCGCCGTCAAACGTGCATCGCGTGACGATCGACGTGTAAACCCGCGATTTCCGATCAGCGCGATAACGGACTGGCAATAAAATATCTCCATTCGCTAAATCAACTCGTTGGTGACATCCTGCATTCGGTTCGATAATGGGATTACCGGCGTGATCCTTCTCTGGCATTGCCATGATCTTCATCTCACTCCAAACGTTTTTTGCCGGATCGTAGGTTGAATAGGCCACACGCTCCTGGGAACGATCGTCCTTACCCTTGTTGTCGTTCGGATTGAACAGGAAACCGAAGGTCTTGGCGGTGAGCAAAAGCTTGCCCGTTCTTTCGTGCCACTGCGGGCAAACGTCGCCCATGACACGTTCGATGCCATCTTGGAACCGGCGACGATTGAGTGCATCGATACGCACCGGCTTGCTCCAAGACATCGCACCAGCAGTCGTCTCGGTAAAGTAGATATCACGATAACCATGTGAACCACGCTTCTCGATCTCTTGCATGGTGACGATGACTTTTCCACCAGGAAGCGACGCAGGCCGCGCTTGTGACCAACGGAAATCACCTTCACTTTTAGCGATCACCGATTCTTCAATTCGAAATGGTTCGGCGGCTGACAATTTCGCTGCTAGAAACTCCAGCATGGTGTCGCCTCCAAGTTCATAGTACTTGCCCAGATTGTGATTGGTGTCCTTGAGTGTCACGACTTGGTGTTGAATGCCATGAGACATCAGCACTGATCTGAGCGGATCGAATGCATCAGGACGATCCTGGTCCCCGTTGATCGTCAACAGTGAGTAGTGGTGTTTCTTTAATAACGCGGCGTTCTCTTTTGCGGTCGCTAATAGCGGGCTTTCATCTGCACTTCCGCGAAACGAAAGTGCTCCACCCCAACTTCCGGCGGCACAGAATAGATCCGGGTGACGCACAGATAGAAAAACGGAGCCCGCGCCACCCATGGAAAAACCGCAAATGACACGAGACTCCGCATTTGACTTCGTGCGATACTCGCGGTCGATGAGCGGGATCAGTTCATCGACAATCATTGATTCGACATTGTCCCGATAGCCGCTCATCCCGCCATTTGGAAAAACGCAGATCGCCGCAGGAAACCTTTCGGCGAGAATCGCTGCGGAGACTCGCGCAGAAAACCCACCGGAATCAGATTTCTCCGATCCACCGGCACCGTGAAGAAAGTAGACGACCGGATAGCGAGTCTGTTGATCTTCGTCGTAGTTCGGCGGTGTCCAAACAACGTAGCCGACATCATGTTTCATCGACGTGCTACTAAGCACATGATGGCTCAGACCGTTCATTTGCGCTATATCGCGATTCACCCACTGGATTTCGCGGCCGCGCGGCTGAGCCATTATTTGTGATGAGATGAGTACGGATACAACGGTAAGCATCACTGAGAGATTTCCGGAATGCATATTTGCCTTTCAAGTTGATGTCGAGGGTTGCTAGTTGGACAGCGCGACTTTGGATGGAATTGTTTGTGATTCGCCGCGTTGCGGTGCACATCAGCCGTTTTGGCGTTAGCCACGGTTTTGCTCGCGAAAACCGCGGCTATGCCGTTCGGCTGATCCAAAGTGGCGCTGTCCAATTAGGATACTTTGTATAATCGCTTCGATAGCCATTGTACAAACCCGAAAGTTAAACGATGTATCGCCGCCAATTCTTAAAATGTAGCCTGATAAGCACCATGACAGCTCCGCTGCTGGGAGCGTTCTCCCATGACGATTTTTCTCAAGCGATCGACATTCTCGCCAACTCGGTTGAGTCGGGGCAAGTCAAGTGTGCCGCCATCGCGGTATTGAAAGGTAACGACACCGACGATCGTTTCGAGATTTACCAACGAGTTGTCGGTGAGCCTCAATCGATCGATTCGATGTTTTTGCTGGGATCGATCTCCAAACCAATTTGCGTTACAGCTTTGATGACGTTGTTTGATCGACGGGAATTCAAGCTCGACGATCCGATACAGCATTTTGTCGCTCAATTCAAAGGAGACGGACGCGAGGCTGTGACGATGAGGCATCTGTTGACACACGTTTCTGGGCTTCCCGATCAAGTTGCCGCGAACGATCGGCTGCGAAAGAGTCACGCGACTTTGGATCAGTTCATCGACCACGCGATCCGAACGCCGCTGGAGTTCGCTCCAGGGAGTCAGTACCAATACTCAAGTATGGGAATTCTGCTTGCGACTCACATTGCTGAGATCATCACACAGAAGGACATCAAAGAGTTTGTCGCCGAAACCGTTTTTCAACCGCTGCAAATGAAACACTCTGCCCAAGGCATGGGGACATTCTCTCAAGATGATATCGTGCCTGTTCAAACCGAGTTCGCAGCACCTGAAGCAGGAGCCGGCGATCCAAACGCGAAGGATTGGGACTGGAATAGTAGCTACTGGCGTGAACTTGGGGCGCCATGGGGTGGAACCCAGGCTTCGGTGCTCGATGTGGGTCGATTCATGCAGGAGTTCTTGTTAGAACAGGAAAACGTCCTCAAACGCGAGACGAAGAAGATGATGGTATCTAATCAGGCTCCGCGCAGGCTGACTCCGCGTGGCCTGGGGTTCAACGTGGGCGCCACCGCGGCTAGCCCAGGATGTTCTATGCAATCTTTCGGGCACACTGGCTCTACCGGCACAATTGCTTGGGCGGACCCAACGACGCGCACCGTGTGCATCGTACTCACGTCGTTACCCGGCCGAGCGATCACACCCCATCCTCGCGAGCTTGCAGCAGTTGTGATTTCCAAGGCGACGAAAGGCGGTTGATCCTCAGGCAGCAGGATTCACAGGGCATGATGCTGCTTCAATTTGCGCGAGACCTTTTAGGCTACGTCGTTTACCGTTATCAGCCATCCATCGGAGCCTGAATCTCTTGTTGAGCCAAGGCAATGAACTGCTGTATCTCCTGGAGTGCTTGGTGGATCAACAACGGATCAACGGCGCGGATTGAGTTCTCGCACTGCGTTGCGAGATCTGAGAGTTGGTTGAGTCCGACAGTTCCACCGGTTCCCTTGATCCAGTGGACTTGTCGCGTCAATTCGGCGAAGTTGCCGTCATCGTAGGACTGCAACATAAGTGGCAACGTCGTCTCGACGCGGTTGATCAAATCGCACGCGAACTCACGTAGCCAGTTGTCCGGAAGGACTCGGTTGCGAGCGGATGACGTGAGCGCCGGCACCTCAGAATCGTTTCCCGATTGGGGTTCATTGTCCGACTGGAGTTGCACAATCCGTAGTAGGGCATCGAGATTGATGGGCTTGGTGAGGAAGTGGGTGCAACCAGCTTGAAGACACTTGGTCTCGTCACCGAGCATCGCATTTGCCGTCAACGCGACGATCGGTACCGAATAGTTCCGCTCGCGAAGTAGACGCGTTGCCGTATAACCGTCCATGATCGGCATTTGCATGTCCATTAGGACGACGTCAACGGTCAACTCCTCTTCCAGGAGCAAGTCCACAGCTTCCTTGCCGTTGGTCGCTGTAAATACTTCGCCTCCGGAGTCCTTTAACAGCAAGGAGATGAGTTTGCGATTTGTTTCGCCATCATCAACGACAAGCACACGCGTTCCCCGGAGATCGACTTTGCAGAAAATATTCGATCGTGTTTCGCTGGCACGAGCCAGAGCTTCAGCGGGAGTAAGCATGCGGACCGATCGCGAGTCCGAAATTGCAAAGGTGAATGTCATTCTTGTTCCGACGTTCAATTCGCTAGATACCTCCAGCGATCCTCCCAATGCTTCAGCCAGTCGCTTGCTGATGGTCAATCCGAGGCCGGTACCGCCATACCTTCGAGTGGTCGATGAGTCAGCCTGGACGAACGGTTCAAAGATGCGTGACATTTGTTCCGATGTCATTCCCGCGCCGGTGTCTTCGACGGAAATGACTATATGGCTCGGCGACGATTTTTCACCCAGAGTTTGCAACACGACAATGACACTGCCGACATCGGTAAATTTGATTGCGTTTCCAACTAGGTTGGTGATGATCTGACGAATTCGCGTTGGGTCACTGACGATAGTTTCTGGGACGGGATCAAGCACATTGACTCGTAGAGCAATTTGTTTCTGGATCGCGCGAGCCTGCAATGACGTAACGACTTCGCCGACCAACTGTGCTGGATCACACGATGTCTTCTCCGTCTCGATTTTGCCAGCTTCGATCTTGGAAATATCTAAAATGTCGTTTAGCAAATGGAGGAGGTGCGTGCCATTGGAATGGATCGTTTCCAAGTGCGCGGTGCGGTCGGCCTGATTGGTAGCCACACCGCGAAGCAGGAGTTCGGTATACCCCAAAACTCCCGTGATGGGTGTTCGAATCTCGTGACTCATCCGTGCTAAGAATTCGCTTTTCGCTTCGTTTGCCGCTTCGGCCGCGTCCTTGGCAAGCTGCAGTTTCTCTTTCGTCGATTGCAGTTGGCTTGCGATTTGTTCAAGCTCTGATGATCGCTGGACAACCGCCTCCGTGCGATCACGAACTTTCTCTTCTAGATGCTGATTGAGTTCGCGAAGTCGTTGAAAGCTGTCGGCTTTCTCAAGTGCCGCCCCGGCAGCGGACGCAAGATAGTCCGCAATCCGAATTTCATCGTCACCGAATATTCCGGAGAATCGTTTGTTGGTGACATAGAGAAAAGCGGTCGTCTCACCATTGACGTCGATCGGGCAACACAAGAACGTTCCCTCGCGTTGAATGGTGACACCACGTTCAACACAGTTTTCGATGGACTTTACAACAGTTTGCCTCGTCGAACTAGCTTCAGCGACAATAGTATCATCAAAGACCTTGCCATCGGGCAGTGTAGTAAAACGTCTCTCATCTTTGGTAGGAATCACAATCAGAATATGCTCGCCGCGCAGAATTTTCTTCGCAGCGACACGAACTTCCTCAAAAATTTCCTTCGGTAACACACTTGTTGCGATCCTTCGACCCGACGCGAGCAACGAATCGAAGCGGTCGAACAGCGAAAGGGAACCACTTTCATTAACCCTCTCACCGACGAGCTGGACGCGCGACAGAAGATCACTCGCCTCGGCAAACTCCGTCACATCAGTTTGCCATCCAAGTTCCCGGCCGTATTCCTGTCGCAATACGACGGATTGTGCATGTTCGATGGTTGCGCGTTGGCCGAGTGCTTTCTGGATCGCTCGCTCGAAGTACAGTTTTGCTCGGGCATCGCGGCCAGCGATTGCCAACGCCGCCGCGTATTCTCGCATCGCATGCGGAAATTCGTTCGTAAAACTCCTACCAATGCAAACCGCTTTGCGCGCAGCTCTCAACAGCACCTTGACACGAGCCCGTCGGCTTCGAGGAGTCTTTAACGAGTCTACTTCGAATTGCTTTCTCAACGCGGTACACAGCCATGGATAAGCAGGGCTGACATAACTGTTCCGAACGCCCGCCGTTTCGGCCAAGGTGATCGCTTCTTGGAATCGATCCGCAGCCTCGGAGAAATGGTCCAAATAATACTCGCGCACGCCGTCGGCGATTTTGACTTGGCAACTGCGTTGTGGATCATAAACGTCGCGTTCAATTTCTGTTTGAATAACTTCTGCGGGGATTCGACCCACTGCCGCTCGAGCCCAAACGTCGACGATATTTCCCGTTGCCTGGAAGTCGCCGCGCTCGATCGCCGATTGGTAATTGATGCGAGCATGCCTAACGGCTTCCTCAAGTTTGCCAGAACGGTAAAGCGATGCAGCAAGTTGATAGCGCGCGATGTGTACTTCCCAGTAATCACCGGTCCGCTCCAGAATCTCAACGGCCTGTCGGGACTGTTCGATACAGTTTTCGAATCGAGAGAAGGAATAGAGCAGGATACTTAAAAAGTTTCTAGATTGTCCTTGTCCCCAAAGGTCAT
Organism: Pirellulaceae bacterium; assembly: GCA_041751935.1. Taxonomy (GTDB): domain Bacteria; phylum Planctomycetota; class Planctomycetia; order Pirellulales; family Pirellulaceae; genus JBBSJZ01. The sequence continues at coordinate 41,425 of JBGSIA010000022.1, read as the reverse complement.
CGAGTGATTGCCGAATTTCCAGCGAACGCACGCCGTAAGCGATGCCACGCGATTGCCATCGCAGCAACGTCATCACCGGTGCGTGTTCGGAGTAGGATTGGGCCAAGTATTGACTGGGCGGATACTGTTCCGCAGCGTTCATGCCTCGCAAATGCGCCCACAGCGTGTAGTATTTATCACGTGTGTACCAATAGGCATGAGCGATTTGGCTGTAGATCGAGAACGACATTCGCTCCGATTCGCTCGGAAGTGTTTTCTTGCGGCCGCACAGCGACGGTGCAATCGAATTTCTGACTTGTCGAACGATTTCGATCGACAGATTGCGCCAAAGCTGTATCTTACTTTCACAAACAGGTTGCCCAAGTCGCCTTAACGATGCTTCAAAGAGCGAAACGGCTTGATCCTTATTACCACGTTTGAAGTACAGCGTGCCACGTTTGAGATCCACTTTTGCGAGATCAGTTTCCGTCACGGCGCTTTGCCCCGCACGAACCAGCCATTGCTCGGTGCGATCGTATTCACCTTGCAACATTAGCACGTCACTCATCATCATCTCGATGTGATGTCGCAACGCGCTCGATGCATAGCTCAATGATCGTACGGCAATCTCCAACTGCAATTCGGCGCCGGCAAGCGAAAAGCTGTTTCTCGCTTCCTCCGCTGCTTGAAGTGCGTAGGGAAGCGCTTGGTCATGCATCTCAGCGGCATCGAAGTGATACGCCAAGTCAAACACTCTGTTCGGATCATTGGCTTGCAAATAGCAGCCAATTTGTCCATGCATGGACTTGATCACATCCTTCGAAAGACCATGCAGGACCGCCTCGCGAATCTTGTCATGGACGAACGAGAACATATTGTTGGGTCGACTCCAAACCAACCGATGATGCCGCACCGGCTTGATGGCCGCGTGAGCATCTGCCATGGTCATGCCAACCAAATTGGCGGCAGCGTCAAGTCCGAAGTCCTTTCCAATGACGGCTGCTGCGGCAAGCAGTTCCCTTGCATCGCTCGGCAACTGAGTTAAACGTCCAACAAGAATCTCGCTAGCGTTGTCCGCCGTTTGAAAACCTAACAGCTTTTCGTCATCAACTTTCCACGTTTCACCATCAGTCGACAAGATGCCTGATTCTACCATTCCACGCAGCACCGCGGCGGCCATGAATGGACTGCCGTCGGCGTATCGCTGAACAACGTCGATGGCGACGTCCGGCAACTGTCCCGCCATCGACGTAGCGAGTTGCCTCACAGCCGGATTGCTTAGCGGTCCAAGCGTCAATGATGCAGAAACCGTTAGTTCGTTCAGCGGATGACTGTTATCCGTGATCGGACGCGTGACGGCGAATAGAAACGAATGTTCCGCTGACGCTTCACAAATACTCAGCAGCACCCGCAGCGATTGATCGTCGAGCCACTGGCAATCATCCAACGTCAACATCACACTGCGTTCTGCCGTTCCCAAGCCGGAAAACAATGTGCGAAAGGCCACAACCACACGGCCTTGACCCAATTCGTCAGGCCCTGAGAGTCGTTCACCAGTCCAACCGAAGACCTTGGCAAGCGTGGGCATCGCCGTAATGACCTCTTCGCGATAGTCGACCATGCGTTGCGCAGTTCGGTCGCGAAGCGATGCATCGTTGGAGAGCAGCTTGGCGAGTTGATCGATCATCTGCAGCCACGGCGCATTGGGCTGTTGCGCCGCGTGCTGAGACGATCGACCATGAAGAATCAGAAATCCTTTGCGCGCCGCGATCCGCGAAATCTCGTTGAGCAAGCGAGTTTTGCCCATTCCGGATTCGCTGGTCATCAACATCCGTGACGCGCCACCCGCTAACGAATCACATAGCCCAGTTTCAAGAGTTGAGAGCTGTTCGTCACGTCCCACAAAGGCTGGATCGATCAGTTCGGTTCGTCGATCCGATCCGCCGATAACGAACGTTGCCGCGGACGATCCACTCTCTAGGAACGTGAGGATCTGCTCGACATCAAAGAGTGCTGCCGCAGCCGATTGATATCGTTCGCGCGGGTCCTTGCGAGTCAGTTTCTCAATCAGTTGCAAAACAAGTTTAGGCGTGTCGCCAGCATATCGCACCGGATCCAGATCCGCCGTCATGTGCTGGTACAGAATCTCACTGACTTCGCCGTCAAACGCTGGGCCACCAGCAAGTGCAGCATCGAGAACGTAGCCGAGTGAATAGAGATCGGACGCTTCACCGATATCGTGATCAATGATTCCCGATAGTTCCGGTGACGTGTACGACGCACACTCGCGGCCCAACCGATTGTCTTGACCGAAAATGTCCGGACACCACAAGGGAACGTAACCGCAAAGAACGGCGCGTCCATCGGGCCGCATGATAATGTTGGACGGACGGATGTCTCGTTGAATGCACCCAATTTCATGAACTTGGACGAGTGCTGTGAGTAGATCACAGGCCACTAACAGTGTGTCGCGAGCTGACAACGGTTTGCGGCGAAACCGAACACCAAGTGATTCACCTTCCACGTACGTGTACACGACACGCAGCTGCTTGTCGCGAATATGGAAATCAAGCGGCCGCGAGTAGGTGTCACAGTCGATGCCTGACGTCAACCTCGCCTCGTTTTCGAAACGCGAGAAACCACTAAAGCGAAAAAAACTTTTGGGTACTTCCCGCAAGATCACGTATGTACCGGTGGCGCTATCTTCAGCAAGATAGCACGCAACGATCGATTCAATCGACAACTCCCGCAGAATCGTGTAGCGATCCTTGTTCAGGTTTGCGTCAGTGATGAATGATGCTTGCGCCACAGAGTTGCCCCGAGTTAATAGTCGATTCGCTCAAATGACATCTCCAAACTTGCATCGTCGGGGCACGCGATGCGTTTGGATCGAAATCGGCAATGAACGTGGTTGCGCTTCGCTCGTGATGCCGCTAGTAAAAACCTACAACGTTTTAGTTTGCCTGACCGAACTATCTAGCACGATTTTCTAAAAAATATATTGCAGCGAAAAGATTTGAATTTTTAAAGTAGGGACCTACTGCTACAACACCGCCCTGGGCAAACTTTCTATGGCAAACGTAAACGGGGCAAAGCTTGATGATTGCGAATTTTGAAGATCATTCCATTTCTTGGGAAGAAGATTACAACAGCCGAGTGAATCCGGTACTGATGACGAAGTTGCTTCACGACGCCATTCCGGTGTTGAAGGCAGTTGATTGGCGAGTGACAGAAGTGCGCGAAGGGGCGTGTGTATCGGAACTGCCACTATGCGTCGCTTCGACAAATCAGCACGGAACGCATCAAGCGGCGCTGATTTCGCTTTCTGCGGATTATACGGGGGGACTGGCTCTGGCAACTCTGTTACGAGGGATACCGCTTTCCGGGGTCCATCGTTGCAACGACGATGGTTCCGCAGCTCTCTGGTTGGCATCGATGGATGTCAAGTATCGAGCTCCCAGCACGGGACATTTGCAGGCGTCGTGCGTTGTTCCAGATGACGTCGCACGAATGGTCCGCCAGCGGTATTTTGCTGGAAAGCGTGTGCTGGTCTCACTGCCGGTCGTGTTCACATCGAACAATGAAGTGGTCGCTGAAGCGGAAATGAAGTATTTCGCTCAACCCTCGATTCAGCTTCAGCCAACCAAAGAGCAACCGCGTATCTCGGCATTGTTCAAACACAAACTGAAGGCTTCCGCTCGGATGATCGCCGGTCTGCGTGCAACGTCCGAGAGCTCCATGTCGCGTCTTGATATGTCGCATGAGCAAACGGCGGCGGGTCCACACGGTGAGTTGCTGGCGAACCGGCTCAACGGCATCCTGCCACAGTTGAAGGACATGGTCATGGCAAGAACGACACATATCGATCAAACACTTGCCACCATACCGGGATTAAAGCAAGTAGTAATTCTTGGCGTCGGCCTGGATATGCGGCCGTTCCGATTGTATGAGAGTCTCGGTTGTCCGACCTTCTTCGAACTCGATCTACCGGAGATGCTCGAGGAACGAGTCCGCGTGATTTCACAAATGAAGGATCGCCCTGTGGTTGCTCGGCGAATGGTTGCCGCTGACTTCAAAGTCAACTGTATCGCAGAATTGTTGCTGAACCATCCGGACTTTGACCCGCTGTCACCGACCGCCGTGGTCTATGAGGGCTGTTCAATGTACTTCACTGCCGAGGAAAACCGCAGCATCCTCGGTGCGGCGTCGAAGCTTGTGCAGCATCCTGATAGCCGTTTGTGGTGCGATCTGGTGACTGACAGCGTTGTGAACGGAACATCTCGGCAATCATCGATTGGTAAGTTTCTCGACGGGATGGAAGAGTTGGGTGAACGGTTCATCTTCGGATGCGACGACCCGTCCAACTTGATGCTGAAATGTGGTTTTTCCAAGACTGATTCCTTGACTGCAGCGGAATTCCTGCGAAGCGATGATCCAGCGTTTGGAACCTATCAATTCGCGGTCTGTGCGGTTGGAAAAACTGCTGCCGCCCGATAGCCGCTGAGGTAATTGCTCAATCCAAGCGGTGTACGAATGCATTGCGTTCGTACACCGCGCCGGAGAACCAGTTGTTGTTGCAGACGTCTCTGGGCCGTGGAATTCGCGATCGCAAGCGATACTAAGCGTCGGTTTTGTTAACCTGTTACGACCCCAATCTTTAGACAAACGCGAAATCTCGACAACGCCGATAAAGAATGAGTTAACGGTATAAAGTGCCGAAGACTTCGCTGCGAGATTCGCTGTCTATCAACATGGCTGGGGCAACCATCATGGCTGGGATTCACAGGTTTGTTTTGCTGGGGGGAGTTCAATTGCTCTCACTCGTCTGTTCCACGGTTTGCGTCGCTCAGGGCGCTATCGTATCAGCTGGAGGGCCAGTTCATCGGGGAATGGGCGGTGCATCGACGGCAGCTCCTTTGAGCGCGCTGGGTGCGTTGTACTGGAATCCCGCCACCATCAGTGGACTTGAACGAAGTGAACTAGAAATCGGTGTCGATGTCTTGTTCACAGACCATCAGGTCAGCTCTTCGGTCGGTGGACTGAGTGGTTCAACGGATGCTGCTGCTGGGACCTTTCCGGTTCCGAATTTTGGTTTGGTTTACAAACCCGACAACTCAATTTTGACATTCGGTTTTGGTGTCAACGCGATCGCTGGATTCAAGACAAACCTACCAGTCGATCCAACCAATCCCGTTCTAGCACCGCAGCCGACGGGTCTAGGTCGCATCAGTTCCGAAGCGACGTTTCTGAATTTAACCCCAGTCATTTCTGTGGCTGTTAGCGAGCGGGTTTCAATTGCCGTGGGTCCTGTCATCACCAGCGGACAAGTGGGCCTCGAACCGTTTGTCTTCGATTCCGCAAATACCGATGGAACCTATTCTTCGGGACGCTCCACTCGCTACAGTTGGGGTGCTGGAATCCAAACGGGTGTTTACTATATCGCTAACGATCATTGGCATTTTGGTGCGTCTTATAAAAGTCCGTCTTGGATGGACGAGTTCGACTTCTATGGGCAAGACGAAAATGGGCTGCCACGCGTGATGCACGCTGACATCGATTTGCCAATGATCGTTTCGTTAGGAATCGCGTACGCCGGATTCGAAGACTGGGTCTTTGCTTTGGATGGTCGGTTCATCGACTATGCGAACGCGGACGGCTTTGGCGATCCAAACACTTTCGATTCCACGGGTCGTTTGCAGGGTCTCGGTTGGAATAGCGTTTTCGCTTTAGCACTTGGAGCGCAGCGAGCTTTGGGTGAACGCGTTTTTGTTCGTGGCGGTTATACGTACAACGAAAACCCGATTGCCAACAACGATTCGTTCTTCAACATGGCGAGCCCACTGATATACGAACACATGCTCAGTGCAGGTGCCTCGTACAAGCTCAACGAAAAACTTAGCCTCAATGTCGGATACTCACACTACTTTGAGAGCTCTCGCACCGGTCCAATCGTGATTCCAGGATTTGGGGCGGTTCCCGGTTCGTCGGTAACAAACAATCTCACGGCGGATTTCCTCAGTTTCGGTGTACTGATGCAACTCTAGATCAGTTGCATGTTCATGATTGCATGATTGCATGATTGTAGTTGACAATGGGTCGGAGATTCGCCCCTTGGGGCCACTAGGAAGGATGAATCGATGGGAAAGTGTCTACAGCGGCACGTGCGCACGGTTATTTCTTAATGAGCCTGGTAATTTCGAAAATTGCGGCAAAAAAGGTGGCATTTCGCCACGTTTGCAGGTCACTTTCGCTTATCTGACGAATCAGCATTGACAGAATACATCAAGTTGCATATCGTAAATCGACGATAGGCAATTTGGTAGTAAGTAGCAATCTGAATCCTGAAAGCGAAATAACGATGGTCAAGGCGAAAGCAGAATCCGAAAAATGCTGCACGACGAGCGAGCACTTCGCGTTGCCCGACGTCGCTTGGGCCGAAGAGCTAGCCAAGCTCAGTTGGGCGCTTGCCCATCCAGCTCGCGTGCGGATTGTGCGATTGTTGCTGAATCGAACTTCCTGCATGTGCGGAGAGATCGTCGAAGAAATGCCATTGGCTCAGTCCACTGTATCCCAGCACTTGAAGATCTTGAAAGAGACCGGACTTGTGCAAGGAGAAATTGATGGGCCTCGGGTTTGTTATTGCATCAACAAGGATGCGATGGCGAAGCTTAAGAAATTGATTGCAAGCTTGTGAGGGAACTTTGGTCGTCTCGCTAAGTGGTGACCAAAACGCCGATTTTTTTTGAAACAATTTATCGTATTTCGCCGATGAGCGATAGCCAGCAATAGGAACTTATGATGAACCCAAGAATGATAATCGATGACGTGCGAGATCAGTATGCAAGCGTGGCACGAGGCGAGCTTTCCAATGACTCGTCGTCGGTGAGATCGATCGCTTCGGCGTTCGGATACTCAGCTGACGAACTGAACCAATTGCCCGCTGAGGCCAACATGGGTCTGTCCTGTGGCAACCCTCTGGCTCTGGCCGGCATCCGCGAAGGTGAAGTGGTCGTCGATCTCGGGTGCGGCGGCGGTATGGATGTGTTTCTGGCTGCTCGCAAAGTCGGATCGTCGGGCCGAGTGATCGGTATCGACATGACCTCGGAGATGCTCGAGCGAGCTCGGGCTGGTCAGCAGAAACTAGGCCTTACAAACGTCGAGTTCCATCAATCGACTATCGATCGCTTGCCGTTGCCAGACAACTCGGTCGACTGTGTGATCAGCAACTGCGTGATCAATCTGGTGCCCGATAAGTTGGCCGTGTTCCGTGAGATCTTGCGAGTGCTTAAACCTGGTGGCCGCGTGGCACTGAGCGACATCGCCTTGAAGCAAGAACTTCCAAGCGAAGTGAAGCAAAGTGTCGAAGCTTATGTCGGCTGTATCTCCGGTGCAATTCTCATCGACGAATATCGCAGCTTGCTCGAACAAGCGGGCTTTGCATCGGTGGTCGTGACCGACACGGGATCAGACCTGAACGCGTACGCAGTGGCCAGCGACGGCGGAGGATGTTGCGGCGGTAGCGCATGCGGACCAGATGCAGTCGCGATGGATAGCACTCAACAGCAGAATTCCTTGCATGATGGGCTCGCGTCGATCACGAAATCTTTTGATGCCAATGCATTCGCAGCCAGCGTGCGAGTTCATGCTCTAAAACAGTCGTCTACTCAACCCATTAACACTCTACCAACAATTAACGTTCTAACCCTATCAAAGGAAAAGTCTATGAAAACTGTACAAGTTTATGACAAACCCATGTGCTGCTCGACCGGAATTTGTGGACCTGATGTTGATCCCGTGCTGCCTCAATTCGCGGCAGATCTCGATTGGTTCAAGAGCCAAGGTCACCAAGTTGAGCGGTACAACTTGGCTCAGCAGCCACAGGCCTTTATCGAAAACAAAGAAATTAACCATCTGCTAAGCACCGCTGGAACCGACTGCCTGCCAGTCGTGATGGTTGATGGCGAGATCGTCAGTCAATCCGTCTATCCATCGCGTGAAGAGCTCGCGAGTTGGGTCACCGGTGCACCAGCGAAACAGTTGCTGCCAGTCGCCAAGCAAAGCGGCGGATGCTGTGGTACCAGCGGTTGCTGCTGATTCGGCAAAATCTTTGTAGACGAACCTAGGTTCGATGAGAAGTAACAGCAACGGCCCGACCGTTTACCAAAAAGAGTATGAATCATGAAGTTTTTAGACAAGCCGACTCGCAATTTGTTCTTTACAGGCAAAGGCGGAGTTGGCAAAACCTCGGTTGCTTGCGCGACCGCCGTTCGACTGGCCGATGCAGGCAAGAAAGTATTGCTTGTATCGACTGACCCCGCGTCCAATCTCGATGAGGTCTTAGGTGTAACGCTGGGTAACCACCCTACCGCGATTCCCGCTATCGCAACTCTATTTGCGATGAACCTCGATCCCGAGAAATCAGCGGCCGAGTATCGCGAGCGGATGGTTGGGCCTTATCGAGGCCTGCTACCTGAGGCAGCAGTCAAAAGCATGGAAGAGCAATTCTCTGGCTCATGTACGCTTGAGATCGCTGCCTTCGATGAGTTCTCTCGCTTACTGGGCGATCCCAAAGCCACCGCTGAGTTCGATCATGTGATCTTCGACACAGCGCCAACTGGTCACACGTTGCGACTGCTCACACTGCCATCCGCATGGGATGGCTTTATGGAACAGAACACGACAGGCACAAGTTGCCTCGGACCTTTAGCCGGCTTGCAGGACCAACAGAAACTCTATCAAGAATCGGTGAAAGCTCTCGGCGATCCAGCTGTGACAACTCTGGTGTTAGTCGCGCGTGCTGAAGCAAGTGCGCTGCGAGAAGCCGCTCGAACCAGTGGTGATCTGGCGGAGCTGGGCGTGAAGAATCAACACCTTGTCGTCAATGGTGTGTTTAGGGCGGTCGATGCAAACGATCCTTACGCGGTCGCTCTTGAGCAACGAGGAACCGTTGCACTGGCTGCGATTCCAGAAGGCTTAAAGGCCTTTCCGCAAAGCATTGTTCCGCTTAGTCCCGACGGAGTCCTTGGAATCGATTCGCTTCGGCGTCTCGGTAAGGTTGATCCTTCAGCGGCCTACAGTGCAACCGAGGATAACGCTGAGCGAGTCGATGGCTTGCCGATGCTTGCCGAGCTGATCGATGATCTTGTTGCTCCCGGACACGGCGTAATTTTGGCGATGGGCAAAGGTGGCGTTGGTAAGACCACTGTTGCCGCGGCTATCGCTGTTGCCATCGCCGAGCGTGGGTACGACGTGCATCTATCCACTACCGACCCAGCAGCGCATATCGCAGCAGCGATGAACGATGAAAGCCTGCCGAACTTGTCGGTCAGTCGTATCGATCCGGAAGTTGAAACGGCCAAGTATTCAGCGGAAGTTCTCGGCAAGGCAGGCAAGAATCTCGACGCGCAAGGTAAGGCACTTTTAGAAGAGGATCTGCGATCGCCTTGTACCGAAGAGATTGCAGTATTCCGAGCGTTCGCCGACGCTGTTGCCGCCGGCACGAACAAGTTCGTCGTGCTCGATACGGCACCCACTGGTCATACAGTTCTCTTGCTCGATTCGGCACTTGCCTATCACCGTGAAGTAACGCGACAGTCCAGCGAAATGCCGGAAGCCGTTGAAAACCTTCTTCCACGTCTGCGAGATCCAAACTTCACTCGTGTGCTCATCGTCACACTGCCTGAAGCGACACCGGTCCACGAGGCGGCAGCGCTGCAGCGAGACTTACGTCGCGCCGAGATCGAGCCGTACGCATGGGTGATCAACCAAGTGCTCAGCTCACTGCCACTCATCGATCCGCTGATGAAACAGCGTCAATCGCACGAGCAAAAGTACTTACGCGAAGTCAAAGAAGTTCAAGCCAGTCGCGTGGCCATCATTCCATGGCAGCTTGAGCCTCCCACCGGACTTCAGGCCCTCAGCCGGTTGACTCACTCTGAGTTAACTGCGTCGGGATCATGAGGAAAATCAACATGGCAAAAGTTCAAGTTCTCGGTACCGGTTGCTCGAAATGCGGTCACCTTCCTGACCTGTTGCGTCAGCAAAGACGTTCATCTGGCGTTAAGGTTGATCGGAACAATGAACTCTGCCGCCAAGTGTTTCCTTGGCATTTTGGACAAACCATGTCTCGCCTTAACTCATGTCGGATGTCAAAATCATGAACCGAAAAATCTCTTCCATCGTGCTGCTGACCTGCTTGAGCGGCCTCGCGCTCATCGCCTTTCCCTTTGTCGATGCCGCGCCGCCTGATACCGATGCTCGACACGAATCCCATGAGCCTCAACGTATGCGGCTCGAAAAATTGAGCATCGTGACCGGGAACGTCGCTACCTGGACGACGAACAAGGGTGGTGATGTTGATGGCTTCACAGTCGGCGAAAACGTCGTCGTTCACTTTCCTCCTCATCATGGCGAACAGGTTTCGGCCTGGCTGAAGCTCGAAGACGAGGTGACGGTTCTGGCAAAACCAAAGTCACGACCCGATGGCACCAAAGTGATGGAAGCGGTCGTGTTGCAACGTGGCGATGACGCGATGCAAGTTCCAGGGCCCAAGCCTAGACCGGAACAAGCGAGCGATCGCGAAGAGCAACTGATGTCGGTCCGTGGCAAAGTGACTGAACTACATGAAAACCGTGAAGGTATCATTGATGGCTTTAAAGTCGATGCCAAGACCGAAGTCAAGTTTCCTCCTCACCAAAGCAAAGCAATCATGGCAAGTGTTCAAGTCGGCGGCGAAGTGGTCATTAATGGACGCCGGCACGAAACGCCCAAAGGCGATATTCACGTCCACGCCGATCGAATTTCATCAGGCGATTCAGAAATCGCGATTGATCGGCCCGAACCCAAGACGAATGATGGACCACCGCCGCATGCCAAGATGGGGCCTCAAGGACACGAGTCAGGCGTGAAGGAAGATCGCGAATATGGCAAGCCGCCGCATGTCCAAATCGTCGACGAATTGCGAAAGATTCGCGAACTTCTCGAAGAACAAGGCTCGCGCTAAATGCGAATCTTGGTTGTCGAAGATCAACCCGATTTGCAGCGACTGCTGCGCGCTTGTCTTGAAGATGAGGGCTATGCAGTCGATACGGCTAGCGACGGCAACGAGGGGCTTGCAAAAGCAGTCGTGTGGCCCTACGACGTCATCATCCTTGATTTGATGCTGCCAAAACTAGACGGCCTGTCGCTGCTGGAGCGACTGAGGGAACGGCACTCCACGCCGGTGTTAATTCTCTCGGCAAAAGATGCATTGCCTGATCGAGTCCGCGGGCTCGACTGCGGCGCAGACGATTATCTGACCAAGCCATTCGAGCGAGCGGAACTGCTTGCTCGAATACGTGCCATCATTCGTCGTGTCGCCGGACATTCGCAATCAACGTTTAAAGCCGGCACCGTAAGCGTTGACTTGCGATCGAAGACGGTCTCTGTCAAGGACGTACTGATCTCCTTAACCTCGCGAGAGTTCTCCGTTCTTGAGTACTTGATCACGCATCAAGGTCGAGTCGTTTCGCGAGAGGAACTGATTGATCACTTATCCGATGAACACGACGAGTCAAACTCGAACAGCCTTGAGGTTTTCATTTCGAACATTCGCCGCAAAGTAGGCACCCCATTGATCGAGACACGACGGGGGTTTGGATATGTCATCTCCAGGTAATCCTTCCGGGTATTGGGGTCAGACATCGTTTCCCGTTCCAGCCGCTTGGAGTCTGGCGAAAACACTCGCTTGGTCCCACGTTTCCCTTGCAACGTTGACCGTCGTTGGGTTTGCGTTGGCCATGCTGTGGACGCAGTATCGCGCAACGATCCGCCAAGTCGAAAGCGAATTATTCGGAGCTGCCGAAACGATGAAGCAATCGCTCGAAGCCGGTGTATCCCCCGATGACCTATCCATTCCCGAACCGTTCTTCCATCGCTTCGGACGCGCGACGCGAGACCAAGCTTACTGGGTCCTTTGGTCTCAAGAATCGAAGCTGATCGCATGGGGCGGTCGTCTCCCCGACGGAACATCCGTTTCGCAGCTTCGCCCCTTTCCGTTGTCCCCCAAGCCAAAAGGGCCACGACCGTTTCAATCAGAACGCGACGGCCGCACGATTGAGCTCATGGTAGAGGCTGGAAATGACAGGTTAATACTCGCTCGACCGATGGCGAAAGAGTTTGACGCTTTAGGTTCGCTTGCGATTCGCTTGTTGGGTGGCATCTTGGTTTCGTTAAGTTTGGCGGCGCTGATCGCGATTTGGGTAGCAAAGCGAATCGCAACGCCGATTTCCGATTTCGCGTGTGCGACACGTGCACTAACTCACCATCGTTTAAACGAGCGGCTTGATGTGAATCAATCAACTAGCGAGATGATCGAACTGACAATCGCGTTCAATACAATGCTGGAAAACTTGCAGCGTGCATTTGAGCGTCAAAAGCAATTCACGGCCGATGCCGCCCATGAACTGCGAACGCCGGTAAGCGTCGTGCTGGCTCAATCCGAACACTGCCTCGCTCGCATGCGATCCGATGACGACTATCGAGCCGGGTTCGAAACGACGCGATCAACGGCCGTACACATGCGGCAACTGGTGCAAGACCTGCTCGATCTCGCACGCATGGATGATGGACGTTTGCCATTGCAACATGAGCCTACGGATCTGGCAACAGTCGGCAACGAGGCGGTGGCCATGATGACACCGGTGGCCGCCGAGAAATCGATCACAATCGAGCTGACGTCAACATCCGCCATGATGCTTGGTGATCGGCTTCGCTTGCGTCAAATCTTTCTGAACTTGCTTAGCAACGCGATTCAGTACAGCGACGCTGGCACTCGCATTCGCGTAGCGATCATAGGCGAGGGTGACAAAACCAATATGACGATTTGCGACGAGGGGATCGGCATGAGCGACGCGGAGCAGGCTTTGGTTTGGAATCGGTTTCACCGCGTCGATGCGGCAAGGACAGTTTCGACTCAGTCGAGTCAACACGAGCAAGTGCCCGCCAGTTCCGGCGCAGGCTTGGGATTGAGTCTCGTCGCGGAACTGGTCCGACTGCACGAGGGCAAAATCGAAATGGCCTCGACGCCAGGCGTGGGAACCACCTTCACGGCCACATTTACCCGAACCGCGATTGACCCCGCCGCAGAGCCTGACAGACTCTGTTGAGAATGACTCTCAGGAGCATTCGCCACACCTAGCCAGCCCTCCCCAAAACGCTTCATTTGCGGCGTCTCGGAAAAGCCAGCCAAGCGAACCTGCCATCGGACATTGCGCCAATGGACTTTGACCCACTCGCAAGGAACTGGTTATGTTTTGCATGCCGAGGCGTCGTGTCTCGAATCCGGCCGCGTTTGCTGGCTTTACATTGGTTGAGCTGTTGGTCGTCATTGCGATCATCGGAGTTCTCGTTGGCTTGCTTCTCCCAGCAGTGCAAGCGTCTCGTGCAGCTGCACGACGAATGAGCTGAAGTAATAGCCTGAAGTAGCTCGGCTTGGCTTGCCAAAACTACGAGTCGGTTTAGCAGTCATTCCCAGCGGGCGAAATCAGAGATCCCGTCAAGACAGGCTACTGCACCAACCCGACCAAGTGTGGATGCCGAGGATTTCCCCTCCTATCAGAAAAATGCCATTGACATGCCCCGTCGAACCGTCGTATTCCCACCGCACGCCGGAAAGTTCTTTCGAGAGCTGCTCATGGATGAGACCGGTAGCAAGTCGCGTTGTCTTGCAGATTTGAATGCCTCACCGCGAAGAAGGAGAGTCGCGTTGAACCGCCTCGCATCCACACTCAGCCCTAAATTTGGCTACCGTGTGGCCCGCATTACCACTGTTTTGTGCCTGATGTCGACGATCGACGTGTCAGCTCAATTCACGATGCCGGCCCCGCAGGCGACTTCGCCCGCGTCCACCCCGGCGACGTCTGTGACACCCGTGCCAGGAACGGTGTCACAACAGGCGATGTCGCAGATTGGTCAAAGCCGAACGGCAGCGGCGCGTCGCGACTACCAGACCGCCGTCGGATTGTTCCGGCAAGCCGCGGCAACATCGGCGAAAGAACCAGCTTTTACAGCGGAACTGAACAAACTGCGAAGCGAACTTGTTGCGCTCGGAATCGACGCACAACTGCTCGCCATGCCGCAAACAATGCCAACTGCCCTGCCATCGACCGGCACTAACGCAACTCCGCTGCAAGCATTAGGAAACATCGCGGCTCAGCCTCTTCCCTCCGGTGCGCCCATGAGTGCAGCCGATCGGAAACGCGAGGCACTGCGGCTGATCGTTACCGGTCGTGCGGCATTGGACCGAGGCGACGTAACGACAGCGTATCAGTTTGCCAAACAGGCTGAGTCACTTCGAGTGGCGGAGTCCGAGTTTGCTCCCGGCGAACCTCGTGCGTGGCAATTGGTTTTGGACAGTGAATCCGCAGCTCGCCGAGCGGGAATCGATGTCAGCATAATTCAACAAGCCACGGCATTGACGCCCGCTGGCCAAAATTCGAGCATGGTACAACAAGCGGGCGGAGTGTCGACTCAGTCGTCGCCAATCAGCCAAAGCGTCTTCAATTCACCGATCAATGGGGCCAACACGACCATCCAACAGGTGCAGAATCTGTCGCCGCTGAGTAGTGGTAATATTGGTGAATCGTTGTATCGAGAAGGGCTGGATGCTCTCACCTCCGGCGAGCTAGAAAAGGCACGAGCAAAATTCGTTGAAGCCTGGAAGTACGAAAGCCAACTCGATTTAGCGACGCGAGCACAGCTCAAGGACAAGTTAACGCTGTTGCAGCCGGCACGACTGCCGGAAGCGTCCGCCACTGACGACCCAGCGACCATGACGCCGATTCAAAAAGCGGACTTGGAGTCAAAGCAAAAGACGGCTCGGCTGTATCGCGAAGTCACCACAGAACTTGCGAATGCAGAGAAGGCCAGCAAGGACGAGCCACTGAACGTGTTGGATCAGCTCGAAGGATTGCGACGTCGCATCGAGGGTGCTGATGTCGATGAAGCTGCCAAGCAAGCGATGTCCGCGATGGTCGCCAAGGCGGCGGCTGAGCAGAAAAAGTATGTGGACGCGAACCGCGCCGACATTGAGTTGAATTTGCAGAATGAGCAAGTGCGAACGGATATGGAGAACGCCGCGGCACAAGAGTCACGTGTTGACGATGAAGTCTCTGCTTTGGTTGAAACGTTCAATGAGCTGATGCGAGACCGACGTTTCCCGGAGGCCGAAGTTGTCGCCAAAGAAGTTGCCGAACTAAAACCCGGGTCCTCAATTGCCACGAGTCTGTTCCAAAAGAGTCGTATGGGCACTCGATTGATGATGAATCAAGAGATCACCGACGCGAAGGAACTGGGTGTCGTCGACAACTTGTTGGACATCGAACGTTCGGCAATCACGATGGATCCAAATCGCCCCTATGCGATGCCGGATGCCAAAACCTGGCAGACATTGAGTGCCATGCGTTCCAAGCGTGATGGGGAAATTCGCGGAACCGCAGCAGAACAGGAAATCGCTCGTAAGCTCGATACGCCCATCAGCGTCAAGTATCGCAATCGACCGCTCAACGAGGTCGTCGAAGAACTGGAAGCAATGTCGGGTGTCGATATCGTACTCGACAATCGCGCACTGTCAGCGGTGCGAGTGACGCCAGATACGCCAATTTCTTTGGAGTTGAACAATTCGATTCCGATGAAGAGCGCGCTGAACTTGATTCTCGGCGAGCTTGACCTGACTTACGTGATAGAACACGATGTCTTGAGCATCACTAGCCAGGAAGCGAAACGCAGCAAAGTATGGACGAAAACCTACCGTGTAACTGATTTGGTGACTCCGATCCCAAACTTTACTAGCAGCTACGAAGACGGCTTGGCGGGAGCTCTCAAAGCAGCCTATCAAATGGCTGACCGCCGCGCCGACGTGCAAATCATGCCGGTTTCGATGACCGACATGGGCAACGGAATGGCAAACAATATGAAGCCAAGTCAACTCAGCCCGAACATGCTCGGCCAGTACCATCCGATGGGCGCGCAAAGCACGTTCGGAGGTCCTCCTCAACGAGGCGCTGCTTTGGGTGGTGGCTCGTTTGCCGACTTTGATTCGCTCATGCAGTTGATCCAAACGACGGTTTCTCCGGATACCTGGGAGGCCCTTGGCGGTCCAAGTACCATGGCTCCGTATCAACAAAACTTGAGCTTGGTCATCAGCACGACGAGCGATGTTCACGACCAGATCGCTGACTTGCTCGAATCATTGCGAAGACTGCAAAACCTGCAAATCACGATCGAAGTGCGCTTTATCACGCTGTCGGATTCGTTCTTTGAGCAGATTGGCATCGACTTTGACTTGCAGTTCGACGACAACGCAACGCAAATCCCCGAAGACGATACCGGACCCGGTGTAACAATCGGCATCAATGCCGGTGGAGTACCGACCCAGGACTTCGATATTCGCTTGGAGAACTCCAATGCTGTGTCGCCTCCGTTCGGTGGTATTGTTTCTGGTGGTTCACAACTCGGCTTTGCGATCCTAAGCGACATCGAAGCATTCTTCTTCCTTCAGGCTTCACAGGGCGACAACCGGAACAACATCATGCAGGCACCCAAGGTGACTCTGTTCGATGGTCAGATTGCTACGATTCAGGACACGACATCGCGTCCTTTCGTAACCAGTATTACGCCTGTTGTCGGTGACTTTGCGGTAGCACAACAACCTGTCATTGTGGTGCTTAACGAAGGAACGCAATTGAACGTGCAGGGAGTTGTTAGCGATGACAAGCGATATGTGCGGTTGACGCTGGTTCCGTTCTTCAGCGAAATCGGTGAAGTAAACACGTTTACGTATGAGGGTCGTCGCCGACGAAACACCAGCAGCCAGACTCGCGCCGATACCAACGGTGACGGTGTGATTGACCAGAACGATGATTCACAAAGCGATACCGAGGATGACGTGATCGAGGGCAGCACGGTTCAGTTGCCCACGTTCGCCACGACGAGTGTCAGCACGACGGTAAGCGTTCCGGATGGTGGTACGATTCTACTGGGCGGTATCAAGCGACTTGCTGAAGGACGTGCTGAGCGCGGCACGCCATTCTTAAGTAAGGTTCCCTATGTTAGCCGTCTATTCCGCAACGTTGCGGTCGGCCGCGATGCGCGTAGTTTGATGCTGATGGTGACTCCACGAATCATCATCCAGGAAGAAGAAGAAGTCGCTCAAACCGGCTTTGAAGCCAGCCGCTAATGGCGGACTGTCTTCTCAAGTGAAATTAGCAAGCCCCGAGTTTCTACTCGGGGCTTTTTTTGTTCCTGCTAAAGTTGGTGATGAAGCATTCCGGCTATGACAGCCAGCCCTTGCGATATAGGTAGTACACTAGACCGCTGGCCAACATGCCCATCAACAAGAGTGCGAACGGGTATCCAAATGCCCAACGCAATTCAGGCATATTCAGTGAGGAGACACTGCTGTCGAAATTCATTCCGTACAGCCCGGCGACGAAACTCATGGGAATGAAGATCGTGGCGATAATAGTAAGGACCTTCATCACCGCATTGTTCTTCTCGCCAAGGGTTGCGAAATACAGTTCACGGAGCTCGCCGCAGGTTTCGCGGTCGGTGTCCGCAGCCTCGATTAACCGGTTGATATGGTCTTGGCAGTCGCGGAAGTAAAGCGCCGTGTCTTCGGTGACCAACTCAGAC
Organism: Pirellulaceae bacterium; assembly: GCA_041751935.1. GTDB lineage: Bacteria > Planctomycetota > Planctomycetia > Pirellulales > Pirellulaceae > JBBSJZ01. The sequence goes on along the minus strand of JBGSIA010000022.1, from coordinate 23,776 downwards.
GCCTCACGCATGAGATTGTTAAGTGCATCGCGATGCTGCAACAACACTTTACGAATTAACAACAAGTCAGCGCGAATTTCGTGCAGTCGCAAAGGCAAGTTGTCGTTCGTTACGCTCACCTTTGTAGACACCGTGTCGAGTTCCTCGGCATATGGTTCTAAAACTGGAAAGTAGCCATCGATGATTGCATCAATGATCGCGTAGGCTAAATAATCGGCGCCGCGCTGGCGAATTCGTCCCAAACTTTTTGAGATCCGATGTCGGACTGGATCCAAACAATCGCCGAGACGCTCTTGAATCGTGATTACCACGTTGCCGACCAGGAACAGACTGACCTGCTCCGTTGAAAACTTTGTTCCCACATTGGGCATTCGCGCGACGAAAAACAAGTTGTCGCCGTAGCATTCGAGCTTCGCGTGCTGACGAACGTTTACCACGTCCTCTAGTGCCAGCGGGTGCAGCCCGTACGTTTTTCCGAGTCGGTCCAACAGCGAAGCGTCGTCGACTCCGTCAATATTGATCCATACCACTTCCTCAGAGACCAACGCTACATTTCCCGGCTGACCGACTTTGCCAATTTGGCTGTCGACCAACGTGTCGGATCGTGTTTCGATGGTAGTCGCTGTAAACGACGTCGGTTGCTCTCCGGCCCTCATCTCTTTTGGGGGGGCAGTGGCGGTGTTCCGCCAAATGCTGATGTCGGCAACATCGTCCAGACTTGTTTCTCGATAGCTCAACGCGTTGTACGCAATGACGCGGATTTTCCGGTCGCCATCAAGTGTTTTCGCGAGAAATGTCGTGGTTTCTGGACGACTAACGGGTGCCAGCGGAGAGCTAGAATGGGTCGTCGTCCCCAGCGATTTTGGTCTACGAGCAATTGTTGGTCGTACCTTGATTGGCCGCTCGGTTTGACCCGAAGTGTGTTCGACCTGACGTCTTGTCATCATTTTCATCCGTGTGTGTCATCAACGGGCACTGTTTTACTGAAACCATACGACTTGCAAGTCAAACCTGCAACTGTAGCGTCGGTATCAAAAATCGATTCGACATTTGTCGCCAACCAGTAAGTACAATCTGTTCCTTGTCGTTTCTGTTCGCCATGCTCCGGCCATTGGAATTATTATACATTGGCCATTAAATTGGGTCATTTCAAATCAATACCGCAGCAGTTCCACCTTTTCGGCATCGATCCTCTCCAGCATCTAGATTCACACAACTTATTACGGAAAAACCCCTATGCGTAACATTCTTATTCTCCTTGCTTTCAACTTGTGTGCGTACGTCATCGCGGTGGCCGACGAGCCAACTGAGCCGAATGACGCCAACCCAGCCGCTGCCAACGTCGCGGACGCTAATGTTGCTGTTGACGTCGCGGTCGCTAACTTAACGGTCGTTAACGAAGCTGAAGCTGAAGCACTTGTATCCTACGTCGTTCAGTTGACTGAGTATCGTCTCACCTCGCCGGCTGAACCGACGGCAACGGTCGAGGAACTAGTTGCACTGTTGACTAGTCCCAGTGGATCATTGACTAGTCCCAGTGACTCACGACTTACCAGCGAAAACGAGAACCGAGTCGTTCAGGTTGAGAGCGTTCGCTTTTCAATTTTAAGTGGTCACGAAAGTATGGTTCAGTTTGGTCGTCAAGTGAGCCTGATGACTGGCTCGATATCAACTCGCGGCGTGACGACTCGCGATGTGAGAAGTGTAGAAGTTGGAACGCTTGTCCGCGCGATTGCCGAGCCTCAAGACGGCAAAGTACTATTGACTTTGGACTACACAGCATCGCGTCTAGAAGGAGAAAGCTCGGCTGAACCGCCGCCCGAAATTTCAAAGACTCAAATCAGTACTGCGCAAATTGTTGAACTTGGCAAACCAGTGTTGATTGGTGGCACAACTGCCGACAAGACGTCTTACACTCTGGCTACAGTGACACAGTAACTGCGATTTGGACATTGTGTTGGCCGTTACAATTTGAAATGACTCCGCAACCGAACCGCGTGTGATTCCGCGATATCCGGATGAGTCGCCGCAACGTTCACCGTTTCGGCTGAATCGTGAACATGATCATAAAGTTCGGTGGCGATGACTTCGCCACCGTCAATCGCTCGCCACTCCGTATAGCGCCAGTCTTTTGTGCGGATCGAGTAGCCCTGTGCCGTCCAGTTGGTACGTGGTCCATAGAACGGTTGCGGATGCTGTGTGAATGCGGCTTGTTTCACTATGGTTTCCGGATCGGCAACAATCGGCGCCAGATCGTCGCCTTGAAGTCGCTCTTTGAGATCGCCATCGATGCCCGCAAGTGATGCCAAAGTTTGGTATAGGTCAACGAGTTCAGCCAGTGACCTCGTCGCCTTGCCGTGCCCTACTCCGTGTGCCGGATCAGCGATGATCATCGGAACACGTGCATCGAGTTCAAAATTGCTAGTCTTGCCCCACAGCGCATGTTCGCCGATATGGAACCCGTGATCCGAGGTGAATACAACAATTGTATCCTTTGCGTGTCCACCGTCGCTGAGCCCATCAAGAACCTCGCCTATTTGTGCATCCAGGAAACTGATCGACGCGAAGTAACCATGTCGAAAGTGTTCAATTTCCTCTGGTGAAAACTCGCGATCCTTGGCCGCGCCACCATAGCCGCGAATTTCATGCGATGCATGCACGGCAATGTCCGGCGTGTCGGTCGGTCGCGCACTTGGCACAGGCAGGGCAATCTGTTTTGGATCATACAAGTTCCAGTACCGTTTTGGCGCGACAAACGGCAAATGAGGTCGCCAGAAGCCAACGGCAAGAAAGAAGGGCTGGCCATCGGCAGGATGATCGCGCAGCATCGCTGCGGCAAGATTCGCAATCTGACCATCGCGATACGCCGTGTCGGGCACATCGAGGGCTTCGGTAACGGGAGCCTTGTTTACCTCAAACGACCTCAACCCAGGTGGCGTGTTCGTGTAAACCGTATCGTCAGCGTGCGTGCCTTTGTGCAGTACCTCGTCGATTGACCACGAGCGACGATCCTGTGTCTCGCCCATGTTGTGAAACATTTTGCCAATGTTCTGGCAAAAGTATCCATGGTTCTTGAAGTGCTGGGGCAACGTGACCAGCGTCGAGCCTCCGGCAGCGGTGTCGCGAAACCACTTCCTTAAATCGTCGACCTTCACCGTGTCCGGTCGTAAACCAGTCAGGAACGAAGAGCGCGACGGATTGCACACCGCTTGCTGGCAATACGCTCGCTCGAATACTAAACCTCGGGCGGCTAACCGATCCAAATTCGGCGTCACCGCCACCGCGTGCCCGTACGGCCCAATCGCACAATTCAAATCATCCGCCACGATCAACAGAACGTTCGGCCGCTCGGCCGCGAAGGACCAGACGGGAACAAAGCAAACGAGAACAACCACCATTGACTTCATACACTTACCAAGCGTCTTTACACGAGATCGAACTTGTTGCATTTGCTCACTTCGTAACACCTGTGGCTGGCTGTTTCTCAGCCGTGGACGAAGTCGCGGATCTATCTGCTGGCGCATTCTCATCTTGCTTTATTGGAACGAGCTGCACTGCATCAGCGATCACGTAACCGTTTGTCTTATGGTTTGAAATCTCAACCACTGCCGTTTCAACGAAATGGTAGGTGCCCAGCGAATTGAAACCATCTGCACCACTGGACTTTTGATTTACCGTAATGTTTTGCTGCTCGCGACCATATCGAATCTTGATCGGAACGTTCGTCGCACGGTTAGGGTTGGGTGGCCAACTGGCACGCACTTCGTAATTCCCTGGTTGCGGAAGTTTGAAGGAGTACTTCGCGACACATTCACCTTTGGACTCGTTGCCGTCATGCACGTAGGTATCGCCAACTCGCGGATGCGTCACGTTGTTCGTCGACCACGGTCCAGTTAACTCCGCATCCTCATCGTCGACGACCAACCCCGGCAAGCTTTTAGCGTCTGTTCCAGTTCCGCCGCCATGACTTCGCGAGGGGCCAGTGTATGCCAAAATCTGTCCATCCTGCAGCAATCGTTCACGCAATATTATGTAGTCCACGTCTTGCACGGCGACACTTGCTTCGATCGCTTGACATGCGGCGGTTGCGGCACTTTGTCCCAGTAACATGAATACTGGTTCCATGCGAATCGAGCCGAAAGCGATGTGCGTGGATGACAGGGCGACAGGCACCAGCAAATTAGTGCACTCGCTACGTTTTGGCGTCAGCGTGCGATAGGAAATCGGGTACGGTTCAACACTGATTTCAACGTTGCCTTCGTTGCGAACGGCTCCGTCAATTACAGTCATCTGGCAGTGATGTGAATCCATATTGTATGAAGCCAAGCCAACTGAATCTGTAGGCACTTCGCGACCTTGGCAGTTGTGTTGGGTCATTACATAGTCGCTGACCATTCGACGCCCCTCACGAATGTAAAGCTGGTGCGTCCAACCGCTGGTATCGACGTACTCATCACGTGGTAACCCCCAACGACGAATTTCTGTTCGATACGGCTCGGGAATGCGGTCGCTGTTTGCCAGGAAATGCATCACACCAATCTGGTAGTTCGCGTGGTCCTGGAACAATCGCTCACGTTCGATCCAGTTGGCGTTCGGCCAATTATAATTTCCTCCGACGAAATCAATGAAGTAGGCTCCCGCGAACAAGTGGTGATTGTTTGTATCAAGACTCCAGCCGATTCGTGGATTCGCGCCGGACTCAAACAGTCTCGCAAGCAACTCGTACTGGTCTTCGTCGTAAACGTTTGGTTTAGGAAACGGCAGCGGATTATCTTTCGTTAGCCACATGCGAAAACAGAACGCTTGGATGCGATCATCACCATCGCCGGGCGTACCAGGATTGTCGTTCACTCGTGGCAGCAAGCCACTGGAGGGATTACCAGGAACGCGATAGGGATCCACGCGTGTGGGCCAGTTGTGACCGCCTTTGCCCGGAATCCGAATGCCGTTATACGTTTCTCCGTACACCGAGTTGGCTTCACGTCCTGCATGCCAGGAAACGCCAGCACGAGCGAGTAAGTCGCCTTCGTATGTCGTATCGATAAACTGCTTTGCACGAACCGTCAAACCGTCTTCCATTGTGATCGCGAGAATTCGCTCCGCGTCTTTCTCCACAGCGGATAGATGAGCTAGCTTGTGCACGACCACGCTAGTGCCTTCCAGTAGTTTTTCGAAAGCAGCTTCAGCTTGTGAAGGACGAAAATTCTTTTGCCCGATCAGATTGTAAAACTCGCGAGCCACTCCGCCACAAACCGAAGCATCGCCGCCATCAGTATGACTCAGTCCACCAGAACTAAGGCCACCTAAATGTTTACCGAATTCCAACAATGCCACTCGCTGTCCCATCCGATCAGCCTGGACGGCAGCAACGACGCCCGCACAGGTTCCTCCATAAATACAGATGTCGACCTTGATCTCTCGGGGTTCAACTTTCTCGGGAGGATAATAATATCTCAGCCCTGCAATCGCTGGTTGCGGAAGATCGTTCGCCTTCCCGCTGCCGGCGCTCAGTAATAGCATGTGCAAGCCGATAACCACGACACTCGGAATCTTGCGGCGTCTGCTTGTAAAAGAGGTCAGTTGCGTGTTCTTGAAAACTGCTTGGTTCAACATTGCGTTCGATTTGCTTTGATTGAATAGGTACTGAATGTTCGATGCTCAGACCGAGACAGCTCAAACGAGATCTAAACCGCGCAAGGTTGCCTGGCCGCTGGAGAACTCATCTACTTCCAATTTCAGATGTTGTAGAAACGAAATCAACAAGTTTGCTAGTGGTGGGGCATGATTTTGGTCAAAGGCTAGGTGTTGACCGTGTTGGAATCGGCCACCGGCAACCACGATCGGTAAATCGCTGTTATTGTGGCTCGATGCATTTCCTAGATTCGACCCAAGCATGATTGCGGTCTGGTCCAACAATGTCACGTCGCCGTCTTTAATTGAATCCAGCTTCTTCAGAAATTCGCCGAACAGGCGAAACTCTTCGTGTTCGATAATTGCTAGTTGATCAATCTTGCCTGGGTCTTTTCCATGGTGGCTTAAGTTATGCCACCCGTCATCGACGCCATTCAAGTTAACCACTTCGTTTCCGCCAGCACCTTTCAATGTTATCAGCCGCGTCGAGTCGGTCTGGATCGCCAGCGCCATGAGGTCAAATAGCAGCTCCATGCGTCCAGTGAAATCAGCTCGGTCATCGATATCCGTTGGCGGCTTCTGGTCGACCACCGGCTTGGGAAGCTTGGCCCATTCTTCTGCGGCGACCATCCGTTGTTCAAGCTCACGAACGCTAGTGAAGTATTGATCCAGTGTTTCGTGATCCGCTCGTCCAGCACTTCGCTGGATCGATTGCACTTGAGACGTGACCAGATCAAGAATGCTTTGACCGTCCTTGATTCGCCGCATTTGGTCGGCCTTCTCGGTTGTCGAGCCTTCGAGAAACAGTCGACTGAATACTCGCGAAGGTTGAGATTCTGGAGGAATTTGCACGCCAGAACGCGTATAGGAAATTCCGCCGTTGTCAGCGGACAGCGCTAAGAAGGGAAATCGAGTCTCGTGCCCTATCTGTTCTGCCGCTAGCAGGTCAACGGATATCGTATTGCGGAAGCTCGGTTGTCCCGGATGTGCCGCGCCCGTCAAGAAGCTCTTCTCGGCTGCATGCCCACCGTCGACCATGGGATGCATCAGCCCAGAAATGACAGAGACTTTGTCGCGCACCGGCTGCAAAGGTTCGAGATACTTGGTGACTTCGTAATCGCGGCCTGCGGTTTTAGGGAACAAGTGCGGCGTGTGAATTCCTAGCGGAGCACAGATGGCGATCATTCGGCGAGTATCGACTCGCTTGGAAAGAGTATCTGCATTCGCTGGCTTCATGCATTGCAGTGTTGGCAACGACAACGCCACACCGCTGGCGCGAAGGAACGTTCGACGGTGAATGGTACGATTGGGCATTGATGATTCCGTAATAGATTTTTGGTTTCGATCAGGCAATTAGCGATCAAGTTATGGTTGGTGAAACAACTCGCTGTCGACGACGGCATGCACCATCGATCGCAGACCAAAATCATTGTCACGCGTCGCATCAACAACCGCAGTGACTGAACTGCGATCGGATTGCCTAACCGGTCGGCCGCTACCGTAAACGAGTAACTTTGTCGCCACAGCACTGGCCACCATCTCCGGACGCTCCAGCAATCGTTGACGAAATTCAACAAAGTCCGCGAACCTTTGACCATCCGCCAGCACACCGCCCTGCTCAACTGTTGGTCCGACATAGTAGTTGGTTTTCGAGATTTGTTTGCCACCCTTACTAAGAGTGCGATACCATTCTCGATGACCGCCGATGACATCGAACTCTTCTAAAGCAAATCCAGGCGGATCGATTCGATTGTGGCATCGGGCACAGGAAGAATTCGAACGATGCAGGTCGAGCTGCTCGCGGATAGTTGTAGCCCCGCGAATATCTGGCTCGAATAACGACACGCCTGGCGGAGGCGGTGGAGACGGTTGGCACAAAATGTTTTCCAGCACCCAATTGCCGCGAAGCACTGGTGACGTCGTCGTCCCATTCGCAGTGACTTTCAGTACGCTGGCATGAGTCAAGATACCGCCGCGAATACTGTCTTCAGGCAGCTGCACGATGCGGAACTCTTCATGCCCCTGCACATCGGGAATTCCATAGTGCGCAGCCATTCGCTGGTTCAGGCACGCAAAATCTGAATCGATGAAATTCTTCACACTCAAATCGTTGGCTAACAGGTGCCGAAAGAATCCTCGAGTTTCGGCCAGCATTGAACGGAGCAGCAACTCGTCGTACTCGGGATACAGTTTAGGATCCGGCGTCGTAAACTCGATGTCTCGCAGGTCGAGCCACTGACCCGTGAAGCTTTCGACAAACCGTTCGATTTTTGGATCGTCAATCATACGGTCAACTTGCGCGTGCAACACAGCCGGATCGTTCAGTGATCCATCGGCTGCGCGCTGCCAAAGTTCATCGTCTGGCATCGAGGACCAGAGAAAGTACGAAAGTCGCGAGGCGACCGTGTAAGCATTCACCTCAGACTCGCTGTTGAGAAGCAGAAAGTGCGGTGAACAAAGAATCGCCACCACACCCGCTTGAACGGCTTGCTCGAACGTGCTGCCTTGATCGAGCCGAGCCAAGGTTAAAGCAACAAACGAATCGGTCACGTTGTCTTCAACGGGTCTGCGGAAGGCACGCGATGCCAGACGACTAACGATCCGCGCCGCATCGGCTCGTGGATCGGTCGAGTCAACGAAGTGCGACTTCGCGCCGCGACGATGGCGAATGTAGACCTGACCACCCTCGACAATCTTGATCGTTGCGGCATCGTCAAACGGCCCGAACAGTTTCTCTGACGCTGGGGAGGGAAATGTTTGATCCAGCGGACCATAGGTTTCAGCCCAAGCAATCGCCACTCCCGGCCTAGACTCTTCCTTATCGCGCCACGTCACGTGTTCCGGATAAATCCAAGGCAAAATATGCAACGCGTGCAACTCACCCAACTGCGTTGTGAACTCAATAATTCGTGGTTCGGTGGCTGTTCCTGTGACGTCAAACATACCTTGGAAATGCCGCTTGCCATCGCCGAACAGCGGACCGGTAAATACCGCAACCGATAGCGTCCGATGCTCACCGGGATCATGGGGAAAAACTGCGACGCGACATCGATAGACACCCTCCTCGATGGGATGCGCCGGATCAACTCGTGCCGGTGGCCAAGCTGGAGCAAAATCGACAAACGCACCTGCCGTTTCAATCACGCCACCTTTCTTCTGTTTTACCGACGAAATATTCTCTTGCTGTTCCATCAACACGGCGCGTCGTGTTTGGGGTGGCAGCGGCTGGATGCGTCGAATCGTTCCCTCAAATGCTTCGTTAGCAGCTTCGAGGTATCGGCTCAACAGAATCGAAGAAATTCCCAAGCCACTGGCGACGTTGTCGAACCCCTGCACGCTGTCGTCGGCGGGCAACAGCTCCGCCAGAGGTGTGTCAACATTGAGCAGGTCATGCACCGTGTTCTCGTATTCCATGCGATTCATGCGTCGCAACGCTGGTACTTGATCGGAGTTGCGAGACAGTTCGTCACCGATCCAATCGAGTAGCTTTCGCTTGACGACCGGGTCAAGACTCGGTTCGTCAGCAGGAGGCATTTCGCCACTGTCGATCATCGCAAAAATTGTCGACCAAACTTGTAGTGATTCTATTCCTCGAACTGGAGCATCGATCGTGTCAAGTCGTAAATTCGCTTCTTGCGAATCAGAGCCGTGACATTTGATGCAATGATCTCGAAATACGTTTTGATAGATATCAGCACGCACTGCGTGACACGTCGTCAACGTCACAACTAAGGGCACGACGAGTCTGTTAAGTAACCAGCCCAATCCGATCACCGTTTACTCACGAGGAAGTGAATTTAATTTCACCCACTATACGTTAAGTGGATCAAAGTTGCACGAGTCGAGTGAGAAGTCGCCTGGATGATTCCCGTTCATCGCGGGCGATTCTAACGCAGTCGTCTTCCTTGGGACCGACAGAAAGTAATTGGCGCCGGCTTTGTACTGGTGCTATTCAAAATATCGTCTGAGCCGCAAAACAAGAACTCAGTATCGAGCATTCCCCGAAAGGACTGGCGAATGGATTGCAACTCAAACCTCTCGGAATGGGCAAAACGATGAGCCAAATGGACAAAAAATCTCTGAAGCATGAACGCTCGCAAAATTGCTCCATCTTGCTGCTGTACCGGTGCGCATCAGCCGGGAAAAAATTGCCAATCCTGCTGATTGCAAAATATCTCGGAATGCGAATTGCGACGGGTCGACTCTCACAAGCATCAACGACGTTCCGTTGGTGTGAACATGCAACTCGGATCGTCTCACACGACAGAGACATAACGGTGGAGAGAGAAAAAATGAAACGTTTTATTATGACAGTAGTGTGTACATCAACATTGGTTTGCGGGTCTTGGGCGACAGCGCAAACCGGTACTGATTTTCCTGGACAGGCCAGCGGCGCGATCGAGCGAGCGGCCGACCAGCCTGAAAATACTGCACAAAACGCTGGTACCGCTATCGGCAACCAAACCGGTGTCACGGGATCAGCCGACGCAAACACTCAATTTGACCAAGGCCAGCAGACTAGCCAGGGCCAACGGGGTTACGGTAACCAGCCGTCTTACAGTGGCCAACAAAATTACAGCACGCAACAAGGTTATGGTGGGCAACAAGGTTATGGCACACAACAGGCGTATCGAGGCCAAAGCGGTTTTGGCGCGGCGCAACCGGCATACAGTGGCGTACAACAGACCAGTGGCTTCACGCCGATGAACCAGGGCCCGATGAACCAGGGCCCGATGAACCAAGGCCCGATGAATCAAGGCGAATACGCGTCCGGTCATACGATGGTTTCTGGACCTGCCTATCCACTGCAACACGATCAATACGGTCGCGAGTTTATATGCGTCCATGGCCAACGGGTGTACTTTGACAATCAAGGTTCGACTAATCAGCTGCAAAACAACTCGAACCAATCCAATCGCCAGAACATGGACCAAAATGGTTCGACTCAAAACCAGACTGACCGTGAACAATCCCAGGGCGACTCAGGCTCGCAGAGTGTCAACGGTGTGCCACTGGCTCCAGTTCCTGATGCAAATAGCAATCAAGACTCCGGAGCCAACACGGATACTGGAGTTCGCGATACCGCTGCCAGCAATTCGAACTCCAATGAAGGGAAAACCAGCCAAGATGCGGGTGCGAATAACAGCACTGACTCATCTCCAGACAACTGACCCATTTCGCGTTGAAGCAACAAGAAACCGCGTGCGCCCGTTCATGATTTTCGCTGGACGCGGCGCAACTGATGTACCTATCCGAAAACCGTGAGCCGACGGCGCTAGACGCGAGCGTCTCTTCGGTTTTTGGGTACGCTCTTAGTTTAAAAATTTAAGTGTAGGGCTTGGCAGTTGCTGATTCGACGCTTGGGACAGTATTGAGTGCGGCCACGAGTTGACTTGCGTTGATGCCAGCACACGGTTGATAGCGATAAACCAGCTCAAGAGCTCCGCCGCGACGCGACGTTTCCGCACTAATGAGCTGGTAAGACTCTGTCAAACGATCTAGCTCGGCTTCCCATCCCCCAACCGTATGCAAGCCGACGGTGAGAGTCAGCCGCCAGGGATCGCTTATCGCCTTGCCGGGACGACTAAATTCGACTGACGTGGAGTTGAACCGCGTCGCGATGCTGACAGCCACAAGGCCAGCACCGGACACCCAAAACTGGCCAGCACCGACTGCCATTCCGACAACAACGGCGGCGAGAACGAACGCGACATCGCGAGTTTCCGGAACAGCAGTACGGAAGCGGACAATTGACAGTGCTCCGACCAAGCTGAACGCGCGGGCGATGTTGTCGCCGATGATCTGCGTTGCCATCGCGATCAGGATACACATCAGAATTAGAGTCAGAGACAGTGTGTCAACAGTTCCCGAGGGTCGGTTGCTACGCGCGATCCATGCAATAACCCAGCCGCACAACCAAGCAGCGGCCAATCGCATCACGAGCGTTGGAACATTTTCATTGATTTCTGTGGGGAGACCACTTAGCCATTCAGGCATTCAACAATGACTCCTCGCTTGTTGCTTTTACTTTGCCAGGGAGCACTGTGCCTGTTGGCGACATTTCATACATGCTCACCGCTGTCCGGTATTTTGAAAATCCTGTTGCTGGGATGGAAAACATCCTTAACAATTGTTTGAAAAGGTGAGGCATCGAGTTTTGAAATTTTAATTCTAGAATTTCCACACTTGCTGCGTTGGTTCGCAACTCGCGATTGACTTTGTCGCTCGACGACGCGACGTTAAAGCTATTTGCAGGGCTCGCCTGCAGGCGGCTGTCGATCGTCAGCCGCATGCCTTGACCATCGAGCGTGGATGTTCGAGCGAAGCGACGATAGTGAACTTGAATCGTGGGTTGCAAATGCCGCTCAAGAATGCGAGATGCAAACCAGTCGCCACACCAGGGAGAATCATCACCCAAGTTCAACAACCGCCCAGTCACGTCTGATTCATTCGACGCAGTCCGGTTTTTGAAGACCACGTTTCCCTTCTTGCGTTTTGTCTCAACCCAGAGCGTCGTTTCGTCGCCATAGCGTCGAATTCGATGCTTTGTTTTGCCAGCGTTGCTGAGGCGATGGAATAGACTCAATTCCGGCGTATCGAAATACAAAGTATTAATTTCATAGCTGTCACCCAGACACTCGCTGCAGTGGCCATCAACACCAAGGTTTTCGCAAGCCCATTGTCGCACTTCGAGGGAAAGACGCGTATCGAGAAGGTATTTTAACTCAATACGCTTGTTATGTACTTGACTCGCTGTCACTTTGCTCTCTCCATCAAGAATTTACGCCGTCCATCGGCAAACTCTTTTAAGTTCATACTCCCGTGGCCACCACGAAACTCAGTCGGTGGACTAGTCGTACTGGCGATCGTTTTAGGACGAACCGCTGCAACAAACGCCTCGTACGTTCCCAGCTTACGTGTCTCCGTTTTTATCGCGTCTCCAATCAATGTTTCCTGGGCCGCGACGAATGGACCGATGTTATTCCAATCAAGGTCCGTTTCAGCAATCTTGCGGATGTTGACCAGATATTGTTCGCGGTAAGCGGGAACGGCCAACACTTTACTGCGAAGCGGCTTGCTAGGATCGTCAATTCCGATCAGCGGATCAAGTTCCAGCGGCGCAGGCATGTCTGGATGAGGACCGCGGCCCGACTCGCGTTCTGGATCTGGTCGCTCATTGAGACTATCGGGACCGCGTCGATCGTCGCGTCCACGCTCGTCTGCGTTTGGACCTCCGGGACCTCGTCCGAATCGGCCCCTAGGCCCACCAGCGCCACGGAATGCTTCATTCATGTCGTGGGGAATGAAATGGAACTTATTTTTTTCATCCAAATAGATGCTGTAGTCACTTGCCCGCACCCAATAGCCATCGGAGTTGATCAATGCGTTATCCAGGGCCAAGAACCAGAGTAACTCATCGATATCGACGATGGGTTCCAGCGCTGTCGGTAGTTCAGCCGTTGGCGTTTCGGCGAGTATGCGGCATAGTTCAATTAGTTTGGCGGTCGCTTTCTTGCCACCCGATTTTTGTTCGTACGGATATCCGTAACTTTCAGGGTCTTCTCCACGGTAGTCCAGTCCTCCGCCTCCGCCAGGCGAGCCGCTGACCTTCCAGCGTGCTCCCTCGTCAGATTCATAGTTCTCGTTCAAGAACTCCTTGTTGAACTGTTGCACATTCGAGTAAATGCCCCAGTATTCACCATTGATAACGACTCGAACAAAATTCGCTTTGGGTGCAGGCGTGTATTGTCTTGCAATTTGCGAATACAACACGCTGCTCATCATAGATTCGTCGCTTGCACCATTGAGCAGGTTGAGCGTTTTGTACTTGAGTAAACGTTGATCGTTGTCAGCCATGTCCAGCGACACGTTCAGCGATCGCTTGTAACCAGAGGGAACCATGTCGTATGACGACATTCCACGAAAGTGAATGCCACAGTTTTCATATGTCTTGCCGTCGACGGTCAACGTTGCGGCAACATCAACATCGCTGTCATGAAAATCTTCGAGTTCTCGTTCCCAGTCCTTGTTCTCGAAGTCGATGAAGATTGTCCTCAGCACGCTAGTTTCGTAGAGATCGGCTTGCAAAGGTTCAACGGATGATTTCTCAATCCTCTGACCCGGTGTCGCTGCGGCACGCCCAGGCCCCATTCCCGGAGGCCCACCTGCGAAAGGTCCGACACCACCGGGTGCTGGACGACCTCCGAATTCACGTTGCGGGCGTGATCTGTCGAGCGGGCCATTTCCGGGAGGCGGCCCAAAGCCTCGCCCATCGGGACCGGCGAAATCAGGACCGGCAAACCCCGGCCCTCCACGTCCAGGACCTCCGAATCCAGGCCGTGGAGCTGGATTATTTTTTATAAACTCCCTGGCTATCTTCCGCTCTTCGCTATTGAGCCAGCCGTTCTTGTCGGCATCGAACTGCGTCAACAGTTTCCGCTGACCGCCCCCTGGACCACCCGGTCTAGGTCCAGGCGGCCCAAAGTCTGGCGGCCCAAAACTTGGTGGTTGCGCCGGGGCGATCGCGAGCAAGCTAATGCATAGCAACGCAAGACTCACCGCGAGGATAGTCCGAGTGGAAAAGAGATGTTGAAACATGTGGAATAGCCTTTGGCGGATTTTTGAACGACAGGGATCACTTCAGTCTCCTGCTGAAGCAACGGTTGCCGCCGTTTCTATTATCCGCCGCAAAATTATTTACTAATTTTTTGCGGCTCCATTGCCAGTGACGTTGCTTAAGTGACACTTCTATCGAATGATTACTCGGCTCCGCAGCAGTTTCGCACTCCCATCAATCGCTTCGGTCGTCAAATGTTTTTTGCCACTCTCCTACTTAGAAGCGACGAGCAATAACTATCGGTACCGTGGTTGATGGTTTGGTGACAGTGTCTTCATCCGTGATGCGGAGCGGACAGGAACTTCGATGGGAATGGCGTGTGCAGGCTGGTCATCCTTCTCAATAGACGCGAACACCATTTCCGCGTCGCCTCGTTGTACAAGTCGGCCATCGGCGTTCCATGATGACCAAACTCCGGTCGCTAACCCAGCTTCATAGATGCCAGAAGCTTGCTTCATTCCCGTCGCGTGCCACCAAGTCCATTCGCCAACCTTGACGTCATCTTTGTGCCAACCTCTTCCTTTGGTCTGTCCGTTTTCATAGTACCAAGAAAACTCCCCGTTCTGTTTTCCCTGTTCATAGTTACCCTGGTACGCGAGCTGGCTATTTGCATACCAGTTCGAGACGAGCCCATGACGAACCGGTTCAGCAGACTTTTCCGATTGAGCCGAAATGCGACAATTCCACCAATCGTGATCAACAATACTGCTTGCGTACGGAACAAGTACGTTCTCTTCGGACTTCTTCTTCTGACGTGAATGCGGGTCGTACCACTCCGTTTTCGTCTGAACGATCCGACCGTGGGCCAACTGGATTTGTGTCGGCTTCTTGGTTTTGGGATCGCTGATCAGAGCCGGACCGTTTGGAACATTGGAATCATAAGTCATTTCTCGAATGACATCGCTGCGGCTGTTGTACCAGACCGAGAGGTTATTTCTCTGGCCATCTTCAAATTGCCAAATAAAAACTAGCTTGCCTTTCGAGTCCGTGACCGTCCATACGTCTGTAAGCTTGCCTCGCCGAAATGTAACATGCGATTGAAACGGTGGTTGAAACCCGGCGTCAAGGCTATCCGTCAATTGGCGAATCGCCTCCACACCAACCATTTGTTTCCATTCGCCATCGAGACTTCCATATGAATACTTGCCATGACGTACGACTTCCCCTTTTGCATTGTATTCAACATAGTCCCCGTGATTGACGAAGTTGCCCTGCTCGTCTTCGACGGCATGCCGCTCAACGTGCAAGCCTCCGTTGCTGAATCGTTGCTGAATGAGTTCGGACTGGTCACTGGAGGGTGCAGAGGCGGAATCAGTTTCCTCGTCCTGGTTGTCCAAGATCGAAAAACTATCCTGAGTGTTTTGTCTGAGAATTGGAGGCGTTAACAGTTCCAGGACATCACTTGCAGGTTCATCTGGAAGCAGTTCCAGCGTTTGCGCCTGGACCGACGCAGTGACACAGAGGCCAAAAACAACCAACGTGTTGCGAAATTTTTGAATTTTCATGTTGTTGATCATTGATATCTTTTAGCGGACAAAAACGGGGCGGGGCACAGGCAATATGGGCAAATTGCAAGAGCCCATCCTCAGATGAGCCCAGTGCGGCATAATTTCGACAAGTAAGTGACACTCTTCGCCCCTGCATGCACAGACGTGCTCTGTATGGACGGTCACAGGAGAATAATCGTTTTCTGGTTGTCAGAAGTTCGCAGAATATTGCTATCGGATGATTAGGTAAGATGCGGTCCTTTTTTGTTGTGGTTGGATCTTGATTTGGGAAGACACGTCTAACCTAGCGATGTGTTTCACTCCAACGCGTTTCACTAGATTTTGCCCCAGATCCTCGCGCTGGCGGTTACAGTGAACCCAGGGCAAATCTCGTCACCGAAACACAACGCTCGTGAAACTTTGCCGCTAGATCACGGGCAGGAGAAATCCATTTCGGCGCGGTCGATCCAAGAGCTTGTTGGCCGCGGGATCGTCAACGAACTCTTCAAGATCGGGGTTCCAGTGTAGCGTGCGGTTCAACACTCGCGCCAGATTGATTAGATGGCAAATCGACCCCGTTCGATGACCAACTTCCGCCGCAGCGGCAGGTACGTCGCGAGAGCGAATGCATTCGAGCCAATTCTGTAAATGGGGACGCGCAACGTGTCCTTCTCCGGCCCAAATTGCAGTCGCCTCGGGTCCCGGTCCATGCTGTACGAGTGATGGTGGATCTACGGTATATTTGTTTCGGCTAATCAGCATCGCGCCGCGCTCGCCATAAAACGTAGCTTCATTGATGTCCGGAAGCAGATTCAAGGTGACTCCGTTACTGTAGGTGCATGTCACCGGAAGCATACGTTTCTCAGCTAACCACGAGCCTCGAGACGCAGGCGTTTTTATCTTCCATTTCGTTTGCCAATCTCGTTCCAAGGCTGCTTCGGAGACGTCGTGATTCATTTCGATTTTGACTGGACCGGTATGATCCATCCCCAGCGCATACTGGACCATGTCGATACTGTGCCCGCCCCAATTGGTCATCAAGTGACCGGAATAATTCTCAAACAAATCCCATCCACGCCACAGCAATTCACCGACCTTAAAATCTTCCTTCATCCACAGTCGTGTGTGATGAGGTACGCTCGGTGTTGGCCCCAGAAACAAATCCCAATCGAGACCCTCTGGATCTGGTTCTTTGCCGTAGATTTCGATCGGCATCGGGCCTGGGTAGTTTGGGAAGTCAACGCGTGACACTTTGCCCAATCCGCCATCGCGTATGAACTCACACGCGAAGCGATTGACCTGCATTGAGCGCTGTTGACTGCCAACTTGCAGTACGCGACCAGTCTTCTTTACCGCATCGGCGAGCAATCGTCCTTCGCGGATGGTCAAGGAAACGGGCTTCTCCAAGTACACGTCAAGACCGGCTTGCAGCGCCAACATCGCCGCCTGAACATGGTGATGATCAGGGGTGGCAATAATGACGGCATCCAACTCGCGTTTATCGAGCAGTTGTCGATAGTCTTGGTGTGTCGAACAATGGGTTGCATCACGGCGAACGAATTCTGCAAGCACTTGCTGGAAAGATTTTTTTGGACGAAGTGTTTCTGTCATTCGTGACGTTGCACAATCACAGATCGCTTCAACGCGTGCTGATTCGGGCAAGTTTCCGATAAGGTACTTGCCTCGCACTCCGGTTCCGATCACACCGACGCGTACTCGATTGGCAGGGCTGTCGCCTCGAGCCAATGACGACCAACCACGCGCCGAAAGGCTGGCGGTTGCAATGGCCATCGAATGCGTAAAACGTCGACGGGAAATTTTCATAGTGCCAACTCCTTACCAGCAAAATGAAGGCTTGCGGTGATGTTCGCGTCTTCGACTGCAACCTGTTGCTCCAACGGCATCGAGCTGATCATTGGCGAGTCGACGCTGCGCGAACGGATGTCGCGAAGCGTCCTTGCCAAGTCGCTGCCGCTGGCTTCTGGTACAATCGACCAGTACGACTCGGTTAAACACGGAACCTTAAGCCCATCGCGAGTAATGACTTCCAAACAAAATCGCAAGTCCGGTTTCGACTTCCGTAAAATTTCTGCCATTCGCCGTAAGTCGAAACTGCCTTGGCCCAAGGGAATGTCGCCAAGCAAGTAGCCGTCGTCGTACTCGGCAAGCGCCTGGTCTTTGAAGTGCACCGAAAATGCAAACGGTGCCAGTGATTGGATGGATCCATAAAGATCGTCAAGCAATGCGAAACTGTTTCCCGTATCGACACAGGCACCGATGTAGGCACTGGAAATGTTTTCCAACAATTCCACACGATCTTCTATTCGTTGGTCCTTGTGGTTTTCAACGGCAAGTGGGACGCGGTATTTTTCGACGATCGGAGAGGCAAGTTCCAACATCGCTTGCCCACGTTTTTCGGCTTGTTGGAAGTCGGCAAACGTCTTGAAGTGCTCGTACCGCCTTCCAGGAATGATGACCGTCCGTGCAGCCAGTGCTCCGACAATGCTGGCAGTTTTGATCTCTGCCTCGAAACGCGGCAAATCACCACGATCGGCGGGCGGATTGACGATTGCCTCGATGAACATATCGTTGGCGACAGCCAGGTCTCGCAACTCAGCGGCTTTGTCCAGCGACATCACGCCGAGAGTGACTTGCATACCGCTAGCACCCAACGTTTGGCAATGACGCAAGAAAGTTTCCGGTGCGAACAGATCAAACGACGAGTTACTTTGCAGCATCCATTTTCGCCGCAAGTTACAATCATACATCACGATGCCTAAACCAGAACGTCGTGGCACGTGAGAATCGCCAAGACCTTTGCCTGCTGAAAGTGTGGTAACGGCGCCAGCAAGTCCGTACTTGAGTACCGTTCGTCGATCGATCGGAGTTCGTGGCATTGGTATGTTCAGGGAAAGTATGTTGCCATCGATGGAAGCCTTTCTTCAATTGTAGTGGTAAGTTTTTGTCGCCGTGAACGTCAGGCTTACTTTCTTGCCCAGGACGGAAAAATTCTGTCACTGGTCCCCGGAAGATCGCGTTCGGCATGCCCGTTTGCTTGGATCCGTGTTATCCTGGGCGGATGAAAACAATCACGCCTCAGAAACCCGCGTTCAGGTCGTCGCGCTGCGTCCTCTTGGTTTGTGCTTTGTTGTTGACAACAAGCTGTATCAAGCAAAGCAGTTCGCCTCAGCAATCTTCACCATCGTCCGCGAAAGAACCATCACCGGCTGGACCGGCGACCGAAGTGGCGAAATCAACGGTCAGCGTGCCCGACTTTTTGGATGCTGCACTTAACGGTAGGACTGAGTCGATCTGGCAGGCGGTGGAGGCTGGGGTCGATGTCAATGCGACCGATGATGAGCAGCGAACGGCGTTGCTTCTGGCTTCGTTCAACGGTCACACAGCAATTGTCAAGCACTTGCTTGAACACGGAGCCTTGGTGAGCCAGCGTGATTCCGCAGGACGTACCGCGCTCATGTTCGCTGCGACCGGCGACAATCCCGAGGTTGTCACCGCGCTGCTTGAAGCTGGGGCAGACATCAACGCGGTCGACTCCGGTGAAGGTTTTTCGGCACTGATGTTTGCCGCCGCTGAGGGGCAAACCACAGTTGTGAGCCTACTGCGCCAGCACAACGCTGATCCAAGCCTTCGCGATGTCGATGGAGATACGGCCCTCGACTTTGCAAAACAGAACGGACATCTTGAAGTGGTAACTCTGCTTTCGAATTGATAGAGGTCTCTACCTGGAAGTGGCTCTGCGCCGCGGAGACAGCGACGCATTCTCCGCGTCAACGATCGACTGATACTTAGCAATTTTGTCAGTGTCCCCGAGCCGAACAAGGTTCTCGCGCATAATCACATTTTCAACCGCGCGGATGAATCGTTCGTACTTCACTAATTTTTCTTGACTATCCAATTCTTTCGCCGTGTTGTTCGACAAATCTCGATAACGCTGGTAGTCAGGATGCGTTTCGATGGCTCGGATGAAATCATCACTTTGGGTCGTCACTAACGCGATTGATTGCGGGTTCAGCAGATTTGCCAGCTCAGGCCATCGTTGTTTGACTTCGCCGGTGATACGACGACGCAATTGAGAAGCGGGGTCTTCGGGGCGACCACGCATGCGACTTCGGCCACGTGGACGCAGTTCTGATTTCATTCGCTCGGCACCTGCAAGGCGGTCGTCTCCGGTAAGTTTCAATTGCTCGGACAAACCTTCCATCACCGCATGATCAGTTGGTGTCGCCAACTTAAGCACTTCGCGGTAAGCCAAATCACGCGGCAACAAGTCCGGATTTCGTCGATCTTGAAAGCCACTTTCAATCCCCAGAAACTCGCCGGACGTGTTGATGGGCAAGTCAATCGTGTCACTCTGTAAAATCGTATAGCCGTGCGCCTCGTCAAATGAAACGACGCCGTTGCCGTCATAATCTGGTGGCTCAATCGGTTGATTCAATCGTGTGTGCCCAGAGATCGCTTCCCAAAAGTACGTGCTGTATTCAACGTAGCTAGCCTCATCGATATCCGGCGTGCATCCGGCCGCGGAACGATCATGAAGCGTAGCAAAGAAGCCACAGCGAATCTGTGTTGAAAGCCCTTTCTCTTGGTCGCCATCGTTGTAAATGAAATGCGAAAACCCACCCGCGTGGCACTGGACCATGACAACGACAACGCTCACTCCCTGCGGTAGCCCATCAAGCATTCCAACGAACTCGTTCACTCGCAGCTTCTCGTAATTCCACAGCGATATTGAAGTGTTGAACGGACGATTGCGAGTCTCGCTTTCTTCGCCATGGCTTGTGACGTAGACGACCAGCCGATCACCACTGGCCATCGTCCTGCCGACGCTCTTGAACCACTGCTCGATGTTAGTCTTGGTAGTGGCGGCATGGACATCCTGCACTTGGTGGTTACGGTACGTGAGCCCGAGATCACGATCACTACCAAAAAATTCGGCCATCAATTGATTGACTTTAGGAATTGCTGTCGAATCAATGACCTGCACATCCGCAGCCGGATCACTGCCATCGGCGAACAAAACTCGGTGTGGACGATCATCAAGCCGTTTCTCTCGAAGCAACTTCTGGAATAGAATGACGTTGCGCTCAAGCGAAACTTGATTACCCGAGGGAGCGTAACCGCCACCGATCGTCAAGAAGAAATCGCCAGCGTACAGGCATTCCACTAAGCCGAACATTGCCCAAAAGGCAGCACATAAAGCAATCTGAACTCGAATGTTGGGCATGCGGCAAGTAGCGATTTTGAACAGCAGAAAAAAGAAAATGGAGCCGGACGGCCAGCGACTCTTCATGATAAAGCCACGGAACTCGACAAGAGTTTCGGAGTTTACGCGCGCTGCTTACTGTTTTTTCTCTTGCCGCTTCTTTTTGCCGGCGCCCTTGTTTTTTCCAGCATCTTTCATTTTTCCAGCGCTCTCCTCGGGCGTTTTTGCGTCAAAGTCCGTCCACTCGCGATGACGGTGCGGCAGACTCACGTCAGTCACCGGCGATGAGGCTCTGGCAGGCGCGTGCAGCACGTTTTCTGTCATCTCGTTCCACATCGCAATCATTTTCTGCAATCGCTCAGGCTGGGAAGTTGCCAGATCGTTCAGCTCAGTGCGATCATTCGCAACATTGTACAACTCCCATGCTTCACTTTGAAAACTCACCAATTTCCAATCGCCATCACGGAGCCCGCGATCGGAGGCAAAGAGTAAATGTATCGGTGGGCGTGCGGAAAGTTTTCCGCCATCGAGAATCGGCTTGAGCGAAACGCCGGAAACTGGCCGCAGATCACGATCGGGATACTGCTGGGGAATTGTGCTTCCGGTAATTTCGGCCAGCGTCGGAACTATGTCAATCAAGTGAGCTGGTTGCTCAACAATGGCCCCCCGGGCTGCCATTAACCCAGCAGGCCAATGCATGATCGCCGGCGTGGAGATGCCACCCTCGAACTGATTTTGTTTGTAGTACCGAAACGGGCTGTTTCGTGCCCAAGCCCAACCCGTGGAATCAGCAAGTGACGTGTTCGCATTGGTGGGTTCGACATCGACGAGCGGTGCTTTGCGGTCATAGGGACAGGCACCGTTGTCGGACACAAACACAATGAAAGTGTTGTCAAATTCGTCGTTGGCTTTCAGATCAGCAACGATTCGTCCGACCTCTTGATCCACTCGATCAATCATCGCTGCCAGGGTCGTCATGCGGTTTGCTTCGTAGTCCTGTCTCCACTTCGGCATATCGCTCCAAGACGGTATGTGCTCTGGCCGTGGACTCGGCTGCAGCGAGTTCGGCAATAGCCCCAATTGTTTCTGCTTAGCCACTCGAGTCTCGCGAACTTCGTCCCAACCCTGACGATATCGACCTTTGTACTTGTTGTAATCTTCCGGCAATGCGTGCAATGGCGCGTGCGGGGCGTTAAACGCGATATACAGGTACCAAGGCTTGGCAGCTTGGCGAGCCTCAGTAAGAAACTGCAGCGCGTAGTCCACGTTTGCGATAGTAGTGTAAAAACCCTCTTCTGGAACTGTCCAAGGTTTCCCATTGAGCCGGAACGAATTATCGCCAGAAAAGTAGTTGCATGCTCCACTGAGGTGTCCAAAGTAGCGATCAAATCCAAAGTCAGTTGGCTGCTGTTTCAAGTGCCACTTGCCGACCATCGCAGTGAAGTAACCTGCATCGCGGAGGAGTTCTGCTGACGTGACGCCATGCGCCAGAGCAGTATCGCCAGCCGCGATGCAGTATTGACCTGTCAACAGCGACACGCGTGATGAGTGGCATTTTGCGGTGTTATAGAACTGAGAAAAACGAAGACCGCCTGCCGCTAAAGCATCAAGATTAGGTGTATCGATCTCGCTACCGTAACAGCCAAGGTCACTGAATCCAAGGTCATCGGTCATGATCACGATGACGTTGGGTCGGTCGCTTGACTCGGCCCTAAGTGACTTTGTACCGAGGTTTGGTGAGATGAGCGTTGCAAACGTCAAAATGGCAAGAGTTTTAATTCCACTAAGCAAATGACGCGGGAATTTTCCGCAGCCACCAAGCGTTCCAACAACACGCGTTGACATAGCATAAAACTGAATCATGTTGAATTTCCTTCTCTGGATGGCGAATGCCGCACAGACTATCGGTCAGTGGCATTCGTTTCGATCTCGGGGCCGGCTACTCGCAGTGGCTCAATCTGCAACCACAGTCTGTTCGTTCGCATTTCGCGAGTCAATTCCCAGCGGAAACCGGTTTCACGGAAAAAGGTGTCCGGTACGGAAAAAGGGCGTCCGGTACCTTTTTTTGCATCCTGCAATTATCTCCCGTGCGATCTACGATGCAACCTCATTGCTTGTTAAGTAGCAATTCAGCAGCAAGACGTTGCCGGCCCCTTTGTTCGTAGTGCCATGGATGCAATCGCGCGTATTGACCAGCGTCGTCACGGATCCTCTTGCGATAGTCAGGTGTCAAGTCCTCTCCTCTGCCGCTTTCTTGAGATCGGCGGCGAATTGATTGAACGAATCATCAAACGGCGGGATCATTCTAGCAAAGAGCGGAAAGATCGGCCCGCCTATTGTCTCGGTCATTGAAAACCGCGTTTCACCGCTGGATTTGGGGTTGAGCGAGAAGATACGTGTCCCCATGGCATCACCCCATACAAGCCGTTTGTTGGGCTCAAACCTCTTGACCTTCAGTTTGAACGTCCGGTCGGGGGCGAGCGTTGATCGCAATACGATTTTTTCACCTGGAGCAATCTTCCCATTCAGTTCCACGATGGTACCGTTCCAGGATGCGAACGACTCCGCATTCGTCAGCAGGTTCCATATCTTTTCAGGCGACGCAGCAATATCGATCGCCACGGAAGTCCGGCGACTGAATAACTTTTTGATTGTCGTCGCTTTTCCAATTTGCTGTGAATTCGAGGTGTTCATTAGGTAGCCATGTGTATTCAGCGTGAGGTCTTGCGGATAACGAATAACAAACTATCACGCGTGGAGCGTAGCGGAACCGCGGGATAGTTTGGACGTTGAACTGAGACGCTTGGCTGGGCACCT
>JBGSIA010000021.1:0-28943 GCA_041751935.1 Pirellulaceae bacterium | reverse complement strand
ATGCGAGAAGGGACCCACCGAGTTCACGCTGCAGTGATCACAACCACCTCACAACGATCGTCAGCGCTAACGCCGACGGTCAGCGCCAACCACTCTAGCAACATCCAACCAAACTCTTAAGCCGAGCGGTTTAGTTCAACGACGGTACTCTGACGGGACAAACGTATTCTCAAGACCGCTTCGTCGACGAAGCGTGCTCGTTTATCGACGCGCATCGCAACGGACCCTTTTTTGTGTACATGCCCATGGCGGTGCCGCACCTATCAATCCAAGTTCCTGAAGAATCACTTGCTCCGTATCTGGAGACGATTCAAGAGGCTCCGTACGAACACAAAGGTTATCTGCAACATCCGCACCCTCGCGCCGGATACGCGGCGATGATTACGCACATGGATGCAGGTATCGGAAAAGTGATTGATAAGGTTGAGTCGCTGGGGTTGAGTGAAAACACTTTGGTTTTGTTTACAAGTGATAACGGTCCTACCTACGATCGGTTGGGTGGCAGCGACAGCGACTATTTCCAATCGGCCGGACCGCTCAAAGGATTGAAAGGACAGATGGACGAAGGCGGCATTCGTGTGCCGCTGGTTGCTAGCTGGAAGGGGCACTCGGCGGTCGGCGTGACAAGTGGCTGGATTGGGGCGTGGTGGGATTTTCTGCCGACGCTGTGCCAAACTGCTGGAGTTGATCCACCGGCGGGAAGCGATGGAGTCAGTTTCTTGCCAACGGTATTGGGCCGTGATAGCGACCAAGCCAACCACGCGTTTTTGTACTGGGAGTCGCCAGGCTACACAGGGCAACAAGCCGTCCGATTGGGAAATTGGAAAGCGATTCGCAAGGGTCTGGCCAAGCCGGTGCGAAAAGGAAGCGTGCCGCCGTGGCAACTGTACGATCTGAATACCGACATCGGAGAAACCACGAATGTTGCCGATAAATTTGGCGAAGTGGTTGCTAAAGTTGAGCAAATTGCCGCTCGCGAGCACTCGCCAAGCGAAACGTTCCCGCTCCGGGCGATCGATTCTCCGTAAGTGGGTCAGTCGCCTTTTCGGACAGGCTGTGAGCACGACGTCAACTGTTGGACGCCAACTACACAGGCCGACTCGCTACGTTTATCTTATCGTCCTGCGTTGAACTGTTGAAGACTTTGGATGTGGAGGCGGAGCCCATCCCCTGAGGACGACAGCCAGTGACTCTTTGCCCTTGCCGAGGTAGGTACCGTGTATCAATTGAGATCTCTCGCGCTGGTCGCGATCGCGTTCACAGCATCCGCGTTCATTTCCTCTAACTCCGTCTTTGCACAGGATGCGGCGGATGCCACCGCCGAGCTTGCCGCGAAAGTTGATGCTGCGGCACTCGCCGGGCACAACGCCTGGATGTTGACAAGCTGTGCCCTGGTCCTGTTCATGACAGCCCCAGGTCTAGCGATGTTTTACGGTGGACTTGTACGTCGCAAGAACGTGCTGAGCGTGATGATGCAGTGCATGTTCTTGATGGCTTTGATGACCGTCGTTTGGGCTCTGGTCGGTTACTCACTCGCGTTTGGCGGCGACGTCAGTGCAGGCGCCAGTCCCTATATCGGCAATCTGGATTACGTGTTCATGAACGGCGTCCAGCGAGTCTGGGACGATTCAGCCGGAGCTCCAGTAACGCCGATGTTCACGCCGCAGTTGCCGCTACTGACACACATGTTGTTCCAGGGCATGTTTTTTATCATCACGCCCGCATTGATCTGTGGTGCATTCGCCGAGCGGATGAAGTTCTCCGCAATGGTCGTATTCTCATTGGTCTGGGGACTGCTGATTTATTGTCCGTTGTGTCATTGGGTTTGGGACGGAGGCATCCTTGCCTTTGGAGCAAACGGTCTGTCCGGTGGCGCTCTCGATTTTGCCGGCGGTACGGTGGTTCATATCAGTAGTGGCGTTTCGGCGTTGGTTGCTGCAATTCTGGTGCGACCTCGCATGGGATTCCAGCGCGAGCCTCTGCAACCACACAACTTGACCTACACAGCACTGGGAGCTGCGATGTTGTGGGTGGGTTGGTTTGGATTCAATGCCGGTAGTGAATTGCTGTCCGACGAACTGACCAGCAGCGCGTTTGCTGTGACGCATTTCTCGGCTGCGGCAGGAGCACTCGCTTGGGCATTGACCGAATGGTGCGTCCTCGGAAAACCAACCGTCCTCGGAGCAAGCTCCGGTGCAGTCGCTGGTTTGGTATGCATCACGCCAGCTGCTGGGTTTGTCCAGCCGATGCCAG
This sequence comes from Pirellulaceae bacterium, assembly GCA_041751935.1. Taxonomy (GTDB): domain Bacteria; phylum Planctomycetota; class Planctomycetia; order Pirellulales; family Pirellulaceae; genus JBBSJZ01. Next base: position 26,690 of record JBGSIA010000021.1, on the reverse strand, counting down.
CGCTATTCATGGGCGCGTGTGCCGGTGTGGTCTGCTACTGGGCGTGTTCGCAACTCAAGCACAAACTAAAGTACGACGATGCACTGGACGCGTTCGGGGTCCACGGAGTCGGTGGAACTCTGGGCGCACTACTAACGGGTGTGTTTGCTACGCGTGCTTGTTGGGATATTGACGGTGGAGCCAAACTCGGATGGATCGAGTCGGGTGTGCCGAGGTTGTTTATCGGCCAAGCCGTTGCGGTATTGGTAACTTATGTGTTTGCGGGCGTCGGCAGCTTGATTTTGCTGAAGCTGATCGATGTGACAATCGGATTGCGAGTTCCGGCAGAAAGCGAGCAACGTGGCTTGGATATTACCGATCACGGCGAAGAAGGCTACACATTCGCCTAAGGATCGCGGGATCAATAAGTGACGGAAGCTAAATGTAGCGTCGACTTTTAGTCGACGTTTGTGGGGTTGGCGAATGATAGTCGCCAACACTTATTCACTTGTCACAAAATCGGAAAACATTTGGTCGACATGCCGGCGCATGCGAGCGGCGACGGGCGAGCCGTCGAGCGAACCCAAGTCCGTCTGAGTGAGTTCAACCAGAGGCTGAAACAATTTTTGATGGAACTGATTAACCGTTGTTTCAGCGAACCCAGCTTCTTGTGCGATCGGCACAAGCAATTCCACATGACGCGACCGATCGCTGCGAAACATTTCCACAAGCAATTGCTGATTTTCGAACGGGCGAATGATGATTTCATAACCTTGATCAGTTTCAGTGAAACGACTCGACGATGCCAACGTCGAAACAACAGCCTGTTCACTGCCGGTGCCCTGGTTGCTCAGTCGAACTGGAATCTGGATGTTCAGCAGCCGAAACGCTTGAGGGAAATCGGTCAGTGTCGTGTTCCAGTAACCGATCGCCTGTTGAGTTTGGTTTAACTGCCAAGCTGCTTGTCCAGCGATCGCAGCAACGAAGCTGCGAAAGACCTTTTCTGCGCGCGGCGGCAATACGTCGAGTGCTTTCTGTGCCAGCAGCAGTGCTTCTTTAGGGTCGTTTTTCCGCAGCCGGATGCCAGCATTTAACGCATCGAGGTACGGCGGGACCCAAGGTTGTGTTTCGGATTTCTCCGCCTCGGCGATTGCTATTTCCAAGATGCCCAAGGGGACCAAATCGAGCAACATGAAGCGATGCCACGACTGTATTTGCGTTTCGATACCGGCGACTCCAGGCTTGTATGGACTTACAAGATCAATCACATGGCTATGACTCAACTCGCTAGTAAACTTCTGTTTCGTTGACCACATCGACGCTTGGAGCGATGCTAATTCCGCGAGTGCAGAAATCGTTGGCACGGCACCGATGGAAAGTTGTTCCTGCAGTTCCGCTCGTTTGTAAGTTTGGATCGTCCAGAGAATCATGCCATCGGAGATTCGTAATTCGCGTTCGGCGATACTGGTGGACGCGGCACGATCGGGAGAGTCCGTTGCGCGACGAGCAAATCGCATTGCCAAATCCGATTCGTTGTAAGTCAGCAGTACAGTCGCGATGGTAAGATTGGTGCTCGCCTCGTCCTGTTGAAGTGTGTATGGTTCGCGCAATCCACGATCGATCTGTGCTTGTTTGACGGCGTCGAGCGCCTCGACAAAACGTCCCTGTTGAGAAAGCAATGATGCCAAGGGGACGTAGGGAGTAAAATCGATCGACGTATCGACTGCCTTCGCTGCTGCTAAGAACGCCTGTTCGGCTTCGCCAAAACTCGCATTGGAAATTGCGGCCAGTCCCAGGTTGTATTGAACGGCACGTTGATCGGGAAATCGCTGCGATGCCTGACGCGCGGAGGATAAACTCGACTGGCGATTCTTCTTTTTGTCTTCCAGAGCAATGAGCGAATTGTCAGCGTGAACATCAAATCGGCCCAAACCCTGGTACTTGGCGATCTCAGCGAGAGCTTCATCGAATCGTGCCATCTTGATCAACGTAAACGACTTCAACCACGGCACCGGCGCGTACACCTCCTCGATGCGGTCCGCTACCAAGAGGACTTCGGGCGATCGATCCATCGCAAACAAAATGTCCCATTCAGTCGACAGGGTTCGGACATACCATTCTTGGCCAATTGGGTCCCTGGGATTTGGCTTAGCAAACGCCTCGGCCTTCTGCCGCGCCCGACGAATCGAGTTCAGAGCATACGCCATGTCACCTTCGGCAAAGGCTTCTACATGTGCCATCGCGTACAAACCTACAAGCGAATCAGGATCGTCTTGAAGGACTTGGTCGGCCAGCTTGCGAGCAACGGCGTACCTCGACTCGTCAACCGCCAGAAACAAGTCCCTTTCGACCTGGGGGGCTCCGGCCAAAATCGTTTGTTCCATCGACCTTTCAAACACTTCACGACGACGAGCCCAGTAATCGTCGTATGCTTCCTGTTCGTTCGCGGGAGGCTCTTCGCGGAGAGGGATGATTTCTGGGAAACCATCTCGCACATGTTCGAAAGGAGATCGAGGATATAGATCGACGTCGCTGCTGCAACCGATTGCGAAACACATCAGCGCATGACACATCAGCAACCGGACGAGCGGCAGCACAGCAAATCTCCGATATTCGTGGTGCGCGATTGCATTCATCTCAATGATTGACGGCAAAGCGATTCGATCACCGGCAGCATGACGTCGTTGACAATCTCGTCCGCATTAACGATTCCCGGTTGCAGTTCCAAGCGATGGCTGAAGACAGGATGCGCCAGTGCCTTTACATCGTCCGGTGAAACGAAGTCGCGGCCATGCATCATCGCACGAGCCTGGAGCGCTGGAATCGCGACAACCAGCGAACGCGTGGATATGCCTTGGGCAACTCGTGGTTCATCTCGCAAACGCCCCGCGATCTCGACGAGCGATTCGGTGATGGATCGATCAATCTTAATATCTCGCTTGATGACGTCTCTCGCTTGAGAAATCGATTCTGGGCGAATGACCAGTGACGCACGGACTGGCTGCGAATTCGCATCGCGCGCGTCAAAGCGACACTGTGGATACTTCATCGCCAAGACTTCCAACTCGTGAGCTCGAGACAAAAACGTCATGCGAATTTTAAACAGAAATCGATCCAGCTGTGCTTTAGGCAGCGGATACGTTCCGGCTTGGTCGAGCGGGTTTTGCGTTGCAATAACGAGAAACGTGTCTTCCAGTGAATGCGTGGCATTATCAACGGTAACCTGTTTTTCAGCCATCGCTTCCAGCATCGACGATTGCACCTTGGGGCTGGTGCGATTGATCTCGTCAGCCAAAACAATGTTGGCGAAAACCGGACCCGGTTGATAAGTCAGTTGGTTCCGATTGGGATCGAATACTGTCGTTCCAGTGACGTCCGACGGCAGCAGGTCGGGAGTAAATTGAATGCGTCGGAACGCGGCAAAGCGAGAGTCGGCATCCGGCGCCCGCTGTATACAATTGCCCAGCGCCTTCGCTAGCGTCGTTTTCCCTGAACCAGGGTGATCTTCCAACAGCACGTGGCCGTCGGCAAGCAACGCAATTAAGATGAGATCAATCACGTCAGATCGTCCTTGAACTTCCGCTTCACAGGACCACTTCAGCGATTGATAGATCTGATAAACGTCGGACAGAGTTGTAACTGTTTGCACTATCTCAGTCTCGTTGGTGCCGCTAACAATATTGATTCGCGTTCGACAGAGCTTTTTCGCTGGAACTGACCCGTTCTTACCGTATGATCATCATGCAGATCGCCGTAAGACAATGTAATCCAAGGTTCCCGCGAAATCATCCCATTGTTGAGTCATTCCACATTACAAAGCTAGTCCAGGCGAAGCGACTCCGAACGCATTCAATTGCTCGATCGATTATTCTGAATCGCAATGTTCCGTATTCGCAAGGTCGGAAGTGATGAGGTCGGAAGTGATAATGGCAAGAATCGTCCGTGTCAAAGATTTCGTCGTCTCCTGCTGTCATTGGTTACCGATCTCTGTCCGCGGAGTGGTCTTGGTTGCGGCGTCCCTAGTTGCCCTACGGTATCTGGCTCTGCAACAACACGACCGCTTGATATTGGCCGCCTGTGCAGGCAGTCTGTTTCTGTTCATCGTTTTCTCTCTAGCGGTGTTGAGCGTTGCGTTATGGTTGCGATTTGCACACTTGTCTGTTGACGCGAACGTGGACGCAATGGAGAGTGTCCCACGACCCACAGGACTAGTGCTGGCGTTTGTTCCTTCGATTCCCTGTATCGTTATCGATATTCGTTGGGTTAACTGTAAGGGCATAGATGTTACTTTAGTGCGGCAACACGATGGGTTCCAGGAAACGATTGTGCCTCGCCAGCGACTGCAGCGTAGTGAGGTGATTCGGCAGTTCGAAGTCAGCGACCTATTCGGATTAAGTCGCGTGCAGTTTCAACGGACGTTCTTACAGTCTGTACGCGTCGAACCCATGCCTGCAGCCAAATGCAGCATCACTCAGATTCGTCGTGATCAACAAGGTGACGACTTGGCTCATCCTGGCGGTAAACCCCACGGTGACTTGATCGAAATGCGGCACTACCGGCCGGGTGATCCATTGAAGTTGGTGCTGTGGAAACACTATGCGCGGACGCGCCAATTATTGGTGCGGCAACCGGAGAATTCGATAGCTTGTTTGTCCCAGACCATCGCTTGCCTGGTCGCAGGCCCCGGCGATCAAGCCTCGGCGGGTGTCGCGCGAACCGTCGTCACAGAACTGACTCAAGCTGGTGAGGAGATCTTGTTCCAGGCTGACGGATCTTCGACAGCAACAGACTCTTCATTGGAGGCAATTCAACAAATCATCCAATCTGCCGATAGCCAACATCACGGCGGAAACGTCGTGGCGGCGATCGCCAAAATGGTCCACGGCAACACCCTGCAGCACTGCATCGCGTTTGTGCCGAGCCAGCCGGGCCCGTGGATCGATCGTGTTCTCGCTGGCCAAGCCGTTTGTCGATTAAAAATTGATGCCATCATCGGCGTTGATGATGCACCGGTACCAAGCCATTCACGATTGATTCCGACTTGGGCATATCATCGCGACGTGGATGGGATGCAACCCAACGGAGTCGCGGTGGTTGTGGAGCGTCTATCAGCCGCTGGTATTTCGACTCGAGTGATTCATCGACGGTCAGGACAAATTTTTGTCGGCAAAGTTCTCCAAGGCATCTGACAGTGAGTTTTGATCGTTCTCCCTTCGTCCTACGATCGCCCAACGACAACCGGTTGGGATTGGACAGTCGCGGCCAAACGCTTCTTTTGGCACTCGGTTACGGGTTGTCCGCAATGGTTTTCGTTTCTTCGATCACCAGAACTGTTGGCCTTATCGCAGCTGGATTTGGTGCTGTGATCGGAGTGCTTCTGTTTCGTTGGCACGTCGAGAAACGCCTGCGAAATGTCGTTCCCGCTCTGATCGGCTTCGGATTGATGGGGCTAGGTTTGACGGTCCCACCATGGTTGGGTCACCAGTGGTGGTTGCCGTATCTCATCGGCATTTCATCGACCCTCGTGATCGTCCAGGCGCTGACTTTGGCACTTATGGCGACCGGATTCGTATTGGTCGTTCGCTCGCTCAGTCGATCGGCTCGCGCGCTTTCGATGCTCGATGGGCTGGTTATCATTTTGGCAATCTGTTGGCGATTCTCAGGCCATCGAAACTTCAATTGGAGCAACCCGCGATTTTTCTCCGATTGGGCCGGAATTCAAGGCTACGAACTTCCACTGTTGTTTGCACTAGCAGGTTTGGTCGCATTGTTGATCGGCTTGGTTGCGGGAATGCGTACTACCACTGGACGGCATGCGGCGGCTTCAATCACAAGCGTTCTTCTCTTGCTTGGCATACTGCTTTGGATCGGTGGAAACTTCTTGCGCAATCCGACGCCTGAATTGATCACAAGTTCCGGCTCCAGCGGCGAGCCCAGTGATGGCGAGTCGAGTGACGGCGAGCCGAGTGATGGCGATGTTAGCGAGAACGGGTCCAGCTCAAATGAATCCGATGCACTCGGCGACGGAGCTGCTGAAAAAAATGTCGGCGAGACATCGAATTCGAATGTCAGTTCAAACAACAACACGTCGTCAAGTACTGAGGATTCCGCCATACCCGATCCGCTTCCCACTGCGGCTAGTCAGCGTAACACGCCTGAACCGATCGCTTTGGTATTACTCGAAGAAGACGTCGAACCTTACGAAAATGTTTGGTACTTTCGTCAAACGGCGGTCAGTCTGTTCAATGGCAAGCGTTTAGTGACTGCCTCGGACGATCGATACGACACCGATATACCCAGCGGGTTTTCCGACGAAGAAGTTTTCATTGGCGGCATCCCGTTGCCCATGGACATGCACAAAATCATCCCCTTAACGGTCAATCTCATCGCAGAACAACCGAGACCGTTCAGCCTGCCCAGCATGATTTCATTTGTATCCCTTCCGAATCCTGACACGAATTTCTTTCGTCGCAGTTATCGAGCATCGAGTTGTGTGCTCACCAATCCGATAGAGGACGGCGAGACCTTCGATTTGTACGCAACGCTCATTTATCACTATGCTCCCGGTAACCCAGAATGGGACAACGCAGTGCGTGAACATTACATTCAGTCACCTAAGGATGAGCGATTCAAAGAATTGGCGGACCAAATCATCTCCAATCGAATGACGCCAAAGTTGAGCGACGAACTCCAAGACTCGACAATGCTCAAGGCTTTGTCCATCAAACGCTGGCTCGAAGAAAACACGACCTATTCGCTGGACCCGAAGTTTGATAATCCCACGGTCAATCCGGCTGAGCAATTCTTGTTTGGCGAGCGGACTGGCTATTGTGTTCACATCGCGCACGCCAGCGTTTACTTGTTGCGAGCCTTGGGTATTCCCTCAAGAATCGGGATTGGCTACATGGTACCAACCGAACGCAACGGTAAGTCATCATCGATCCTAATTCAATCGACCGATGCTCACGCTTGGGCAGAAATTTATCTGCAAGATGCAGGATGGATCATCGTCGATGCGATGCCCGAAAAGATCGACGAAGCGACACAGTTGGCACCAGAACCCGACCCTACCGTCAGCCAATATCTGGCAGATAAAGCTCGCAACAAGGACGATCATCAAAGTCACGTTCGCAAAGCGACAAGTTATTCACGCGGATTCCCGTTACGCATGAAACATTTACCGTGGTTGTTATTGTTGAGCGTCGTTGGGTTGTACTGCGTCAAGGCTTGGATTCTGTTGTCTCCCTGGTTTGCCGAGAGTGGTGATGTCATTCGCGTCACTCAGCGAGCGACAATTCTGCATCTAGCGGAATGCGGCATCCAACGTCACTTTGGAGAGACACGAACGGAGTTCAGTGCGCGAGTGGCGGCGACTTATCCAGAGTTTGTGAACTTGACCGAGTGTCACGTCCGCCAGACTTATGGATTCGGTTCACCGCTAGCGCGAGACGCCTGTCTGGAAATGCAATTGCTTACCAGCAAACGTATTCGCCTAGCGACGAGCTTGTTTCGGCGAACGATCGGTCGACTTGATCCTCGCTTTTGGATTTTGGTGCGATAGAAACTTATTGGCCTAGACTTCGCAATTTCCTTAGCGTTTCGTCGGCTGAATTTAGCCAATTGACGCTTTGCAGCTCGCTAGCGAAGAGTTCATCGATAGCCTGGCGATTCAGTTGATTGATGATCATTAATGCATCCAGTGCTGAAACACGCCCATTTCCGTCGACGTCGGCACGTTGGCGGTTTTCTTGTTCCGTTTGTTCTCCTTCGGCTTCCGTTCGATTCATCGTTGCCAAGACTTCTAGGGCGTCACCAGCAGTAATCTGTGCGTCGCCGTTGACATCAAATCGCAATTCCGCAGAAGCGTTCGGCAAGCGGAAATCGACTGCCGAACCAGACTGCGAGACACGAACCTCCTGTTCAGCCACATTGAGCTTTAATAACGTGACCGTGCTCGGTGTTTGAAACGCGGTTGGTGAAGACGCAAACTCTGGTGCTTGATGATACAAATTGGCAACAGCAATTTCGTCCACCAAGTCACCATCAAAATCAGCGACAACCAAATCTGCTGGCGCGGTCACGTTTGAAATGGTGGCAACCGAAACAAACGCACCGCTGCTGTTTCCAATCAACAGATCGATGGACTGGTTGCCGAGATTGGCAATCGCAACATCGAGAATACCGTCTTGATTGAAGCGACCAAATGCCATCGAGGACGCTCCAGCGCCCACGTCAATACTCGTGAATAACTCGAAGCCGTTGCCGGACGATCCAGAAGATGAAGAGCTGAAACGATATCCAAGTAACCGACCGGTATGCGAGAGCGCAAACACTTCGTCCACGCCATCGAAGTCGACGTCCACAGCAGCCAAAGCGACGATGTCGCGTTCAGCGGTGATCGTCGCGGCCGTTGTAAATTCACCAGAATTGTCGCCGCGAAGCAAAGTGATTTGCGATGTCTCGTCGCCAGCGTATCCTGCACTGGCGAACACAATATCGCTACCGCTTTGGAAGTCAAATTGACCGACCGTGACAGCTCGCACATTGGCGCCAGTTGCAATTTGAGGTGATTCGGGGACTCCGCTTAAGAACAACGTCAGGTCGGACGAGCGGAAGGATGCCACTACAAAATCGGGTTGACCATCGGCATTGAAATCGTCGATAGCGACATCGATTGGACCATTGCCAGCAGGAAAACGATTGATTTGACCGTTCTCAAAAACGTCAATGCCACCACTTGAGGCAACGCCACCGATGCCGGCCACCGCAATCACCGGAAGATCACTTGCTCCACCGGAAGAACTGTTTTGCCAGACGGCGATGGATTGCGGCCGCTCGACGACCGAGAACGATTCGACGAGATCAAACGACCCACTCGTATTCTCTAACACCGCTACAGAATTGCTAAGGTCGGAGGCCACAAGCAGGTCGAGATCACCATCGTTGTCTACGTCCGCTGTGGCAAGCGAACGCGCCAGATTGCCAACGGTTATTGAGTTTCGTACCACTCCAACATTGGTGGGTATCGCATTGCAGAGTGCAGGGACGTCAGCAACGACAACGACTTGAGAGTTCACGACGTTGTCGAAAAGATAATCGCCGCCAGAATTGGTTGTGGTTTGGCGCTCGCCGCTATCAAGAACGCGATTGGAATTTGTATCGAGGAATACGCGCACCCCAGGCATGGCCTCACCGTTCTCCTCACTACCGTTGGCGTTGGTGTCACAGAATACGTGTCCTGAGATCTGACCCGGAACCGTGGGAGTGATAATGCTGTCGGGACGCTGTCCGAATGCTGTGACCGTACTATAAACACTGGACTGTCCTGGGCCGATGCTGAGTAGCCGACGCAGTGCCAGAGCGACGTCATACTCTCTGCCGACGTCGACAAAGTTGTCGCTATCCGTGTCGCCTGTGATCGCATCGCGGAGAGGATTGCCGCTCTCGATACGACTGCGAAGAGTTGAAAAACCATCGATATCGAAGCGATCGGTTGTTGGCGTACTACCTCCTTGGGAGCTAATGCCAACAAAGGTCGTGTCGGTTGCGCCGGAACCACCACGGTCGGTTTCAAACAACACCAGCGAACCATCGGGAGCCGTAAGTAAGCCTCCACCGTCAATCAGCGTGCCATCGAAAAACAAGTCACCGTCAACGTATCGCACCAAGTCAACAGTCGAGCTGGCGGAACTCTCATTCGTAACCGTATAGGTTTGCACCAGTTCAGCGCCAGAGCGTAGTCCCGCGGCATCAAACCTCGGTCGAACCAGTTGGACCAAATCAAAGCGGAGGCTGCCGATGTTGAACGAACTCGTTACTTGGTTCGAAGTTCCCTGTACCACTGGCGCTGACGTGGCACCGGTGCTCAGCAAAATTCGCGAACCGGACTCGCCCAATCGGAATGCAGAGAAGGATCGGAACACGGTACTCGCCGAATCAATTGGCCCGATCGGGTCGAACAATGCTTGACCGGCATTCGACTGGGCCGAACCAAACGCGCCGAACCCATCCACCGTTACTGTTAAGTCGCCATCGGAATTTCCGGTGGTGATCGTCGCTGACGTTTGACTAGTCGAACTGACCGTCACCGCGACGCTGTCTGTATTATTCCCTGGATTGGTATCGGTTTCATTGGCCGAGATGCTCGCTGATGTGGAAAGAACTCCTGAGGTTGTGGTCCCAACAACGACAATAATCGACAACGTCGCAATGCTATCAGCTGGTAATGAACTGAGATTGGCAATAACGAGATCGCCACTTGTCGAGACACCTACGGTTGAACCATTGAGGGTACCGCTCTGAAAGGTAACTCCTGCGGGCAGAGTTACGACAGCACCGACGTCCGTAGCTAGGTTTGGACCTGCGTTATCCAGGATGACGGTGTACGTCAGCGTGTTCCCGGGAGCCACGATGCTTGCACTGGCCGAGATACTCACAAACAAGTCCGTACTATTGCCGACAGCCGTATCCAAAATCGTGACGATGCCGGTGTCCGTTGCCACCACCGACGGCGACGAAGGGGTCGACAACCGCACCAGGAATTGTTCGTCACCTTCGACAATAGAGTCACTGATGATCGGAACACTAAAGGATTGAGTTTCACCTGCTGTACCGGCAAAGGTCAACGTTGCACTCGTCGTCGTGTAGTCAACACCTGCAGTTGCCGTCAGCGAGCCATCGGTAGAGACCAGGACTGTGAATCCACCGCTTAGCGGCGCGCTACTAGTGACCGTCACAGTCGCACTGGTCGCACTTTCGTTGACGCTGACATCGGCGATTGTAAGCGTGGTCGAACCGCTTATTGCCTCAGCCTCAAAAGCACCGATGTCATTACGAGCGGTGCCGTCGCCGTTACCATCCAGTGGCCGCGTCACACCACGTGCGTCCATTGACAGTGGAACCGCCGCCCCAGCATCGATTGCCGGGCTACCAGCGAGCAATGCACGCGTGAATACCGGACCACCATTGTCTTGTAGAGGCCCGAGCAACGGATCGGTGTTCACTTGATCCGATTGCGAGGCAAAACTCGATGAGCCATCGGAAACAAGATTGAAACCTTGCGACGATAAAGTTCCCGGAAACGAAACGAAGTTCGCTGCTGATACGGATCCACGTGGATCGGCGATGATGTTCGACAAGAAACGCACTACTGAACTGGCGACAGCAACGTTTGAGCCTGTTTGTCCGGCAGAATTCGAGGCGATCGTGGAGAAGCTGACGTCGCCGGTGCGCAGCGGGTCATTGCTGCTAAAAGCAATCCCTCCGCCAGTCGTCGCCGCGGTATTGCCACTGACCGTAACATTGCTCAAGGTCATTGACGTATCAACCAGTCCGATTCCACCACCACTACCGCCGTTGGCAGTATTGCCGGACAGGGTGCTGCTTTGTACCAAGATGCTAGCGTCAATCGCACCGATCCCGCCACCAAGTCCAGCGGCGGTGTTGTTAGCCACGATCGATTGACGGAGAAGCAAATCGGTTTGGCCCGTTTGTGTATTAGGTGTCGTTCTTAGTACGCCAATACCACCAGCTCCAGACACAGATTCCGTGGCCGTGTTATTGCTGATCGTGCTATTTAGTATTTCGACAGTTGCATTAACTATAGAGATACCGCCAGCCGCCGGAGCGCTGTTGTTGGTAATGGTAGTGCCTTGAATCGTTGACGAGCTTTCGGTCCCAGGTTGCCCGTCCGCTGTGTCACTGTGAATCGCCAATCCCCCGCCGCCGGAAGCCAATGTCGTGCCGTTGCCGGACACAGTGTTGGTGTCGAATCTCGAAACCGTGATGATGCTCTCTGGAACATTAATAATGATCGCGCCAGCACCGGCACCGAGGGCATCGTTGTTTGAAAAACGAGAGTTGTTAATTGTGGTAATGCTATCTGGACTGCCCGTGACGTTTTCAATCGACCGAACATAAAGCCCACCTCCGACGCCGTCGCTGCCGTTGAGGCCCTGTGCTCTATTCATTGTAAAATTGACGTCGTCAACATTGACGTTTGTCACATGATTCAGAAATACCGCTCCGCCAGAGTCACCGGCAAAGTTGTTGTTGAAGGTTGTTCGAGAAATACTGGCAGTTGAACCGCGGACTCCTTCAGAGTCCATAAAGATGGCACCACCGCTGACAAGCGACGCACCGTTAGTGTCAAACGTTACGTTATCGATTGTCAGCGAATCACTAGGCAGTAAAGCACGTATCGCGACTACCCCTCCGTTTCCATCGGTCCGGTTTCCACCAAATCGTGTGTTGCCGGAAATCGATAGCGAACCGTTGATCGCGATCGCGCCTCCCACGGCTGTCGCATTTGCTGGCATCCCAATAGACGCAGCGGCGATGTTACTGCTGAAATTTCCACCGCTAATCGTGGCATTAACTGAATTGAATGCTAATGCTCCTCCACGCCCGTTTGCAATATTCTGTAAAAAATCATTTCCCGTTAGATCAGCGGTAATGCGTTCTCCGGCTGGCGCTTCTGCCGCAATCGCACCGCCAGAGACATTCAAGCTGGAATTGGTAATGACATTACCCATGAAGGTAGAATTCGATACAGTCAGTTCTGAATTGGAACTCGTGGGGCGGAAACTGATGGCACCGCCACTGGCACCGGCGAAATTGTTTTGGAAAAACGAATCGACAATGATTAGGCTTCCCAACGCCTCGATTGCGCCACCTCTTCCGGGTCGGTTTTGCACATCGTCCATCGCTTGATTACCCACGAACCGCACATCGGTCACGGAAAGTGCAACGTTTGAACCCGCAAGAATCCCTCCGCCGCCGAAGCCATCACCTCCAAAGAATGACGACTGGGTGTTTTGAATCGTCAACTTGCTGAATGATAAGTTCGAAGTCGCGCTCACTAAGAAAAGATCAAACGCTCGACCCCGTAGTCCGGTGTCGATCGCGACATCGGATGCCGTTGCTCCCGTGCCAACGAAAGCGATATCTCCAGGAGCCGATACATTCAAAGACCCAAGTGACAACGCATAGGTTCCAGCAGGAATCTCAATCCTATCGGCGACCGTATCGGTTTGCGCAGCAGTGATCGCGTCCCGAAGCGAACAATTAACACTGGCTGCTTGATTGTCGGCCACGCATGTGCCGCCGCTCGTATCACTTGTTGTGGTAACAAAGTAGGTGGCAAGGACCCGACGTGTTTCCAGCGCTTCGAAACTATGTCGACGCTGGGGTTGGCGGCGATGATGGCGGCGACTTCGTGAGGCAAACATTTTTGGCCTTCTATGGCTAGAACGGCGGGGCAATGAACAGTCAAATGGGCGAGCCTAATCAGCACAGCCGTCGTTTGCAACTTTGGAGACCAGGAAAAATGCCTTTGTAAGCCGCTTTGGCTCGACTTTTGTTGGCGAATTCAACGGCATCGGGTTCAAATCAACGGGATCCCTTACGTCTTCGTTGCACCATCGTTACGCGGCACGACATCCAGCGGCACAGCGATTCCTCGTCTGAGGATCGATCATTGCTGCGATGGGGCGTTTACTTTCAAGTTAGAAATCGTTGCCTTGAGTTTCGCTTGCGAATCAGGTGCATCGAGTAGTGGTTCGTCGCGTAGAGCTGGCAATAGTTTGTCCCAAACGACGTTCAGTTCCGCCTGCATATCGGACGTGTGCGCCGTGATCGCCACCACAGTGTTTTTGTCGGGAATCACAATGCAAAATTGACCATCCTTGCCATCGCCACGGTAAGCACCGTGACGACATCGCCAGAATTGAAATCCGTACCCTTGGTCCCAATCGCGACTAGGGTCACTGCCGTTGGAAACTTGCTTCGATGTCGCTTGTTCGACCCAGCTAGTAGGAATCAATTGTTTGCCATGCCACTGGCCACGTTGCAAATAGAGTTGCCCGAACTTGGCGATATCTTCCGTTTTTAAGTACAGACCGTATCCACCAATGGAAATTCCCTGTGGGCTTGTGTCCCACGTCGGCCGTTCAATTCCAAGTGGGTCAAACAACCGCGGTTGCAAGTAGTCGACTACCGTTTCACCAGTCACTTTTTGAACAATCGCCGAGAGCATATAGGTCGCTGGGGTATTGTAGCGAAAGTGCGTTCCCGGTTTGTGGGGAACAGGATGAGCCAAGAATTCGGCAACCCAATTTTTCGCAGCTCTCAAGTTCGTTTCGTCTTGATGTCCCGCCGACATTGTCAACAGGTCTCGGACTCGCATCGACTGAAGGTTGCTCGATGGATTCGCAGGAGCTGACTCGGGAAAGAAGTCAAGCACGGGGTCATCGATACTGAACTTTCCCTCGGCGACTGCAAGCCCCACTGCTGTCGACGTGAAGCTTTTGCTCAGCGACCATAAAACGTGCGGATTGTCAGCAGACTCGGGAGCCCACCATGCTTCGGCAACCACGCTCCCGTTACGAACAAGCATGAAGCTATGCATTGACTGGATTTGTTTATCCGCCGTGATAATGAAGTCAAGGACTCCCGCAGATGAAACCCCTTGCGACTCCGGCGTGCTACGAGGCAGCGACCAAGATTGGCTGTGGGCGGTGACTGGAACAAGACTCGCGAGCAATACTAACAGCGGCGGAAAGATAGATTTCATCACGGATTTCTTCGCAAATAATTCTGGGTAGGGAAATCGCCAACACGCCATCATAGCGAACGGCGAAAACCGGCGTTCAGAGTTGCGACGATGTTGCGATCTGACGAACTGCGAAACCCGAGGGAAAAATAGAGCCACCGCTTCTCCCGGGAATGACAAAACTGCTGTGCGACGAATAACTACCGCGATATTCCCCCGCGGTTTGGCCCAAATTCAGCATTTAGCCGACACAATTCAGCATTTAGCCGACACAATTCGGCATTTGCTGAATCATTGGGTGGTCCGATCCTTGACGACAGCGGTAAGCAGAGACGATAATTCTGTTCAGCGAGCGTCGGATTTTCCAGCTCCCCCCACCTCACGCTGATCGTCTTTCGATGACCGCCGTCCCACCTTGCGTCTTCCTCACCTCTGCCTCATTCAGCACCTTCCAAGATTTGGATAAAGTAGCTGTTGAACAAGACCATTTGGAGTTGCCTCGATGAAGTGTTTTGGTAACAGTTTTTCCCGACGTGGATTTCTGCAAGTTGGTGCACTTGGCGGTCTCGGACTGTCACTGGCTGACATTCTGCGCATCGAAGCCAGTGCGGCTCAAAAGCACTATGAGACAAAAGAAGGAACCGCGAAATCGGTCATCTTCATCTTTTTGCCTGGCGGGATGGCTCATCAAGAATCCTTCGATCCCAAGCCGTATGCACCGGTTGAATATCGGGGGCCAATGAATTCGATCGAAACCAACGTGCCGGGTGTTCGGGTCAATGAGTTGTGGAAACAGACCGCAACGATCGCTGACAAGATTGCGATCTGCCGTTCAATGACACACGGCGAAGCCGCCCACGAACGTGGCACTCACAATATGTTCACAGGGTATCGACCGAGCCCGGCGTTGCAGTTTCCCAGTATGGGCAGCGTGGTATCGCACGAGTTTGGTCCGCGAAACAATTTGCCACCTTACGTCTGTATTCCCAATCAACCCAATGAGTTTGCCGGAACTGGTTATCTGAGTTCGTCTTATGCGGGATTCAGTCTTGGTGCTGATCCTGCTGCTGGCGACTTCCGAGTGCGTGACTTGAACCTTCCGGGTGGAGTCGATGCCAATCGCTTCACGAATCGGCAACAGTTACTGGATATTGTGAATGATCACTTCCGATCAACGCAAGAGTCCGACTCGTTGGACGCGGTCGATACATTTTACCAGCGTGCTTACGCGATGATAAATTCAGAGAAAGCTCGCGAAGCTTTCGATATGACCAAGGAAGACGATGCGACCCGCGATGCTTATGGTCGCAACGAAGCTGGGTCGCGTTTATTGCTCTGCCGTCGATTGGTTGAAGCTGGCGTTCGTTATGTCACCACGACTTTCGGTGGTTGGGACATGCACGACAACATTCATGGCGGAATGAACGGTCAGGTACCGCCATTTGACCAGGCTTATGCGATGCTGATTCGCGATCTGGAGCAACGCGGCTTGTTGGATTCAACGATGGTCGTAATCGCCAGTGAGTTCGGTCGAACTCCAAAGATCAACGGGACCGCGGGGCGAGATCACTGGCCTAAGGTGTTCAGCGTGGTGATGGCCGGTGGCGGGATTCGTCGCGGAATCGTCTACGGTGCATCGGATGCAACCGCAAGCGAGCCGTATGAAAACGCATTGGAAGTCGCCGACTGGGCAACCACGATTTACCACTGTATGGGAATCACTGCGGACAAAGAGTTGATGGCGCCTGGCGATCGGCCGATCGAAATCGTTGATGGCGGCAAAATTCGCAAAGACTTGATTATCTAGATCGCATCCAGGATTTTCCATTTCCAGAGTCGATCGACTTTGGACGCCGTTGGTAGTTGTTTCCAACTCGCCTGTGCTTAGCAACGAGAGAATTTCGGCCCACCAATCACACAAGATCGTCGCATGTCGTTTTTTACGCGAATCACATTGACACTGTCGTTAGTTGTCCTCGCTTCACTGTATTCAATCGCTGCGTCGCCGCGACTTAGCAGCGTTGTTCCACGCGGAATCCAGCGTGGCATTGAGCACGAGTTGACTTTTAACGGCAGCAGTTTGGGCGACGCGCAAGGGATCTTTTTCTACGATGTTGGTATTGAAGTATTGGACGTCAAAGGGGATGGGAACACCGCAAAAGTGAAAGTCCGAGTCGCTCCCGATTGTCGACTCGGCGAACACGTCGCTCAGGTTCGCACTGCCTCAGGCATCTCCGACTACCGGACGCTGTATATCGAAGACTTACCCGTCGTGGAGGAAGTCGAACCCAACAGCGACTTTACGACACCGCAACCCATTTCGCTGGGCCACGTCGTCAATGGGACGGTTAGCAACGAAGACGTTGACTACTTTGTGCTCGAAGCGAAGCAAGGTCAGCGAATTTCTGTGGAGATTGTGGCCATGCGATTGAGTACCGCGATGTTTGATCCTTACGTTGCAATTCTCGACGAGAAACGTTTTGAGCTGGCAACGAATGACGACACGGCGCTTGCCCTCCAGGACGGGTTCGCGTCGATCGTTGCTCCGGCTGACGGCAAGTACTTCATCGAAGTCCGCGAGAGCGCTTACGCAGCTGGCAACACCTATCGGTTACACGTCGGTACATTCCCACGACCCAAAGTTCCTTACCCTGCCGGCGGAAAAATGGGCGAGGAAGTCGAAGTCAAGTTTCTTGGTATGCCAACCGGTGAATTGGTTAGCAAGGTCAAGTTGCCCGCGACGCCTGTCACCGATTTTGGTGTGTTTGCGCAAGACGATGGCGGTGTGTCACCGACTCCGAACGTGTTCCGATTGTTCGAGCACGGCAATGCGTTAGAGCAAGAACCAAACAACGAGATCTCGCAAGGCACTCCTGTTGAGTTGCCACTGGCAATGAACGGGATCATCGAAAATAGCGGCGACGTTGATTGCTTTAAATTTTCAGCCAAAAAGGGGCAAGTTTTCGAAGTCGAGTGTTTTGCGAGACGTATTCGCTCGGGACTCGATCCAGTGATGAACATCTACTTTGCTGATGGACGACACATCGCTGGGAATGATGATTCACGTGGGCCGGATAGCTATTTTCGCTTCACCGTTCCCGAGGACGCCGAGTATGTCGTGCGGATCAACGATCATCTCAATCGAGGTGCTCCCGATATGGTCTACCGAATTGAATTCCAAGGCGTCGCACCTGCGTTGACACTTGGCATTCCACGTAATGAGCGTTACGGGCAATATCGTCAACAAGTTTTCATTCCCAAAGGTAATCGTTTCGGAACTTTAATCAGCGCCAATCGAGCAAATTTCGCGGGTGAGCTGGTGTTGCTTGGCGAGAACCTTCCAGCCGGAATCACCATGCATTGCGATCCGATGCCAGCCAACCAGAACACGATGCCGGTGGTGTTCGAGGCCACTGCTGACGCTGTGCTGAACGGGGCGCTGGTTGAGTTTCTCGCCAAACATGCTGATCCGAATCAAAACATTCGTGGCGGGTTCACCAATCGTGCCGACTTTTTGATTGCTGAGCCCAACCAGTCGCTTTACCGCTGGAAGGACGTGGATCGATTGCCCGTTGCTGTGGTCGATGAGATTCCGTTCCGCATCGAAATCGAAGTCCCGAAAGTGCCGCTCGTCCGCGATGGATCGATGAATTTGAAAATCATCGCCCACAAGAAAGAGGGCTGGGATGAAGACATTGATGTGCAACTTCCGTATCGATCGCCAGGTGTTGGTGCTGGGCCAAGCGTGAAGTTGGCTAAAGGACAAACTGAAGTGCTGTATCCGATCAACGCTAGTGGTGACGCGGAGATCAAGGGCTGGAAGATATTTGCCTTAGCAAGTTCGCAAGGTTTGTGGGCGTCATCACAATTGACACCACTGAACGTCGCAGACGCGTATGCACGATTCGAATTGCAACGGCCAGCATGCGAGCAAGGTCAAGAAACGTTAATGCTTTGCAAGATCAATCATACGACTCCGTTTGAAGGTGAAGCCAAAGCCGAAATCATCGGCATGCCGCCGAAGGTAATGATTGAGCCGATGACGTTTAATAAAGATACGCTAGAGCTGACGTTCAAGATCAAGACGGAAAGCGATAGCCCAGTAGGAAAGCATGGATTGTTTTGCCAATTGAGTATTCCTCAAAATGGCGATGTCATTATTAGCCGCGCTGGCAACGTCGAGTTACAGATCGATGCGCCCCTGCCGACGACGATGCCTGCTGCCACACCACCGCCCGCTCCCGCGGCGATAGCAGCGACAGCACCGGAACCCGCAAAAGCACCTGAACCTCCGCCTGCCAAGCCATTAACGCGACTCGAAAAACTCAGGCTCGCTGCAAGTGAACGACAAGCATCGCGAACAGGTCAATAGACATTCGCCAACAACGTCGACTAACGCTCAACCTATAAAGATCATTCTGTGACAACCTATTGCCTAATTTGGTCCCTGATGAGACAGACCTTCGTCGCTCAGCGATGTATCCTCGTTTTGGCTCTCGGACTTGCGGCTAGCGTTCTGCCAGCAGCGGAACCAAGTAACATCGTTACCAGTTCGTCCTCAGCGCCATCACCAGCCTCCATTCGTGTTTATCCACCGGACGTCAAACTGACCAATGCGCGCGACCGCCAGTCGGTGATTGTTCAATCAGTTTTCGCCGATGGAATTACACAAGACGTTACCGACCTAGCAACGTTTACTCTCGCCAATCCATCACTTGCGCGTATCGAGTCCAACTTGCTGTACCCGACTGCCGACGGTACGACGGAGTTGAAAGTCGAGTTTGCTGGGCATAGCGCAACGCTTCCCGTGGTTGTCAAAGATGCTGCGACGACTCCTGCGGTTAGCTTCAAGCTGGACATCATGCCCATCTTTATGCGTGCCGGTTGCAACACAGGTAGCTGTCACGGCGCGGCACGCGGCAAAGATGGTTTTATGCTCTCGCTGTTTGGCTACGACCCCAATGGCGATCATTTTCGTATCACGCGCCAAGTGCCAGGTCGCCGGATCAATTTAGCGCTGCCTGAGGAAAGCCTGTTGATCCAGAAGTCCGTTGGCGGGGTTCCTCACACTGGCGGCAAGCGATTTGAGATGGACAGCGAATACGCGCAAACGCTGTTGCAGTGGCATCAAGCGGGTGCCGTGAACGATCCAGGCGACGTTCCCGCCGTAACTCGCGTCGAGATTTTTCCAAGCGGTGCGGTGCTCGATGGCGAAGCCACGACCCAGCGCATTACGGTCCGCGCCCACTACGCCGACGGTACCGATCGGGATGTTACTTCGCTGGCTGCGTTCATGTCAAACAACGACAATTCAGCGCCAATTTCACCGGACGGAGTGGTCACGGCGGCCAATCGAGGCGAAGCCTTCATTATGGCACGGTTTGAGACTCACACCGTCGGTACTCAGTTCATCGTGCTGCCCAAAGGTTTGCAGTTCCAATGGAATGGAGCCGAGGAATTGAATTATGTCGATACGCATATTCATGAAAAACTGCGCAAGTTGCGTATCATTCCCTCCGACGTTTGCAGCGATGAAGAATTTCTTCGCCGCGCAACGTTGGACATCGTTGGCATGTTACCCACCGCTGAAGAGTACCAAAAGTTTGTCGTTGACACAGACCCGTTGAAACGAAACCGCGTCGTGGATGAACTGCTGGATCGAAAAGAGTTCGTCGAGCTATGGGTGATGAAATGGGCTGAGTTACTGATGATTCGCACGACTCAGCAGATCGCCTACAAGCCGATGCTACGCTATTACCAATGGTTGCAGGAACGCTTAGCCAACAACGTTCCAATCGACAAAATGGTGCAAGAGTTGCTCGGGGCCAATGGCGGCACATTTGAAAATGCAGCAACGAACTATTACCAAATGGAGACCGACCCTCTAAAGGTTTCTGAGAATGTCGCTCAAGTTTTTATGGGCATGCGTGTTCAGTGCGCGCAGTGCCACAACCATCCGTTCGATCGTTGGACGATGGACGATTACTACAGCTTCGCAGCGTTCTTTTCACAGATTGGTCGCAAGCCCGGCGAAGATCCACGCGAGCAGATTATCTTCAATAGTGGTGGTGGTGAGGTGAATCATCCCGTCGGCGGACGAGTCATGCCACCTAAATTTCTTGGTGGCAATGTTCCTGATGTTGCGGGTAAGGATCGCCGCGTCGTGATGGCTAGTTGGTTGGCCTCCAAGGAAAACCCCTACTTTGCTCCCAATCTTACAAACATCGTATGGAATCACTTTTTCGGTAGAGGCATCATCAACGAAGTTGACGATGTGCGGGTGAGTAATCCTCCAGTGAACGCTGAACTGTTAGCAGCGTTATCAACTAAGTTCACTGAATACAATTATGACTTCAAACAACTCGTGCGTGATATTTGTACGTCGCGAACGTACCAGTTGAGTACTGCGACCAATGATTCGAACAAAAGTGATGATCGCAATTTCTCGCACGCAACGTTGCGTCGAATCCGCTCGGAGATCTTGCTCGATGCGATCACGCAAGTCACGGATACAAAAGATAAGTTCGCCGGTTTACCCCTGGGGGCGCGAGCCGTGCAGATCGCTAACGGCAATACGAGCACCTACTTTCTCACGACGTTTGGCCGAGCCACACGAGGCACCGTTTGTTCTTGTGAAGTAAAGATTGAACCGAATCTCTCGCAAGCGTTGCACTTGCTTAACGGAGACACCATCGCTGGAAAGATTGCCGAAGGAAAACTGGTTGAGCGACGTTTAGCCGAGGGCAAGAAACCTGAGGAAATAGTCGACGAAATTTACGCCCGCTGTTTATCGCGAAAACCAACTGATGTTGAGAAACAAAAACTAGGCGATGCGATTGCGGCCTCGACTGATGTGAAAGTCACTTTGGAGGATACGTTTTGGGCGCTGATGAATTCACGAGAATTTGTGTTTAATCACTAATATGCGATACCTCACACTCTTACCACTATTGTTAGCCGCCACTTTCGTCGCGGCGGAAGAAAAAACGCCGCCAAAAATAACTTTTGATGAGCATGTCAAACCTATATTTCAGCAGAAGTGCGCGTCTTGTCATAACCCAGACAAAAAAAGTGCGGACTTGGACCTCACCAACTATGGGAACTTGATGCAAGGAGGTGCGTCGGGTGCGGTGATTGAGCCAGGCGATGCTTCGGCGAGCTATCTATACAAGCTCGTAATGCACGAAGAAGAACCTGCGATGCCGCCGGAGTCGCCGAAGATCGAGGACGCGATGATCGAGACGCTGCGCAAGTGGATCGATGGTGGTGTGCTTGAGAATTCCGGTAGTGTTGCCAAAGAATCGAAGAAAAAGAAGTTCGATCTGGCGCTGGCGGCGCCGTCAACCGAGCGTCCTGCCGAAGTCCCGATGCCCGCGAAACTGAGTTTGCAGCCGGTACTGTTCACACCATCGCGCACAGCTATTGATGCCCTAGCAACCAGCCCTTGGGCGCCGCTTGCTGCGGTAAGCAGCCAAAAACAGGTCCTGCTTTACAACACTCAAACTTTGGAACTGCTGGGTGTTTTGCCGTTTCCCGAAGGCACTCCACGGGTCCTTAAATTTAGTCGAAACGGTGGGCTGTTGCTGTGTGGCGGCGGCGTGGCAGGTGCCAGCGGTCGCGTGGTTGTCTGGAACATTCGCACGGGTGAACGAATCATCGAAATAGGTGATGAGCTGGACGAAGTCTTGGCGGCAGACATTAGTTCTGATCAAACCCTGATCGCCCTGGGCGGCCCACTAAAGGTCGTTCGCATCTACGCAACCGAAACTGGGCAGCTGCTCCATGAGATTCGCAAGCACACTGATTGGATCACGTCATTGGAATTTAGCCCCGATAGTGTCTTGCTGGCCTCGGGTGATCGCAATGGCGGGCTGCAGGTTTGGGAAGGTTGGACAGGACGTGAGTATTTAACTCTGAAAGGACATACCGCTGGTGTGCCATCGGTTTCATGGCGAAGCGACTCGAACATTCTTGCCTCTTGTAGCGAGGACTCGACGATTCGGTTGTGGGAGATGGAGAACGGTGCCGAAGTGAAGAATTGGGGCGCTCACGGAGGCGGAGCACTCAATGTTGAATTCACTCGTGATGGTCGACTGTTTTCGTGCGGTCGGGATCGAACCCCAAAAACCTGGGACCAAAACGGCGCTCAACAAGTTGCCTATGAAGCGTTTGGCGACTTGGCGCTGCGAGCGACCTACTGCGATGAAACCAATCGCGCTATCTCGGGTGATTGGAATGGAGAAATACGCGTTTGGAATGCCGCTGACGGTGCAAGAGTGGGCCAACTGGTCATGAACGTTCCGCTCCTTGAGACGCGTCTTGCCGACGCGAATCAACTCTTGGCGGCCAAACAAGCGGAGCTCAAGCCGATCAGCGATGCGTTCCAGGCAGCACAGGCAACTCACCAGAAAGTCGTCGGTGACCTAGCAAATTCCCAGAAACTGATCGCTGAGTCAAAGCAGAAGGCGGACGCAGCCGCAGCCTCATTTGCCGCAGCACAAACGGCCATGACCAAGGCGACCACAGAGAACGACGCAGCCAAGAGGACAGCCGAGTTACTCGTCGCCGTTTCACCAATGTTGAAAGATGCGTCTGACAAAGCGAACGCTGCAGCCGCTCAGCTTCCAGGTGACGAGGCCCTAAAGAATGCTGCGCTGGCCATCACCACCAGCGCTGACTCGAAGGCGAAGGAGATGGAGGCAGCCAAGACCGATGAAGCGGCCAAACTTGCCGCGATGCAGCAGGCGGCAAAAGTGATGGAAGATTCGCAGAAACTGGCCACAGACATGGCCACCGCATTGGCCAGCGCCCAACAAGTTGAGGCGAAAGTTTTGCCGTTGTTGAAACCCGCCGAAGACGCATTCAACTCTGCAAAGGCCGCAATGGATCAAACCACCGCAGCAGTCGCGTCTGCTGAAGCGTCCGTCGCCAAATGGTCAAGCGAAATTGAATTCGACAACAAGTTCGAATCGTTGAAACAACAGCGAGCCGATGCCTTGACAGCGCTAGCGACTCATGAACAAGAGTTGGCAAAGTTGCAATCGGCTGCTGAGCAAGCAACCGCGTTATTGCAAGGCAATATGAACGAACTGGTTAGCACGCAAGCGGCCCTCGAAAAGAACGAAACAGACTATAAGGCGGCGTTGACGGCGATCGAGGCAGCTAAAGCCGCGAAGGTCGCGGCGACGCAGGCCAAGGAAACCGCAAATAACAGCGTCAACGTGCTGAACCAGGCGATCAGCAAACTTGGTGAAGCGATCGTCAAGATGAACGAAGCGTTAGCCATGAGCAAAGATGACCCAACGATGATCACAGCGATGAACGCGTTGAATGCAAGTGTAGCAGAACAAGCGAAACAGCTTGAACTTGCCAAAACTGACATGATTGCGAAAACTCAAGCCGAGCAGGATGCGATTGCCCTCGTTGCCAATAACGAAAAGTCGGCGGCGGATTTGCTTGCCATGCTTGATCCGATGAAGAAGAAAATCGTTGACATAACCGCTGCGATCCCCTCGTTTGAAAAAGCCGCAGTCGAAACGAAACAGGCTGCGGATGCCTATGCACCGGCCGTCGCTACTTCCCAAGGGCAAGTCGACGAGGTATCGAAGTTGATCGCTCAACTGCAAGGTTTGTCATAGAATCGGTGTTTTTCACCGGGCGATGAAAACGCGGCAGGACTTTCACGGAAGTCTTGGACGGTTCTTACCGACGCAAATCATTCGGCAACCTTATAGGAATAAGCGAACATGACCTCAGAATTTCCATCGTTGCTCAATGCAAGCACGTCGATCCGAACCTTCGTCTTTGTCGCTGCATGCTGCCTGGCGACATCGGTAGGTGCAGAGCAATTCGTCTTGTTTGACGTCACCTTCACGTACACCAAGAGTGACGCAGACAACTCGAGTCCCAGTAAATCGCACTACTACGTCAAAGGCGAGATGTTGAACCCGAAGCGTCCAACCGATTGGACGGCACCGGTGGATTATCGAAACGGAACCGTGCATCTTCGCTTGGAAGTGATCGACAAGCCACCCGGTGACGAACCGACGACCTGGAGTATCTGCTACATCCCAAACAAGGGCCAAAAGAACGGCTATGGTTGTCTGGGTACCGATATCTACCGTACGACAGGGATCTATGAGAAGGATATTTCAATGACTTCGTTTTGGCAGAACGATTCGATCGTGTGGAGTCAGGGAATTAAGCAGATGGATCTCGTGATTAAAGACAACAGTGGTGGTGCGGGGCATGCGCACAAACGAACCGATCACGAAAAATTCTTTCCCACCAAAGTGCGAATGACGCTGATTCAAGTCTCCGCCGGCTCCAAATACGAGCAAATTTTCGAAGAGCCACTGTCTAATTGCCAATAACGCAGAATCGATAGCCAACATGACCTCTTGAGTCGCTCTCTTGAAAACTATTATTTTGCACTTGCCCACATTGACCCCTATCATGCTTAGACTCCAAATTGTTTTCTGGATACTTGCGGCAGCGACGGTGCTTCAACGTGATTCTTATGCCGAAGACACTGAAACGACTGACAAAACCGAGTGGGCTGAGTTGCGGGTCGAACTCAAGGACGATGAGGGCAAACCGGTGGTGAAGGCCGCGGTGATGCCCTATGCCATGCGAGTCGTCGAACAAGACGGTCACGGCTATTGGAACCGAGAAAAAAATGGCAATCCCTTAAACTACTTCTCAGATGAATCTGGCACCGCTGTTATTCGTTATCCTTCCAAGGTCGACTACGGCCCCAAAGCTTGGACGACGAAGTTGGTGACATTTCAAATCCGGCACAGTGATTTCGTCCAACATGTCGAACACTTTGAGTTTGACCCTGAGAATCCGCCGGCGTCGACGGAAATTACATTGCAAAGGGGTTGCGAATTGCAACTTGCCGCCGTTGACGACAATGGAACCCCGATCAGGGATTTCGGTGTGATGATGGCTGGCCCCTATGCGCCAGATTTTTGGGCTGACGATGGCAACGGAGGCCGGCGCACCAGTTCGCTCAAGGACGGAACTTGGCAAACCATATTGGTAAAACCACAAACCGATGGACCGACGTTGTTCAGTGGCCTGTTGCCGCTTCGCGTTCGCCCAAACCAAGCGGTAAAGATGCGCGGTGTGAAGCTTTCTCCAGGATCTCGTGTCGTCGGTAAACTTTCTGACAACGTGCCTCGGCCTGTGGAAAATGGCTATGTGATCACGACCAGTGTGCCAAAACCGGCGGGCGAAAGTTGGGACAACGAGTCCCCGTCGTTGTCTTGGCACGAGACAGAGCCGATTGCCGAAGACGGCACGTTTGAGCTCGCTTCGATCCCGCGGTCAGGTGAACTGCAAATCATTGCGATTTGTGACGGCTGGGTTTCGACGACCACGATTCCTGAATCTCACAGTTTCGTCAAAGGACAACTGTTTGAAGTCGATGGCGAGACGATTGAGCCGACGGTGTTGATGGAAAAAACGGGATCAATCGAACTGACGGTATTGAAACCTGACGGCACTCCACTGGAGAGCGGAAGCGTGTCCGCGTGGCCGAACCAGCAGTACCATAAAGGCGGCTCCACTGTGCTGGGCCAGAAATATGATTCAATCGGCTTTGTAGAGAACCAATTGCGTGCACCGGACGATCAAAAGACGCCCTTTAGAGAAGATACTGAGTTTCCGTTTATGCAGAAAATTGAAAACGGATTCGTCGTACTTCGAGGGCTACCGATTTCCCGGAACGAACGAATTATTTTAGGGCACAAAGAGTACCGGTTTCCGAACGAGGCGGAAGAGCGAGAAGGCGAACATCGAGTAAAGATCGATACCGCGGAGCCAGTCATGATTTCCATCACGGTCGTCCCGCACGAGAAGCCGTAGCCTAACGCTGGACTGTCAAAAGGTTGAGGTGGCAAGACATGAGGTTCGCGGATACTTCATTTCGCTTAATGGCGAAATCATGGGATGATGATAGGTTAAAGCAATTTCGACTTTGGCAGATGACGGCAATGTAGCATCGAGCACTGGGTTAGGAACAGCTCAAGAATAAGTTCCCGGTTTACCGAAATCGAATGGTTTGATAGTTGTATTGAGGTAAGTGGTCATCGTAGCGGATGCAGTCACCAGTAAGAAAATCTTCAGTCGCCTTCACACCTCGCTCATAGACCTT
>JBGSIA010000020.1:0-23450 GCA_041751935.1 Pirellulaceae bacterium | reverse complement strand
CGGTTTGGCACCTCGATGTCGGCTCATCACATCCTGGGGGTGTAGAAGCTCCCAAGGGTTTGGCTGTTCGCCAATGAAAGTGGTACGTGAGCTGGGTTCAGACCGTCGTGAGACAGGTCGGTCCCTATCTGCCGTGGGCGTACGAATCTTGAGGGAATTCAACTTTAGTACGAGAGGATTTAGTTGGACGAAGCTCTGGTGTACCAGTTGTCGCGCTAGCGGCACGGCTGGATAGCTAACTTCGGAACGGATAAACGCTGAAAGCATCTAAGCGTGAAGCCCAACCCAAGATTAGGATTCGTTGTCTTTAAGACGAGAGCCCCCTGGAAGACTACCAGGTTGATAGGCTGGACGTGTAAGCACAGTAATGTGTTGAGCTTACCAGTACTAACGGGCGAAAGTTTGGCCATCGATATCCCGCACTCAAGTTCTTCTTCGGAAGGGCTTGTCCTAGCGGAATACTCAACAGCAAGTTGCTTTGTGCAACGTGCGGCCTTTGAAGGTACCGCTTTTTAAACCAATACTACCAAACAACAGTCAGACATGGCTCACTGGCGGCGAAATATTCGCCAGTGAGTCTTTCCGGCGACCATATCAGAAAGGTTCCACCTGTTCCCATCCCGAACACAGTAGTTAAGCTTTCTGAGCCGATGATAGTGCCTACCAGTGCGAAAGTAGGTATTGCCGGATTTTAAAAAACCCATTCAGGGCTTGCTCTGGGTGGGTTTTTTTTGTGCCTTAACATCGGCTGACTTTTGCACGGTTTGGTTGGTATCAGCTCATTATTTGCAAAACGTTGGGCGAGTAGTAGCTATCGTCGATGGTTTGTCGACTCAATACCTGTCTTCGGGCATTAATTAATTCTGTCGGCAAACCTTTGAGGAATTTCAAGAATGTTTAGTAGCGGTACTTGGCTCGCCACCGGGATTTAATCGAATCCCACCATTCCGATGAAAACCTTTTCGGCTTCCGATTGTCCCACCACTGGTCGACATCATAGTCACATACATCTAAGCACGAGTCAGCTTCACCGAAGGACACGAACGGCTCAAATGCTCCGCCATGGTCGGTTTGGATAGAACCTGGAGTGGTAAATGAACTTTGTTGGCGACGTTTGCTTCTATCGGAAGAATCGGTTCGTCAATGGGCTGAAAGGGATTGGTTTTAGCGTTTCCGAATTTAGTGATGATAAATCCTGCGGATAGGCGCCGAACTGTTCGCTATGGGAGCGTAACGCTTGGTCCACACGCAACAAACGCAAGAGCGATGGTGAGAAACAGTCTTGAAAAAGATATTGCGAGGTTCGCTCTTCTTCTGGCCGCGATGCCAGCTTTTGCAGTATTCAATGAAACTCGCGCTGATCCTTGACTAAAATTCCGAACTCTTCCGGGTCTACCAGCAGTTGGTCGAAATCAAAGTGTTTGTCCTTTTCCTCGGTCATCACGTTCTGTAAGTAAGTTTTATCTCGTTTCAAGATAACTTCGAATGGTTCTGCTTCGGAGTCTAAACGAATTAGCTCGCGAATGAGGTGAGTTCGTTGGCTCTCGGTCAAGAGGTAGCGCAGTTTCCGTAGTTCGTTGAATGTAATCGAGGCGGTGCAGACACTCATCAGTTGGTTAATAATCCATCTTCCGCAGCGCATGGCGTTTGCTAATCCGAGTATCGCCAACCCCGGATTCGGTCGCATTCTCTAGACGATTCTGTTCTGTTGACGTCCGGCATTGCAAGGAAAGTACACGCGCCAGATTCTGGAAGGGTTCGTGTTGCTCGCCAATAGTTCTCAAGGACCTCGGTTCAAGTTGCCTAGCGATCGAACTATTCTCCGCGAGCACGCTACGAGCCGATGTTTAAAGCTCCAGGTTTTTTTCAACACAATGGGCGGCCGTTTGACGGTCGACTGGTTTGTAAGTCCAGAGAGATTCGGTTTCCACCAACATTAAGGCGATGTCGATGAGTCTTTCCTAGTGTTTTGTCCAGAATGAATTTTAGGAATAGCCGGAGTGCGTTAGCACCGGTTCACGCGGCAAAAAACCGGTGCTAACGCACATCGGCTGATTTGCCCAACCCTAATTTTTAATGTGGACAAAGCACTAGGTAGATTTTTCAACTACCTGATTCACCACGATTTTTGGCGCAGCCCACTACGTCTGGTGGGCATACGCACTGACGCCGATTCGGCAGGGAGTGACTCGCACGAAATTTGCGTGGATTAATTTAGCCTTTTTTCTTCTTGTTGGACAACATCCCGCGTACTCGTTGTTGCTCTTTCTCAAGTGCCGCAGGCGGTATGGGCATTGGTTCGAAGGTGGGATCTGCCTTAATTTCCTCGTCCGTTGGGATTTCACGCCAGCGAATGCGGCGGAACCAAACGTCTTGACCATGGTCCTGGAGCCAAAGTTGGCCGCCACGCCCAGTTAAGTCGCCGCCGCGAATGCTCAATAGCTTCACGTACTCAGTCCATTTTGGATCGTCGTAATCAAAATCAATTACCTTTTCACCGTTGAGCCAGTGTTGGATCACAGTTCCTTTGCACACGATGCGGCCTTCCTCCCACTGGCCAAGTGGTCGCGTGACGTCTTTGGATGGCGCCATACAGAAGAACAAGGATGCCGCCGAATGTCGGGGATTTTCGCCGTAAGGGCTGTTGACGTTATCGAGAACCTGGTATTCCACCTGTCCGGGCCGGTAGTAAACGCCGCTGTTGCAGCCGTTGGATACTTTCCATTCGAAACGGACTTCAAAATTATCTGGGACCGTTTGGGCGACGTAAGTCAGCGAGCCGCCACTTTTTCTACGAGCGAACGCACCGTTTTCAATGGCCCAGTTGCCCGTTTGTTCCCATCCCGCAAAGGAAACTCCGTCGAACAGCGACATAAAGCCTTTGGAAGTTTCATCTGGAGGTAATTCGTTGACCCTTTTTCCGTCGGTATTTTCAACTTCGTCGACTTTCTGAATCAATGGCGCTTGTACCGCAACATTGCTGCTTGAGGAAACGTCATCAAATGCAACGCCGCGAGATGCGCACGGCAAGATGGCGGCAGCGACAAGCATGGCACCCGAGTATACGACGAGATTGAGTTGCCCACTGACGAATTCAGACGGTTTAGCATGTTTGCTTGGTTGCATGTCAATTCAAAGCCTCCAGTTTCATTTTCATTGAAGCGAGCAGTGATCACCGCTTGTTGGTGCAAGAAAGATTGTAACTCCTTCTCGCATCAGTCGCGAATTTGCTGCGGTCTTAGCCTACCTATTCGACGATTATCTCGCCGTTCATCACCATCCAGTGTCCAGGAAAGGTGCAAAGAAATGGGTAGCAACCGGGAGCTTCAGGAACCTTGAAGTAAATTGTCTGGCTTTCTCCTGGAGCGACGATGTCAGTGTAGAACAATACAGCATCCGACTGAGGAATATAGTGCCGGGCGTACGCTTCCGGATCAGCGATTAGCCGATTAGCCAGCTCGCCGACTTTCTGGAGCGATCCAGGTTGAACCAGTGCCCAGTTATGGGGAACAACGTCTGGGTTGCTTAACGTGAATGCTATCGTCTCGCCCGCCCGAACGCGAATTTCTTTTGTAGCGAAGGTCAAATTCTTGTCCGTGCGTAGTTCAATCGGGCGGGAACTCTCAATAGGTTTCAACCATGGATTGGGAACTCGCACGGCGTTTGTCGCCAAATCGGAGAGCATTGGATGGGCAGCGACAGTTTTCTCAACTGACGTGTAACCCGAGAAATCTTTGAATGCGTGATCCAGCCGATGCACGGTAATGAACAAATCATGTCCGCTGCCAGCAGGATTGGTGACAAGAAATGCATTGTCCGAATTGACGTGCAATCGCAGGTGCAACTGGTTTACCGGTTGCAAATCTGGAACTTCAAGAAAGATGGAGCGGGCATCCGCAAGTACGTGGGCACTGGCGATGGTCAACGGATCGTGTCCGAGCACTCCAGGATGGCTCGGCGAAAACTCGGGCGAGCCATATCCGCCGCTATAGCGATAATTCCAGCACTGTGCGAAGTGGTTGCTGACGTTAGTAACAATCGCTGGCTCGACTGGCTGTGCAAACGTGATGCGGACACCATTTTCGTGAACATGAAACGCTGTGGCGATCTGAAATTCGTCATCGGTGTACCGAACACGTTGAAAGCAGCCAGTCTCGGGCGTAAAACTGACCCATCCTTGCTGACCGCTGACATACAGATGTCCGGTTTTTGGGGAGAATCGACCGCGATGAACTCCCGAAAGAAAATCGCCTGACAGCGGCAGTACAGCGCCTTGCTCTTGCCCATCCACTTCGTCACGCAGAACGGTAAACCACGATCCCATACCGAATGAAAAGTGCAGCAATTGACCCTGCATCGGTCCCCAAGTCCGCGACGGCACTACAGTTTGGCCGCCACTGGAATTGTCCATCAGTCGCGGCAGGTAGGCCAGCGGAAGTTCGGGTGCACGATTTTCCCGAGGTCCACCATAGCCGAAGTGTGGTGTCGACTGAGACTTCGCAGCTTGATTGGGTGTCACCTGGCAGATCATTGATGCCGGAGTCCACTCTCCTTCGGAACAAGGAACTGTCAGGCTTCCATCAGGACGAATTCCCAAACCGTCGGGGTTGCGAAATCCTGTAGCAATAACCGTCGCCGATTGTCCATCTGGTGAGATCTGCAGTAGTCCTTGATTGCTCGATGCGGTGTAGAAATTGCCATCCTGGTCACGCTGCAATCCGCAGATGAAATCATGTCCTCCGGATGAGGTCTTGAAGGCATTGCAAAAGCATTCATAGAGGTCGGCTTCTCCGTCATGATTTAGATCCCTTAGTCGCGTGAGCTGATCTCGACACTGAACATAAACTCCATCGGAGCCGACGACTAATCCCAACGCCTGATGCAGGCCGCAGGCAAAACGTTTCCAGCGAGCAACACCGGGCTTGTCGATACCAGAGTCCAAACCGGTGACGTGCCACACATCTCCCTGCATCGTGCAAAGCATCGCGCTGCCATCAGGCAGAAAGTCATGATCACCACAGAAAATCAATGACTTCCACGGGTTGTCCACTGGCAGTTCGATCGTATCGATAGCAAACGGCCGACTGTTCCCCGGTACAATCGAGGTTTCCAATATCTGGGGCCATTGCGACGGGCCTCCCTGGACGACATGGCGAAACGAATGTTGCTCGACTGGCGCGACTTCGCGGGAGAATTGTCCGTCCGAAATCCAGGGCACATCGAGATAGTCGATATCACCAATGCGGTAAGCAAATATGACGCGGCTGCCATATCGATAGTAACCACGGTAGTTGAAGGGCTGCGGTGGAGACTGTTGTTTCGCGATTTCTTGCGGCTTCCCTTGCATCTTGAGCCCGCCAAGAAAGCCGTGTCGAACAGAAGAAAATGAAACAAATCCATCCGTCCAAACCGCATCATAGGTCAGAGTGTCTGAATTGAAGCATGCAGAAACTTCGTTGTGATCTCCAAGTCGAACGCAAACAGCGCGCGGGATTATTTTTTCGCTCTTAACGTGCAGCACTCCGGCTTGCACGCGGTCCAGTTTCGTCTCGTTCCAGCGACTGCTGGCCCAGTCCTCTTCTTTCTGATTTCCAAAGTGTCCTAGCTGCCCACCGTCGAGCTCCGGAGAGGAAGAAAGCAACTTCGCCAAATGTTGCTGCTGGCGAAAGTGTTCAGCCTGTTTCGTGAAGAAGTCATAAATGCGATCACGATTGGCGGGCAACTTTGAGTTCGGCCAAAACTCTGGGCGGATCGGCGCGGCGATGAAGTCGAACTTCACAGGTCCGTGCATCGACGAATTAGCGAGAACATCCTGAAGTTTTGTTGCAATCGGCCGACCTTCGCGTCCGAGGTCGCTCACGAAGCGAATCAAATCGAGTTGTTGTTGACCAGTCATCGCTGCCGTCAATCCGCTTGGCATCACCGTGCCGCCTACGACCTCATCATCAATGTCGGCAACGTCGATGGTTGTTAACTTGCCAGACGCAGGAACTTTCAGCGTGACGTATTGCTCAGTTGCCGCGACCTTGAAGCCCATAACGGTTCTGCCCTCGGTCGTAAGAATCACGCTTGTCGTGAATTCCGGTTTTACCTCGCGATGCGGCCACAAAATGGACTCGACCATATGCGCCAGCGAGCGGTCTTTCGCGACGTAAGTTAAGTCGGGTCCGACGGCCCCTCCATGCGGACCAACCTTGTGACACGACAAACACGCGAACTTCGCGTCACTGAATATGGCAGCTCCACGAGTCGCGTCGCCATGCATCTGTGAATCTACTGCGAGCTTGGTCACGAGTTCGGCATCGTACGGAAATTCCGTCGCCGCAGTGTAGGCCTCCGCTCGCTCCGGTTCGTCGTCGGCGACAGAGCCGCGAATTCCAGCGAATCCAGCGATGCAGATTCCTGCGCTTCCTAACAGGAATCGTGCCGTTGCCACTTGTTGCCGTACGATCCCCGCAGCCTTCGCCATGGCTTGCAGCGGATTCTCCCAGAATAGCCTAAAAACTCGCATGGAAAACTCGGAATGGTTGCGTGGTATCTCACTCATCTCGCCCTCCAACCACTCCTTGCGGCGCATCGTTTTTCATCCGGAAATAGTAATGTAACCACACCGCACCAAGAAGTTGGACAATACTGGAGCGTGGGACGATTCTAATTCGCGGAGTCGCAGATCGTGCTGGGCACCATTGGGAGAGTTCATGATTCGGAAAGCATATTTAATCGTCGCTCTCTATTCCGCTAGCGTAGCGATGGATGCGTCGAGTCTTTGTGCCGAAGACATATTTCAAGATCGTATCGCTCCCATCTTTGAACGTCGATGTGTTAGCTGTCACAACGGTCACAAGCGTGAAGGCGATTTTTCTCTTCAGTCGGCGGCCGAAGCGATGATGTCTGGCTACATTGAGCCCGGCGCTCCTGAAGCAAGCCACTTGCTGGATCTGGTCACTGTGGTAAGTGGTAAGGCGGCGATGCCCAAAGATGCCGATCCTCTTTCCGAGGATGAAGTGCGGCTGATTCGCGAGTGGATTGTTAGCGGCGCGAAATGGCCCTCGGAAAGGCAACTCGAAGAATCGCATGTGAACGACTTTGATTGGTGGTCATTCAGGGCTGTCAGGCGACCCGATGTTCCGCAAGTGAACGATCAATGGGTTCGAACGCCAATCGATGCCTTTGTTCTCAAGCAACTCCAGGACAGGGGCCTCACGCGTGCGCCAGACGCCGATCGTCGTACGCTCATTCGCCGTTTGACGTTTGATTTGATCGGCTTGCCGCCGACTCCCGAAGAGTGCCAAGCGTTCGTCAACGATCCAAGTCCGCGAGCGTACGAGAATCTCGTTGATCGGTTGTTGGATTCACCGCACTATGGCGAACGCTGGGCGCGTCACTGGCTCGATGTCGTCAAGTACGCCGACACCTGCGGATATGACAAGGACAAGCTTCGTCTCAACGCCTGGCCGTACCGCGACTATGTCATTCGTTCGCTCAATGAAGACAAGCCGTATTGGCGATTCGTTCAGGAACAGATCGCCGGTGACGTTATCTTTGCTGGCCAACCCGATGGAATCCTCGCTCTCGGGTTCATTGCCGCTGGACCCTGGGACTTCATTGGTCATGTGGAGGTTGCGGAGTCGAAGATCGATGGCAAGGTGGCTAGAAACCTCGACCGTGATGATTTGGTCAGCAATACGCTAAATACTTTCTGCAGTGTGACGATTCAGTGCGCGAGGTGCCATCACCATAAGTTCGATCCGTTTACACAGCAACACTACTACGGGCTGCAAGCAATTTTTTCGGCCGTGGATCGTGCGGACCGATCGTATGATCTCGCTCCAGAGGTCGAAGCTCGGCGCTATCAGCTCACTTCACAACTGAATGAATTCAAAGCGGATCTCAAATCCTTACAGAAAGCCATTGACGATGCTGGTGGTCAACGCCTTGCTGAACTACGGTCTCAAGTCGCGGCATTGCAATCAAAACAGCAAGTTCAAAAGGATCCAGCATACGGCTACCACAGCAACATCGCGGCCACCCAGGAAACGATGAAGTGGATTGAAGTCACTCTCGCTCAACCGACGGATCTGTCGCGAGTCGTATTGCATCCTTGTCACGATGAGTTTGCTGGAATCGGAGCGGGGTTTGGGTTTCCGATTCG
Organism: Pirellulaceae bacterium; assembly: GCA_041751935.1. Lineage (GTDB taxonomy): Bacteria > Planctomycetota > Planctomycetia > Pirellulales > Pirellulaceae > JBBSJZ01. The sequence continues at coordinate 15,298 of JBGSIA010000020.1, read as the reverse complement.
GTTCAAAGTAGAAATCACTTCGGCGACGGAGAAGATCGATGACGTCCAGTGGACAACGATCGCGGATTGCACCACACAAGACTATCCCAATCCAGGATTGATCGCAGTCGATATCCCGTGCCAGGTAGCGCAAGCACACCGTGTTCGCATTAGCACGACGAAGCTCGCTGAGCGAAAGAATGATTTCATTTTCGCTTTAGCGGAGTTGGAGATGCATAATGCAAAGGGGCAACGAATCAATCTGGCGCAAGAGTCTGTGGTTGACGCGCTGGACTCGATCGAGGGTCCCGTTCGCTGGCAAAAGACCAATCTCGTTGACGGAAAGTGGGCAAAAGTGAGCGATCCCCAGATCGACACACAATTGAACGAACTGAACCAGGAGCTTCAATTATTGCTTGCCAAACTTCAGACGCCGCAACGAGTTCAGCAACGCGAAGCATTGACGAAATCGATCACGGACGCAGAAAACGAACTCGCGGCACTCCCGACGGGAGAAATGGTTTATGCAGCGTCAACGAATTTCACCCCTCAAGGTAACTTCCAGCCAACCGCAGGCGTGCCGAGACCCATTCATGTGCTGCAACGTGGCGAAGTCCAACACCCAGGTGACGAGGCCGCGCCCGGAGTACTTCCGCTTCAAGCCGAGGCTCAATGGCAACTGGACGATGGTCTCACTGAATCCCAGCGACGCGCTGAGCTGGCCCGCTGGTTGACACGACCGGAACACCCACTGGTCTGGCGTTCGATCGTCAATCGCGTCTGGTTGTACCATTTCGGTGAAGGAATTGTTGCCACGCCGAACGACTTTGGAAGAATGGGAGCTAAGCCAACTCACCCCGAATTGCTTGACTGGCTGGCTAGCGAGTTTCTTGATTCTGGACAGTCATTGAAATCGCTACATCGACTGATAGTGACCAGCAGTGTCTATCGACAGTCATCCGATTTGAACGAAGCAAACGCTGCCCTTGATGGCAGCAACCAGTACTTGTGGAGAATGAATCGGCGGCGGTTGGAAGCCGAGGAGATTCGCGACTCTATTCTTTCGGTCAGCGGAGCGTTGGATATGTCGGCCGGTGGTCCGGGATTCTATTTATTCGAACTCGAAAGACCCGAGCACTCGCCTCATTACGAATATCACAAGTTTGACCCAAGTGATCCTGCATCGCATCGTCGCAGTATTTATCGTTTCATCGTGCGTTCTCAGCCCAATCCCTGGATGACGACGTTTGACTGTGCTGATTCATCGCAAAGCACTCCGCGGCGTAATGAAACGCTTACGTCGCTACAAGCGTTATCTCTGCTCAATAGTCGATTCAATTTGATAATGGGAGATGTTTTTGCACAGCGATTACAACAGCAGGCCGAAACACTGGGCGATCAGATAAGTCTCGCCGTGCAACTGGTGACACAGCGACAGCCGCAACTCGACGAGCGTCATGAGTTCAGCAACTACGCGCAACGATATGGTCTCAACAATTTATGCCGGTTCTTGTTTAACTTGAGCGAGTTTGTTTACTTGGATTAGTCTAGAGCTGGCGTTCGCGGGCAAACTACCAGATCTGATAATGTACATCGAGAATCACCTACTCGCGGAATGACGGAATTCAACACGATGTTTGATCGACGCCACTTTCTTGCTCAGGCCGGGAACGGATTCGGCTCTCTTGCGCTAGCAACGATGCTACATCAAGACTCTTTCGCAGCGACCGCCGGAGTAATACAAGCTGTTCATCATCCGCCACGAGCAAAGCGAGCTGTGCAACTTTTTATGGGCGGGGCCGCTAGTCATCTCGACCTATGGGATTACAAACCGCTGTTGGAAAAACATCACGGAGAACCTTCTGACTTTGGAGAACATGTCGAAACTTTCCAAAATGGGCTCGGTCCGTGGATGAAGTCACCGTTTCGCTTCGCACCTTATGGTGAGTCGGGAAAAATGCTTAGCGACGTTGTCCAGCCACTCGGCGAGTGTGTCGATGATATTGCGTTCATTCACAACATGGTGGGTAAGACCGGAGTTCATTCACAGGCGACATATCTACAAGCCACTGGATTCCAACAACCTGGATTTCCCGGCATGGGAGCGTGGATCAGCTACGCGTTGGGTTCTATCAACGACAATTTGCCTACGTTTGTGGTGCTGCCGGATCATCGCGGCTACGCGAGTAACGGACCTAAAAATTGGAGTTCCGCATTCCTGCCGGCTAGTGCACAGGGAACGGCAATTTTTCCTCAGCGTGACAATCCCATCGAAGACCTGCTGCCTCACGCCGAGTTTGTAAGCCGTGATGGTGATGCGGCAGGACTGGCGATGCTGCGGCGAATTAATCGCCAATATCAACTACAGCGTCCTGGAGATTCGCGACTGGACGCCCGTGTTCGCTCGTATGAACTAGCAGCAGCGATGCAGCTCAGTGCACCGGAGGCTCTCAATATCTCCGACGAACCGCAGCATGTATTGAAAATGTATGGGCTTGACAAAGTTGGCACGACCTATCCAGCGGATATCAATATTCCTGAGGAAACCGAGTACTTTGGCCGAAAATGCTTGATCGCTCGCCGACTGCTGGAACGAGGTGTGCGGTTTGTTCAGGTATGGTCGGGCAATGACAACGGATTCCCACGGCGAAATTGGGACAGTCATGAAGATCTCGCTCGTGAACACGGACCGCTTGCTCGCGGTATGGCCGTCGGAACCGCAGGCTTAATCAAAGATCTAAAACAGCGAGGCTTGTTAGAGGATACGTTGATCCTGTGGACCACCGAGTTTGGCCGCATGCCCAGCAGCCAGGCGGGCAAAGGTCGCGATCATAATCCGTATGTTTTCACCAATTGGCTGTGTGGCGGGGGAGTGAAAGGTGGGATCACCCATGGTGAATCGGACCAGTGGGGTTATAAACCGCTGGATCGCGATCATTCGACACAGGTTTACGACATCCACGCAACCATCCTGCACCTGCTGGGTATCGACCACAAGAAGTTGACCGTCCGCCACGATGGCGTGGACCGCCGTTTGACCGATGTGCACGGACATGTGCTGTTCGACATCATCGGTTGAAACAACATAGTACGATGAGCAACTCAATGTCGGAGCAGCGGCCAAACATTAAGTGGCATTGCTTTCTTTCCGACGATGCGTCAAACGTCAGCAGAAACCCGACGCCTCGTTATCAACCCGACACTTCTCGATCGACAGATATCTATGCAAGAATTTCGTGTATCACATGACCTTCGACATTCGTTAACCGCCGCTGGATGCCGTTGTGCTCAAACGTCAGTCGTTCGTGGTCGAGTCCCAACAGGTGAAGAATGGTGGCGTTGAAGTCGTAGAGCGGGTGAATGTCTTGAATCGCTTTCTGGCCCAATTCGTCCGTCATCCCGTGGCTGACGCCTCGTTTGATACCGGCTCCTGTCATCCAGCAAGTAAAACCATCGGGGTTGTGGTCGCGACCTTTTGCCCCCTTTTGAAAGAACGGCATGCGGCCAAACTCGGTACACCAGACCACAAGCGTATCGTCGAGCAATCCGCGTGACTTCATATCTTTGATCATCGCCGCGGTGGGCTGATCGAGCACAGCGGCGTGTTTGTCGTACTGTTCTTTTAGCTTGCTGTGTCCGTCCCAGTTCAACTCGCCGCCGCTGGCATAAGCGCCATTGAAGAGCTGGACAAAACGCACTCCGCTTTCGATCATGCGACGTGCCAGAATGCAGTTGCGAGCGAACGCCGCTCGAATTGGATTGGATTCGTCGTTAGCTCCATAGCTTTTCAAAACATGTGCCGGTTCAGAACTCAGGTCAGTGATTCCCGGCACACTCAGCTGCATCCGCGCAGCGAGTTCATAACTGGCGATGCGGGCTGCGAGTTTGCCGTCGCCAGAATGTTTATCCAAATGTCGCTGGTTCATTCGCTGCAATAACGATTGAGCTGCTAAGCTCGCGTCCGCAGAAACGATCGGCGCGCTGAGATGTCGAATGGGCTCTTTCGAGCTTAGCGGTGTCCCTTGAAACGCCGCAGGAAGAAAACCTGGACCCCAGTTATTCGACCCGTTCTGTGGAACTCCTCGTGGATCAGGAATTGCAACGTAGGCGGGCAGATTTTGATTCTCAGTTCCTAACGCGTAACTGACCCACGAACCTAAACTGGGAAAACCGTCCAGGGGAGTTCCGGTCGACAAAAAGTTTTCAGCCGGTCCATGTGTGTTGCTCTTGCTGGTCAGTGAGTGCACAAACGCAATGTCGTCGGTCAGCTTAGCGAGATTCGGGATCATATCGCTGACCCACTTTCCCGACTGGCCGTGCTGGCGAAACTCGTACTGCGGTCGTGCGAGGTCTCCCGCTGGCCCCTGAAACGTCACTGCCGGCCCGTCTTTAAGTGGTTGACCATCGTATTTGATTAGTTCGGGTTTGTAATCCCACGTTTCAAGTTGGCTGACGGCACCGGCGCAAAAAATGACCACGACATTTTTTGCTTTGGCGGAAAAGTGACTCGCACGCGGAGCAAACGGTCGCTCTGGATCAATGAGCGGTTGGTCTGCGAGCAGTCGATCACTAGCCAGTAGGTCCAGTAGGGCAATGGACCCCAATGCAGAAGCCGAGTCGGCAAGAAAACTGCGGCGATTCAGGAAGTGATTCAACATAAAACGATTCTACTGACCCGCCAGTGTGAGCTGTGGGTTCCGGAGTATGAGTTATTATGCGAAAAGCATCGTCAGGCGTCACGCGACTCAAATCAGGGAAGAAACAAAAACTCGTTGCAGTTGAACAAAGCTCGGCAAAGAGTCTCTAAGCCGTGCTTGCGAACAACTGATTCAGCATCGACAACTTCGTCCTCCGACGGCTGTCGGTTGAGTGCCACCCAGTATGCTTGGCCGATTTGTGATTTCACATCGTTATCTGCCTCAGTCTGAGTTCGGATGGCGAAAGCTGCGGCTTGTTCGATCGTAAACTGACTGTTCAGTAGGTTGAGTGCCTGTACCGGGGTCGTAGATTCGATTCGCCGCGCGGCACTCTGGCCAGCGTCCGGACAATCAAAGGCTCCGAACACCGCATCACGCTCGCGACGCACCTTGTGTGAATAGACCATGCGACGTAGCCCGTCACCCGTGAACGACTCGATCGGCGTAAATCCCGAAAGACCACCACGCTGATTGAAAAGATTAAACCCCGGGCCGTCGACCCTCAGGTTCAGGCGATCGCTTACAGCGAGCATACAATCGCGGATCGCTTCGGCCTCAATCCGTCGCGAAGGATATCGCCACAGCAACCTCGCTTCAGCATCGACGTCAGCGGCATTCGCATTGTACTGTGTCGACTGACGGTAAGTCGAAGACAATACGACCATGCGGTGCATCTGCTTAATCGACCAACCGCTTTGCATGAATTCAACAGCAAGCCAATCCAGCAATTCGCTGTGCGAAGGCGGCGTCCCGTTCTTTCCAAAGTCGTTGGGTGTATCAACAAAGCCGGTGCCGAAGTGCCACTGCCAGATGCGATTCACCATGACCCGTGCGGTCAGCGGATTCTCGGGACTGACGAGCCACTGGGCGAGTGCCTTGCGACGATCCTGTTCCGCGGTGTCGCTGGAGAGCGTTACGTCACCGATGGCACTTAGGACAGAAGGAACAACTTTCTCCTGGGGCTGTTCGGGGTCGCCACGCCGAAGCAGGTGAATGTCATCCGGTTTGCGGAAGGAACCTGAGAAAGCCAATTGCCCTCGTTCAGCAGTCTTGATCTTGGCTGCAAGCTTCTTTTTTTCGGCTTGCAAACGCTTCGCCGTCTGTTTCTCGTCGGCGTCAAGCCGGTCCAATGTAAACATCGGCCCGGGATCGGTGCCAGCAACCCAGGGACGACGGTCGGTTGAGTCAGCAACGATCGACCAAGCTTCGTCACGGGCGATCTCGATGCGGTATTCGATAGCTAAGCGATCTTGGAACTTACCTGTGCGATCTCGGCCCCAAACAACATGACAAACTTCTCTTTCCTCCGCAAACGTCAGCTCAACCCATCCTTCACCTAGCTGGTTGGACATCCAACTGCGAGAGTTTCCATATTCGCCGTCATGAATGAAACGAGGTTCATGTCGATCTGGAGTTATATTGTCTCCTGACGTTTTGAACGTCGTTCCCACGGTTGAAAGTGCGATGTTATTCCCAGCGGTGTCAAACACTTCCAACTCGTCGATGCATGGCTCCAGACTGTTGGTGGCAAGCACGGTGAATCGCAATTGTTTCGCACGAACCGGTTCAAAGCGATCAACATTCCTTGAAGGAAAAACGGTTGCTCTTTGCGGTAGTAAGTCAGTGGACTGGTCGTCCAGCTTTGGACGTTCACGTGATGCGAAGCTGGGCTGTGCTAGTGGCTCGAACTCGTCTAACCGTTGTTCGATCTCAATTATGCGTTGACGCAGAGAATCGGCTTCTTTCTTGATCGCTTCGGATTCGAGTGAATGCATCTCGCGGTCCGCGTACTCGACACCCGCAACAAAGGCTTGCATGCCGTAATAATCCCGTGCGCTGATTGGATCGAATTTGTGATCATGGCATCTCGCACAACCCACGCTCAGGCCTAGAAACGATTGGCTAATATTGTTCACGATTTCGTCTAGTGAATCCTGACGAGCCGACCGAATCGAAGGAGCGTCCTTGCCGATTTGTCCTGGCAGCAAGACGGAAGCGGTAACAAGAAAGCCGGTGGCTGCATCAGATCCCAATGCGTCACCAACGATCTGTTCTTCGATGAACCGATCGTAAGGCGTGTCGCGGTTGAAAGCATCAATCACATAATCTCGATAGGGCCACGCGTTAGGTCGTTCCGTGTTGACCTCGAAGCCATGAGTGTCAGCATATCGGACGACATCCAACCAATGCTGAGCGTATCGTTCGCCATAACGTGGCGACTGCAAAAGTCGATCAACGATTGCTGAATAGGCAGCGTCGCCTCGATTAGCGCCACAGCCTACTTGTTGTAAAAACTCTGTGACTTCTTGAACTGTCGGCGGAAGTCCGGTCAAGTCCAGGGTAACTCGCCGGAGCCACGTGAGAGCGTCCGCCTCTGCCGCAGGCGTCAATCCCTGATCCACCAAATGAGCAAGCACGAAATGATCAATAGCATTTCTTGCCCAACCACTTTCACGTGTTTCGGGGACCTCCGGTGCAATTAATGGTTTAAAAGACCAGTGATCGAGCGGATCATCCAGCTTGGCTAAATCAACGCCGTCTGGCCAAATCGCACCTTCATCGATCCACTGCCTCAGGGTACGAACTTTGTCTGCAGATAGTCGATCACCCTCGGGTGGCATGCGTGAACCCGTGTCGTCACTGGCGACAAGTTCAAAGAGTGGACTTTCGTTAGCGTTTCCGGCGACAAGGCTCGGTCCCCATCCGTCGCCGCCTTTGAACGCTGCCGATTTGATATCCAGTCGTAAACCACTTTTCTGTGACTCTGGGCCATGACATGAATAACAGTGCTGCTGCAATATCGGACGCACATCACGAACAAAGTCAGCCGCATCCGCAAATGCGAAAAACATTCCTGTGAACTGGATGATAAAAATAGAAGCGAGAGCCAGGAATCTATGCATCAGTTTACCGAATAAATTCTTCCGAAACTCGTCGCTGTGGCAAGCACGTTGATGCAAGACAGTCTGTGATGGATGGCACATGAACCGCATTCTACTCTACAGCCAGTCTGGCCAGTGGGATTACGGCTAATTCAGCACTGTTGAAATTGCCGCCTCGGTTGCTAGCATTGGAGTAGCTAACAAATAGTTTGCCATCATGCTCGGTGGCATAAGGATAGGACAGCCTGGCGTTGGCATGCGATTCGCCTGGACCGCCGGGGAACTCGGCGTGTCGGATAACAAATACTTTAGAAAACGTATCCTCTCCGGTACGGCTAATCGCAATCGTCAGCGGCGAGCGACGACCGCCGCTGTCGGCCAAAGTGGTACAGATCAAATAACGTTGCCCGGTGCTGAGAACTCCCGCACATGGTTTTGAGGCTGACATTGGCAAGTTGGATTCAACCGATGGTGTCCACGAACGGCCAAAGTCTTCGCTAGCAGCAGCCAGTGCTAACGCTTTATCGCCATAGCGAGCGACGTTGACAATACGTGACCCAGCGACGGCGATCGCAGATTCGCCCCACATTTTACCGATCGCATTGCCACGCGGAATCACGACGACTTGCCACTTTGTTAACTCGATGCCCTCACTGATGGCCACTGCCGCTGGATTTCCATTTCCCACAATCATGCCGGGCATGATCCAGTTGCCATCAGTCATCTTCACGGGCTCGCTCATGGGCCAAAATCCGCTTTCCGCGACGACTCCGCGCGGTTGCCACTGGCCAGTTTTTTCGTTGAGAGTATAAGCGCGTGTGTGAACCTTCTGGCGTGTATTGTGAAACGCGCCCAGGAACGCCCAGAGTTCGTTGTCTTTTGAAAGAAAAACGCCGTGACTTACTGCCAAGTCATCTGATTCTGTGCCCACGTCCATTGTGATAGTGTCCGACCAAGTCCTTCCACCGTCGCTACTGACACGGTAGCGTCCCTCTTCAGTGACGCTGTTTTCTTCGCCTGTGTTGTGTCCAAACGATGCAAACAATTTTCCACGATGCCACGCAACGGCGACTCCGTGCAGCCATTTGTAACCATCAACCTCCGGCTCCCACTTTTTAATCACATAAAACTGTACATCTTTTAGAACCTCAGCGTCGGCTGTAGTGGGAAGTTCTTCAAGCTCACTCCATAGCGAGAATTTCACTTCATCCTCAGCACGGGCAAACGTTCCGCTGTGAAGAGCAAGTGATAGGACAACAATGACACGACAAAACATGGGTCATATCCTACTTTGAGCCGGAGATATCGCGATGGCCGATAATATCCGTCTGGTGTTTCAATTTTAGATGTTTCAAATCCATCACTTGTTTTCCAGGCATCTGAAGCGATTCGATCGTAACCGGGGTGACCCCCTTCGGAAACCTGAGTGAACCTAGCTTGAGTGTTTCCCATTCGCGATTTCGATATCTGGATACGCTTTTAGCATCGCGATGGGGTAATGACACTTCCGGAGCCATGGCAGTTGGGATCTCGGCCTCCAGCGACTGCCCGTCAACGCTGATTCGAATTCGCGATCCGGCATCATCTGGGGGACATGCGAAGTCGAGTTCGATTTCGTAGATGCCAGCGTTTATGACCTCAATCTCAAACCAAACTTTTGCGTTAGCATCTGTCCAACCGGCAAGCCAGTCGTTGGCGAAGCCGGGACCATTTGCGAAATGTAGCGGTTTGTCATAGAAGGCCTGTGGAGCGTGCAGCTCGACCGGATTGTGCTCGGCGTGTCCCACTGGCAGTGGAAATCGCTGCAAGCCGTTCTGTGAGATGTCGGCAAACCACGCGTCATAATGTTTGCTCAGTTTTTTCACGATGTCTGGATACTTGTCGGCAATGTCATTCGTCTGGCCCGGGTCGATTTGCATATCGTAGAGTTGCCAAGCCGAAGCGCTGGTGTCATTCGCCTTGGCACTCGAACCGCCCGCAGGCCCTTTGATTTCGCGGACGAGCCGATATTGCTGCGTGCGCACTGCTCCAGGGAACTTGTTCGTTTCGTCAATCGGATTGTGCGTGAACAGCGTTCGCTCGGGCCAATTTGTGTTATTGGTGTTTTCCAGTAACGGACGAAGGGAAACTCCATCTGCTTTGGGGCCTGCCGGCACACTCACTCCACAGAGGTCCAGCAGCGTGGGAAGGATGTCGATGTGCGAGACGATCGGCAGTGCAACATGCGGTTGCCAATTTGCCGCTGGCCAGCGGACGAACAAGGGCACGCGACTGCCTCCTTCATGAACGCTTGTTTTGCCGCCACGCATGCCCGCGTTGTAAGTCTTCACTCCCGCCGTGCCGCCGTTGTCCGTGAGAAAAACTGTAATGGTGTTGTCAGCGAGCTGCCGGCCCTCAAGAAATGTCAACAAGCGACCTATGTTATCGTCGACGTTCTCGCACATACCATAAAAGGCCGCCAAGGTGTCATCGAATCCCTTGGACTTGAACCTATTGAAGTACTTGTCAGGAACTTGAAACGGAGAATGCGGCGAGTTGAAGCTGAGATAACAGAAGAACGGTCGTTCCCGGTTCGACTCGATGAACTTCATTGCCTCGTCGGTCAGCACATCGCTGATGTACCCTTGAGTTTGCTCCTGTTGAGCGCCACGCAACAAAGTGGCATCGAAGTAATTGTTCCAATGCCCATTATTGAAACCGAAGGCCTCGTCAAAGCCTTGTCCCAGTGGCGTGAACGGATACTGTTCACCGTTGTGCCATTTGCCGATACAGGCCGAACGGTACCCTCGATTTCGAAGTGCCTCAGCAATCGTAACCTCACTGGGTCTCATTGCTTCGCGATTGTGTGTGACGCCATGGCACCCCGTCCGCAACGGCCAACGTCCCGTTAGCAACGCTGCTCGAGTGGGCGCACAGAACGAATTCACGTAAAAACGGTCAAATCGCACGCTTTCTTGGGCAAACTTGTCAATGTTCGGTGTATGGAGATGTGGGTTGCCGTGGATAGTAAAATCGCCATAACCCTGGTCGTCCGTTATGATCAATAAAACATTGGGTGGCGTGTCACTGGTATCGGCTGATACTGCTTGTGGTGACATTCCAATAATCAGTAAGGCGACGAATAGAATCATGTAAAAAAATGTATTTTTCATTTTTATAAGATCTCCTCGGAAAGCGTCTGCTGAATACCTGAAACGAGCGAGTTGATGCGCTGATTATTCAATAACCTATAGGTGCAAGCTTGCTACGAATCCAAAAATATTCACCTCATTCTCTTTTTACAGAACTGCCTGTGGTCGCCAAAATCTCTTGTAGCACATGTCCATGGACATCGGTCAGGCGGCGCTCGAAGCCATTATGGTAGTATGTGAGTCGCTTGTGATTCAGTCCCAGAAGATGCAGGATTGTGGCGTGGAGGTCGTAGACGGTGCTGATGTTTTCCACGGCTTTGTAGCTGAATTCGTCAGTTGCTCCATAGGTAAACGGGGCCTTTACTCCGGCTCCCATCATCCACGCGGTGAACCCGTCCGGATTGTGATCGCGTCCGCTGGCTCCCTTTTGGAAGGTCGGCATACGACCGAACTCGGTCATCCAAACGACAAGTGTATCCTTTAATAGCCCGCGTCGCTTCAGGTCTCGAAGCAGCGCCGCGCAGGGCTGATCCAGGATAGGGCCGTGTTTGCTGTACTGCTCTTGAATGTGTTTGTGTCCATCCCAGTTGCTGACACCTTCGCCACCGGTTTGATAGGCGCCATTGAACAATTGCACAAAGCGGACTCCCTGTTCGATTAGACGTCGAGCGAGAATACAGTTCTTCGCAAACTGGGCCTTGAGTGTATTCACCGGGTCGTCGGCCCCGTATTCACGAAAGATGCTTTGTGGTTCGCTTGACAAGTCCGTCACTTCGGGAACACTCAATTGCATCCGTGCAGCGAGCTGGTAGCTGGAAATTCTCGCCGCCAACTCACTGTCGCCAGGAAACAGTTCTAGATGTCGTTGGTTCAGTCGTTCGAGGAAGTCTCGCGTCGCTTGATCGGTGTCGCCGCTGATGCCCGTCGGTACATTCAGGTTCTCCAGCGGTTTGTTCGCACTGAACTCAGTTCCTTGAAATGCGGCGGGTAGGAATCCCGAACCCCAATTGTTGACGCTCGACTGTGGCGTGCCGCGGGGATCGGAAATTGCAACATAGGCAGGCAAGTTTTCGTTCTCGGTTCCCAATGCCCACGTCGTCCATGCTCCGATGCTGGGGAAGCCATCGAGCGTATAACCAGTCGACATGAAGTTTTCGCCGGGGCCATGTGTGTTCGTCTTTCCGGTCAGCGAGTGGATGAAGCACATATCGTCAGCCCACTCAGCAAGCTGAGGTACGAGCTCCGAGATCATCTTGCCGGACTCGCCACGGGGTTTGAATTCCCACGGGCTCTTGGTTAGCATCCCCTGCTCGCCTTGAAACGTGACCAACGACTCGGCACCCGGCAGAGACTGACCATGACGTTTGACAAGCTCGGGCTTGTAATCAAACGTGTCGATCTGGCTGCAGGCACCCGCACAGAATATCACTAGTACGTTCTTCGCGGCCGCAGGATGGTGAGTGTTGCGACTGGCAAATGGTCGCGCTGGATCAATGATTGGCCGGATGGGATTGGAGTCGGCGAGCAGTCCATGTTGTTCCAATAGGCTCGCTAAGGCAATGCTGCTCAAGCCCGTCGTCGCTTGTGTAAGAAAATGACGTCGATTATGGGGTGGAGTCATAGCTAACTTGTTTCTGCTCGTTCTTCTCTGAAAAAATTAAGTATTCAGGATAAAATGAAGGACGGGCAACGGTTCTTCTATAGTTAAGGAATAAATACAAACTCATTCGTATTTAGCATTGCGCGAGTGAACTGCTGTATGCCTTCCTGGTTAATGAATACTTCGCTATCCGCCAGTTCCTCGTCCGTCGGCGGACGCTGGAAGCATAACAGCCAAGCTCGCCGGATTTGTTGCGGCAGAGTATCGCAATCGTTCTGCAATCGTTTCGCGAACAGCTCGGCCTGCTGCACTATGAATGGGCTGTTTAGCAAATTCAGTGCTTGCAGTGGTGTGGTCGAGCGACTTCGCTTGGGTACGACCATACTGGCGTCGGGACAATCAAAAGCACCAAACACTTGCTCACGTTCCTGTCGCACCTTGGTCATATAGATCATTCGTCGCCAATCTTCTGGGCCGTACGATTTCTTGGCGTGATAATGACGCACGTTTTCCATTTCTACTTCAAAGGGGCTGAATCCAGGGCCACCAGCGTTTTTTAGATCGAGTGCTCCCGATACGGCGAGAATGGAGTCACGAATCGCCTCTGCTTCCAGTCGTCGCGGCGGAAATCGCCACAGCCAACGCGAGTTCGCGTCCACATTGATGGCATCAGCGTTTGGTTGATTGCTTTGTCGCCAAGTGTCAGATTTCAAGATTAGCCGGTGGATGTGTTTCAGTGACCAGTCGTGGTTCATCAATTCACTGGCCAGCCAATCGAGTAACTGCGGATGACTCGGCGGCGTGCCATTGCGTCCAAAATCGCTAGGTGTGTCGACAATTCCAGTGCCAAAATGAAATTGCCACAACCGATTGACGATGACTCGAGCTGCTAAGGGGTTTTCCTTGCTGGTGATCCAGTCCGCCAACGCCAGCCGACGTTCACGTTCAGGCGAGTCGGAATCGAGGTTCAAGGTGGTGAAGGCTTCAATCGCATTGGGCTCGACTTGCTCGCGTTTCGCTTCCGGTTCTCCGCGATACAATCGATGTGTTGGTCCTGGTTGTGAAAACGTTCCCGCATAAACAAGCGTCGATTTTTCAAGTTTCAATTTGCTCTCGCGAGCTGCTTGCAACTGCTGCAACCATTGCTCGCCCTGAGTCGCTACCGATTTGGGAAACTTAGAGAACTGATACTCCGGCGCGGTTGGCTTGGCTTTGGTAAAGGCTTTCCGATCGACAGAAGATGCCAGCAATTCCCATTGTTGCGATTCGATGGCCGCTTCAATGCGATACTCGATCGGCAATCGATCCTTGTACTGTCCTTGACGATCACGGCCCCAAACAATTCGGTCAATGACGGTTGGTTCAGCAAGTTCGATCTGTACCCATCCACCCTGAGCTGAATCGACAATCCAACTGTGATCATTTCCGTGACGTCCATCGTTGATGTGCAGCAGCTTGTGTTTCAAATGCACGAAGTTACCGGATGAAGTAGCTATCGCTCCACTACTTGCTAGAGCGACATTGTGTCCTTCTGAATAGATCTCCAGCTCGTCGATACAGCCTTCGCCGCCGGACGTTTTCTCAATGGTAAAACGCACAAATCGCGAAAATCGTTTTGTGAAACTTTCTTCGTTCTGTTCCGCTTGGACGGCAGGTCGCAGTTGTGACTCACCTTGGTCAATGAATTTCTTTAGCTTGTCAGTCAATTCGGAGATCGTGGTATCAAGCTTGGCCAGCTGTTGCTTGATCTCTGGTGAAGGCGGCAGATTTCGGTCGCCATGCTGGACGCCAGCGAACACGGCCTGCATCGAGTAATAATCTCGCTGACTGATGGGATCAAACTTGTGATTGTGGCAACGCGCACATCCTGTCGTCAGTCCCAACATTGCCGTGCCGGTCGTGTTGATCATGTCGTCCAGTTCGTTCATTCGCTGGGTTTTTTGTAGCTTGGGGTCCGAGCCTTTAACTTGATCGACTGGTCCAGCCACGAGAAAACCCGTCGCTACGTCAGCTCCCAACGCATCGCCGGCGATCTGCTGGCGAACAAACTCGTCGTACGGCTTATCCTCGTTAAGCGACTTGATGACCCAGTCGCGATACTGCCATGCAGTTGGTCGTTCGCGATTCATTTCATAGCCATGGGTTTCGCCGAACCGAACCAAGTCAAGCCAGTACGTCGCCCAGCGTTCACCGTAATGCGAACTGGCGAGAACACTTTCAACGAGTAAATGCCACGCATCATCACGATCATCCATAACAAACGCTTCAACCTGCTCTGGCGTCGGAGGAATCCCGACCAGAACGAGAAATAACCGGCGAATCAAAATTTGCCGCTCGGCAACGGGAGATGGTTCTAAACCATTGTCCGCTAGCTTGCGGCGAATGAACACATCAATGCCGGTTGCCTTGATCTGATCGATTGGCTGAAAAGCCCAGTGCGAAAGATCAGCATCCACTTTGGCTGGTCCATAGCTCGGAGGAGTCTTTGTACCTTCGAAAATCCATTGCTCAATCGACTCAATTTGATGATCCGTTAAAGATTCGTTCGGTGGCATTTCCTTGCCCGGTTCTTGGTGCCGAATTAATTTCAGCAGATAACTCTCCTGCGGATTTCCCGGGACCACCGCACGTTCACCAGAATTCCCACCGGAAAGCAAATACGCCAACCGATCCAGTCGGAACTGGCTTTCGGGTTCATCCGGCCCATGGCAATCAATGCAATGAGCTTGGATGATCGGATCGATTTCGTCGGTAAACTCAATCGCGATCACCTGACTGGTGAAGACGCACGCGAGGAGTACGATACAAAACTCAAAGACTGAGAAGAAAGGAAACGCTTTTGGACTTCTCATATTCCTGGCCTCGCAGGGCAGGGCAATCGCACGTTAATTCCGCTCAAAACAGGCGATTAATTGTTCCAATGCAGTGTTATCCCAGCCACAACGCTTTCGCTTTCCACGAATTGAGTCTTTCAGGGTAGTGTCCTGTTGCAAGATACTCAGGGCCAGA
>JBGSIA010000019.1:0-86658 GCA_041751935.1 Pirellulaceae bacterium | reverse complement strand
ATGTCAGTACTTCGCACGCTGCGAGTGCGAGGCCACCAGCCTCTGGATACAATTCTGTCTTCGCTGGCCGACTACTCAAAAACAGGCATTCTGCCACCGCTGCCACCCAAAGCTCTGACAGCAGGCTGAATAGTTACCTTTCTTGTATCGAGTGTTGGAATGACCGCGAGTGAGCACATATTGTGCCTCTACGAATTTGTCGAGGGACGATAGTGGAGCATCACGCTCCCTGTCGGTACCTTCGACATGCAAAACGTTTTGGAAGGATCAACGACGCAGAACCATCTTGGTACGAAAATCGCGTCAATTGCTTTTTTGCGAGATCAGTGACCTATCTCCACGCAGTGGAATCACTCTCCGGTGAAGAGATTGTCAAGTTGCGATGGCCTTCGCCTCACTGTCCCTAACTA
This sequence comes from Pirellulaceae bacterium, assembly GCA_041751935.1. GTDB lineage: Bacteria > Planctomycetota > Planctomycetia > Pirellulales > Pirellulaceae > JBBSJZ01. The sequence continues at coordinate 86,248 of JBGSIA010000019.1, read as the reverse complement.
TTCTTGCGTTGACGCTTTGGAAAAGAACTGAACCATGACCATGATTCCCACTCGCAGTGGAAACGGCTTGTACGTGAAGGAATGGGGAACCGGCAGGCCTGTGGTGTTGATCCACGGTTGGCCACTGTCGGCTGATAGTTGGGACTACCATGCGATGAAGATTGCCGAGGCTGGCCATCGTGTAATCGCGTACGATCGACTTGGCTTTGGTCGATCGGACCAACCCTTTAGCGGCTACGATTACGATTCGCTTGCGGACGATTTAAGCGATGTGATGACCGCCATGAAAGTTGTAGATGCGTCGATCATTGGCTTTTCAATGGGCGGCGGCGAGGTTGTACGTTACATGTCGCGGCATGCGGGACGTCACGTAAAGCAATGCGGTCTGATTTCGTCGGTGGTGCCCTACATGTTGAAAACGGACAACAATCCAAACGGAGTCAATCAGTCGGTGTTTGACGCGATGAAGGAGTCGATTTCTGCCGATCGTCCCAAGTTTTTTGCTGGCTTTTTCAAAGACTTCTACGGCGTCGGACTGATAGTGCACCCGGTGAGCGACGAGTACCTGCAATGGACTCGGAGCGTGGCAATGCAAGCAAGCCTCGTAGCGACATTGGCATGTGTCGACTCGTTTGGAACGACCGATTTTCGTCCTGAATTAGCTGCTGTTACTGTACCGACTCTCGTCATACATGGAACTGACGACGCCACCGTACCGATCGACGCCAGCGGCCGACAAACGGCCAAGGCGATTCAAACGGCAACACTGAAAGAATACGAGGGTGCGCCACATGGATTGTTCGCGACACACAAAGATCAACTAGCTGCTGATTTGATTCAGTTTTTGCGTGAATAGCCTTCACGTTGTGCAGACGATCCGAACGAAGCGAATGCTAAGCACCTCAGTATAAGTTTGCGGTCTGCTTTGTCGGACGAGGGCTCCGTTTGCCACAGGACTAGCCTCGCGATTGTACGGAAAAACCGATTATCACTGCGGTTCGTTGCGGTCTTTGAATGCTTCGATAATCGCGCTCAAATCGAAGGTCCCCGATTCGATTGAATTGAACACCGACTCTCGCATCGTTTGATTATCGTGTTCGCGCAATTCTTGAAGCACTGACTGAATTTCAGGCCACGAGTGACCTTCTTGAGTTAACAAATGAATCAACAGTCCATCGTCATCAGTATTTGGCGTCATCGTTCTCTCTCTTGATCATTTGCGGGACGGATGGCGGAGCTAAACTTATCGCTTTACCATCGAATTCAGGCGTCTTTATTTGCGCTGAGGGACTTCCCAGTTTGGATGCGGTACGTGGGCTTTGTCTAGGTAGTCCTCTGCCTTTGCTACTATCTCGGGATGATCCATCGCGACATTGTTTGCTTCACCAAGATCGCGGCTCAAATTGTATAGCTGGATCGTTCCAGTGATCATCGGTTCGCGGATGGCTTTCCAGTCGCCGAAGCGAACCGCTTGGCGACTGCCTTGCTCGTAGAATTCCCAATACAGGTATTCGTGTTTCGTTTGCTTCTCCGGTTGTCCGGTCAATGTCGGAATCAAGCTGATGCTGTCTCGGTTCGGAGGCAACTCGGCGCCCGCTAACTCGGCCGCCGTGGCCATCCAATCGCCGAAGTAGCTGACTGTTTCGCTCGTGGAATTGGCGGGCACAGTGCCAGGCCACCAAGCGATTCCTGGAACACGAATTCCGCCTTCGTACAACGCTCGCTTGATTCCTCGCAGTGGCCCCGATGGATTGAAGGTTTCCAGATTGTGGCTTGCTTCGTTATGGGGCCCGTTATCACTGGTAAAAAACACGAGCGTGTTTTCAGCGATCCTCAGTTCTCGCAAGTGGTCCAACACTCGGCCAAGGTCGCCATCCATTCGCGTGATCATCGCGGCTTGGCCTTTGTCGGGGTCGGACCAATCTTTCTCGGCATAGATACCCAAGTCTGGGACCTCGGCCCCGTTACCCGTCATCCGCGATCCCTCGTTGTTTGCATGAGGAATTGTGAGTGCCAGGTAAAGAAAGAACGGCTGTTCGTGGTGGTCATCAATGTAACGCAATGCTTCCTCGACGAATAAGTCGTGCGAGTAATCGATACGTTTGGTTGCCGCGCCACCGATAAAGCCGCCGTAGCCTTTCTTGTCCGGAGCAGGCTCCACGACGTTTCTGAGTTTGAGTTTCTGGTCGTTGTTCCACACGAATTCCGGGTAATAGTTATGTGCGTGGACTTGGTTCAGGTAGCCAAAGAAGCGGTCGAAGCCTTGATTGAGCACAAAGCCAGACGAATCGACTTCACCGAGTCCCCATTTGCCGACAAGCCCGTTGTGGTAACCCACAGTTTTTAAGACTTCGGCAACAGTGACATCTTCATCACGAAGTGTTTGCCGATCCATGTTGTCTCCGCCCGCATTTCCACGAACGTGCGTGTGACCCATGTGCTGGCCGGTCATCAAGACGCTACGGCTGGGAGCACACACCGTATTGCCAGCGTAGAACTGGGTGAATCGCATACCTTCGCGAGCCATCTGGTCTAGCCGCGGAGTTTTGATTTGCGTTTGACCATAGCATCCCAAGTCGCCATAGCCCAAGTCATCTGCCAACACGAAGATCATGTTGGGTTTTGAACCTGAGGGGGAAGCTGCATTAGCTGTCGCGAAGGAAACAGGAACCAGACACGCGAGCAGCAGCAGTTTGCAACAATTCATGGTGGCGTTACGTGAAGTTGGAGAGTGCAGGAAGAGCAGTCGTGTTTGGGAAAGGCGGCGGCAGATGAACGTCGTACCACGTAGTAGCGTCTCTCTGGGACGCTGAATCGAGTCTTGGAGAGACTCGACTACGTGTTAACAAGCCGAAAGCCAGTGCCACCTTTCTCTATGCAGGTGAAAGTTGTTTGCGTTTTTCAGCAATCAACTTTAACAGCGATTGCTGCGGCTTGCAAAACTTGTCGACGCCTTCGCTCATCAAGACGCGGTGCATCGCCGTGATGTCAACCTTGTCGTCAATTTCTTGCTGCACTTCCGATGGTGGCATGTCGTCGACTGTGCGAGAGAACTGCACATCGCTGTCGGCGATCGCTTGGTTCGTTTCTGGCGGGTTGGTTTGAATATCGCTTCCCGCGAGTGCAACCACATACTTCCACGGTTTCTCGGACTTGTCTTTTGTTCCCGTGCTGGCAAAGATCAACTCTTGTTCCAGCGGCAGTTTCTTATCAGCCCAGAACTCTTGGTTCGCTTGCCAGACGCGTTTTGCATTGAGTATTCCGACTTGGCCTTGCGCGACGGTGGACAGTTCGCTGACGTGTTGCTTGGTATAAACGTCAATGCGTGAGACAAAGATGCTGTAGACGCTCTTGAATTTGGACTTATCGGCCAGTTTCTGAGCTCCGCGCCAGACGGCGTTTCGAGCTTGGACGTATTGATCCATGGTAAAGATCAACGTCACGTTGAGCGTCACGCCAGCAGCGGCGAGATCCTCTAGGGCAGCGATGCCGGCGGGAGTCGCGGGCACCTTGATCATGCGGTTGACGTGTCCTTTGGCCCATTGCTTGCCGGTTTCGATGTAACGCCGGGTGCGTTCGGCATCGGAAATGTTCGCCTCGGGATCTTCAAGCAGGGGGTCTAGCTCGAAGCTGACCCAGCCCGCGTTGCCCCCGGTTTCTTTGAACGTCGGCAGCAGCTTGTTTTGGGCTTCTTGAACTAAGTGATCGGTCAGCGACCACGCGATTGATTCGTCATCGTGCCCCTCCCCGAGCAATGTTTCGATCTTGCCGTCCAGCCCGCCAGAGCTGACAATCGACGAAATGATCGCCGGATTGCTTGTAGCACCGACGGCTCCCCAACTGAGATTTTTGTCAACTTCCTGGGGATCAACTGAATCCAAGTACAGTTTGGTTCCCGATTGTGTGAGTGATTTAAGTGAGTTGGACATAGGATTTGCTCTGGTGTGCGTTCGGATGAGGGTTTGTCGGCTAACAATCGAGCATACGCCGCCGGGGGAACGCTGTCAGCCCGGTGGTATCGGGTTTCAGGGGCAGGCGGCTAGAAATGACGTTAGTGCCAATCCAGCATGGTTGCCAAGTTCGCCTGACCGACACAAGTATACTGTGGTCGTGCAAAACCGGTGCCTCCGCTGGACTCCGGAACCCACTTTGAAGTAGACCCAGCGTTCAGGGACGGTTAGTTTGGTGGCGGTCCGACGATAACCTCGTGATTAACAGCCGCTCCTTGGCGAGTGAATTCAAGCGTATGAAAGAACCATTGCTAGAGCGACGCGGCCCCTTTCGGCTAACCTATGCGTTTTGGATCCTCATTGCGTTTTTCTTTTTGTTACCGTCGGGCTTTCGAGCAGCTCGGCAGAGTTTGGACAAAAAAGAAAATGACGTGAAGGATTGGTTGCCCAGCGATTTTCCTGAGACGGCGGAATTGAACTGGTTCGCTCGCCATTTTGCTGGCGAGAGTTTCGTCCTTGCTACATGGCCCGGATGCGTCTCGGGTGACCAAAAGCTGGAGTTATTGACTCGCAAGCTGCGACACGAAAGCGAATCGTACGATCCGGCGGCTGATTGGGAACCGGAACTGGCCGAGCAGTACCGTCGCGCTAAGGAAGTTGGGCGTCAATTGGAACTGCTGATCGGCGGCGACGAGCAATACAACTGGGCGGGTAAGAAAGAGAAGTGGCTGCTTTCATCCAGTGGGCAACGGTACTACATCACTCCCGATGGTCGGCTTTATCGCTGGGAGGAAGGAATTGGTGCACCGTACGCACTGCGCCGCGCTTTTCTCAAAGCGATCGGTCGCTACGAGATCCAAGGTCAACTGGTAACCGCTTTCGGTGACCCGCACAAGCTTGGTCCGGATGGCGAGCCGGTGGGCAATCGGTTTTACAATGACTTGTCGCTGGTTTGTGCTCCGTTGTTTCACAGCGTTCAAACTGGCGAGTCGGTCGTTGATCAGTTGGCTTCCGAAGGTGGTGCGTTGTGGCCGATCGATTTAACCGATTCGAGCAAACGCGAAGAGGTCGCACAGCGGCGAGCGATGCAGCGATTGACGGGCACCTTGTTTGCGCCAGCGATCCCTCACCAATTCACTTGGCGAGGCGAGGATTTTGTACAGGCGATGCCGCCTGCGCGACGAGATACCCTGCCGCCCGACTTTGCGGTGATCGCCGATGGCGTTGTTGCCAAGGCGGTGGAAGAAAATTTTGATGGTAGTATCGAGCAGCTAGCAACAGCGCCGATTGATGAGCAAACGGATGTTTGGTACCAAGTGTTTGATGCTGCGGATGTCGAACCGCCGCCGCGACTGACATGCGTGCTTGTTACTCTCACCGAGATCGCAAAAGACAATTTGGCGTACGCGGTTGGTCGGGGAGTATTGGGTGCACCGCGTGGCAGGCTGTTGGTATTGGCTGAAGAATGCGGTGTCGAAGCACCCCCAGCGCCATCGGTCGCGCCACCGCCACTGGATCGATTGAGCCAAGCCGCTGTGACAGGTAAACCACCACTGCACATGGGTGGGCCGCCCATTGATAACGTCGCGATCGATGAAGAAGGCACGGTGACGCTTGTGCGTTTGGTGGGATACAGCGTGCTGGTCGGCGTGCTGCTTTCGTACCTGTGTTTTTCCAGCGTCAAGATCACGCTGATGGTGTTCATTGTCGGTGGCTCTTCAGCAATGTTGAGCATGGCGCTGGTGTGGTGGTTTGGCGGGCACGTCGACGCGATTCTGATGAGCATGCCGTCGCTGGTGTATGTTCTTGGGCTCTCTGGCGCGATTCACGTCGTCAATTATTACCGTGATGAAGTTCGAACTCAGGGCCAAAAGGGCGCTGCGGGCCGCGCGCTTAAGCATGCCATGCTGCCTTGCTTTCTGGCGTCGGCGACGACGGCGATCGGCTTGGCATCCCTAGGAATTAGTAACCTGGCGCCGATCAGTAATTTTGGCATCTTTTCAGCACTTGGCGTGCTCGCGACGCTGGCAATTCTGTTCTCGTATTTGCCAGCAGCCCTGGAGACGTTTGCGCCTACATTCAACGCGCCTCCTGAAGAAAAGAAATCTACGGCAGGTCAAACGGACCAGGCCGCCGAAAGCCAACTTTCGGACGCTTGGGCGAACGTCGGACGCTGGATCACCGGTCACCATGCGTTGGTATCCATTACTTGTATGTTGGTACTCGGCGTTGTTTCGCTCGGTATGTTCAAGATGCAAACGTCGGTGCAACTGTTGAAACTGTTCGACCCCAACTCGCATATCATTAGCGACTACGCATGGCTTGAAGACAACTTTGGCAAGCTGGTGCCCATGGAGGTGATTGTCCGCGTTCCTACGACACTGCAAGCGGAGTATGCAGCGCAATCGGAACTCGCTGTTGCGTCCACCACGCCATCGGCTGCAGATGAGTCAGTTGCGAATGTTGACGCGATGCAATTCCTGGAACGAGTCGAGATGGTTTCACGAGTCCGCCGGGTGGTGCATCGCACGCTCGGTGAACCAGGCCTGGATATTGTCGGCCAAGCGATGAGTGCCGACACATTTTTGCCGCCTCTTCCAGAGCCTTCGCGTGGCTACTCGCCGGTTCGAGGAAAGTTCAATCGCGAGTTGCTTGCTGCTCGCGATGAATTGCGTACGACCGACTATCTGAAAGTGGAAAAAGAAGGACCGTACATGGGCAGCGAGCTGTGGAGAATCAGCTTGCGAGTTGCGGCGCTGTCGGATGTCGACTACGGCCGTTTTATTTCGACTCTTCGAACGGCTGTCGAACCTGTCGTGCGAGCGTACGAGACCCAGAACGAATTGTATTCTCGGTTGTCGATGTCCAAACCTGACCGCCAACAGCTAACGGGTAAAGAGCGAATCTTGGTGCTAGGAAGCACTGCACCGCCAGCAATCGATGAACTTACCGTGAGTGCGGCGACCAATCCCGATACTCCGACCAATGAATTGATCGACACCCAACAAACGTACCTGGCGACGTTCGCCGAGCTACTTGAGGGCATGCGAATACAACGACCGATCTGGTTCGATCCGTCAAAGGCCGAGCCAGCGATCGCAGTCGGCGGTGAGAAGTGGAATCAATTGCTCGCGGCCGTTGACGCCGTGGTTTGGGTTGGTGGCAACAACGTCACGGTGGCCGATTTGGCGGGAGCAAAATTGGTGATCGACGCTCGTGATGCGGCAGTTCGCAGTACAACGCCGGCGCTGATCGATGGCAAGATTCCGACTGTCGATGGAGCAAAGGGGCTGCAGGTTGTTTACACCGGTGTCATCCCAGTTGTTTACAAGGCACAGCGGACACTGTTGACCAGTCTCGTGGAATCGATTGGCTCAGCATTCATCTTGATTTCGATTGTAATGATGGTGTTGCTGAATCCCGGTCGTTTTCCATCGTCGTTCTTCTCGAGCCAGAACCTTGGAAATGGAATCGCCGCCGGCGCAATTTCGATGATTCCGAACTTGTTCCCGATACTGCTTGTGTTTGGAGCATTGGGACTCTTGCACACATTGTCTCCAGAAAATTTTCTAATTGACATCGGCACCATGATGACGGCGTCGGTCGCCATGGGAGTGGCCGTCGATGATACAATCCATTTTCTGTCCTGGTTCCGCTACAATCTGAATGCAGGAATGAGCCGGATCGATGCAGTCATCGAAACCTATCGTCGCGTCGGACCAGCGATGACGCAGACAACGCTCGTCGGCGGGCTGGGGTTGTTCGTGTTCTCGCTATCAACGTTCACACCGACTCAACGATTCGGCACGCTAATGCTTGTGCTGTTGGCCGCCGCGTTGATTGGCGACTTAGTTCTGCTTCCAGCGCTATTGGCTGGGCCGCTGGGACGCGTGTTCAAAGCGAAAGTGCCCTCGTCGAACGATGAACCTCGGAGCCCCAATAGCGAGGGCGTCACTTCAGACGATACCGTTCGCGAAGCTCATGATTCTGTTCGTCAAAACGAAACGTATATTGACGAGCGGACTGGAGAACGGAAAACATCGGTCATTCATAACGAGAGTGTTCCCACGTCGAAACGGCGCCCGACAAAAATACATAGCGATTCATCTCAGCGATCGAAGTAAATTCCAGCGACGCACCTCGTTGGCGTAGCAGCATGCGAACCATGATCCCCTCGCTCATTGTCATTGTGTTGCTGTGGATGCCGTTGGCAGCACAAGGGATCAGCCAGGATCGTGTCGTTGCCTTCGTGCCGTTGACCGCCAACTCGGCGACTTTCAGCTCGGCGACGTCTAACTCGGTGTTAACGAACTCATCACCGTCCCTTTATGGCAATTTGCCGAACTTGGCTTTGGCAACCAACGTCGATGCGGCCTGGAGCAACTATTTGAAGCTCTGGTCGGCGCACCACCAGCAGCCTGGAAATACCACGCTTCGCAAATTCCTTGATCTGTCCAACGACGAATCACCAGCCAAAATGATTCGCGGCCGAGCGGCACCGCGCTGGCTTGGTTGGCAAGCGGCCAGCTACCACCAAATCGATACGCCGCACTTTCAAATCTTTAGCCGCGCCGAGCCACAGTTCACCCAATCCGTCGCTGCGGACGTCGAGCGATTCTACTGGGTTTGGACTCAACTCTTTTTCCCTTTTTGGGAAGGTCAACGAAGTGTTCAATCGACATTTGAAGCGTTCACCGGTGATAATGTCGCGGAACATTTGGAGGGCCGCCCCGGCTTGAAGTCGAATCGACCGCGAATGCGGATCGTGATTTTTGCTGATTCTGACGAGTACCAACGAACGCTTGCTCGAGACGAACCGGCAGTTGCACAGTCCACTGGGTTTTACAGTGACATGCGCCAGACAACGTTTTTGTATGGCGGAGTCGGCGACGATACCACGCCGACCCGCCACCACGAATTGACACACCAGATGTTTCGTGAAGCGACTTTTTCTCGCTTGGGTACGCGTTCGCCCGGCGAACAATCGGACTTCTGGCTCGTCGAAGGAATCGCCGGTTATATGGAATCGCTGAGCTTCATCGACAACCTCGCAACTGTTGGCGGTTGGAATTCCGAGCGACTGCAATATGCTCGCTATCGCATTCTCGTTGGCGGTGATTCGATGCCGCTTTCTGAATTGCGTGCCGATGGACGAATTGCCGCTCAGCGTCGTAGCGACCTGTCTCGCTACTATGCTCATGCGATCACACAAACGCACTTCTTGCTCGATGGCGGAGTCACTGGATCGCGACAATGGGTGTTCAATACTCTCGCGGATCTGTATCGCATCGAAGTGAGTTTTCCACTCACGGCAAACGCACCTGAGGACCCGCGGCTTGTGACACAGTTTCTTGCTGTGAACGACCAAACCATTGTCGCCAATGCAAAGATATTGCCACCGACCAAAATCTGTTTGGCTGGTTGTGAAGTCAGCTCGGAAGGTTTGGCTGCGATCCCAGCTTCAACTTCACTGACCTGGCTAGACCTGTCGCGAATGCCGTCGCTGAAGCTTACAGACATAATGCGACTGTGTCCGGAGCCGAACTCGCTTACCACTTTGTCACTGGAAGCTACACGTTTGGAGCCCGAGTCATTGGCTATTTGGCTGGGCGGGGCCACGTCGCTGCGTGAACTCGATTTGAGCAGTACTGCCATGGACGATCATCTCATCGAACCACTAAGCCAGATGCGTGAAATCGATACGCTGTGGCTGACCGGTTCTCACGTATCGGACAAAATTATCGACGTGTTGCTCTCGCTATCAAAACTGCGAAGCGTGGATCTGCAACAATGTGCGGTAAGCGACGACGCAATCGCTCGACTTCGGGCAGCTCGCCCGGATCTTCAACTCAACCCTTTACAAATTCGATAATTCATGTCGGACCAGCCCGCCGGACACAGCGTCGAGCATCGCCGCGATTGTCAGTTGCCGCAATTTTTTCGCGTCCAGCAACACTTTGCTTCGTTTCGCATCGAGGCGATCGAAAACGCAGTCAATGAAACGCTCGAGAAACAATCGCTGCAGAAAAAAATTCGCCGTGGTGAGCGAGTCGCCATCGCCGTCGGTAGTCGTGGAATCGCAAATCTTCCGCGAATCGTTCGCAGTGTCGTTCGCTTTGTCAGCGCGATCGGTGGTGTTCCGATAATTGTGCCTGCGATGGGCAGTCACGGAGGCGCCACCGATGTCGGTCAAGCCGAGCTGCTCGCGTCGTTCGGTATCGATGCTCAATCGATGCAGTGTCCGATCGATTCCAGCATGGAAACGGTGCAAGTGGGTACGACGGCCGATGGACTGCCGATTTACTTTGATGCCGTTGCCGCGAATGCCGATCACGTTATCGTGGTCAATCGCGTGAAGCCTCATACGCGTTTGGTCGGTAGCTATGAGAGCGGCCTAGTGAAGATGATGATCATCGGACTGGGCAAGCATCGTGGCGCGGTGTCGTATCATCAGGCATTTCAAGCGTACGACTATCGACTGGATCGAATCGCTCCCATTGTTGTACCGATGATCTTGAAGTCCATGCCAATTACACTCGGATTGGCGATTGTCGAAGACGCTTTTGATCAGACATCGATCATCGAAGCCATCGCACCCGAGGAGATACTCGCCCGCGAACCAGAGTTACTGAAGATCGCGCGGACGCGAATGCCGCATCTGCCCTTTGACCATGCCGACTTGCTGATTGTCGATCGGATCGGTAAAGAAATCAGCGGCACGGGAATGGATACGAATGTTGTCGGTCGCAAGTCGAATGACAACGCAGCGGCGGCGAAAGAATACCCGAAAATCCGCCAGATCTTTGTGCGCCGATTGAGCGAAAAGTCTGCAGGAAACGCCAGCGGTATTGGGATCGCAGAGTACTGTCGCACACAAGTGGTCCAGGACATGAACGTCAACATCACGCGAATCAATTGTCTGACCAGTGGTCACGTGACGGCCGCCGCGATCCCCATGCACTTCGACACGGACCGTGAAGTCCTTGAGGCAGCGTTGACACAAGTCTCGATTCCTGACCCGCGTGTTGTGAAATGGATGTGGATTCCCGACACGCTGCATCTGAGTCAAGTCGCATGCAGCGAGGCCTACTGGGACGCCGCCGCACAACGCGAAGATTTGCACCCGATCGACAAGCCACAGCCCCTTTGTTGGGACGAGCAGGGAAATCTCATATCGCCGTTTGATTAGCTTGTAAATGGTTACGAAAACAATTCCTTACTTAACTCCAATACCATTCAATAACTTGGTTTGACTCGTGAGCCGAACGGGAAAAGTTTGCTTTCAAATGCTCAGTTAGCATCTCCGACCACCTGGACATTTCGGAAGCCCGCCGACTCACCGAAGACCAGGAAATTTGCCGCTGTCTTGGTCTCTGTAATCACGGAATGGGTTGCCTCGATCTTCACATCATTGACTTGAGCGGTGACATGATCGCCGTGAAACGTGATGCGGACTGGATACCAAGTTTCATTGTCGAGTTTGATTGACGCGCGTGCCAAAGGTTCCGCCATCTCTTTGCTTTCGCCTGGTGCTGGGTTTTTCGTGATGCCAACTGCGGATCGCGAAATTTCGATGCGGAAGCTGCCCGCGCGATCGCCCCAATCGATTCGGAGTGAAGTGCGATTTGCACCAGCGAAACTGACTTCATATTGAATGGTGCCGTCCGCCAGTTTCAGTGGTACACGCAAGCCAGCTGGTCGATCGGTGTCGGAGGGCTTGCCCCACAGTCCACCGTCACGCGGCTGCCACTGTCCTCCGGAGTTCGTCCACGGTGTCGTCGGTGTTTGAGTCAGCGTTTCGTTTATTTGCTGGTTGCCCTCGAGTGGTGGCATTTCGACAACCTTTACCTGCGGAACTCTCACGCCCTTGGGTGGCAATGCGCGACTGTAGCCACCGTCGCGGTAGCGGTTCAACAATTCTTGGAGTTCGTCGACAACATCCGCATGATCCGCTGCAATGTCCGTTGTTTCGCCTGGATCGTTTTGTGTGTCGTAAAGCTGGGAATGAAATTCATTTGACCGAGTCCTGCGAACCGCTGGCTTCACACTATCGACAGGCACGCCTTCAATCCATTTCCAGCGGCCTTTGCGAATCGCAAATACACCGTCTGAACTATGGACAATCATGTCGTCTCGGATTGGCATCGATGGCTCTCCGAGGATCGCTGGCAGGATGTTATGGCTGTCCTCCGCAGCTTGGTTCGTGGATGGCAACGGCTCACCGACGATCGCTGCAGTGGTAGCGAGTAGGTCCACCAAACTGATCATCTGTTGAGAACTTGAACCGGCGGCAGCATATCCTGGCCAACGAACAATAAACGGAACTTTGAACCCACCTTCCCAAACAGTATGTTTACGACCTCGCAGCGAACCGTTGATCGCCAAGCCTGCTTTCACAGCAGCCGCATGCAAGTCGTCGACGCGTTCCGAACCGGTCACTCCTCCATTGTCACTGGTAAAGATCACCAGCGTGTTCTCGGCAACACCTTGTTGATCAAGCGTATCGAGAATCTGGCCTACGCTTCGGTCAAGTTCGGCAATCCAATCACCGTACAATCCCGCCGCACTTTTGCCTGCAAAATCCAGATCGGGCGTAATCGGATTATGGACGGCAACGGGAGTGAAGTAGAGAAAAAAAGGTCGGTCGTGCGACTGTTGTTTTATCCAATCGGTCGCCTTGTCCGTCAGCTCTGCCATCACTCTTTCGTTCTTCCGTCGTGGAGCGTCGATCTTCAGAATACTGACGCCGTTTTTCGAGTTCTCCATGTCCTCTGGTTCGTAGGTCGGCTTGAAATGATCATCGTCGTGGACCGGTCCAGCGATCTTCATTCCAGCGGGAATCTTGCCTGAACGTAGGCCATAAACGAAACGGTTTTCAACAAAAACGCCCGTGACATCGCCATGATTGCTGGGCACGCTGAAGTGGTAATCAAAACCAATGTCCAGAGGCCCGGGAGTTAGCTCGGCTGTGTAGTCCGTACGCCATTTCGGCGAATCATCGGCGGTACCATATCCAAGGTGCCATTTTCCGATTGCCGCGGTTGAATAACCATGCTTTTTTAGTAGCGACGCCATGTTGAGCCGCTCTGGTTCGAGATGCAGCGGAGCAAACGTGCTGAGCACTCCACTGGCCAGTGACGTTCGCCAGCAATAACGTCCTGTGAGCAACGAATACCTTGTCGGCGAGCAAACCGACGACGTCGTATTGGCATCCGCGAATCGTCGGCCTTCGCGAGCCAACCGATCTATGCTGGGTGTGCTTACCAAATCGGGATTCGCACCGTAGCAACCTGCACTGCCATACCCGTAATCATCGGAAAGAATGACCACAATGTTGGGCTTGGTCTCGTTGGCGATCACAACGGGCGCGTTATGGAAGACAAGCGATAAAGTACCAACGAAGGTGACAAGTAAGAAAGGCAAATGGAAGTGTGACATTGTCAGTTCTTCAGTCTTTGAGAGAGGGTTCTATGTCTCATCATTGTGTTCAATAGAAGCACCGATGTACAACTAAACTCGCAAAAGACGTAGGCGAGTCTCTCCGGGACTGGCAGCAGTCAATGTCTCGGAGTGACGCTGCTTAGGTGCGTTAAGTCAACGCTTGCCTTACAACAGGTCTCTTAGCGATGATAGCGCTAGCGGCTCTTTAGTTGCGAATGGTTCGCCGTAGGGACGATTGATCAACCGCCCCCAGTAGGCTGCGTCATCGCGGAAGCGGTCCAGGATTGTCGGTGGCTCAGTCGATCGGCCGGCAATGAATTGGCTCTCATAAGCACGAATCGACTCCAGCTTTCGTTCCCACTGGGCACTGATGTCAACAATCCAAGCTGGAACGACGGCCAATCGCAAGTGGATGCAAAAATAGTAGTACAGCCGCTCGGGATGATAGGGCTCGCCAGGCATCTTGGTTTTACTCAACTTCGCCCAAAACCGAGCAGCCTCGATCATTTCCGTTGCCGCAACGTGATCCGGATGAGCGTCTTGCCAGTATGGTGCAAAAATCCATCGTGGTCGCAACAAACGGAAGTACGCTGCGATGAGTGCGCGACCGTCCAGTGTGTGCTGTAGCGAACGATTCGCCATCATCGCGTTACCTCGCCAAGTCAAGCCGAGCACGTCACTAGCCCGCGCGGTCTCTGCGGCGCGAATCGATTCGCTGCCATGCGGCGTCGGCTCGCCACTGGTCAAGTCCAATACGCCGACTCGCATTCCAGCGTCGATCATACGGGCAATCGTTCCGCCCATGCCTAGCTCTGCATCGTCCGGATGCGGAGCAACGACAAGAAAATCCAACGGCGCAATGCGTTCAGCCGCCAATGCATCTAAACCAATCATGAGCCCTCTCGCGACGGCAACAAGTAACACACCGCCTCGCGGTCGTTTCGTACCAACAGATGCCTTCCCGCGATCGTCGGGATATTCCACGTTCGATCGCTCAGTGCATCCAATCGGCAAATCTCGCGATACTCACTAGCGTCCGCAGCAACAAACAACACGCCTCCGGTTTCATTTTGCACGATCAGTGTATCCTCGACCAAGATGGCTTGCCCTTGGCCGGCTCGCGACATGCGAGGTTGTTGCCAAAGTAGATCACCATCGGCGATGTTGACTGCTTGCAGCGATCCGTCACTGAGCGCGTATGCCACGTCACCCTGTACGAGCGCATGCGTGAACTTCGTTTTCAAAACTCGGTTGCTTGTCCATTGTGTGTCGACGTTAAATTGGTCCCTTTCAGGCTTGTCGTCTGCAATGGGAGTGACGATGACGAGTGCACTGCCGCCGCCATAGCCTTTACTAACAAGAAATTGGTTCTCGCCAACGGGAATCGCTTGGGTACAATTTGCGGCACCATTGGTTTGACCCGGCCAGGGGAACGACCACAAAGTTTCGCCATCGGCAAGACTGTGTCCCGTGATTGTTGCTTCGTTCACAGCAACAACATGCCGGTCGTCGCCAATCGTCATCGTCGTGGGTGAACCATACGACAGTTGCTCGTCGCCAGCGGTCCAAACCATTTCGCCAGTATCGACGTTCAGCGCGATTAACGAACGGCCGTCGATTCCTTTTGGCAAGTCTGGTGTCGGGGCACCAAAGCCGACGATGCAAAGATTGTCGACCAGCAGTGGCGAAGTAGCTCGGCCCCAGGGTGCAGCCACTTCCGACGCTGTTTTATCCCAACCAGCAAGTTTCAAAAGATCCTGGGTCCAGACAACTTCGCCGGAGTTCAGCTCCACACACCACAAGTGGCCGGTGGCACCTTGAGCGAACACGCGGCCATCACGAATCGAAGGAGTCGAGCGCGGGCCCACTCCACCGAGCGGATTCTCGTGGCGAGCCTTGTGCGAAAGAATCCACAACAGCGCTCCGTCAGCCAAGCGATAGCATGCCAAGCACTCTTCGTCGCCACGTTGTTCGAGCGTCACCGCACGATCAGCGAGCACGGCGAATGAAGCCCAACCTTCGCCGATCGGCTGTCGCCAAACTTCCTCGACATCCGCTAGCGAGCTGGGGATGGCAAACTCACGACGATCAATCGTTCCGTCGCGATGTGGCCCTAGAAACTGTGTCCAGTCGCTCAGTGCCGTTGCTGCTGGCGACGACATGTCGATCTTAGCGAGACGGCTGGAGTCAACTTTCTGTGTTGTCAGCGGAGGCTTGTCGGCGGAGAAACGAAAACTTATCAGCGGACGCATCTCACCACTGAAGCCATCAAACTTGAACAATAGGCTCAACACAGCGAGCCCCACGATCACCGCAATCGGAAAGCGATTCCGATGCTGATTGCTCCTCTCGTGACGATAGACCACAACGCCGATTAACAATAAAGCCACAAGAACCGTCAACGCCGTAAAAACATTAGCAAGTTGATGATCCCAGCTCGGTGCCAGCAACTGCAGCACGGCAGCCAGGACCGTCGCTAACGAGACGATGATCGCCAGTGGCCGTGTTGGAAAGGGCCGACGCGGTGGTTCTGGATAGGTAATGAATGGAGCGGACATTTTTAGGAACTCAGTAGCGGACGACTCGGCTCACACCCGCATCGCTTCGGCGGTACCTCGAATCAGACCGATTTGGTCCGGGTGCAACTCGCTCAACATCGGCAACATCGGGCCTGTCACGGCGATTCCGGCTTGTTCAACGGCGTGATGCAATACGCGAATTGGGTTAATTGCATTTCGCAAATTTTCTAGCGGTTCGAACCAACGGCGAATCGATTCCGCTTTATCAAAGTCGCCGCTTTGGATCGCCCGCAACATATCCATCGACTGTCGCGGAGCCACACACACGCAACCGCTGGTAAAGCCGCCGATGCCAAAGTCACGCAAGTGAATGATCGCTGGCTGCTCGCCGATCCCGCTGACCGTGCGTTTGGCGGGGAAATGTTCTAACAATTCCGTTAAGTATTCATCTCGTGAAGTATCCTCACGGACGACGGCGTACTTGATCCACGAAATGACTCCGTCACGATCCAGCTTGGAAATCAAATCGCTCGGCAGCCAACGATCAAATTTCAAGTACACGACAAGCGGCTTGCCCAGGCGATCGGCTAAGTGCCGGATGCCGGTGGCGATGCCTGGGTGGTCGACAATGTCGCGCGAGGGCAACAGCATTACCGTTGGGAAATCAAATTCACGTAAAATGTCGACTTGGTCCATCGCCAAACCGTACGCGGGACCGATCGACGGCACGACCACGGTTTGGTCGCCGGTTTTCTCGGCCAACATCGTTAAAATCGAGGCGTACTCGGTCAGCCGAGCGTGGTACAACACAGCGTTTCCGCCGTACAACAGCGACCGGATTCCGCCAGCTTCGAGATGCGAGATTAACTTGGCATTTTCCTCTGCACAAACCGCGAGCGAACTGTTGCGACACAATGGTGGAACAGCAATCACGCTGTCGGCGAGTTGATCGGCGTCAAACGAACCGGTGTACATAGTGAACGAATCAGTAAAGTAGAGTGATAGTGACAGTGCAATCCGGCTGCAATGGTAACACGTAAGTGCATTCATGTCGCCGGATCGTCCTGCGGTTTCCCATCAGCCCAGTGAATCATAGGATCGTCGTTTATGAATCTGTATTTCCGTTCGCTCATCGTGTTTTTTGCTAGTGTTTGCCTGAACGTCGAGCGTGGAGCCGCGGACGAGCGTGGTCAACGGCCGCCGAATATCGTGTTTCTGCTGGCTGATGATCTTGGCTGGACTGGCTTGCGTTCGTTTGGCAGCGATCTGTACGAGACTCCACGTTTGGATGCACTGGCAAGCAGCGGCATGATGTTCACATCCGCCTACTCCGCATGTACGGTTTGCTCGCCGACTCGGGCATCGATCATGACGGGAAAGTATCCGGCGCGGTTGCGCTTGACGGATTTTATTCGCGGGCAACATCGGCCTGATGCGCCACTGAAGATTCCCGATTGGACCAAGCGTCTATTGCCCCAGCAGGTTACGATCGCAGAGGTGCTCAAACAGTCCGGTTACCGGACGGGGCATATCGGAAAATGGCACCTGAACGGACACGGCCCCGAGTCTGCAGGAACGTTTCCCACCGATCAAGGATTTGATGTTTCCGTTGAGACGCCACCACGAACCAAGGGCTACACACTTCATAACGAGTACCGTTCCAAGGCAGGAACAAACTATCTCACGGATTGGCTGACAGATCGTGCTTGCGAGTTTATCGACGAGTCCAAGTCCAATCCGTTTTTTCTGTACTTTGCCTACCACGTGCCGCACACGCCGATCGAAGGTCGCGAGGACTTGGTGAAATACTTTGAATCGCGTGTTGACCCACAAGCGACGCACACCAATCCGATTTATGCGGCGATGGTCGCCAGCTTGGATATGAGTGTCGGACGTGTGTTGGACCAACTCGCGGCATCCGGTGTGAGCGACAATACGATAGTGGTTTTTACTTCGGATAACGGTGGGTTGACTGTCCGCAATGGCAAGCACGATGGATTCACCGAGAACTTGCCACTGCGTCGTGGTAAGGGGTCGGCGTATGAAGGCGGCGTGAGAGTTCCCGCCATCATTCATTGGCCCGGGGTTACCTCCGCGGGTTCAAAGACGGATGAACCAGTCATGACGATCGACTACTTTCCGACCCTCGTTGAAGCAGCCGGAGTGGCAGCGGTCGACGTGGAAATTGATGGTGTCAGTTTGGTGCCGTTGCTGAGAAATCCAACGCATCGCTTCGACCGCAATTTGTACTGGCACTATCCGCACTACCACGCAGGAGGCGACAGTCCTTACAGTGCGATTCGTAGCGACAAGTATCGCCTCGTTCAGTTTCATGAAGACAATCGCGTGGAATTGTACGACCTAGATGCCGACATCGGCGAACAAAACGACTTGTCGCAAACGATGCCGCAGAAAGCGAACGCGTTGCTTGAGGAACTTGTATCCTGGAGAGAAAGCGTCAACGCTCAAATGCCGACACCTGCAAAGCAATCACCAGACGAGAAATCGCCGCAGTAGTTCGACCCCGGGTTCAGTGAGAAAGCTCTCGGGGTGAAACTGCCAGCCTTCGATAGGAAACTGTTTGTGACGAACGCCCATGATTTGTCGCTGGCCACCGGTCTGTGTCCACGCGGTTTCTACAAGGACACTGGGCAGCGATGAGGGCTCGATGACCAGTGAATGGTAGCGAGTGGCGATGAACGGGTTCGGCAAATTCGCGAACAGTCCTTGATTGTCGTGTTGGATCGCGTCAGTCTTGCCATGCATCAGTTGCGGGGCGCGGACGATTTCGCCCCCGAAAGCTTGTCCGATCGATTGATGTCCAAGGCAGACACCGAGAATAGGAAGCTTGCCAGCAAAACGTTGGATCAACGCAACGCTGATCCCCGCTTCCTTCGGCGTACAAGGGCCTGGTGAAACCAAGATCCGTGATGGGTTCAATTCCTGTAGCTCGTCCAGCGATATTTCGTCGTTGCGAAACACACGCACATCGACGTTTGAGTCGATCTCACCGAGCCGCTGGACAAGGTTGTAGGTAAACGAGTCGTAGTTATCGATGACGACGATCATGGCTCAAGAAAACTCGTGGTTGTCAATGGGGAAATCGACGCAACTGGCAAATATCAAATTCTTGTCCGTCGTCGGCATAAACGCTCTTTAGCCGTTAACGGACCGCTGCGTATAATGGAACTCGTCGCCAGCGATTGCGACAAACGACAATGTAACCTGTGCCAAGTAAATTGGATAACTGCCCGTGCTTTCGGTTCGCCCAAAAGTTGCTGAATTAGCGTTTCACGTTTTCAGCCGATCGCTCCACCCCGAGCTTTACGCCGTCCATCAGTCGCGAATGATTGATCGGACGCAATACAAGGCTCGGATCGACATCACCAACTGTGGACATGTCGTCACTTGGAACGCGAACGGAGTGACTTTGTGCGAAGTCGCGACCAGTGCCCAGCAGCCGCTTCCTCGAAAACGTTGCCTCTTGTCCAAACCGCTCAAGGGCAGTCGTACAGAACGAGCCGATTGCCGCGGCGGAATTTCCTACCGTACCCATTTTCAATTGGAACCCGTCGAGCCGGAACTGTTTTGGATGGTCCAGCAACAACTTGGTGAGGGTCCAACCGAAGGCCTGATGCACACGTTTGACTCCAGTGGCCGCATGGCGCTGGGAGCGATCAGCTATATCAATGTCGAGACTCGACTTCGATCCATGCTCGTGCAAGCGATCCATACTTTTCCTGACGACTACGCGATCGTGAAAATTGAAACCCTGTTTTCACTCAGCTAGCGGTTTTGATCCTCGAACTCTTATCGGTGTCATCGATCTGAGTTGTGGAAAAGCAGTGCATGCCTCCGGCGGTAGTCGAGCCGGGTATATGCCTTTAGGAATCGTCGGCGGCGACCCGCTGCTGCTGGCAGCTAGATACGTGCAACTGGGAATCACGCGTGTCTATGTCGCGGATCTAGATTCTATCCAGCGCGGCACGTTATCACTGAAGACACTCACAGCGCTGCTTTCGAGTCTGCCCAGCGGTATCGAAGTGCTGATCGATATCGGTTGGCGCGGTGACGAAGACGAGTCAGCCGTGTCGTCGATTCGCTCACTCAACGTTGCCAAGGCAATTGTCAGGTGGATTGCGGCCAGTGAATCCGCGTTGTCCATTTCGGCGATCAACAGTATTGCTAGCATCGTTGGTCCCCAGCACGTACTCATTGGCCAGGATTACCGTGACGGTCATTGGATTTCGACTCGGTTCACGCAGTCGAAGTGGCTCGGCGCTGCAGAAGAACTGTCGGTTGCTGGCACCGTCATTCTGGATTTGACAACGGTTGGCAGCGGCGGCGGACCGACGACGATCGACGCATGTCGTGAATTGTCGCATCGTTTTCCGACGTGGCGCGTGCTCAGCGGCGGCGGCATCCGCAACGCGCGTGATGTGCAAGCAATGTTGTCAGCCGGTTGCCAAGCCTGTCTTGTCGCGACGGCGATCCATCCGTTCCTTCAAGAGAAGATGCCCAGTTAAGCACGTAGTGCCGAGTTTTCGCATGCGAGTTCGGGTCATGCATGCGAGTTCGGGTGAACCACCGGCGTTGCGGATTCGAGGGATTCGACCACGGCACATCCGCAGGCGTCACTCCAAACGTTGACGGTCGTTCGCGCCATGTCCAGCACGCGGTCGACGGCTAAGATGACGCCCTGCAATTCCACGGGCAAGTTAACCGCCTGCAGAATAATCACCATCATCACCAATCCCGCGTGCGGAATTCCCGCTGCACCAACGCTTGCCAATAGCGCCGTGAACGCCACGATGATCTGTTGCGAGAACGGCAGGTTCTGGCCGTGATGCATCTGGGCAATAAACAACACAGCGACTGCTTCATAAAGCGCAGTCCCGTCCATGTTGATGGTCGCACCAAGCGGCAGGACGAACGAACCCGTGCGATTGCTGACGCCAGCTCGCTGCTCAACGCTGGACATCGTTAGCGGAAGCGTTCCGTTGCTGCTGGCACTGCTGAACGCCGTCAACAGCGCCGGCGACATCGCACGTGCGAACTCTAACGGACTGCGTTTGGCAAAGAATCGGACGATCAATGGCAACGTGATACAGGCATGAATGCCAAGACCCAGCGAAACCGCAAGCACGTACCACGCCAACGCCTTGAACACAGTAACGCCTTGTGTTGCCGTTACATAGGCAATTAAGAAGAAGACGCCGATTGGTGCCAAATGGATGATCGCGGTAGTCATCGCCATCATCACTTCAAAGCCCACTGAAGCGGCTTCGCGAACTCGCTCAAGTACCGTTCCACCCACTCGCAATGTAAATAGCGAGAAAAGAATCGTGAACGCGATGATGGACAGAAAGTCCGGCGCAACGAGCGCTCCCAACGGATTGTTGGGGATCAGGGCTTCGATTTGTGAAAATAGCACGTCTCCAAGCGACGCGGCGTGTCCGGTTGCATTCTCCGCACCCAATGGCGGTGCAGCGCCTCGTAAACCTGGACGAACCAGATTGACCATCAACAACCCAGTACAAATGGCAAGCATGCTTGTGATGACGTAATAAGTCAGCGTCCGTCGAAACATTCGTCCTACACCCTCGCCGCCACCTAGCCCCAAAATTCCGCTGACTAGCGAGGTAACGATCAACGGCACCGCAACCATTTGCAGTAGGCGTAAAAACAAACCGCCGATTCGTTTGCACCATAGTCCTAATCGCTTCGCCAAGGAGACTCCGTGAGCTTGATAAATCTCATGTGCTATCGGATCAAGCTTAGCAAGCGCATCGACCGCAGTTACTTCACCGGCCGCCCGCGTCAACGGATCAACGACCCGCAATGTTTCCTGGCCATCAACCCGGGTGTAACGAATCTCGGTCCGAGCCGACGTGTCGATCACACTTGCCATCGTGATCCCTGATGGCAAGCCCTCACGTATGGTTACGTGCCGCATACCAGCAAACAGATTCAATCCTACTCCGAGCAACGTGCCAACAACCATGCCGATCAGAATCTGCCAGTGGAGTGCTAAGTGTCGCATCGGTGTTGAGCCAACAATAACGAGGTAGTACAGTCAAGAACGCGTCACTCTTCGTGACCGTTTATGAAGCGGGAATAACAACAGTAACAAGATTCTGAAACGACAGCGACAGTGGAAGCCGTTCCTGTTTGTCTGCCGACTTCCTGCTACGTCGTTCATTTGCCTGAAGCGTGCATGTCAGGGCAACTCAGCACCCAAGGTTATCTTCTGCGCGTCGCTTCCCACTTTTGCGTCTTTGACAACAATCCTCTCGGGTGCGTCTTTGCCAGCTTTGATGGTAAAGGACTTTCCCCTTGGAGCTCCAGGCACAAACGACTTTCCGTTGACACGGACAGTGTAGAGGATCTCGGCGTTTTCGTTATCCACTAGCTGGACGACAGGTGAGTCAATATCGAACGTCAATTCACCGAGTGTTCCCCAAGATGGCGGGTTGTAGTTATCGAACTGCGAGATCGTCAACGGCCAGCCGGGATACTGATTTGCCGACGGCTCAGTCACATCAACATTCCGCGGCCAACATTCCATTGTGATCTGACGTGTCTTGGTATTCAGCCGCACGATACCAAAGCCAGCAGCACGCGTATTCAACAAGTTGCCAGCGGGTTTCTTGTCGGGATTGGCGGCCGCATAATTGGTCACCTTGTTGTTAAAGCCATCGAGTAAATCTCCCGTGTATTCCGGACTGCCCGGTTGTCGATTCTTTCCAGGCTCCAGCGGCTCCCACCAACGAAGATAAAGATTGGCGATCGAGGGAACACAAAACGACCAGATGGCGTCGCGATGCTCGTCAATACCATGATGAAAGATCGTGGCCAAGTGTTGATCGCCAGCGTAGTGAAAAGCAAACCCTTTTCGAAGCGAGCGCAGCGCGCGGTTGCGTCCTGTTTGGGGCCAACCGTTGGAGTCCATATCGGCATGCAAGCGACCGTTAGCGTCGCCGTGAATGTGTGCGCCGCCACAGAAAATTGTTTGCGAAAGAGCCACCTTCATCTTTGAGTTGTGCCAGTCTTGCGCCCACTGATTGAGGAAATCCAGTTGTCGCTGTCCCAACAAAACCGCGCCGGCGATATCCACACTGGAAGGATCATAACCAGGGTCACGAATATGATCCGGCCGCGGCCCTTGTTTCGGTACACGACCCGCTGGTCCAGTCTTGAATTTCCGATCTTCGAGAATCGCAAAGTCGATATTTCCCCAATTCAAGTTCGTGAAATAGACGCCAATTCCTTGGCCAATTTTTCGCGGATCGACTGGATCGGGAAAATGGCTGGTCTGAGCTCGTTCGACTTCCTGGACATAGACACCCGGTTGAGAGTAGCCACCATCGGCAGCACCGCTGAGCGTCGAAATCTTTCCACTTTCACCCCAAAGATTCGGCTGGCCAACGTCATGATCATCAGGCAGGCTCAGGGTCGGTCGGTCTTTGATGATGTCACCAAAGTCACGACCGAACTTCAGCCAAGCTGCATAGTGTCGATTGTGGTCGTAAACCTGATCACCCGAAAAAAACAACACATCGGCATCAATCTTGTTTACATTGTCGATCAGGTCCTGGCGTGAAATGTCGCCGCCATGCGCTGGTTGAATTGAATTTCCGGTAAACCCAGCGACAACGATCTCGTCTTTGTCGACTGGGTTCTTGCGGATGGTTCCTTCATACTTGGCTTCGGGGCCGTGCAAGACTCGGTACTTGTACGCTTGGGTGTCGTCCCAGTTCTCGACTCGAAACGGGGCTGTCCAACCGGGTTCGATCACGGTTGTTTGAGCGACCTCAATCCATTGGCCATCTTTCTGAATCTGCAACCGGACCGTTTTCGCGTCGCTTGACTCCAGAGGATAAAACTGGGCCGTCAATTTGAGCGTATTGTCGTGAACGGTGTACAACGCAAAGCAAATGACTTCACTGCGTGGGACTTCGGGAATCTCCAGTACTGCACGTGCCTTTTTTTGATTGGCCTTTGTTTGATTGGCGTTTTGCTGAGCCCATGCCGAGGTACTGCCCAAGAGCAACATCAAGCAGCCAAGTCCGAGTCGATTGTATTTCTGTAGATTCATTAGTTCGCCTGGTGATCGAAGTGAGTGTGCTCTAGGTTATCTGAATGGTGACTTGAATGTGATTGCCGCCACAATAAAAACAAATAAAGAGGAATGAGAAAGTGTGGTGCCCGAAAGATTGCTTCATGCAAGAATTGATCGGCGCCCCAGTAGTTTAGGCCCCAGGACATGCCTGCGGCCGGACGGGCGATCGCGGTTAGAAAACCCCAGACGGACGCGTACAATGCACTCGCGCCGCGAAGGTACGGAATGCAGATGCCGATGCAGACCCCAAAGTCCATTACACCAGCAGTGCGCAATAAAGCATGGGCGGTTGGATATTCAACCCCAAGGATGACTGACGTCATGGCATAAAAATTTCCGGGGGTCGGCCAGAACCCAATTGCGTAACAGCCATGACCGGCGAAGGTCATGATGACTGCGATGACCGCAGTGATCACGGTGATCCGATGTCGAGCTCCAAGTGCGAGTGCCATCACCAATAGGATCGGAATCAGCATCTGTCCACCATGTTCTATGAACATTGGTAGCTGTAGTTGTGAGGCGACGTAATTGGCGTAGCTGAGCAATACAAGCAACCCGCTACCCAGAATCAAACCGCACATTTGAAGCCAAGAGTTTTTGCGGACCGTGATCGTTAACAACGTGCAGGCAAAGTACAGCCACCAGACTCTAC
The DNA here is from genome assembly GCA_041751935.1 of Pirellulaceae bacterium. Lineage (GTDB taxonomy): Bacteria > Planctomycetota > Planctomycetia > Pirellulales > Pirellulaceae > JBBSJZ01. The sequence goes on along the minus strand of JBGSIA010000019.1, from coordinate 61,564 downwards.
CGAGCCAACTTTGAACAAAACCATCGTTTGCACCGGAACCAACAAACTCTTCCCAAGAAACTCCCAATCGGCCTGCGAGTTGGTAAGTGGATTCCTGCCAAATCAACACTCCGTAGCGACCTTCCCAATAGTAATGCACCCAAGTCCAGCCGGCGAAGCAAAGAAACGCACCAAGACGCAGGCAAGCGATTGGCAGGTTGCTTTTTGCAGCAACCTCCCGTGCGTGCACGACTGACTTCGTCGACTCGGACTCAGTGTCCTGAGCAATGTCTGTTGCGAGAACTGTCACATTCACGTCTATTGATATTGATTTCGACTAATGAAAAGCCCAACGTCGCTGACGCAATCACTAGCGGGGAAATGGCGGTGACCGATCATCTTGCATCCTTTCTGAGTCATTGGTTGACACCGGGTCTGCAAATTTGTCAAGTTTGATTTACTCAGTCGGACCTGTGGCGTCTTCGGCTGTGGTCATTCAATTAACGTTGATTATAGTCGACTCGCTAGCATTCATCGACTGGAGTCGGGTATCATTGCCGCAACGTCAACGGTTGCCTTGGCAGCCCTCTCCTAACGCCGACTCTTCGAATCTCTGTCCCAGCCGCGAAAACTGTAAGGATAATTTCATGAAGCCGTTTTCTCGCTGGATGGTTGTATCCTGTTTTGCCGCGATGCTAAACGGTTGGTGCTTGATGTCGTCCGTTTTCTCGGCCCAGCCTTCACAACATGTGGTTGTTGTCTCGCTCGACGGATTGGCTGCTTACCTGATCGATGATCCCAAAGTTCCGTTGCCAACGATGCGGAAGCTCGCAAGCGTCGGCGCGATCGTCGATGGCGGCATGATTGTCTCCAATCCATCAGTAACTTGGCCCAATCATACGACCTTGGTTACCGGCGTGCGGCCAGAGAAACATGGTGTCTTGGCTAATGGTGTCCTCGTCCGAGGGGCACCTGGGATGCCGACGACAGTTGATCCAAATCGTGATCAGAGCGACTTGGTGCGGATACCGACGATCATTGATGCTGCTCATGCCGCGGGCCTTTCGACCGCTGAAATCAACTGGCCATGCACTCGTGGTTCGCAATCACTAGACGATTCGTTCTCCGACGTCCCACAGTCTGTAGAGCACATGACGCCAAGACTTAAAGAAGAGTTGCTCGAGCTGGGTTTGTTATCGGACGGATCTGACGCCTCGTTCAAATCGCTGAGTACCGTGGGACGCGACTATGTCTGGACGGAAGCCGCCTGTCATATCATTCGCAACCGCAGGCCAAACCTGTTGTTAGTCCATTTGTTAAATGTCGATGGCACGCATCACTTGCACGGTCCCCAGACGGCGGCCGGCTATACGGCCAACGCATACGCCGATATGTGCTTGGCTCGAATTGTCGCGGCGATCGATGATGCAGGAATCCGAGACCATACGACGCTCATTGTCGTATCCGACCACGGCTTTGTTACGACTCCCAAGGCTATTCGTCCCAATGTGTTGTTGCGTCAGGCTGGGCTGTTGACCGTGGAAGCTGGTAAGTTGACGACGGCGCAAGTACACGTTTTTCCCGAGGGTGGCATCGGGCTGGTTTACTGCACCTATCCCGGTGACGCTCCACAAGCTGCAGCCGAGTTCAAGAAAATGTTCGTGGGCCAGGAAGGCGTAGCAGACGTCTTGTTGCCTGATCGTTTCGCTGAAATTGGACTACAGCATCCGCGAGAATACACCCAGTCACCGGACGCGGTCTTGGTCGCTGCGGATGGCTACGCAGTCTCAGGAGCTGTCGAGGGTGATACGCTGGTAACATCCAACACCGAAGCTAAGACGTCCCTCGGATCGCATGGATTCTTGTCGTCGATTCCCAAGATGAAAGCCACTTGCATTCTGTCCGGAGCCGGTATTCGGTCGGGTTCGCATTTGTCAACGATCGAGAACATCGACATTGCGCCGACAATCGCCAGACTTCTCGATGTGGAATACCGCATCAGCGATGGCAAACCGCTCGACTCGGTCATGCTCCAATCAAGCAGTCGATAGATTAAATTTGTCTCTCCGCTAGAAAAATAGGCAACGAAGCTTGACGGGTTCGAACCGGGCGGGTACTTTGCAATACAAAGCAATGTAGTTCACTTGTTCCGAGAGCATGCGATGGAGCTTCACGACGCACTGCAACAGATTTCCGATATTCGACAACAGATGGCGCGGAGCGAAGTCTTTCGAGGCTATCGATCAGTGACCGTGGGGATGTCTGGATTGCTGGGTTTCGCTGCTGCAGCGTTTCAATCTCATTGGGTCCCTTCGCCTGGAACCGATCTGGAAAGGTACCTGGTTCTCTGGGTGGGTGTCGCAATCATTAGCGCGACCATCGCTGGAATTGAACTATTAGTGCGTGCGGACGCGTCTCGGTCAGGCCTAGAACGAGCGATGACACGTTCGGCGATCGAACTGTTTCTACCCTGTTTCGTCGTCGGCGCTATACTGACTCTTTGCATTTATCGCAGTGCTCCGCACGTCGCTTGGATGTTGCCTGGACTGTGGTCCATGATCTTCGCACTGGGAATATTTGCTTCCTCTCGCATGTTACCTGCGGCTGTGGTTTGGGCTGGATTGTATTACGTCGTCTGCGGCTGCTGCTGTTTGCGTTGGGGACAAGACGCCTACGCATTTTCGCCGTGGCAAATGGCGATTTCGTTCGGCGGAGGGCAACTCATGTGCGCTGCAATCTTGCATTGGAAATTGGAGCGAAAACATGACGCGTAAGATTCCTGCCACAAAACGCCGCGACGAATCCTCGACGTCGCCGCCAGCCAATACTGCCGAACCCAGCGGTCGGTTTTCGTATGAAGGTCTTGATCGCGTGATGCACGAGAAGGCGCGTTTGGGCATTCTGGCTTCGTTAGCGGCAAACCAGGACGGTGTTTTGTTCAATGACCTAAAACAGCTTTGCTCTCTCACCGACGGCAACCTGAGTCGACATTTGAGTGTCCTCAGCGACGCAGGATTGGTTGAAATTTGGAAGGGCGGCGGGGGTTCACGTCCGCAAACACTTTATCGTTTGACAGGCAACGGACGTCGTCGATTCGCGGAGTACATCAGTGTGTTGGAAAAAGTGGTAGCAGACGCACAGACAACCTCTCACGTCAACTCGTCAATCGTGTCCAGCGGCTGGGCAACCGGCTAGGCCTTTTTTTTGCTTAATCACTTTGCATCACAAAGCTATGAACTGTTTTTTTATCATCGCTTCCATCTATTTCAGAATTATATTTGAGAGCAACTATGGCCAAGTATTGGATTCCGCGTGAGATGCAAGTTGCTCCTGAGTTGGACCCAACGAAACGAGAGCAACCGACGCGTGAACATTACGCGTTGTTGATCAATCCTTTCTACTCGAAAGATCCTCACGCAAGTTTTGGAAAACATGTGCTGACACCATCACTGGCGCTCACCAGTATCGCGGCCAGTACGCCGAACCACTGGCACGTCGAGTACTGGGACGAGAATTTGTTGCAAGGGCCGCCGCCGTGCAATCCAGTTCCTGCTGTAGTTGGTATCACCGTGCATTTAACCTTCGCCAAGCGAGCGTACGAGCTGGCAAGCTGGTATCGCGGGCAAGGTTCGATTGTGGTGTTGGGTGGTCTGCATGCAATTTCTTGTCCCGATGAAGTCGCCGAACACGCTGATGTGTTGGCGATTGGTGATGGAGTCCAGCTTTGGGGCAAAATCTTACGCGACTTCGATGCCGGTGAACTACGGAACGTTTATCGAGCCGATTTTAAACGCCCTTATCGCGATGATCCTGCCCCGCGACGCGACTTGCTACAGCGAAACAGTTATCTGACGACTTCGAGTTTGATCGCCACACGGGGTTGTCACAATCGATGCGGATTTTGTTACTTGTCCACGCGAGGACTGCATATGCCGTACTTGATGCGCAATGTCCAGCAGATTGTTGACGAGTTTAAGCAAGACGACCAACCGTACGCTGTCTTTACCGACAACAACTTGGGCTCGAAACCAGAGTACTTGCGTCAATTATGCTTCGCACTGAGGCCGCTAGAAAAGATTTGGAGCGCGGCAGTGAGCATCGACGTCACGGACGATCCGACACTGGTTCGCGAAATGGCGTTGGCTGGCTGTACGGGCGTGTTCATCGGTTTCGAATCGCTGCAAAATGACAACATCGACGACGCTAAAAAGAAGAGTCCCCGTACAGAAGATTATGCTCGGCGCGTCGAGATACTGCATCGCAACGGCATTCAGGTCAACGGCAGCTTTGTACTCGGTTTCGATCATGATCGCGAAGATGTTTTTGAAACGACGGTGAAATGGATCGAAGAGAATCGTTTGGAATGCGCGACGTTTCACATCATGACACCTTATCCCGGCACTCCACTGTATCGACAACTTGCTGCCGAGGGACGATTGCTGCATACGGAATGGAGCAAGTATGACACCGCGAATGTTGTCTTTCGGCCCAAGCATCTGACGGCTGAGCAATTGGCCGACGGCTACCAGTGGTGTTATCGCCGACTGTTTTCGCACGCGTCGATATGGCGGCGTCGCCCTCGCGATTGGCGAGCGGTCCCGGCATACTTGGCCATGTCGTATCTTTACAAGCGATCGAATCGGTTTTGGCATTTACTGATAAAGTACCAGTTAACGGCCCGAGTTTGGCGACCTCTCGTTGAACTGACCAGACGCCGCCATTTGCAGTTTCGCCGACGATTGGCTGAGCAAACCGCCGGGAACGCTGGACGAAGCAGCACCATCGTCTCGGCGGGGGTTTAACGATCGTAACGTGGTTCAGCCATCCACGAGTGGCACGAACGCATTGCACGGAATAACACGAAGGCTCACTACTATAGACACAACGTCTTGATTGTCGCAGCTTCGACCGTTAGGCTAGGTTCCGTGTATTCGATTTACCGCTGCTCGAAACAGTAACGGTCATGTGGAGAACCGAGTGATGCTTTCAAGCTCGAATTATGATCAGTTGAACATCTCGCGACTTGCGTTTCTTGGATTCGCGACCCTTTCAGGGTGGCTGTTGGGGGCGAGCTGTTTGCCAAGTCGCGGTGACGAGCCTGCTACTGACGCGCACGTCCGTGAGGCATTGGAGATTACGACGGGCGCAGCACGGATGTATGAATTCCAACTCGCCGGGAATCCGCCCGAGCGATTGGACTTTGCTCCCGAATCTGTTTTGCGGTGGTCCAATCCGGAAGCAGGAGAAATTTACGGAAACGTTTTTCTGTGGACTCGTCGCGGACGACCTGAGGTTGTTGGTTCCTTTTTGCAGTGGTATTCACCATTTACTCACGGCTCGCACGAATTCCAGTCACTGGCAATGCAACCGCTGGTAGGCAACCGACGCGACAAAGCGGTATGGACGACAGATCAGGCGGGAGTTGAGTTGGCGCCGCTTCCCGGAAAACCTGATGTTGCTGACACATCCGCCGTTCGTTTGCGACAAGCCCGAGCAATCGCCCGTGATTTTCAAGTGCGCAAAACGGATCGTGAAGGCAACTCGAGTGAATTGCGTCTGCTCGCCCAACCACTTGCCAGGTACAGCGACGGCGACTCGGAGCTACTGGATGGTGTATTGTTCACTTTTGTGCAAGGCACCGACCCAGAAACGTTCTTGTTACTCGAAGTGAGGAAAGACCGCGATGCCTGGCAATGGCAGTACGCACTGGCTCCCATGAACAGCGTCCAATTCGTCGCGACGTTTCGCGATCAAACCGTTTGGCAAACGGAGATTCTGCCGTGGGCGCGAGTCAAGAGCGGTCGGGAAATCTATACGAGTTTCGGACCGTTCGAACCTCAGCAAGCGATTCCTTAGAACGTTAGCATTCCACCGGCTCTAAACTCGACAATGTCGGTTTTCAGCTACTGCGACCGGAGCAAGAAACCACGGCGTTATGGGGATCGCTAGGATCGTTAACATCGCGATCACGATCAAGCCTGGCTGAGCACTCGGCCAGAGCATCCACAACAACGCAGCAACCACGATGACCGTTGCTGTCCAGATCGCTAGCACACGCACCGTTGCTGCTGGCGTCGTCATGCCCCAAATGCTGTTCACGCGAATTGCGGCGATAGCGGCGGCAAGCTTCAGCGCCAGGCCGGCATAGAGCAAATTGACAGACCAAGACAAAGCGTACCGTAGCGATGCTTGCACTTGCGCCCACTCGGTCTGCTGCAAGAACCAGTAGAGAAACCCACCAATGGGAAGGCTCACCATAAAAATAACTGAAGCAAGTACGCTCAGCGAAAATTTTTCACGTCCGTAAAGTGAGGGCACGCTGGCGCGGATCGCGCTGCCCAAACCAAGAATGAACATCGCCAAATAGATTGCAACAATCATTCGCAGCGGTGCCATGGCAAATTCAGAATCTTCGTAACTTGTCCACCATTGCCAAGCAATCTTGCGACTATTGGGCCAAGCAAGGTTCATCAACAGAATCGGTGAAAAGTAGATTAGGCTCCTGGAGTACGTGATCGCGACCGCTTGCAACCGACCGCTCGCGATCTGGTGAGTGCTGAGGGGACTTGCTAAGAGGTAACTGGGTAGCGAACTGCGAATCCCCTTCACCGGCTCTTCGATGACCGCCAGGGAATAGATAATCGTTATCACAGCGAGGAAACCAAGGCTGAAACCGATCAATGCTGGAGTCAACGGTAGGAATCCAAACAACGCTAGCAGGGAAAGGAAAGTGATCGCCATCCGCAACCGCGCTGTGTAAGAGCGTCGCCAATCATGCCACCTCAGAGCCGCCATCGGACTTGAAAACGTCAGTGGTTTGGCTTGCGGTACTTTCCAGGCAACTGGCCAACGGCGTTTCGTTTGCTGTTGGTATGCCGAGACTCGTGCTAAATTCACACTACTCAGCGCAAACGCGATCATTCCTGGATACGCAAGAATGCTTGCGGTGACTGCGACGGGGAACCACCTCGCCGCGTTGCCATCCTCAAGCGTGATGAGGTTCATGAAACTTCCAATGTACAAAATTGGAACTGAAGCCACTAAGAGAGCGAAACGCTGCCAAGCACCACGCTGAGGTCTCCAGATGAGCGAGCACACAAAAATTGCGGCACTCGAACAAGCCAACGTTTGTGCAACAAACGCCAAGGGCCAAATGATCGTTTGAGGAAGAGTGTGCCGGGGATCAAATACGTCACTGCCAAAGAAGAGCATCAACTTTACAAAAATGACGATCAGAACAGCGGCCATCCACGCAGTGATCAGACCAGCGGGGATGATGGCTAGCTTCCAGCTTTCGATCGGCAACCTTAACAACCAAGTATCGTATCCCGTGTTGGGATCGAGCATACTGGCTTTACCACCGAGCGAAAACAAGGCCACACTGACCAGTAAACAGAAACCTAAGGCAAACATTCCGACGCTGAAGAATCCACGCGATACGATATCTGGAAGCGATAAAAATAGCGAAGCGACCACGCCGAGTTCACAAGCGACGACTGTCGTTGCCAGTGCCGTAAGCAGGCGTCGGTTTTGCGTCCACGAATATTGAAGCAATGCAATCGTCTCGTTCATGACGTCACCGCCGCTTCGTTGGATGCCATTGGTTGGTCAGGAATGCTCGCTCCCTGGGGCGCGACCCTCGCAGCGAACCAGCGATCCAAGGTGATCGGACGAACTTCGTTGATAGTGGCATCGGGCAGCACCCTTCGAATGTCGTTCAATTCGCTGCGTATCGTTCGGTCAACGACAACTGACCATTCTTGACCACGACACTGCCATCCAAACAAACCGTCCACCGACTGCTTGCCGACTGGCGGTGACAGCTCCACCACCAGTTCTTCGTAGCGATCGGAAAGGTCCTGCATGGCAATCGTTTCCAACAATCGGCCATTGCAAATGACGCCGACGGTGTCGCACACTCGCGAGACTTCGTCCAGAAGATGGCTGGAAAACAGCACCGTGCGACCCTCATCGCCCGCCGTTCGCACAATCGCTTCGAGAATATCCTGGCGGGCGATCGGGTCCAGCCCGTAACTGGGCTCGTCCAAAATCAACAGGTCCGGGCGATGCGCGATTGCGATCAATAGCCCTGCGCGGGCTCGCCCACCTTTGGAAAGATCCGCAAGCTTGCTGTTGCGATCGAGCAAAAACAATCGCAGCAACTCATCACACAACTTGTCATCCCAGTTCCGATACAGCCGTTGCATGAAGTCAACCAGTTCGCCCACGCGCATCCATCGCGGTAACGCGTCTTCCTCCGCGACGTAACCAACTCGCTGCATCACGCTCTCGGGAGTAAGTGTCGGGTCTTCGCCCAACACGCGGACGGTACCGGATTGTGGTCGCAGGGCGCCGATCAAGTGCCGGATCAGCGTCGTCTTGCCAGCACCGTTGAGTCCGACCATACCGAACACACTGCCGCTGGGGATTGCCAGAGAAACATCATGTATCGCTTCGGTGCGACGGAACTTGCAACTAAGGTTCTTGATGTCGATCGCCAGTTCAGATTTGTTCATCGCGTGCTCCCAGAAGTTGAAGAAGTGTCCGACGCGAGTTGGGAATTCCGCTCGCGCAGTTGTTCGAAAAGATCGTCCAGAGAAATACCCAGTTGCTTGGCCTGGATCAGCACACGATCGACGTGGGGTGCAATCAGCCGTCGTCGCTGGGCGGCCGTAAACCTCTCGCTCGTTGCGGCAACGAACGTTCCGACCGTTCGTCGTTTTTCCACGAGCCCATCTGTTTCCAGCTCGCGGTAGGCCCGCGCGACCGTATTCGGGTTCACACGAACCAGTTCCGCTAAGCCACGAATCGTCGGCAGCTCATCGCCAGGATTGAGCTGCCCAGAGATGATGCGAAAACGGATTTGCTCCACGATCTGTTGGTAGATCGGCGGTCCATCGGTAGAAATGTGAAGTAGCATCTTGTCGCCTTGTGTTAATTGAATAATACAAGAGTCCTATGCCGATGTCAAGCGCCAGCGAATTTTTCGGAACAGACAAGAAATTGCTGAACCTCGGTGCCGAACGAGGTTTCTAAAATGCTCGGGCTCTGCTAGATTCTGCGTCTGCCGAGGGCAGCGTTTTAAAATGGATGGGTGGCCGAGTGGTTTAAGGCAGCAGTCTTGAAAACTGCCGTAGGGGTAACCCTACCGCGAGTTCGAATCTCGCCCCATCCGCTTTAAAATTTTATTTTTCGCGCGCCCCTTGGTGCATTGGCGATACTATAAGAGAGTGAAGCCCATGAATGCCCCGTCTCATCTCGTCGCCGTATCCCCCGAGCCCGCTGAATCGCTCACTGATCGTGAGCTGCTTTCAGCGTGGATTGAGGTTCAAGACACGGAGTCACTGGGAGTGTTGGTCCGGCGCTACGCTACGCTGGTGATGGGCGTTTGTCGACGCCAGTGCCGTCGCCGCCAAGACGTGGACGACGCGTTTCAAGCTACGTTTCTGTGCCTGATGCGATCTGCTCACAAAATTCGCTCTGCCGAGCGTCTTCCCGCGTGGTTGCATGGCACCGCGTTTCGCACTTCCGTCTCGGCTCGACGGCGCAGCCGCGATATCACTGTAACGATTGTCGATGACCCGCCCATTGAAAACGATCCTCTGATGCAAATTGCTCGGCGACATGAATTGCGAATTCTCGACGAAGAGCTGGCACAACTCGCTGAGCCCTTCCGTGCGGCGATCGTGCTGCACTGGATCGAGGGATTCACCACGGCGGATGTCGCTGACCGTTTGGGGGTCACCACAGCGGTGATACGCGGGCGATTACAGCGTGGCCGTCGCCAACTTGAGCGTCGGTTGCGGCTACGCGGGGTCGCATCCGTCGCGGTAGTAGCCTCGTTGATGGCTTGGCCCGTTGACTCAGCAGTCGCCTCCGCCGGTGCTAACGCCTTCATCGCGACTCAATTGACCACTTCGTCCGCTGTCCCGCCTACGGATGTTACTTCAACTTCTCTCGAATCTCTTCTCGAAACAGGAACTTCAACCATGACTTGGACCACTACGATTCTGTGTACCACGGTGCTGGCGATAGCAGCGATGGCTTATGCGACCCCATGGGGCGAGAGTGCGAACACTGGCACAACCATCACCGCCGCAGTCGCCTCCAATGAACTCGCATCGCCACCGGTTCACCTCGACGCCACCGACAATGTATTGGCTCAAAAGAGGTCGCCCGAGAAAACTCAGCCTGCGGCGCAAAACGCTGATGCCGCGGCATCTGAGTCGCCGCGCAATGACAAAAATCGCGGCGGGGACATGATGATGAGGGAAGGTATGGGGATGAGCGGTATGAGTGCATCCGCAGTCCCTCATTCCCTTCGCAAGCAAATCGAGCAACAAATGACGGAGCCAGCGTCGTTTAATCTGAAGAATGTCAGCATCGATAACTTGGCTCACGAGCTGCGTGCAGCCACCGGCTTGCCCGTTGTCACAGATCGCCGTGGCGTAGCGATGACAACTGATGCGGGATCGCTACCCGACGTGACCTTCAATGCAGACAGCTTGCCGTTGCAGGTGGCACTTCGCGAGCTGTTGCGACCTGCGGCGTTGCGAGCCGAAGTGCGCGATGACTCGCTGGTCATCACAGCCGATACCGCTGAGTTGGCTCGCCGTGGGATCGACGCAAATCGTTGGGTGAACGTTGACCAGGAAGCTGCGAAAAAGATTCAATCGGCGCTTTCGACCGAAGTGAGTTTTCAGTTTGTCGAAGAACCGCTCGATTCGGCTCTTGAAGCAATAGGTCAGGGCATTGACTTGCCAATCGACCTTAACGCTCAAGCACTCGAAGAATATGGCTTAACTGTGGATACGCCCATCACATTGTCAATGGACAAAGTGCAAGCAAGAACTCTTCTCGAAGAGATTCTCCGTCCCATGGATCTAACGACTTCTATTCAGCGTGAGCGACTGCAGGTCACTTCAACCGATTGGGCTGACTCGAACCTAAACCTGCGAATCTATTGGCTCGATGGGCTGGGGTTGCCCGTCGGTGATTACGATTCAATCATGCAATCGATCCAATCCAGTGTCAAACCAGACACCTGGGAAGCTCTGGGCGGTTCGTCAACGATGACACCGCTCGGGTTCTCTCAAGAGCAGCGACCTGGACTGCTGATATCAACGACATTGCCCGTCCATTTGCAAATTGAATCATTGATTCAAATCTTGCGTGAGACGCATCTTGGTCCCGACACTGGCACGGCGTATCCACACCAAACAACGAGAGATCCTAATCACAACGTAAACCAGGGCGGAGGTATGGGCGGGGAAATGGGAGGTTTTGGCGGTGGTGGCGGAATGTTTTAATCGCCTCAACATACGTTGTTACACACAACAGCAGAGTCGGTCGTATGGAAAACGCAAACCTCATCCAACGAAGGAGACTGCCGAGATAATAAGGCTAGAGACCGACACCTAAACTGACGGGGCTGTAAAGCCCCTTCATGTAACCGTTTCAACTGGCGCAGACGGAAAGTACTCTACATGACAGTCACCATCTCGGCCGAAATAGATGACGCGACGCCCTGTGATTTGTACAAAGTAGCCGACGCAGCCAGCAGCAGTCGTTTTGCGAATGAAGTCCATGTAACTATGTTCATTTCGCTGGCTTTGACGTACCGCGGCTTCAACGCTAACTCCCGAAAAATCGTTTGCTATGGAGTGCAACGGATGGGGCGTACTTACAACCAATGACTCACTGTTTGCCATGTAGTAGGTGATTTCTTGTCGTGAGTAGTCAGCGTGATAGCGCTCTACACCAATGGATGCAAGTTTTCCGACAATCTCCGGAAACGTAAGCATTCCGTTCAGGGCACCGAGGGCGCATTCCTTGATGACTTGCGATACTTCCAACTTCATAACCAAACCTTTCAGGGCGATGTTTTTTTCAATCGATTGGCAAGTTTATCCAACCCTTCTGGCGAACAATGTCTTGGAGAATTCTCGCCAGTAACCGTCTCTCGTCTGATTTGAGGTGACCGAAGAACTCTTGATCGTTTTCATCCGCAAGCCGTGCCAAAACTGGAACGAGTCGCCTCCCTACTGCCGTTATGCCGATCATCTGAAATCGACGATCGCCATCCGACAAAGTGCGAGCTAGAAGTTCTTTCTGGGACAGCCGCTCCACTAGCTTTGAAATCGCGCCGCGCGACATCCCCATGATCTCAGCAAGCTGACTGGGGTTCATCTCACCCGCGTCAAACAGTGCACGAAGAAGCACCCACTCGGCAACGGTAACACCATGCCCTTGGACTTTACTTGCAAAAGCATGTGATACGTGGTTGGAAACGTAGCGCAGCCAATAACCCAGGTGGTCGTTCAGTTCAGAAGGCGGTTTCTTCGTAGTCATTTGCTCTCCGGTAGTTGCCTAGGAAACTATACGTATCCGTAGTGAAGTAGTCAATGCCGGAAGCGTTGCAAAGTCTGAAAACTCGCTTCACCTGCGAGCACGCGGCCCCGATACGACTGTCATTTCAACAGCCCTATTTCACCGATAACAAGAATGGACTAAGCATGAGAACTATCTCAGAAACCCTCGATAAATTCCGAACTCGTATCGGCCTGAGCCCATCTCGCTGTTCGAGACGGTGCTGGCATGGTAAATCAAAAATACGCTCATATGATAACGGTCTTAAAAAAATTGGTTGAGTGAAGGTAGCATCAAGAGATGAGAGTTCCAGAAATAGCAGCGAAAGTATCTACGATGTTCGACGTCCGAATCCTCATGACCGTATTGGTTGTTGCCCCGACGGTGGCCTCTGGGCAAGTTGGCTCCAACACTTCCATCGTGATTGAGACGCCAGGTTTGGTCGCGTTCTGGGATTTTGTCAAGCGAGAACCCGATGGAGGGAGACGTTTTACAGCTCATGTCTCGGTGGGAGCAGATAGCGAGTATCCGCTCGACGCGGGCAATTACATCAAGGACTATTGGGGGACAGGCCGCGAAGCCACTTACGAGGATTTTCCTTTGTTAGGACGAGGCCCATTTGGGAACGCAATTCGAATCATCAAAGAAACCGATGCTAATTTCCGCCCGTTCTTATTTGTGCCTCGATCAAGACTTCATAGCACGCCGCTTGACATCAAAGGCGATGGAAAATCAGTCACGGTTGTGGTGTGGGCGATTCGGGAAAGCGGCAATCACGCTCTGGCGGGAATCTGGCACGAAGGGACGGACTTGAAACAAAGTGAGACCGCTACAATTGCCAAGGTTGAACGTGGCCAACGCCAATACGCATTGTTTGCTGGCCTGAACAAACAAGGGAGTGCTTGCGGCCACGTATCCGAGAATGGAGCGAGTTCGTTTCTCAATAAATATGCATTGCACAAATGCAATTCAGCCGATGCTTCGCCCGAGGTGCCCGCCGATTCACCAATCGAAGTACTTGACGCGTCGTGGCAATGTTTCGCGATGACGTTCGATCATGAAAAAGATGAACTCACCGGCTGGCTCAACGGTGTCTCAGGCGATCGCTGGCTCGACAATCCCAAAAACGACAATCTGATTTCCTCCGCTTATAATGCCTACATGCAAGGGCACTTCGCCAATACATCTCAACGTGAAGCCACCGAAGACGTTACGTTTCCAAAAGACCAATACTACAACCCTCCGGAAGACGAACCACTCCATGTGCGAGTGACGAATGAATCCGACGGAAAGCGGGTTGAATTGCGAGAGTATCGCTACACGAAGATCAAGGTTACCATTGAACACGGTAACGAGATTACTCGGGACCTTGTTTCGCTGCGATTAAATCCATGGTGGTATCCGCACGATCTATACGCGCCGAAAGATGCGGCAACCGGTGGTCCATTTACCATCGGACGCGTCATCCACAGCAGTCGAAGCGTCGGCTTTACGGGTTGGATCGGGGGTGTCGCGGTTTTTGATCGCGCGCTCCGAGCTGACGTGTTAAGAGAGCTCGCCGACGTGCGGCATTCGATACGACTTTCGCCTCAACAGCAATGATGATTTTGCTGTCCCCACCACGTGTTCCCTAGATGCGACAATCTCAACACGCATCTATCGCAGTCGGGTCACGAATTTCGCCTAGAAATTTAGTCAAGTTGTACTTTTTGCCACGGCTGGAAGATTGGATGAAGACCGCGTTTGCGGTATCCAAGCGAATACCAACAGGTTCGGCTGGTGAACTGGCTCTTCACGGCAAACGTTGCATCGGATGGGTCACCGACGACCCTATCCCAGTAGTCGTTGTCGTCGGCAGTGCGCGAGCTGCGAAATCGGACGATGATTTCCCAACCCGGCGGCGCTGCTTCATCGGGCCGAATCGTGACCAACGAATCGTCCACATCAACAACTGCTTGAATTTTCGGTAGCTTATCGATTTCAGCTGCGTGCACCTCGGTTAGTTCTCTGAGCAATTCATAGAACTCGCCAGTTGCCTCATTGAGCGAATATCCCGATGCTTGAAACACGCTTCGCCACAAGGGTGTGCGTTGAAGACCTTCGGTGTGTCGCTTTTCGGCAAATGTACGGGCCAGCTTCGCGAGGGACTCGTCGCCATACCGACGAACCACCGCAGCAGCAAATACTTCTCCTAAGTCATAGACGAGTGTCGTATCGTGTTCGGCACGAAGTCGGTCATTGTCGATCAAGCGATCTATTTCGACTTCACCCCGAGCGTGTTGGACTGCGGCACCAAGCCGTAATCGATTCACATCATCCGGCTCGCCAAAGAATCGCCGTTCGACATAAGTGGCTACTCCCTCATGAAAAAACCGTACGGACGAAAAGTGTTCTTGCAATTGATTGTTCGCTAAATTTTCCAAGATCACGTGAGTCGATTCGTGCCCAAGAGTTCGTCGCAGGTCTGCTTGATCCTCATGAGCAAATAAATTGAGATTCAACTTTTGCCAGTAGGCAGTTCCCAAATGATAACCGGACACGCCAGTCATATCGATCTGGACTCTTGCAGACGTTTTATCACCGAGAAACGTTGCCACAGTCGCGTAGATCTCGTCGGCGTCATCCAACAGTCGATTGGCTCGAGTTGACATATTTGCGGGAAAGACTGCGTCAAATCGTGATGTTGCGCGACTTGCCGTGGACCAGCTCGGGTAGACCACATGGACACTGCCATCGGCACCATCTTCGTCCAACTCAGGTCCCGAACTGAGCACCATCCAAACTGCGAATACGAGCACGATCACAATGGAAGTTCCCGACAATACGGTTTGCTTTAGCCGCGAGGACGAAGCTCCGAACCATTTGAGTAGCGTTTGGCCACCACCGAGAAACAGCGTGTAGGCAACCAACAAACTTGCTCCGCCGAGAACCAATTGTGCGGTCACCGCATGCCAGGGGACCAGCCAACGTTTGCCCACAAATTCAGGTTCTGGAAGAAGCAGCCAATTTGACAAACTGTACCGTGGATGGAGTTCTCCGAGAAAGAAAAAAAGCCACAGGATCAACCCCACGACTAACCAACCGAAACGGCGTAAGAACGACAACGCCATACCAACAGATAAGAAACAAAACAACAGACACAGTTGCAGCATCACCGACGTTACCAGCCAGTCGATATGCCAACCGCGATCCAAAGACGTTCGCGATATGGCGTGAACCACGAGGGTAATCATTGAATCAACAACAGGCAGGGTTGCCAGGCACAACATGGCCGAAAGCCACTTGGCAAAGAACCACTGCGTCCGAGACACCGGCAATGCATCCATGAACTCGATGGTTGAATCATCGAACTCGCGGACCAGCAGTCCTGATGCTAACGCGAATGACAGAATGAATGCAATGATTGAGAATTCGCTGTCTAATTCAAAAACGTTTTCCTTGAACCACAACTCTGTGGACACTAACGTCAATGGTTGGCTGATGGCGTAGAACAAAACCGACGTCAACAACAAGAACAAGATCAAAAGAAAAAACGGTAACTGGGCTCGCAATTCTTTTCTCAGCAATGTCCACATCACTTCACCTCTTGCCGATTCCAGCCAGAGATCACATCACAATCCAAGATGGGTGAATGAACTGAAACTGTCCAGCGCAATCGAGAGCCGAAAGGAAAACGTTCCTTGATCGTGCCTGATGTCCCAGCGGTACGCTCGATGACTTGTGCTGTGACTTGATCATCGCTTGTCCACAGATCCACTACGTCAATCGATTCGTACTGAATCGTCCACGTTTTTTCCGGCGACGTAGGAGACATCTGGGCTGTAACGATGACTTCGTAGCTGGTTCGCGATAACGCATTCATTTCTGAAGTTGCCTGAACCCGTGGAACCTCAGCGATTGACGCGGCGAATTGATCTTCAAAAACTCCAAGGTCGTCGATCCACTTGGCGAGCTGTGGTTGGTAATCACTCGCAAATGCGTCTTGCCATGCGACATCAACTGGCCGCCGCCACTGAGTGAATAATGCACGTGAGTCTCGCGGCAAATCCGAGCGTAACACTTCACAGAGAAAGCGGCGGAGTGATTCTGCACCATATTGTTGTTCCGCTCGCACCAATCCGGCACAAGCGACTGCAGAAGCGATGGGCGCACCAACTCGCTCACGATAGCTGTACCAATTGGTTATATCGTCTGTGGAAATGCCAAGCGATGCTCCGTAAGCTGCGCGCAAGTCCCACTTGTTGGTGTCTGACCACACCGCAGGGTCCGTCTTTCGTCGATTCCAGTACTGCACGAAGCCTTCTAGAACCCAACATTGAGGCTCGCGAATGGCATTAAACTGTGTTGCTTCGGACAAACAAACGTCAAGCAACCAAGGCAAGAAATCCTCCAGCGACCATTCAGACGAAAGAAAGTTCACTCGAACGAGGATTCCACTCGCGTTTTCCAGGTCGGCAAGTTCGTAACGATCAGCATCCAAGTCGCTGCGATGAACGATAAACAACGGGGGAATGCCATCGATCTGCAAATACTCGGAAACTTCCACCAATTCCCGATGAACCCGATCAGCGAACTCCTGTATTTGTTGCTCATCATCCGTGACGCGTTCAACGTAAACCGATACACCCTTCCCGCTGGAGGAAATAGCACCAAGTATCGTGTAAGGATCGGGGGTCTGTTTGCTTTGAACGGTAGTGATGGTGAAGATCGTCCCCAACATGACGGCGCTGACGAACAGTTTTTCTCGTTGCGACATTCGCTCGGCAAGCATACTGGCGACAGTTCCTTCGCGTAGCACCGCCATCACTAAGGCGATGATCGTAAAAACCATCCCGACCGCCCCACAGATCAACAACGTTGTCGTGGGAAACACGTTTCGTTCGAAGGCGAATTGGCTGTTGATTAAACCGAGAGGGCCATGCAACTCGAAATCGAAATTCGTCGTGCGACTGACGACGGTGACGATCATGATCGCCAGCAAGTAAAGCACGATTCGATAGCGTCCAAGCAATCCCATCATAAAAAAGAACGCGTAAGTACAATACGCAAACACGCCCAATCGTACTGACAGGATTGCGACAAATCGTCGGCTGATTATCTCTTCACGCGACGCGACGATCAGCGAGCTGCCCAAACAGAATGCCAACATCAGCAGTACGACCGCGAGTCCAAGACCGTATTTCGTGGCGATCAGCCCAACGCGAGAGATCGGCAGTCCCTCGAGAAATAATTGCGTTTTTCCTGTAAACTCTTGGACCACCAATCGATTGCACAGCACCACTTCAACGAGCAGTAGCAGACTTGTGCCAAACAAACGAGCGGCTTCCAGCGGGCTCCCTGCCTCACTCATCTGGCCGACAGCTAACGTCATTAAGAAGCCGAACGTACAGAACGGCAACAACGCCAAAAACAGCCAACCGTGCTGGGACAGTTCTTTCAGCAGCAATGTCCGAATCATTCGCATACGGTCAAACTCATACCGGCACCACAGGCTCGCTTGCTAAGGCAATGAACGCGTCTTCGAGAGAAATTGATTCACCGTAAACTCCCAGTTTTTCCGCTTCCTGCCATACCTCAGGCAGCCCCTGAAGTAACCACGTCTGGGAATCTTCGAGACCACTTCTCAGGTACTGAAGCGGGAGCGCACGAACGGCATCCACGACGAGTGGGTCTTGCGGAGCAGCGATTTGACGCACTGTCGCCCGTAGCGTTTGCAGCGTGCCTTCGAATTGCATCTTACCTCGATGAATGATACCGACTCGATTAGCCACTCGTTCCACCTCATCGATCAAGTGAGACGAAAAAAAAGTCGTTCGCTGATAACGTTCGGCTTGGCTGCGAATAATATCCAAGAACTCTCGCCGGGCGACCGGGTCCAACCCCGCGGTTGGCTCGTCGAGAATCAAGATCGGTGGTCGATGCGATATTGCCAAGGCCAGCGCCAACTTCACACGCATCCCGCCGGACAAATGCGATATCCGGCGTTGAGGCGGAAGGTCGAACGCCGCGAGCAACCGAGTGAACTCTGTATCGTCCCAGGTCGGATACAGCCCGCCGACGAAGTTGCCGATACGCCGACAACTCATCCAGGGATAAAAGTATTGCTCTTGGGAAACATAGCCGATTGAGCGTTTCTCATGATTCCCGATTCGCGAGAGTGTTTTTCCAGCAAACGTGATCGTACCGAGATCCGGTTTGCTGATTCCCATGATCATGCGAATCGTGCTCGTTTTGCCAGCGCCATTACGACCGAGGAACCCATAGATTTCGCCCTCGTTGACGCTCAAATTCAACGATTCGACCGCCAAGTACGAGCCATACCGGAGCGTCAAGTCATTCGTAGCAAGCTGGATTCGCGGTGTTCCTTCATTGGACATAGGGACTTACGGTGTCTCCAGTGCATTCGTATGTTCGATGGTATCTTTCTTCGAATGATCCAACTCGTGGTTGAGAATTTCCAGCAGCGTCTGCAGAAACACAACGACCATAGGGCCTACGAGAATTCCAATCGGACCAAAAACGCGGACACCTCCCAGCACGCTCAGTAGTGCGAATAGCGGATGCAGTTGTGAGCGCCCATGAAGTACAAATACCTTGATCACATTGTCGATCGACGAGATCACAAAGGCTCCGTAGACGGCAAGCACGATGGCTGTGCCCCATCGTTGTTCGACGACACCCAGCCACAAACAACAGGGAATCCAAACGGATGCCGCGCCCAAGAACGGCACAAGCGCCATCAAACTGGTGATTAAGAACAACAACACCAAGGAATCCAAGCCGGCTAAATAGTATCCCATCAACGCCAGGATACCTTGAGCTAGCGCGCTGAGCACGCTGGCCAGCACCACGGCGCGACTGGTGCGGTCAAACTCCAGCAATAACTGGCGCTCGTACTGATCATCGAGCGGGCTCAGTCGCATCAATGTATGAATCATGGATGGACCATCAATCAGAAAAAAGTACACGCTGACAATGAGGATTCCCAGTCCAATTAAAAACTGTGCAGCGAAACCACCTGTGGCACTTGTCAGTTGCACGAAGCGCGGTTGCAAGGCTTCTCGGTTTTGTCGAATCAAATTGGCAAAGTCCGACGCATTCGGGGTGGGGATCAACCGCAGTTGGCTGCGCAACGTTCCACCGAGTTCCAAATGCATCCATGCGCGGATCGATGCACTGGAACGCAATGCTTGTTCATCAAAACTTTCTTGAACGATTTCTGGCAACAGATCGGCGGGTTCGTCCGCGAGTTCATCGGGAACATCGCTTAAGTCAGCAAGAAACTTTCGCAAGTTATCTTCAGCAACATCCGCAGCCGCTTTTGCCGTAACCGGTCCGTCCAAGTTTTCTTGCAGAAAGCGAACCAGCACGATCGATTCGGTAATCTTGTTGGCGGTCACTTTCGGTTCATCCGACGCATCAAACGAGTCGGCAAGTTCGTCCAGTCGACGAAACTTCTCGGCATAAGGTAGCGACAGACCCACTTTGTCGCGGAGCCGGTCAATGGCATCAGTGACGTTATTCGAGCCAACTTGTCGAATCATCGCCGTGAATTGGCTGGCCGCAACCGACATCACCAACAATACCGGCAAGAGCACAACCAGCAACACCAACGTTGTGGTACAGGCCGCTGCGATTCGTGCTCGCTGCCCCAGCTTGTGATAAAGCCACTCGTGGACGGGGCGAAAGATGACGACCAACAATGCTGCTAAGAACAGCGGGATAAAAAAGCCTGCCATGACACGATAAAACAACAAACCTACCGCAAAAATGCCGATGACGAGCATCACCACGGACATGATCCGCGACAACGAAGGCAACCGCGGAAACAATGTCGACTTGGGTGGCACTGGATTTGGCGGTACGCTCGTTGGCTGGCCGCTTGTTGGCGTTTTACTCACTTCGTGCGTCGGCGACTGCAAAGAATCGATGGGAGCACTCGCTGGATCTACCGACTCGCTATTTTCTGGCTCACCAGGTGCGGGCTCACTAGATGCGGGCTCGTTGCTAGCAGATTCATCGTCGGTGGGATTGTTTTGGCGTGACATACGAGGCTTACTAGTGGCAGTGGCGGATATGAATGACAAGCGGCAGCGAAAAGTGATACAACTTATTCAAGACAGCAGATTGTGAACGACTTGCCAAACGATGAACAGACGAGTAACTCAACTCGCCGGTCGCGGCTACTGGCGATCGCGAAAGTCTTCATCATCCTCATCGTGCTAATCGGTTTGGCTTGGACCTGTGTGGTCTCCGCCCAGCAGTGGCGAGCACAACCGACACTGAGCCTGGAAGCTTTAAACTGGCCCTTATTATGCGTTGCTGCGGGACTCTACGGGGTCGGCATTTCATCCGGTTCTTTGGTGTTGCGCCAGGCGCTGTTGTCTCTTGATCAACGTCCCGCGTGGCAGGCGATCCTGGCTGCTCAATTGATCGGGCATTTGGGAAAATACGTGCCGGGAAAAGCGATGGTGGTGGTGCTGCGCGCCGGTGTTCTGGTGCCGCAAGGGGTTGCTGCGATACCAGCAACGATTGCTGTTTTCGTCGAGACATTGACGATGTTGGCGGTAGGCTCGGCACTCGGTTGTAGTGTAGTATTCGCAGTCCCGTTGCCTCATTGGATTCGCGTTGCGGCAATCGCGATGGCCATCGCCGCAACATCGGTAACGCTGCCTCCGGTGCTTCGCTGGATAACTGGCAGGCTGGTTCGGTCCAAGGTCGAAATAGCATTTTCCGCTGGATGGAAACTACTATTGGTGGCCTGGTTTTGGACACTCGTTTCTTGGTGTTTTATCGGAGCCTCCTTCGCCACGGTGATTTTGGCGATTCCGACGACGAACGTACTGCCACCGATCGCCGAGCTGGCGTGGTTAGCCACCGCGACGATTGCTTTGGCATTTTCAATCGGATTTGTTTCCATGTTGCCCGGGGGAGTGGGAGTCCGCGAGTTGGTCATCACCAGCATGCTTGCCTCGGTGATCGGGATGCCACATGCCTTGGCTTCTTCGATTATGCTGCGATTGTTATTCGTTGTCGTGGAAGTCGTATTGGCAACCGTTGCTTCGCGATGGCTGCGACCGATGTAGCCTACCCCCCGGCGAAACGATCGATTAAGCTTCATTTTTACTCGCGCTGTCCGTTGGTGCCTCCCTTGAACGTAGACGAAATGTTGCCAGTGCGACGAACGGTGTCGTTTGTTGTCCCTGTCTTTGATGAACAAGATTCGCTTACGGAATTGCATCAGCAACTGATGACGGCATCACAGGCGGCCAATGTCGAGCCACAGTTTGTGTTCATCGACGATGGTTCGCGAGACGCGTCGTGGCAGGTTTTGCGGATGCTCTCGCATGAGCACGGCACGACCGCCATCCGTCTTCGTCGCAATTTTGGCAAAGCAGCCGCATTGGCTGCCGGCTTTGATGCTGCTGGCGGTGAAATCGTGATGACGCTGGATGCCGATTTACAGGACGATCCAGCCGAAATCCCACGGTTCCTGGAGAAGCTCGATGAAGGGTTTGATTGTGTCAGCGGCTGGAAACGAGTACGTCATGACCCCTGGCATAAGGTGCTTCCAAGCCGTGTATTCAATGGTTTGGTCAGCGGCCTTACGGGCGTCAAGTTGCACGATCATAACTGCGGCTTCAAAGCCTACCGTCGAGAGATTTTTGACGAAGTGAAATTGTATGGCGAACTGCATCGATTCGTTCCCGTGCTTGCTGCCTCGCGAGGTTGGAAAGTCGCAGAGATCGAAGTGCAACATCGCGCTCGCCAACACGGCAAGAGCAAGTATGGGGTGTCACGATTGGTTAAGGGTTTTTTGGATCTGCTGACGATTTACCTGTTGACGGGTTTTGCCCAGCGTCCACTGCACTTAATTGGTTCGGCGGGGCTGTTGTGCTTTGCCGGTGGCGGGATCGGAATCACTTGGCTATCGGCAGTGTGGGTGCTCAGCCGGATGTCGGCGTCCTGGGACGATGTGCATCTGCATGCGACAGCAATTTTTTACTACTGCATCCTCGCGGTGTTGTTAGGAGCTCAATTGCTGGTCGCAGGTCTTCTTGCCGAGTTGATGGTGGCATTGGCACGAGAATCGAATCAGCCTTATAGCATAGCGGAGCGAATACATTGTCCAGAGAACATGTGATGATGCATGCGGACGAGGCCGAGCGTCGGCAGCGACATCAACATTTCCTATTGTGGATTCTGATTGCCCTGTCGATCGCTGCTGGTCGAATCGCTGTTGTTCGCAGCGTGGAAGGCGACACGGCGTTCTTGAGTGCCAATGATCGCAGTCGCTGGTGTACGATCGCTTCGCTTGTTGAAGACGGAACGTACGAGAT
The DNA here is from genome assembly GCA_041751935.1 of Pirellulaceae bacterium. Classification (GTDB taxonomy): domain Bacteria; phylum Planctomycetota; class Planctomycetia; order Pirellulales; family Pirellulaceae; genus JBBSJZ01. Next base: position 38,876 of record JBGSIA010000019.1, on the reverse strand, counting down.
AGATCGACTGATCGAGATTCGCTCCACTCGCAATCGTCGCCCTTGGGGCACGATCGATCGCGTGGTTCATCGAGCTAGCGACGGCCAAATGCATTCCTACAGTAGCAAACCGCCGCTGTATCCGACGATGATTGCTGGCGTCTACGCCGTGTTTCGTTACGTGACGGGATTAACCCTCACCGAGCAACCGATCTATGCGACGCGAGCGCTGTTGGCGATTGTGAACTTGCCGATGCTAGCCATTTTCTATTGGTGTACTATTTTTTCGATCGAACGAATTGGCACTGGTGTTTGGTCGCGAAGATTCGCCGCCGCTGCGGTTTGTTTCGGAACGATGATGCTGCCGTTTACCGTATCACTGAATAACCATTTGCCTGCTGCGGCAGCGAGTGCGTTTGTTCTTTGGCTGTATTTATGGGCGGCGGAACGGCTTGATGATGACTTTTCCGGAACCTCACTGCGAGTGCGTTGGTGGCACTGGATGGTCGCCGGAGTGGCTGCTGCTTTCGTTGCCGCCAACGAACTTCCTGCATTGTCGATGCTGTGCATTTGGGGAGTGTTGTTTTGGCTACTTGAACGACGTTCCATCCTGCCTTTCGCAGTGGGTGCCGCAATCGTTGCGATTGCATTTTTTGCGACGACCTGGATCGCTCATCAAAGTCTGCGCCCACCGTACGCGCACCGTGGCGTCGGCGAGAAAATTGGGTTATCAGTTGCGGCAACCGATGCCGACACGTTGGCAGAGACTGTACGTCAATCACTACTCAACAGTCACGTCATTGACGAGTCGACTCGCGTTTGGATCGAACCCTCCGATGATGCCTCGCGGCTTCGCGCTCACACTGATCGCAACCAGAAGTTCGCGTTGTTGCCGGACTCGCTCGTCGACGGTCGTGCGGTCGTTGGAAACGCTGCCGGCTCGTGGTCCGTTCACCACTGGGACGATTGGTACGAATACCCCGGCAGCTACTGGCAGCAAGGACGTCGAGCGGGTGTTGATCGGGGCGAGCCGAACCAATTGAAGTACCTGTTTCACGCGACGCTGGGGCATCATGGATTGTTCTCACTTACGCCGTTGTGGCTGCTGGTGCCGATTGGATTGGCGATTGGGCTGGCCTACGGGCCGTTGGATTGGCGGCTGCTGATGGGTGGAATTGCCGTTTCGTCAGTCGTTTGTTTCGTGTTTTACATCCTCCGTCCGGAAATCGATCGGAATTATGGAGGGGTCAGCGTCTGTTTTCGCTGGATGCTCTGGTTTGCCCCGCTTTGGCTCTTTGCCACGATGCCGGCGATCGAGTGGCTGTCTAAACGCTGGAAACTACGTGCTTTCATATCCGTGCTGTTAGTACTCAGTGTTTTCTCAGTCGCAGCGTCGCTGGACAGCCCCTGGCAATCGCCTTGGATCTATCGCTATTGGTCGTTTTTGGGGTGGCTGGACGGTTGAGCCAAGGACTACGATCGGGCCTAGGATTTAGTGGAAGTTTGTCAAGGAAAGGCAACGGTTTTGACGGTCCGAGACGCCGCGCGTGAAACACGACGACGGGGAAGCGTTCCTCGTTCGCTGGTGATTGCGCTAGTGATTGTCGCGATCGTGTTTATCGTTCGAGCCCTGGGCCCACAGACGATCGGCGAGCAAGCTCGTCGCGAGGTCCAGCGGAAGCTCAGTGAGCATTACCGCGGCTTGAAGGTTTCGATACGCCGCGGGCACTACGAGCACAATGTTGGATTGATTCTGGAGGATGTTCGCTTCCGTGATCCACGGGGCGGATCTTCAAGCTTCGCTTCGCGCGATTTGGTTCGCATCGAACGCATCTTCGTGCTTGCTGATATCGCACCTGAAAAGCTTCTCGATAAGTACTCTCCGATCGTTACACGACGGATCGTGTTGGATGGCGTGACGGCAAACGCGTGGATGGGTGCCGACGGCCAAGTCTCGCTCGCAGCGTTGATGCCGCTACCAAAATTTGGGCCAGTGTGTCCAAAGATCGAATTGCGAGATGTTAATCTTCGCCTGATCGATCTCGCTCGCCCATCGCGTCGACCGATTGATGTTGATGTCGCTGAAGCAGTGCTCAACAACATCACTTGCTCTGGTGGAACGATTCGTAAGTCGCTCACACTGAAAGGTTCATCAGAGTATTTTTCGTCGTTCTGGTTGCGAGCGGATATGCTGGACGATGCGTTCCAGGTTCGTGGTGCGGTTAGCGGCGCTCGATTTAGCAAGGAACTGTTCGAACGTTGTCCGGACTCACTGAAACAAAAAATCGGTGCAGTGCGCGAGTTGGATTTGTTGTGTGACGCCAGTTTCGCCGCAGTCCGACCCACCAGTGATACCGAAATCGAGTATGCGTGTCGGACAACGGTTCACGAAGGACGGTTTTCTCATCCTGGATTGCCTATGCCGCTGACGGGGATTCGTGGCGTCTTTTCACTGAACCCTCACGGTGTGGAAATCGAAGCCTCGCAAGCCGTGCTCGGTGACGCGGTGTGTCGGGCAAGTGGGACCATTGCTGGGCATTCTTGGCCCTCAGACCTCAACTTAGCCGTGTCGGCAAATGGCTTATGGCTCGATTCGCGACTTGCGGCGTCATTGCCCGATAAAGTGCGTGACGCATGGGACAAGCTTCGCCCCGTGGGTCGCGTGGACATCGACGCTCAAGTCAGTCATTCGAGTTCAAATTGGCGCAGCGATGCGACGGTATTGTGCAACGGCATCGACGTCAGCTTCGAAGCGTTTCCGTATCCCGTGCAACAAATGGTCGGCCGTATAGAAGTCCGCGACAGCATCGCGCGAGGCGAATCGTTGACCGGTCGCGCCGGCGGACAGCGTTTGCAGTGCTCGTTTCAACTGCCTCTGGATCGGCGGTTGGGACCGCGAAAGACGTTCTCAATTGGTGTTGAAGGTTCGATCCCTATCGACTCGACACTCTTGGATTCCCTTTCGCCACGAGGCATGAATGATTCGCCCCTGGAGTCGTTCGTTCGCTCGCTGCAACCCCGAGGCAGCATGCAATTGGCCCGAGCGGTATTGTCGACGGATGCCAACGGCAACCCACATCGCGAGATTGATTTGCGAATCGCGGATGGGCACTTGCGATACGATAAGTTTGCATATCCGCTCTACAATGTGACGGGTCAAGTAAACGTGGATGACTCGCTTGTCCATCTGGTGGGATTCACAGCGGCTAATGCGAACGCAGGTATCGTGCAATGCGACGGTACTTATCGCATATCGACGGCGATTGAGCCAATGTCAGAACTGGCGTTACGGTTTCTCGCCACCGACGTCCCCATGGATGAATCGCTACGATCGTCGCTGCCGCCGTCCACGTTACCAACTTGGGATGCACTATCGCCGAGCGGTGTTCTGGACGAACTCGCCGTGATCTTGACTCAACATGGACGTGATGCGCCGTTGGGTTTAGATATCACGGCTGAACAACACAAGAGTGAGTCGCTGACCAACCGTACGTTATCTTTGCGACCGGTGGCAATTCCCTATCGGTTGGATATTGCCGAAGGCGCCGTTCACTACGATGGTTCCAAGGTTGAGATTCACTCGCTTGATGGTCGGCACGATTTTTCACGGCTTACCGCGGACGGTGTTTGTCAACAAACTGCCAATGGCCAGTGGCTGCTGGACCTGGACGTACACAGCGGCAGCCGATTCAATTTAGATGCAGAGCTGATCGCCTCACTGCCGCAACAAATGAGCGAATCCATGCGACGATTACAGCTCCGCGGCCCTGTCAGCGTAAACGGAAATACAAAGTTGCTGTTGCCCACTGATCGGCGCCCCGAGCCCGCGATCGACTGGAAACTGATGCTTCAACTTGAGGGCAACCGGATCGCGGACGTGGGGCCGGTACACGGACTACGTGGTGAAATTTGGATCGATGGACATCGAGACGAGAACGGTTTGTTCGCTGCAGGAAACGTGAGGCTGGATTCGATGCACGTCAACGACCTACAGATCACAGGCATCCGTGGCCCGTATGTAATCGACGGTGATCGGCTTCGCCTCGGTTCGCTCGCCAATGCTCGGCTGCCAAAACAAGCCGCCGCGTTTCCGTCCTTGGCAACCAATGTGCCGGGAATCGATGACCTGACTCGCTCCGGCGACGATACGGAATCTACTTCGATACAAGGAAAATTGTTCGGAGGCACGATCGAGATGGACGGCGAAGTGGAGCTTACAACGAGTGATTTTGATGTCAGTGTGGCCGTGAACGGTGCCGAATTGCCCACGATCCTCGCGGAACTTGGTCAGGCTGGGAACGATTACACCGGATCAATCTCCGGCCAAGCTCGCTTTGACGGAAAGATCGGTGCCGGAGACTTACTCAAAGGCAACGGTGCAGGACGCCTGAGCGGCGCAAATGTCTATCAGCTACCGTTTGTCGTACAGTTACTGAACCAGCTTCGGATCGCGGCAAGTCCCGACGTCGCGTTCACCGATGGTGAAGTTGAATTCTCCGTCTTTGGTGACTCGATTACCTTGAGCCGACTGCAACTCTGGGGCGACTTGGTGGCCCTCGATGGCGGTGGAACCTTGAACCGTCGCCGAGAACTGGACTTGAGTTTCAATACCCGAGTCAGCCCTCACAACACCTTCACGCGTGTGTTTGCACCGCTCGGTTCGCAACGTTACACATTGTGGACGATTGACGTTACCGGTCCCATCGACGCACCAACGATCCAACGTCGAGCACTCGATGGGGTCGGGCAAACGCTCGATGACGTCGGTCAAACCATCGGGCGTCTGTTTCCGCCCGTGGTCCCAGAAGCGGAACAGACCAAACCGAAAAGTTGGTTCAAATGATTCAGGCGAAGCGCAACAGTGCGTAATTGCGTTTGCCCTTTCGCAGCACCATTACCGTTTCACTTGCCAAGTCCGACTCGCTCAATCGTCGATTCACGTCTTCGACGCGACGGTTGTTGATGTAGGCCCCACCCTCACTGATGGCTCGGCGTGCTTCGCTACTGCTTTTAACCAATCCAGCTTTTTGAAACGCTTCGACAATCCATAGTCCTTCACCGCCGAGCGACGATCGATCACACTCACAACTGGGTACGTTGGGAAAGATCTCAGAGAGTTGTTGGTCACTGGCGTCGCCTATCTCGCCGCCAAAGAAAATCTCCGTCGCGGCGAGCGCAGAGTTTAGCCCCGCTTCACCATGGACCAGTGCTGTCATCCACTGAGCCAAGCGTTTCTGCGCCGCACGAGCACCGGAGTCTGACAGCGTCCGCTCGGCAAGTGCATCGTATTCCTCACGATCGATTTCAGTCAGGTAAGCAATGCAACGCATCACGTCATCATCGGCGACGTTGATCCAATACTGGTAAAACGCGTAGGGGCTGGTACGATCGGCGGACAACCAGATCGCACCACTTTCCGTTTTGCCCATTTTGCGGCCATCACTGGTGGTCAACAGAGGCGCCGTCATTCCGAACAGTTGCGTGCTGAGCATTCGGCGTCCGAGATCGATACCGGCGGTAATGTTGCCCCACTGGTCGCTGCCACCAGCCTGGATGCGGCAACCATGTTCTTTTGCCAAGTAGACAAAGTCATAAGCCTGCAACAACATATAACTGAATTCGGTATAGCTCAGGCCCGCTTCGCTTTCCAATCGCGACCGCACGGACTCCTTGCCCATCATTGCGCCGACGGGAAAGTTCTTGCCGACATCACGTAAGAATGCGAGATAACTGTAACCACTCATCCAGTCGAAATTATTCAACAGTAACGCGGCGTTTTCTCCGTCAAAGTCAAGAAACTGTCGCATCTGCGCAGCCACTCCTTCGACGTTTGCTTGCAGTTGGTCTGCGGACAGAAGATTTCTCTCTTCACTTTTTCCACTCGGGTCGCCAATCATGCCGGTAGCGCCACCGACCAGAGCAATCGGACGGTGCCCGGCACGCTGGAATCGCCTCAGCATCATCAATTGCATCAGGCTGCCGACATGAAGACTCGGTGCTGTCGGATCAAATCCGATGTACACCGTTTGCTGTCCTTGGCCAAGCAATTTGGCCAGGCCAACTTCGTCGGTCATCTGGGAAATGAGGCCGCGCCAACGTAATTCGTCAATTAATTGCTGGTTAGACATGTCGTTTCAATAACGCTTCGGCAATCGCCAGATCTTCGGGGTAAGTGATTTTCAAGTTGTCCGCGGAACCGGGAACCAACACGACTGGATGCCCCATTCGTTCCACAAGCTGGGCATCATCAGTTACGGGGAAGCCACGGTGGCGGGCGTATGCGGATCGTAACAGATCGATTCGAAACACTTGAGGTGTCAAAGCAATAAAAAGTTCTCGACGATCGACTGTCTCGCAGCCAGACAGGGTCTCGTTGGACGTTACCGGGCGGGCACGTTTGACGGTACCGGCGACGGGTGCCGCCAGTATCGCTGCACCAATTTTCGCCGCCATGTCAAAAACAGCGGTCAGATCGTTGTCACGAACCAGCGGTCGTGCCGCATCGTGAACGGCAACATAACCGATCGAATCGTCGCCACCGATCGCGTTAAGCGCCGATGCCACACTGTCACTTCGTTGAGCACCACCGCGACACAGTTCCACCGGCACGCGTAATCTCAGCTCATCACACTGCTGCAAAAAGTGGTCATGGTCCGCTTGCGACACTGACACAATCAACCGCCCAACCTCGCTTCGTGATGCAAGCCGCTCGGCGCTGTGATGCCACAACGGCTTACCAGCAAGAGGTGCAAACAATTTGTTCCGTTCGGCACCAAATCGCTGACCACTTCCAGCGGCCGGCAATATAACAGCGATGGAGCCTGGAGGGATTGAGGCACGGGTGGTTTCTGGCATGGATATATCGCGTGGTTATCAAACTTATCCTCATGTGGACCGTCTTAACGGAACATCATACGACAACTTTGCCTGTTGTACGCCCCTTAGCGATCATGCGAGGTACGGTTCAGCGCCAGCGATCGATGGCCGATGAGTATAGATAGGTGTCGCTACGGGAAGAATTCCCCTAGCGGCAACTTCGTCTTCCCTTGACTCAATCGCTAAAGTTCACCCGCGATGCGTATCCCGACTAACGAAGCTGAATTGGTGCCACCGCGGCAGCCGAACCTCGTTCGAGATATCACGGCAATCGCGTTGGTAGCCGTCACTTTCCTGCTAACCATCTCAATCGTTACGCATGATCCGGCCGATCCCATTGAAACACCCGTCTGGCCGCTGAGCCAGTTGTACTCGCCCGATCCGAGTACGTATCCACTGAACGAAACGGTGACCAATGCCTGCGGATACTGGGGAGCGCTCGCTGCCTCAGCTCTTTATGACGGCGTCGGCTTGGCAGCAGCACTAGTGATCGCCGCCGCGGGAGGTGTCGCCACGGCATTGCTTGTTCGCGGACAACTCAATGCACCGGTTCTACGCTCGCTGGGAGGCACCGTGGTGGTCTTAGCATCCGCGACAGCTGCAGCGATGATACCCATGCGCACCGCATCGATGCCCGTTGTAGGCGCTGGCGGGTACCTGGGCGCGATGACCAGTGCATACATGAGCGAGCACTTTGCACCGGCAGGCACATGGATCTTGACGCTCACCGTGCTTGCCGTGGGTCTGCTACTGACGACCGACTACGCCCTGCTGTATGCAGGACGAGCGATCATGTCGCGCGGTGCACGCGTATCACGAAGCGGATACGAGCGAGCACGGCAAGCGATGCCGCTTGTTGTCCGCCGTCGTCGTCGACCCTTCTCGGATCTTGAAGACGGTATTTCCATCGAAGGCGATGCGACAGATCCATTGCTGCCGAATCCAAACGCTGCACCGAACACAGCAGCGAAGTCACCGACTGTCATGCACCCAGACGCCGATCTGTTGCCTTCACCGAATATTAAATCTAGTCGGCCACGTCGCGGTGATTCAGGCGTTTCGGATGTTGAGAATCAAGCCCCACCTGCCGCGAATCCGGTTGTCGACGTTGCCAAGAAAGCGGCTGCGATTGGTGCCTTGGGATTGGCGGGTGCAGCGGTTGCCAAGGGGTTAGATTCGCTTGGCGGAAAGAAAAGCACTGATGATATTGACCCGCTGACAATGATTCCCGAGGAAGAGTATGCAGCGGAAGCTGTACACGAAGGAGACGAGGAGTTTGAAGAAGAAACGCCAGCTCCCGTTCGCGAATTGGAAATTGATAACGAGGTGTTGTCGCTGCGCGGCGACGAAGAACATGAGATTCCGGTACCAAAAATCGGGCTGAAGAAACAGAAAAGGGCGGAACTTGCTGCCTTGAAAAAGTCGGTACAGGAACAGGCCCCCGACGGCGCTGATGAATATGTTCTGCCGAGCATCGAGCTACTCGAATTGAGTGATGATATCGACCGTGATGAATTGGAACGAGAGTCCAATCGTCGAGCACGACTGATCATCGAAGCGTTCAAGAGTTTTGGGATCAAGATAGCGATCACCAATATTGATGTCGGGCCCGTGATCACCCAGTTCGAGATCGACCTCGAAGCTGGATTGCGACTGAGCAAAATCACGAGCCTGTCGGACGACCTAGCGATTGCCCTGCGCGTCCCCAGTGTCCGGGTCGTCGCGCCCATTCCTGGAAGAAACACGGTAGGCATCGAAGTTCCCAACGAAACACGACAAATGGTGCGGCTGCGAGATGTTATCGAAGAGGACTATGGCAATACCAAGAAAATGAATATCCCTGTCTTCTTGGGTAAGGATGTCAGCGGAAATCCGATGGTTGTCGACTTGGCGAAAATGCCGCACTTGTTGATCGCTGGTCGTACGGGAACTGGTAAAAGCGTGTGTTTGAATACGATCATTGCCAGCATGTTGATGACCTGCCGACCGGACGAAGTTCGTATGCTGATGATCGACCCGAAGATGGTTGAACTGAGTGGCTACGGTCGCTTGCCGCACTTGATGCACCCAGTCGTCACGGACATGAAAAAAGCGGAAGCAATCTTGGCCTGGGCCGTCGAAAAGATGGAAGAGCGGTATTCTCTATTGGCTAAAGTCGGCGTTCGCCATATCAATAGCTTCAATGATTTAGGTCGTGAAGAAGTCTTGCGTCGGCTGGAGGTGGACGAGGCCGACGGTGCCTCCGGCGTGCCAGACAAACTGCCGTTTATTGTGATTGTCGCTGACGAGATGGCGGACCTGATGATGACAGCAGGTAAGGATGTGGAAACACACATCATTCGCTTGGCACAGAAGAGCCGAGCGGTCGGTATTCACTTGATACTCGCGACGCAAAAGCCCACCGTTGACGTCATCACCGGTTTGATCAAGAGTAACTTGCCGGCAAGGTTGAGTTTCCAGGTCGCCAGCAAGACGGATAGTCGCGTCGTGCTTGACGAAAACGGTGCGGACAAATTGCTCGGCAACGGTGACATGTTGTTTTTGTGGCCAGGTACCAGCACTTTGATTCGTGGTCAAGGAACTTACTTGTCAGACGAGGAAATCGATCGCGTCGTTGATCACTGCAGCATGGGGGAACAGAATTTTGTCGGCGAACTGATGAATCTCAAGATCACCGATGAAGACGGAGCTGACGGTGGCAAGACGATCGAGTCGATCAAGAAACGCGACGAGCTGTATGACAGCGCGATCGAAGTGGTTGTGCGTGAAGGACGAGGTAGCGTATCCCTGCTACAGCGTTGTTTGGGCATCGGCTACGGCCGTGCTGCACGCCTCATTGACTACATGGCCGAAGATGGAATCGTTGGCGAGTACAACGGCAGCCAAGCTCGCGACGTGCTGTTGACGATGGACAAATGGCATGCCCTGCAAGGCATGGAAGCCGAATCCGCGGCCAAGGAGGTCGTGCCACCGCGAACTAAACCCAAAGCCCCCGTGGTCAAGAGTGTTGCTAAGCACGAATACGAGGACGAAGACGATACCGATGACCAAGAAGAATACGAAGACGTCGACGAAGACGAAGAGAGCTGGGAAGAAGCGTAGCTGTTACTTTTTAAACTGACGTTTGAGCGAATCAAGTTAGGCGAATAAACGAAAGTTTGTCTCAATCTCGGCGAAACACTGCGATTCCGCCAGCACCTTCGACAGCGACGTAGAGATAGCCTCCGTCGGACGAAATCGCGATTCCCGCAGGCCCCAAGTCGTTACCGCCAAGGCTGACCGTTTCAATAAACGACAGCTTTCCTGTTGCAGGATCACGGGCGAATCCGGCAACGGTCCCAGAGCGAGTACCCGTCGCATAAACGTTGTTACCGTCTGGCGAAACCAGTAATTCGTTGCCGCCAAGAAAGTCACCGAGTCGCTCGCGGCCACTGATGTGCTCTTCGACCACGCTCAGGTCTCCGTTTTCGCCGATCGAGTAAACGCCGATGCTGCTGTCCCCTTGAAAGCGACCCGAGGACGTGTACAGAAACTTTCCATCGCGGCTTGTGGTCACGGACATTGCGCCCGAAAGACCCTGGATACCATCATGATCGTCCACTAGAAGCTGGCGAATCAGTGTCGTTCCCGTCTCGCGGTCGTAGTCGATACCAACCAATGCACCGGGGTTGGATGAGGTTACATAGAAACGATTGTGCGTTGGATGGAATGCGATTCCGCGGACATTGCCGAAACAATTTCGTTGCCCAATATTGGTTTCGATGTATTCGAGCTGGTTGCCATCGGTAATCCGATAAACGAATATTGCCCCGAGAGTTCCCATCACGCGAAATGACGAGTCGATGACATAAAGAAACTTTGCGTCTGGTGAAAATGCGACATCGCAAGGAAAGAACATTGGAATCTGTTGAGGTTCCGGCTTGACTGTTAGCAGCTCCGTCAATTTCCCCGACTTTTGGTCTCGCTGGTAGAGTGTCAGACTTCTTGAACGGAAGGAAACGGCGGCCGCGAGATTTTTCTTCGGTGTCAAACGCATCGCGACGACTCCTGCAAGCTTTTCGGCGTCCTGGATGGTTTCAACGAGCGTCAACCGACCGGTATCGGCGGCAATTTCGAACACTGAAAGAGCATTCGCGTTGTAGGCGGCGGCATACAAGAAACGTCCATCAGGAGAAATTTCGACGCTGACGACTCGGTCCAAAGTCGCTAGTTGCTGAGTTTCAATCAGTCGAATACTACGTCTCAGCTCCAAGAGTATTCGATTCAATCGTGAGCGAGCCTCGCCCGTGGCCTTGTCGAGTGCCGCCTCCATCGCCGGTATCGCTTGATTTCCAAGGCGAAGCAACTGCTGTTCGGCAGTGAGACGGTCTTGAAATCGCTTGCCGTCGAGCTGTGCAATCAGCCTTTCAATGGATTCTGCGACTTCATCGGCATTCTCCGGCGGCGCCACTTGATCTACAGGCGAATCCGCCGCCGGCGCGTCCTGAGCTACAAGACGATTGATGGAAGTCGAACTGCAGGTCCAGAACAAGAGCAGAGTGATCGGCAGCAACGAGAATCGCACGAGAATTGCCTTGATGGATATAGGATGGATTCAATCGCAGTTGTGATTCTAGCCTCGTTTCCTGCATTCGTGTGATCGCGATACAATACGGCGATGAATCGGGCACCTCAACTATCGACATCGAACGGGCTGGGCAATCAGCGACGGTCGCGGCTACCGCATTTCAGTTTGGCGAGGACAGCGGTCGATCTGCCGCCTGGGGTACCGCTAATCAGCGTACGGATTTTGCGAGACCCACGCGACGAGCAATGGAAAATCACTACAATCGTCACTTCAACCCGATGACCGACCGTTGTAGTTTTTTCACCTTCACGCTTCCTACTTCTACATTCACACATCCACCACATGCCTCGTGATTTTCTCAAAGGTGCTGCTGACGAGTACGACGTCGTAGTGATTGGCAGCGGACTGGCTGGCATGACGTCAGCAAACATTCTCGGTCGCGCCGGGCATCGCGTTCTGCTGGTCGAACAGCACTACAAGCTTGGCGGACTGGCCACATGGTTTCTGCGACCGGGCGGCCACATTTTCGACGTTTCCCTACACGGCTTTCCACATGGAATGATCAAATCGTGTCGTCGTTACTGGAATGCCGACATAGCGGATCGTATCAAACAACTCCACAATATTCGATTCGACAATCCGCAATTTTCGCTAACGACGAACTTCAACCGTGAAGATTTCACGCGACTGTTGACGACAAAATTCGGTATCCAGCCGCAAGCCGTCGTCGACTTTTTTGATACAGCGCGGAGCATGAATTTTTATGATGACCAAACAACAACCACACGGCAATTGTTCGATCGTTTTTTTCCTGGTCGCGATGATGTCGTGCGGTTGCTCATGGAGCCGATCACCTACGCCAACGGCAGTACGCTGGAAGATCCGGCAATCACGTACGGCATCGTATTCAGTAACTTCATGAGCAAGGGAGTGTTCATTTACGAAGGCGGCACCGAAGACCTCGTCGCGAGAATGAAAAGGGAACTGGAAAAGAATAACGTCGATATCCGCATCAATTGCCCGGTCGAAAAAATCTTGGTCACCGATGGACACGTTAGTGGCGTCAAAATTCATGATCGTACGATTCGCTGCCGAGCCATCGTCAGCAATTCAAATTTGCGATCAACCATTCTCAAGCTACTTCCTCGCGACGTACTCAACCGTGATTTCATCGAGCGTACCGAGGCGGTGCGACTGAATAACAGCAGTACTCAAGTTTATATGGCGCTCAAACCGGGCGAGGAAATCGACGAGAGTAGCGGCGATTTGTTTTTTACGAGCACCGCGACCGAGTTTCGTACAGATCTACTGCTCAGCCGCGATATTACCAGTCGCACGTTCAGCTTTTATTATCCAAGTACGCGCCCCGAAGGTAAGCGACGTTTCGCAATTGTCAGTAGCACCAATGCGAATTGGAAAGATTGGGCAGATTTGAGTGACCAGGAATATGTCGAGAGCAAAGCGGACTTAGTCGAAACGACCCTCTCAGCCTTGGAACGATATATCCCCGGAATCCGCGAAAAGATTGATCGTGCCGAAGCGGCTACGCCGCGAACGTTCAATCATTACACGCGGCACGAACTCGGCGCCAGCTTTGGTACCAAGTTCGAAGGTCTTGGCGTAAGTCGCGAGCTGTCGAGCCAAGTCGGCGGTATGTACCACGCTGGCAGCGTCGGCATTATCATGAGCGGCTGGCTAGGAGCCATCAATTATGGCGTCATCGTCAGCAACGAAGTTGACGCCATGCTCACTCGTCACAGTTCTCACGTTTCTTGAGTTCGACCCATGATCAATCGCTGTCGTTCAGTGCGAGCAACTGTGTTGGCACGACTGGGCAACGATCACCGAAGATGGGTCGTTCGAGTTGTCTTCGATTCCACGTTCAGGAGAGATTCAAATCATCGCCGTTTGCAACGGTTGGGTATCGAAAACGACGATTCCCGACGCAAGAGGCGATTCCCGACGCAAGAGGCTTTGTGAAAGATCAACTGTTCAATGTCGACGGGGATAGGATCGATGTCACCGTCGAGATGGAAGAGACAGGTACAATCGAGTTGACGGCATTGAAACCTGACGGTAGCTCTTTGGAAAGCGGCAAGGTTTCAAGCTGGCCAATCAACCGTACCACAAAGGAGGCTCGACTCTGTTGGGTCAACGTTACAACTCGCTGGATATCGTCGAGAATCAATTGCTTCGGCCCGACGACCAACAAACAATATTTCGTCAAGACCTAGAACTCTCGTTCACGGAGCAACCTGTCAACAATGGAGTCGCCAACATCGCGAACTCAAAGCGTTGTCCTGCAGCATGAGGAGTTTGCATTCCCGACCAGGGGAGGCGACCGCGATGGGACCGTGGAATTAAGGATCGACTCAGCGATACCGGTGACGGAAACCATCACCGTTGTTCCGCACCAGAAGCCGCAATCCTCGTGGTCTACACCGCACCGTAGGCCAGCATTGCTTCAGCAACTTTGACAAAGCCAGCGAGGTTAGCCCCATCGACATAGTCGACATGGTTGTCGGTGGTTCCATACTTGACGCATTTCTTGTGAATGTCTGCCATGATGTATTTCAATTTGCTATCGACCTCTTCATGACTCCACGATAATCGCAGCGCGTTTTGACTTTGTTCCAGTCCCGAAACGGCGACGCCACCAGCGTTTGCGGCTTTGCCGGGACCGAACAGGACTTTTGCTTGTCGAAAAGCGTGCGTCGCATCAGCTTCGGTTGGCATGTTAGCTCCTTCGCAGACGACTTTGACTCCATTCTCGATCAACGTCTTGGCCTCGTCCAAATTCAGTTCGTTTTGTGTTGCGCAAGGCATGGCAATATCGCACGGCACCGACCAAGGTCGCTGACCATCATGATACGTCGACTTCGAGTACTTTTTGGCGTACTCTTCGATCCGCTCACGGCGTTTTTCTTTGATGTCTTTGATGAAAGCCAGTTTCTCACTGTCGATACCATCGGGGTCATGAATAAAACCGGCGGAGTCCGAAAGTGTTAGCACCTTGGCGCCCAGCTCAATCAGTTTTTCTGCTGCGTAGATCGCGACGTTTCCACTGCCGGAAATTGCGACCGACTTTCCTTTAACACTGTCGCTGCGATGATTGAGCATGTTCTCACAGAAGTAGACACATCCGTATCCAGTTGCTTCGGTTCGCACCAGGCTGCCGCCGAATGCCAGCCCCTTGCCGGTCAGGGTACCAACGAAACGGTTGGCCAAACGCTTGTACTGACCAAACAAGTAGCTGATCTCGCGACCGCCAACACCGATATCGCCAGCGGGGACATCGGTGTCTTCGCCAATGTGACGATGCAATTCAATCATCATCGAGTGACAGAAACGCATCACCGCGCGATCGCTCTTGCCCTTGGGATTGAAGTTCGAGCCACCTTTGGCGCCACCCATTGGCAATCCAGTCAGTGAGTTCTTGAAGATTTGTTCAAAGCCGAGGAATTTCAGCACACTGAGCGTCACGCTGGGATGGAATCGCAATCCGCCCTTGTAGGGACCGATGGAATTATTGAACTGGACTCGCCACGCTCGGTTGGCGCGAATGGTGCCATCGTCGTCTTCCCAGGTGACACGGAAAATCACAATCCGGTCCGGTTCGGTCAGTCGCTCCAGGATCTGTGCATCTTTGTACTTGGGATGCTCTACGATAAACGGCATCAACGATTCCGCGACTTCACGAACCGCCTGGTGAAACTCCATTTCGTGCGGATTCCGTTTTTCGAGTCCTTGCATGAATGATTCGATTTCGTCACTGGGTACCGCGTTCATCAGGCGTCTCGTAGTTGATAAGGGTGGACAGCAAGTGCCTTGCTAGGATGCTGCCCCATTATGTGAGATCCCGACGGCGAAATGGCAAGCGAGTTAACGCTTTTTTGACAGTTAAACCAAACATCCACTTGCTGCGTAGCACACCGCAGCCCGATCGCCACCATCGCATCGGACGTCGAATCTGTTAAGATTGCCGTCTGGACACTCACTCGAAGCGAAAGTTTTCATTATGAATTGGACGTTCCGTGTTTTCTCATTGGTTCTGATCGCCGTGTTACCGCTTTCCGCACTAGCGCTGGCCGGCTGCGGCAAGCCCACAGCGCCAACGGTCACGAATATCGGTCCTCCACCGGTCGATGAGCACGAGGAGCACGCGCACAAACATCCGGAGACTTTTGCCGAGGCAGTGGAACAACTGTCGACGTTCAAGTCAGAGATTCAAACGGCGTTTACCTCAGGTGACCCGGATTCAGCCCACGACGCGTTGCATGAGGTTGGGCATGTGCTCGAAGAGTTGCCGACGCTCGCCGAAAAGGTCACCGAAGACGCTGAAGAACGAAAGGCAGTCGTCGAAGCGCAGGAGAAATTATTCACAGCCTTTGGCAAACTCGACGAAACGATGCATGGTGGCGAGGACGTGAAATACGAAACATTGCAGGCGGATATTGACGCAGCAATGGAAGCTCTCAGCGGAATTGGCAAGAAATAATGCGTCTAAGTGCGTTGTCGTTCGTGGCGATCGTGTTGATTGTCGCTGGATGCGGAGAAGCGTCTAAACCTGCGGTTTCACCTGAGTTACTCAGCGCTCGACAATCGCTGCGGCTGAGTGAGGCTCCAGAAACCGCGACGACGCTCACCGATCTTGCAGAATCCTGGGCACCGGAGAGGCTCGAACAACAAGTCGTTCTGACTGGACGAGTCTACGCTGACGATCAAGTGCCCTGGGAAGCAGAGCAGGCAAGTTTTTTGTTGTCGGTACTGCCTGAGAAGGGGCATGACGATCCCGAGCATGCGGACAATTGTCCGTTTTGCAAACGCAAGGCATCGCTGGCTCCCAAGGCAATCGTCCGCTTCACCGATCCCAGTGGCAATGTACTACCCTTCGGAGCTCAACAGTTATTTGAGCTAACTAAAGGTGATGTAGTGACCGTTCGCGGAACGATAGAATCGTTTGATTTAAATGTGTTCATCATTCGAGCTGACGGGATGTACAAGTAACCGCAGGCACATGGCGCGGCATGCGCCGGTAACGGGCTGCTTGCAGTAACTTCACCCGGCGCAATGCATGTTACCCGACGCACCACATCTCGCGGAACCAATTCAGTCGCACAGCACGTGTGGCTGTGTAAGACTTACTTGGGTCGAAACCATTGTTCTTTAGGAACATCGCCAAGCCAGTCGCCGGTACGTCAGCATGCTGGGCGACGACGTCGACCGATTCGCTTTCTGGCTTCCAGTCATAAAGCAACTTGTTGTCTCGTTCGAACCAAGCGTCCAAGTATTCGGCGTTGGTGCTGCTGGTTACAACAAACTCGCAATTCTTTTTGCAGAGGAAACAGAGCAACTTTGCAGCCAAATCACGTGTGGCAACCAATTCATCGCCACAACAATGGGCAGCGAAGTTCCACAGCGTAATGAATCCATCGGAGTCAACGTCGTCTTCGGGAACGGAAATGGTGATTTTTAGAGGGGTCGATTCCGGTTCAGCAGCCGACAAATGAATCTCCTTGAAACGGAGGAATGACAATAAAGGAAGCAAAGCAACGGGTCTAACGGTCAAGTGCAGAGTTGTATTAGACTCGAAAAGCCAGTTTTTCGCTAGTGGACTCGCACGCTGTCCACTGACCTACAATCACCCGCAGGCTGAAATTGCTGTAGAAAAGCGTTTCACAGAGTGCAGTAATTGGAATATTTCGTGTCATCTCACTTTATTCGAGTTCGTGGTGGACGGGTCCACAACTTAAAGAACGTCGACGTGGATATACCCTGCGGCGAGTTGATCGCAATTTGCGGAGTCAGCGGCAGTGGAAAAACGTCGCTCGCTTTGGATACGCTCTACGCGGAAGGCCAGCGAGCGTATATCGAAAGTTTTTCGGCGTACACGCGACAATTTCTGGAGCGGCTTGATAAGCCCGATTGTGACAGCATCGAAGGCATCCCACCAGCGATCGCGGTCACTCGAGCTGCGGGTCCGAAAACGAATCGCAGCACTGTCGGTACAGCAACAGAAATCGCCGATTATTTGCGGCTGTTGTTCTCCAAGGTTGCGTCGTTAACGTGTTATCGATGTGGACGTGACGTTAAGCGTGACGACCCTACTGTGGTTGCAGAGCAGTTACTTCACGGTGACCGACAACAACGTTTGATGATCGGTTTTGCGGTTTGGCTGCCGAACCGCAAGACGGCCGCCGAGATTTTATTGGGGTTGCAGCAGGAAGGTTTTTTGCGGCTCGTCGTGGGCGATCGCACGTTTCATTTGTCCGACGATGACCGGAGAGCCTTGGCGAAGAAAGTGGGCAGCCGGGGAGTGGAGTGCATCGTTATCGTTGACCGACTGACTGCGGATGCGGATCTCAGCCGGATGACAGAATCACTGGAAACGGCAATGCGAGAAGGGCATGGCCGTGGCGTTGTGTTCCTCCAAAGTCCGGTTGCCGATAACGACGTCACTAGCTCGTCGGAGAACAGCCTGTTGATCGACGGTGGTTCGTGGAGCAAGCGAATCGTCAGCACCGAGCTTGTGTGTGAATCCTGCAATGTCGAATATCCCGATCCAGTACCCCGACTATTCAACTTCAATCATCCGCTCGGCGCGTGTCCGTCCTGTGAAGGCTTTGGCGATACCGTCGATGTCGATATGGACTTGGTCGTACCCGATCGATCGCTGACCCTCCGCGAGGGAGCCATTGCCCCGTGGAACTCGCCAGCGTACCACCATGAGTTGAACGAACTGATCGCTTTGGCGGATGACTTTGGTATTCCTGTCGATGTTCCCTACAGCCAACTCAAGGCAAAAGAGATCAAGTTGATCCAGCGCGGTGTGCCACAACGAAACTTTGGTGGTCTCGATGGTTTTTTTGCCTGGCTCGATCGCAAAAAATACAAAATGCACATTCGCGTTTTCTCCTCGCGTTATCGCAGCTACCGGACCTGTACCACATGCAAGGGCGCAAGATTGCGGCCCGAAGCCTTATCGTACCGAATCGCGAATCAATCCATTTCAGAAGTGATGTCGATGCAGGCCGTTCAGCTTACTGAATTCATGCAGTCGCTCGTATTCGACAAACGAGAACAACAGATTGCAGCGGAGCCGCTCGGCCAAGTCATCAGTCGGCTGGGATACCTGCATTCGGTGGGACTGGGCTACTTGCAACTTGATCGTACGCTACGCACACTTTCCGGTGGCGAGACCCAACGTGTCGCACTGACGTCGGCGCTGGGCAGCAGTCTGATCAATATGCTCTACGTACTCGATGAACCGACTGCCGGTTTACATCCGGCAGATGTCGATCAATTGGTATCCGCAATCGATGGACTTCGCTCTCGCGGTAACACCGTGATCGTGGTCGAACATGACGAAACGTTGATTCGCCATGCAAACCACGTTATCGAAGTGGGGCCAGGCGCAGGTGTCGGTGGTGGCGAGATTACTTTCTCCGGTACTGCGGCAGAGATGATGGACGATGAGAAAAGTCTGACAGGGCAGTTTCTCAGTGGTCGCCGCGGCTGGACGTTACGCAACCGAACGCCACGTCAACCTCGAGGTTTTATCTCGCTTGAAGGAGCCAGCGGGCACAACCTGAAATCGGTTGACGTGAAATTCCCCTTGGGCGTGCTGTGTTTGGTCACCGGTGTATCGGGCAGCGGGAAAAGCTCACTGGTTCAAGACACTTTGTACGGTGCCATTGTCCAGCGCAAGGGCGGTACGGCGGAAAAGCCTTTGTCGTTTTCATCGATCAGCGGTCTAAGCCAGATCGAGGACTGTTTGCTAGTTGACCAATCACCGATCAGCCGCAGTGCTCGAAGTTGTCCGGTCACGTATGTGAAAGGATTTGATGCGATTCGGAAAGTGTTTGCTGAGACCGTGGAGGCACGGACGCGAAACTTTGGAACCGGTCACTTCAGTTTCAATTCGACGGATGGGCAATGTTCTGCCTGTGAAGGAGCAGGTGTATTGGAGATCGACATGCAGTTTTTAGCGGACGTGTCAATCACTTGCCCGACCTGTCGCGGCGCACGATATCGCGACGAAATATTGCAAGTTCGCTATCGAGACCAATCCATCGCCGACGTGCTGGCGATGACTGTTCAGCAAGCTTACTCCTTCTTTCGCGGACATGCGAAAGTGCAAGCACGTCTGAAACGAATGATCGACGTGGGGCTGGACTATGTGACTCTCGGACAACCGGCAACCACACTCTCCAGTGGTGAGGGACAACGACTAAAACTGGCTGCGTTTTTGGCCTCGGCCACACGGCGTCGAACGTTGTTTGTGCTTGACGAACCAACGACCGGGTTGCATTTTGCCGACATCGTTCGATTGGTAGATTGCTTCGATGCGTTGATCGCTGACGGGCATTCGATGGTGGTCGTTGAGCATCACACGATGTTGATCCAGGCCGCCGATTACCTGATCGATCTTGGGCCCGGGTCGGCTGCGGCTGGCGGGCAAGTCGTTGCGACAGGAACTCCAGCGGAGGTAGAGAATGTTATTGCCAGTCGCACAGGCGAAGTGCTGCGGCGATCGCGTGAATCAGGACTCCTCACGCAGTAATGATTCAATTGTTTCTCGCATCTGTTTTTCGCCTTCGACGCCTTGCCAATTCATTTCGCCTTGCCACCAGCGGCGAATGAAGCCTTGCTTATCAATGAGATAGACGCTGGGCCACATCGTATTGCCCCAGATTTTCCAATTGCTGGATGCACTGTCCATCACCACAGGAAACTTGAAGCCGTCACTCACCACTGCGGCACGTACTCGAGCCAAATCGCGTTCTGCAGAAGTCTCGGGAGTTTGGATTCCGATCACAACCAGTCCGCGATCGGCGAAGTCTCGATACCAAGCTTCGTAATGCGGAAAATTGCGTTGGCAGTTGATACATTGAAAAGCGTAGAAGTGCACAGCAACCACCTTGCCTTTCAATTCGTCGAGCGTCAGCGGTCCACCTTGGATCCAGCTTGCACCATCGGTTTGCAGAGCGGGCGCCAGAGGAAACGTTCGTTGGACTTGGGAGAAGTCGAACGGCGTGCCAGTCAGTTTGGCGATGTTTACTTTTTGCTGATCCGAGAGCACGTCGACAATTTTCTTCCGCTCGTCCCGCTTAAGTTGTTCCACCTTGGATTGTGCTTGACTTGCATCAAGTTCGCCCTTGGTGTGCTGGGATTGAATCGCAGCAGCCTCTTGATCTGTACGGGTAAACGCGGCGGTCAATTTCGCGTGCTGGTCCTGCGTGATCATCAGTTCGGCGGCGACATCACTTCGCAGCACCATGCGTGTGCCCACGGCTTGCCGCTGTAGCTCGGTGAGTCGCTTGCTTTGAAGCGGATCGAGAATTGCATTGAGCTGGTCCGCCAGCGAGCTCGTTAGTTTTTCCAGCTCGAGTGCAAGTTCGGCGGGCTGGAGATGTCGGCTCAACCACCACTGCGTATCGACAGATTCAAGTGCCTCGCGAACACGCAACTTTTGAGTTGGTGAAAGCTTTAGCTCCGTCTGAATTGCTTCATCACGCACCATTTGCAGCAGCACCGGTGGCAACTGGACTGAGGAATCAGCCAGAGCTGACAATGCTTGCATCCCAATCAACGCAACCCCGAACGTTAGTAAGCAGATCGCTCTACGGTCGCGTCTTAGGTGCATGACGTTCATCGCTTGCTATCCCTGGAAGATAAGTAACTTGGTCGTGTGTCTCGTAATCTTATCAGCAAAAATCCGTTTCAGCAAAAAAAGCATCTCGACGCATTTTCGGCGAGGCGGACGTACGAATCGACTACCCCCGCGGCGGTTTCTTGGGATCGTCAACGACAAGCCCCGGTGATGGTTGCCCCGGTTGTGGTTGTCCCGGTGCTGGTGGACGTACCCGAGCGGCGGGTCGGCGTTTGATCGGCAACAGTGCATGTTGAGCCTGATGTGCGACTTCGGCGACCAACGCATCGACGCGATTTCGGCAAATGGCAAAGGCGCCGAGCGCAGGAATAGCGACGAGAAGCCCGCCGACGGTGGTTACAAGCGCCTGATAAATCCCCTCCGCCAGATCGCCAGCCCCGGCCGCGCCGCGCGTCGACGCAACTTGTTGGAACGTCATGATCATGCCCGCGACTGTCCCCAGCAGACCGACCATCGGAGCAATGTTCCCGATCACGCTCAAGTACTCGATACGTCGCATCAGTCTTGCCGCCTGTTCAGCCAGCGAATCCTCCATTGCCTTTTCGACTTCGCGCCAACCAAGATCCATTTCTCCCAGACCCGAAAGCAACACGAGGCTCAATACGCTTGGGGCGCGTCGGCATGCTGCGTCGGCTTCAGCTGTTCGCCCAGTTAGCAATGCTTGCCGCACGGTGTCGCTGACTAACTCCGGCAAGATCTCAGTTCGCCGCAACGTCATCGCTTGATCAAAGATCAAATACGCCATCGCCACGCTGAGCGAAAACAACATCAACAGGATAAACAGGCCGAACACACCGCCACTGAGCACGATGTCCAGGATACCACTGTTGGCTGATGCGGCATCGTTTTGCGACAAAATCATGTTTCGCGATCCTCTTGTTCAGCACCGGCAGATAACAAGAATTCAGCATCGGCCAACAGCGGGTCATCCCAACGAAGTGCCAACACACCTTCACGTTGGAGCTGTGCAATCGTGACCCGGTGCAATTTGCGAATCGCTCGTTCTGCTTGCTCGACTCGCGACGTGCTCTGTGCCCACGAGAGCACAATCATCGAGAAGATGCCCAGTGGCAGTAACGAGAGGATGATACTCGTTAACATCATTGCCAGTTCGGGATGCGGATACGCTTCGAGCTCACCACCCATTTCACTCAGAGTCGCGAGACTGGCATCGAAGTATTTGCGATACAACGTCACAATTGGACCAGCTAGAAATCCCCAGAAGATCAACGTGCCGATGATGCCACAAGTCAATGCAGCCTCGCGTGACACGGACACCGCATCGATTTGATCGTCAAAAATCGCTTGAGAACGTTCTTGCAGCGTATCGATTCCGGCCAAGTAGGCGACGCGCGGACGCACGTCATCATCCACCAAATCGCCACGGATTTTACGTGGTTCGCGGCGCAATTCAGCCAGCTCGTCTCGAAAGCGAGCCGCAAGTGGCGCCAGACGATCGGCAACTGCCGCAGTACTGCGCTTGCGCAATCCTTCCTGCACGGTTTCCTCCGCCGAACGACCCTCGCGCAAGTTCTGGGCGCTTGTCCATGCGGCACCAATCAGGCTGGGGAGCGAACCAGAGAGCGATAGCGCTACACGATCCCAGGCACCGTGCGTGAGATTCAGCACGCCCAGAAGAGATCGATAGGGAAAGAAGACTCCTAAGGTTTCGGTCAGCAGAGACGCTCTCAATCGCGAGCGAATCACGGCACGCAGGGGACTGCTGGCGCCGACAAGCGATTCGGCAACTTGCGCCGGCAGAGTCACCGCCTCGTTGTTGAGTCGCTCGACGGCCGAAGTTAATCCCGGCAGGTGTTCGCGTAGCACGCTGTGCAACGCGGAGCGGAACCTCGCATCGATTGCCGCCAAACGCGTTGATTTACGACGATCTCCGTCCCAACCGTCCGCAAGTTGTTCACGAAGTCGGTCGGCCACAGCCGTCGCAGCGGCTTCTCCCACAAGATGCTCTTGTGCATCCTTGATCTCAAAATCATCAATCACTACCGGCGCGGCAAAACAACTGCTCGCTGCAACTTGTCGCATGTGCGTGACCAGTGCATCGATATCCGCATCCAACTCTGCATCCCGTTTGCGAACGGCATTGATGATCGGAACCACCATCGTTCCTTCTGTTGCTTCGGTGAGCATACCGACCGCTTGGCTGCGGATTTGGTCACGGCGAACCACAAGCAAAATGACACTCGCCATGGACAATGCACGGGACGCGACAGCCGCGATCGCACGACGATCATCGGTCGAACCCGGTGCATCGACCAACATGTAAGGGACTCCGATGGGTTCCATGCTGCCAGCGTCACAGGGCAAATACTTCTCTTGACGCGTGTCCAAGTCAGCGGGAGGTTGCGGACCGATCCACGTCAATTTCTCAGTCGCTTCGTCCAGGTTATTGCCACTGCGGATACTCGCGGCAACAGGCGAGCGACGCACGAACTGACGAATCAACCACGATTTGCCTTGGCCGGTCGCGCCCACGACGGCAATCACCGTCGCACCACTACTGCGATCGACTTGGATCATCTCTCGTGCTTCAGCATGTTCAACGCAAAGCGAAAGCACTTCGCGTCCAACCTCACTGGACCCGAGAACGTGTGTTGCAGCATGCTGCACTCGCCGCAAGAACTTGTCTCCGGTATCCCAAAAGGGGTCGGGGGTCTTATTCGACTCAAACGCTGAATGGTTCATGCTGGATCGCCTCCGCCACGAGGGATTTGACGCTGTAACTCCCGACTGAACTCGTCGCGGACCACGTAAAGTTTCAGCGGCTCACCGAGCGAGTCAAACGGGGCGACTTTCGCCGACGGCAAGACCTGTTGTTGCTTTTCCACCATGATCACCGTTTCGTCACTGGGGCGAGCAAAGCCAAAAGTATCGCAGAGTACCGCGTGAAAGGTGGCGAGTTGTTGCTTAGCAGCCTGTTGACCCACGTGCCGCGTGTTTTGTCCGCCCGCCCACATTGCCGCGAACGCCGCCAAACCCGTGGCAGCAAGTAACTCCGAGATCGACGCCGAGGCAATGAAACTGGTTCCGAAATCGACAGGAATCATCAGCGCGCCACCAAACGCGGCAAGCATCGCAGCCAGCGGAGTCAAACCCGCGGCCAGTTTTTTACGGATCGGAACTTCGCGCCACATCTCTTGGACCGCTGCGTTGAGCCGTCGCGGATCGAGCGAAGATACGTCGCTACGATCGAATCGCATGATTGCTTCATCGCATGTCGGTTCGAGGTTTTTGTCATCGCGCCAATTGGGCAGCGTGTCAATCCCACCATGTCGCTCAATGGCTTTCCGCAATCGATCGGGACTGAGGATTGTTCCGTGTTCGCCGCGACTGAATTTTTCCTTCAAATCGGTTGCCGTCCGCTGGGCGAGCGCAGTCGGCGTCAGTTGACGCATCAGATCTGTCGCACCGCCGACGATTCGTCGCACAGTCGTATGCAGTCGAACACTGAATTTTGCGTACCACGGCGCGTTCTCGGCAAACGCTTCGGCAAGCTGTTGGATGATGCGTTTGCTGTGCAGCAATCTCAATTCTAAAATCTCGTCAGTGATATCGTCGCGATGAGCAAAAAATTCCAAAGCGACGTTAAGCATCATCTGCTGCGCACGCGTTGTTTGGGCATGAGTTTGCTGAACACTGCTGGTGAGTTTGGAGTAACCCACGTCCCAAACTGCCGATCGCAGTCCCGACTCCAATGCGATGCGAAACTTATCAAACAATTGGCCGCGATCCAATCTCTGGGGGAGCGATTGCAACAGTCGATCCGGAGTGATTGCCGCAGGCGGATTCTCATCAGGGTTCTTCGCCACTGAGAAAAACACGGGCATTGAATCGTAGTTTTCGCTGGTGTTCTCTCCGGCTTCGTCGAAACGCGGAATGAATGGACGGCTGGCGGGAACATCAAAGTCGTAAGCCGCGAACACCGTCTCGATACCATGATTTCTTGCCAGCGGCTCAAACGTTTCACGCACTTGGTCCGGCGTTTGTCGAGGCCGCACTTTGTTCACGGCCAGCAAACGGGGCACACCGGGCATCAAATCCGCCGCGATTCGCAACAAATCGCCAAGAGTCGCATCACGCGACGCTTCGGCCCCTGTCACAACCAAGAACGCCGAGCACAAAGTCGACGCACGTCCCAACAACGCACGGCGTGCTTCGGGTGAACCTAAGCCGAACTCGGCGTCGGAAACAATATCGGGACAGTCGAGTAATCCGATCCCCACCGCGTCCAGTTGCGGATCAGTGGCCACAAGTGGAACCGCTAACGTCGTCGCGTCACCGCCGCGATTGTTGTATTGCTGGTGTGCGATCAACGGATCTTCGGCCAGCATTTCAGGGGCTTCGCCGAGCGAGTCTTTCAAACGACTCATCAACAGCCCCCAAACCTCCAGGTCCTGTTTCCAAGCCTCGGGTAGCCACAACACAAAGCGATGCGTGCCTTCGCTATTGTTCGTGCCACGAAGTGATCGACGTCGCCCCTGATCACTCAGGAAGGTCGCGACCAAACTAGTCTTGCCACTGTTGAGCATCCCAGCAACGGCAACCGTCGGACGATCAATCAACTGCGAGGCAGTGTTGAGTTGGCGTCCAGCGGCGAGCAAGTCATTCGCTGCCTTGGAATCGATCCGCCGCAAAGCCGCGAGAAAACTTTCGCTGGTTTCGCCAGGGAATTGTTCTTTTACGGCCGCAAGTTGATCATCGTCCTCGAGTAACGAGAGCAAGCTGGGCCAGTCCAAGCTGGCCGTTTTGGGTGAGCGTCGTTTGCCAAACATTTACGAAGCTCGCGTACGGTCAGACGGCGAAAATGTTGACGGCTCTGTTGAGCGGATAGCATCAGTCCTTGATTGTCGACTCACAGGTTTCTCACTACTAATCAGAGTTTCGTCGTTATGCTCATTCTCATGCGTATCGGCGGCTTGATAGATGCTTTCCCACCACCGCCGAGCTTCGCCGATCGACCAACGTGAAGCGTCAGCACAGTGCTGTAACGTTTCCGCTAATTCGTCGACCGTTCGCGGACGCTCCTCCGGATACTTTCGCAAACAACTCAGCAGGACATTTTGCAAATCCTCGGGCAATCGGGCCCCAATTCGTTCGCTTGGACGCATCGGTTCATCGTTAATGTGCTTGACGCACACGTCGACCGCCGAGCCGCCTTCGAACACTGGAACACCGGTCAGCAACATGTAGCCGACAGCGCCCAGGGAGTAGATATCGCTGCGATGATCCACTTTCGCTGCATCACGCACCGCTTCGGGTGACATGTAGGATGGAGTGCCAGTGAATGAGTCCGTGACAGTCAAAATCGTGTTCTCACTATCTACTTCTTTGACCAAACCAAAATCCAATAGTTTCACCGTGTCGTACAAGCCGGCATGAGCGGTGACCATGATGTTTGCTGGTTTGATATCGCGATGCACGATCCCTTTGTGGTGTGCTTCGGACAGCGAACCGCAGACTTGAAGCAGCAAGTAAATCACGCGTTCAGGCGGTTGTCGACCATACTCTTTCACCAATCGCTGAAGT
Source organism: Pirellulaceae bacterium (assembly GCA_041751935.1). Lineage (GTDB taxonomy): Bacteria > Planctomycetota > Planctomycetia > Pirellulales > Pirellulaceae > JBBSJZ01. The sequence continues at coordinate 12,237 of JBGSIA010000019.1, read as the reverse complement.
GTGATGCCATCGACCCATTCCATGACGTAAAAAAACTCGCCTTTCTCCGTGCGACCGTAATCATAAATCGCAATGGTATTCGGGTGCCGCAGCATCGCGGTTGCCTGGACCTCACGCTCAAACCGGGTGATCGCCCGCTGCGTCAGGTCGGGGCCTTCGAGAACCTTCACAGCAACGTCGCGTTTTAGCAACCGATGTTGCCCGATGTGTACCGTACCCATCCCGCCGGTACCAATGCGCCGCCCGATCTCGTATTGGCCCAGTCGCCGACCACGTTTGAGATGACGCCCATCGCGACGCAAGGCCTGCCGATACTGCCAGGCAATGACGAGCATTCCGAGAGTTGCTAAGCCCACGAGTGTCAAGAAACCGAACATCGTTTGCTTCAACAATAAGGTCGGCCGGTACGCTTCGGCAACATCCATTTCCGTTGCCATTCCCATGTCGTAATCGTCAATCCATCGCCAAGCCCCAACGACACGTACGCCACGGTAATCTCGGTAACCAACGATATCTTCGCCTTCGCCACCGCGTGTCGCCAGCACGGCCATCTGTGTCAGCGGCTGTGAGGGTCGCTGTAGCGAAGCATGTTCACCAGCGGTCGCGTCAACGCCTGGATCACGCAACTCGATTTCCAATACGCTGGTAACGCTTTTATCAGCCGCCAACATCCCCATTTCGCGAAGTTGGTTGTCGAATCGACTTGGCGATACCATACGTCCGTCGCGATTGAACATATACGTTTCACAAGTCTTCCCTGGCTGGGCAACCGAAAGCAGCGACGAAAACTCTCCCAACGGATCAAACAGCAAAGCGAATGAGCCGATGGTGGTGAAACCTTGACGGATCGGTGCCATCGATAGCATGATCGGGCCGCCACTTCGCGATTGCGGACCATCTGGCGTGATCGGTATCGGCAGTGGGATCGCATGACATACCGCTGAGTCACCACGATTCAAGCGACTGGTGACGGTGTCGGGAACTGGCAGCGACAACGTTATCAAACGTTCATGGTCGCTAACCAGCACTCGGCCACTGGCATCAAGCAATACCCATCCGAGATAAATTTCCGAATCGACCTTCGCTGCGAGGTTTTTGCTGAACGTTGTGACCGCTGGCTCGGTCAGCAGTTCGGAAAGCCTCAATTGGGTCCGGTCACCAAAACTCAAAATCAGATCGCTTGCCGCTTCGCTGACATTCGGCGTCCCCATCAATCGCGTTACATCCTGACGTCGCTGGTCCAGCCACATGCGGGTCGTCGCCACATTGACCGACAAGATTCCGATAAGCGAATTCCGAGTTAATTGCTCCAGAGCCTGATTGAACCGTGATCCGATCGAAATCGCTGATCCCACCAACAGAGCCGCCAAAACGCTGGCGGCTAGCAGATTTCGACGACGTTCGCGTGAAACTTCCTTGGGCGTTTGCGAAGCACTCGCACCGCTGGATCGTGATTCGGTAGAACTTGGCTCGCGAAACATCTCCCTACTATCGTCGAAACGAGGCTTCCTGAGTAGCCTTGGCGGTTGCTCCGCCCCCGCTTTGTCGGTTATGAAATTGAATCGAATTAGAAATCCATTGGACAACTGCGAATACTTCCATGCTCCGTGTCGGCGCCGTCACATATCTGAACACCAAGCCGCTGATAGAGGGGTTGCGAGAAACCATGGGCGACAGCGGTCGATTGTCGCTGAATCTGCCCAGCCGCTTGGCTGACGATTTGGTAGCCAAGCGGCTGGACGTGGCGCTTGTGCCGTCAATCGAATTTTTTCGCAATCCAGGACTGCGGGTTGTTTCCGACGCGGTGATCGCCTGTCGCGGGCCGGTGTGGAGCGTCCGACTTTTAAGCCGCGTTCCCGCTCGTCGGATTCGCACGCTGGCACTGGACGTGGGCAGTCGCACGAGTGCCGCCCTAGTACAAATCTTGCTGTGGGAAAAATTCGCGACGCGACCGCGAACGATCGAGTTGGAAATCGAACAGACACCCGAAGCTGTTGACGCCGACGCGGTACTGTTGATCGGCGATCGAGCGATGCGCCCTACTTGTGGAGACTACGTCGAGAATTGGGATCTTGGCGAGCGATGGAGCCAATGGACCGGCTTGCCGTTCGTGTTCGCCATGTGGGTTGCACGTAGTAACGTTGACGTTGTAGCGGTCACGAAGTGGCTGGAGACAAGTCGCGATTTCGGAATGCAGCGGATTGCCCAGATTGCTGAACGTGAAGCACCAGTACACGGTTTGCTGGCCACTGACGTACAAACATATTTGCGTGAAAATCTGCACTTTACGCTGGGCGACGACGAGCGCCAGGGACTGGAATCTTTTCGCGCCAAGGCCGACGCACTTGGATTGATTGAAAGAACAACCCAAATTTTAAAACGATAAATCATGGCACCGACTCATACAACCGTTCGCGAGATTCTTGATAAGGCATTGGCCGGCGAGCGACTAACGACCAACGACGGATTGACGCTCCTGCACAGCCATGACTTGGCCGCAATCGGCAGCGCCGCCAATACGATCAGCCGCCGCAAGCATCCGGAGAATTATCGAACTTATAATATCGATCGGAATATCAACTACACGAATATCTGCACTGCGGTTTGCCATTTCTGTGCCTTCTATCGTTCGCCAAAAAGCGATGAAGGCTACGTACTGCCCCGAGAGGTTTTAATAGAAAAGGTTCGTGAGACTGTTGAACTTGGCGGAAATCAAATCTTACTTCAAGGTGGGCTACATCCCAAGTTCACGCTATCGTGGTATGAGGAAATGCTTAGCGATATCAAACGCACCTTTCCTCAAGTCAACATCCACGGCTTCAGCCCTCCAGAGTTGTATCACTTCACGAAAGTTAACAAGCTGCCCCTGGAAACCGTCTTGTCGCGACTACGCGACGCGGGTTTAGGAAGTATCCCTGGTGGCGGTGCCGAGATTCTCGTTGATCGCGTTCGGAATGAATTAACGCGAGGCAAGGTGATGAGTGATGATTGGCTCAAAGTGATGCGAGTATGGCACAAACTTGGCGGAAAAAGCAGCGCAACGATGATGTTCGGACACGTGGAAACCCTTGCCGAGCGGATTGAACATTTGCAAAGATTGCGTGATCTGCAAGATGAAACGAGCGGCTTCACAGCCTACATTTGCTGGACGTTCCAGCCGGATAACACTGATCTATCACACATCAAACCCGTCGGTTCGTTCGAGTACCTCAAGATGCTTGCCGTCTCGCGATTGTACCTCGATAATTTTGACAACTTGCAAAGCAGTTGGGTGACTCAAGGCTTGAAAGTCGGCCAATTGGCAATGACGTGCGGTGCCAATGACATGGGCAGTTTGATGATCGAGGAAAACGTAGTCGCCGAAGCAGGTACGGTTCACTTTCTGACGCTAAGACAAATTCGTGAAGCGATCGAAGAACTGGGTTATGAAGCTCGCCAGCGCGATGTGTTTTATCAACTGGTTGGCCCCGAACTAGAACAGAAAGCAATCGCTGCTAACGACCTCAACGACGCGAAAAGTCTGGTTCAATTGGCTGTTTAAGCTACTCCAGAATCATCCTGTCCATACGAGTAACCAACCCCATGCCATACTCATAAGGCGGCGTCGGAATACATTTTGAATCCGCACCAATTCGCAGATGTTGTCGTCGCAATCGATCCACTGCGTCGATATCGGAAATCGACCCCCAACCGTTTCTTCAAATCCTTTGCCAAGCGCAGCAGTCGGAGTTCGATTCCGCTCATGGTCCGGATGGTCAGTTCAGTTGGCGTCTTTTGCAGTCGCGCCAAGCAAGAACCAAGGCGGCACGCACGCTGGCAAACACTAGCCGCCCGCAGCTAGCTCTACCGAACACAATATAACCGACGGATAATGTCAGCCACCGATCCGATGAATCAATCGCAATAAGCAAACTCATTGATGTTCAGCAACACACGACAAAGCTCTGTCCAGCTCGCATGTTCGAGGAATTCTTGACAAGCCTGAGTTTCAATCCCGATAGGATCTCGCTGTACCGATAATCGAAAGGCATGATGGATTCGATCGACTTCCTTTTTGTGAGCGGCAGCTACCCGTTCCGCAAAACGTCGAGCCGCCGCGACAGCTTCCGGGCCATTGAGTAGAGACAACGCTTGCGGTGCGACGACGGAACTCAGTCGTCGAGCACATGGCACTGAGTTCTCTGGTTGGTCAAACGTCTCTAAAAACGGTACGCGGGTATTACGTTTCTGAACCAAAAAAATACTTCGGCAATGTTGCTGCTCCGCTGGGGATGGGTACCAACCCTTGGTCTTTGTTTCATTGTCATCCAGGAACGCAGGGTTCGCTTCAAGCACATCCTTAGGCAACTCTGGCCACACTGGCGGGCCTGAACTCTTCATGGTCAACAAACCTGAGACCATCAACATCGAATCGCGTAGTTGTTCAGCGGTTAGACGCCTTGGCAGTCGTGTCAAATGTGCGACCTCGCTATTGGGCTCACCATAGGTAGCCGCTTGCTGGTACGTAGCACTCAATACGATCGAGCGCACAAGCGTTTTAATCGACCAACCCTCTTGTACAAATCGACTGGCAAGCCAATCCAACAATTCCGGTTCACTGGGAGTGGCGCCTGCGAGCCCGAAATCGCCGGGCGTTTCAACTAATCCGCGGCCCATCAGGTTTTGCCAAACCCGATTGACGAACACTCGCGAGGTCAACGGATTCTCTGGTGAAATGATCCACTGAGCCAACGCAAGTCGTCGCCCCGAGCTGCCATCACGAAGCGACTGAGCGGGCGGGAGACTATTCGGATCAAGTACCGAGAGGATTCCCGGTTCAACTCTCTCGCGTGGGGACTTGTAGTCGCCCTGAAAAAGCAGATAAGTCTCTGGCATCGCTTCGGTCGACTCAACCATCAGCATGGCATGAGTAAGCGACTTCTTCAGTCGTTTCGCTTCTTCGATGGACTTATTCGTCTTGTCGAGTAGAGGTAGCTCCGACTCAGTAGCGAATTTTAGAAGCTGCGCTTCGTCATTCTCTTTCTTTTCGGCTGCGATTGCATAGCTAGGCTCGTTTTCTTGCTGTGATGTCGCTTCATCGTCTAGACGCTTCGCAATGGAATCGAGTAACGACTGCTTTTCCGCTTGCAAGCTCGCAATTTCGTCATCGATCCTAGCGTTGTGCAGTTGGATCTGCTCTTGCTCATCGGCAAGATCAATCGACAGTTCATCTGCAAACGCAACTCCGGCAAAGCAGGCTCTCAATCGGAAGTGATCGGCTTGAGAAATCGGATCATACTTGTGGTCATGACAGCGGCAACAGGAAAGTGTGATCCCAAGCAGTGCACTACCAGTCGTTTCAACGAGGTCCGTTAGCAGTTCATCTCGACTTCGATCTTGCTCATTGAACAACTTGGCAGCATTGTCGTGAGGCCCAAGACGCAAAAAGCCCGTGGCGATCAGCGACTCTTGCTGAGATTGAACTTGTGGTTGCCCGGAAAACAGTTCATCACCGGCCAGTTGCTCCAGCACGAACAGATGATATGGCTTGTCCGCGTTGAATGATCGAATCACATAGTCACGATATCGCCACGCCTGTGTTCGAAATTCATCCCAGTCATAGCCGTTGCTGTCGCTGTACCTGGCAACGTCCAGCCACATCCGTGCCCAGTGTTGCCCAAATTGTTCGCTGTCCAGGAGCTGATCGACTAGCTGCTCGACATTGTCTGTTTCAAACTTAGCCATCGTCTCGAGCGAGGGCGGCAATCCTGTTAGATCGAAATGCAATCGCCGCACAAGCGTTCTACTATCTGCTCTTGCTGGCGGTTGAAGCCCCTTTGATTCATACTTAACCAAGACAAATCGATCCAACTCACCTCGCCCCCAATCTGTGTTTGATGTCTCGGGCACTGGGGGCGTTCGAACTCGCTGCAAAGACCACAGATCGAGTCGTTGACCACCGAAGATTCGCACAATTGGATTTCGCGGGTCGGTCCACGCATCGCCAATGGGCTGAGTCTCCGCCTGCATCACAGGCGATTGAGTTGACTTCGTTTCCGGCCAGTTCGCGCCCGCTTGCAACCAATTCTTGATTTCGGAAATTTCTGTGGGCGTTAGCGGATTCTTTGGCGGCATCTCCAAGTCTTCGCTCAAATACGCCACACTCTTATACAGTAGCGACTCTTCTGGCTTGCCCAAGACAATTGCCGATCCGCGATCGCCACCTTGCAGCATCAATTCTCTCGAGTCCAGTCGTAAGTTGCCTTCAGCCGTCTCCGCTCCGTGACAGTTTACGCATTTGCTCCGCAACAAATTCACTACTTGTTCACTGAGCTTGGCACTTGGCGACGTCGACCTTCGTTCGCTGAGTTCATCTGCGTTGACATTTCTTAAACCAGCCGCAAAAAGCAAGCACCACAATCCTGTGTGGGCGATGCATTTCAGCGAGTCACTCCAAGCGTTACGCAAAAACATCGGAAATAACCTTTGCTGTACCAGCCACTCCTGTAAGTCTTTCTTGACGCCCGCTTACTTCAAAGAACAGATCTTCGTGACGTATTCCCAATGCACTGAGAATCGTCGCCTGTAAGTCTCGAAAGTGGATTGGTCGTTCAACAGCCATCAACCCAAACTCATCGGTCGCTCCAATTCGTCCGGGCTGCACACCGGCTCCGGCCAACCAGATAGTGAAGCCAGCTGCGTTATGCTGCCGGCCATTGTTGCCCTGCATGGTTGGCGTGCGTCCAAACTCACTCAGACAGACCACCAGAGTTTCACCGAGTAAACCGCGTTGACTCAGGTCCTCAATCAGCGCACCAATCGGCTGATCCGTCCATCGAGCCCGTGGTGTGTGATTCGCAACGATGTTGTCATGAGCATCCCAACCATCTTTGTCCGGCATATCATAGAGCTGGACAAAACGAACGCCGCGCTCAACCAATCGACGCGCCATCAAACATTTACGACCGAAGCTGCGTGTGCGCAGATCAACATGTTCAAGTGCATAAGCCGTCCGCGTGTAGTTGGTTTCGCTGTCGATGTCACCAACTTCCAAGGCAGAGGCTTGCATCCGATAAGCCAACTCGTAACTGGCGATACGGGCATCCAAATCGGTAAATCCAACTCGGCTTGCGCGATGTTTTTTGTTCAGCTCTTCGATGAGATCGAGCGAGTCACGCTGATACGCGACAAGATCCTCTGGCGGAACAAGATCCAGGACTGGGTTGCCCTGAGAACGAAAATGCGTTGGTTGAAACGCCGCAGGAAGAAAGCCGTTGCTATAGTTGGCAGCACCTCCCAAAGGGCCTGCGTCAAACAGCAGGATGTAACTCGGCAAATCCTGGTTCTCTGACCCAAGACCATAGGTTATCCAAGATCCAAGGCTAGCTTTGCCAGCTCGCACATCTCCGGTGTGCAGTTGATAACTGGCTGGAGCATGGTTGTTTGAATCGGCTTGCACCGAATGCAGAAAACATAGCTTATCAACGTGCTTGGCCGTATGGGGAAACAAATCGCTGATCCACATTCCGTTTTGGCCGTACTGTTTCCATCCGAATGGGCTGGCCATTAGCTCATTTTTCGTACCGTGTAGAACGTCCGCAAACTTGGTCCCGCTCAAAGACTCTCGAAAACGATCGGGCAACGGTTTGCCGTTGTTATGCTGCAACGCAGGTTTATAGTCAAACGAGTCCATTGAACTCGGACCGCCAACCATGAATAGAACGATCACCGACTTCGCCTTCGCAGTGAACTGAGGCGGTCGAGCCGCATTGGGACGCAGCGGATCGAGCCGTATTCGTGTCGTGGTTTCGCCTTCGGCTTGCTCCGCCGTGAGTACTGATGCAGCCAACGCGCCTATTCCTCCGCCAAGAGCAGACAAAAAGCTTCGGCGTGAATGAGAGTCAATCATCATACGAGCATACAGAGCAAACGGGGAAACGGCTTTACCGCTCAGTCGGCGATGAGAACCTGCTTACGATTCTAGCTGAATTGGTTGCGGAGTGCGTCGCGAGACCCAATATGTTTTCAGTCCGCGATGGTCGTGCAACAAGTATCGCAGCGTGAGTGATGTGTTACTATCCAGCGTGATGCCCTGTTCCAGATTAACAGCGGCTGCCACCGATCCGTCCCACGGTCTGTCGCCTCGCCGCAGTTGCCCTCGCCTAGTACTTGCGCCTTGATCGACTAAATCCCACTGTGATTACGTGCCTACTCCATCGTCGACTACGGCTGAAGATCGCTTCCGCAACGGCGGTCCATTATCTGTCGTGTAACTCCTGCCGTCCGGCGACCACAGCGAAGGCACTGATTTTTTCGCTTCCCGCTGCAGCGGCAGTGGTTTTTTGTCGGCGGATTGCGGTACAATACAGGTCTGGCGAGTTCCAATGGACGGGTACTCGCTCCTGCCTGATCCATCCTACCACTCTGTACTCTCTTTTCTGCGAGAACCAGCTTGATGCGTTTGCTCGTCAGCTTTATCGCTTGTTGCGTTTGCCTTCTCGGTATCTCGAACATCACGTCTGGTGAAGACTCCGGTGAGTTCTTTGAACGAAAGATTCGTCCTGTCTTGATCGAGCATTGTTACGCATGTCATTCGGTCGAAGGCAAACAAATCGAAGGTGGGCTGCGTGTCGATTCTCGAGAAGCGATGCGTCGTGGAGGTGAGACGGGCCCTGCAGTGCAACCGCGGCGGATTGACGAGAGCCTGCTGATCGCAGCGATCAAGTACGAATCGCTTGAGATGCCGCCCAAGGAAAAGCTGTCCGATGAAGTCATCCGCGACTTTGAAAAGTGGATTGCCCAGGGTGCGTACGATCCACGCGACGAGACCGCAGTCCCGGTCGAGGAAGTAAAAGCCACGATCGACTTCGAGCAAGGACGCAAGTTCTGGAGTTTTCAAAAACCTGTACGCCATGAACCGCCCCCGCATTCGTTCACCGAGTGGTCGCGCAATCGCATCGATGATTTTGTGGCCGGGGAGTTGGAGCAAAACCGTTTGTCGCCGGCGCCGCAGGCCACGAACGAAGTGCTGTGGCGACGACTCGCTTTCGATTTGACCGGGCTGCCGCCGACGATCAGCCAACTCGCACAATGGCGGCAGCAAGATTCGCTTCCAGAAGTTGTAGAAGAACTCATGAGTTCAGCGGCCTTCGGCGAACATTGGGCGAGGCTATGGTTGGACCTGATGCGATTTGCCGATGACCAAGCGCACATCGTCGGCAACGACAAGTCATTGTTCTTCCCGAACTCGTACCGCTATCGCGACTGGGTCATTGACGCATTCAACTCCGACATGGCTTACGATCGTTTCATCGAGTTGCAACTCGCCGCTGACATCGTCACTCCGGATGACCACTCGGACGATGTAGCACTCGGCTTCGTCGGCTTGGGCCCAAAATACTACCGGCGCGGCAGTCCTGAGGTGCAAGCCGAAGAATGGGAAGATCGCGTGGATGTCTTATCACAAGGAATCCTTGGTCTGACCGTCGCCTGTGCGCGCTGTCATGATCACAAATTCGATCCAGTGGGAACAGCCGACTATTACGCCTTGGCAGGTGTCTTCGCCAGCACCGAAATGTTCAACCGGCCATTGGATCAGCAACGAGAAACGAACGACAAAGGGCACGCCAAAGACCCCGTTGACGCCTTGCATGTGATCCGCGACGTCGAACCTCAAAATCTTGCGATCATGATTCGCGGCGACGTCAATCGCCACGGCCCCGTGGTACCACGCGGTTTCCTCACCGTGCTTTCCTCTGATCAGCGGCATGAATTCCAGAGCGGTAGTGGTCGTTTGGAGCTAGCTCGTGAAATCGTCTCCAGGGACAACCCGCTCACTGCGCGGATATTCGTGAATCGCGTTTGGTCCCGGCTCATTGGACAACCGCTTGTGGCCACGCCGAGTAACTTTGGCAGTTTAGGTGACCGACCGACGCATCCCGAATTGCTCGATGATCTGGCGATTGGATTCATGGAGCATCACTGGTCGTTGAAATGGCTGTGCTATGAAATCGTTACTTCAGCGACGTACCTGCAATCGAGCCAGGTTGCCGAGAATCACCTCGATCCGCAGAATCGTTGGCTCTCACACATGAACCGCAAACGGTTGAGTGTCGAACAGTGGCGCGATGCGATTCTGTTAGCTGCGGGTCAATTGGATGCTTGCGTTGGTGGGACAAGTATCGATCCAAGCGATCCCCAAACCACGCGGCGAACGATCTACAGCGAGTCCAGCCGCTTGAAGTTGAATCCGCTGCTGTTGCTGTTCGACTACCCCGATCCGAATACTCATAGTGCCAGGCGCGCGCAAACGACCACTGCAACTCAAAAGCTCTTCCTGATGAACAGCCCGTTCATGGTGCAGCACGCTGCGGCGTTAACGGAGCAAGTCCGTGGGCGCAGCGGCTGCGTACGCGAAGCAATCGAATCAACGTATATGAAACTTTTGTCTCGTCAGCCGGTCGCTGAAGAGATTGAGGCCGCCACTGATTTTCTGTCGTTGAGCGGTGACAACTTGGGCGAATATGTGCATGCCGTGATGATGTCGAACGAGGCCTTGTTTCTTGACTAAGGATGTATCTCCGGCGATATCACTTGCTTCACTAGACCGAACTATGGATCACGAAATGAACTCGACGCAATTTTCTCGCCGCAGCATGCTCTCACGCGCAGGCGCAGGGTTCGGCATGCTGCCGCTGGCTGGAATACTGGGGCAACAAAGTTTCGGACAAGAGATCGCTCCAGGGCCGCATTTTGCGACGAAAGCCAAAAGAGTGATTTTTCTGTTCATGAACGGGGCGCCTTCGCACGTTGATACCTTTGACCCGAAACCGAAATTAGCCGAATTCGAGGGGCAACAGCCCGAGGGTATGTCGACCAAGGGAAATGGTTTTATGCCGTCGCCGTTTCAGTTTGCTCCTCACGGTGAAAGCGGCGTCGTAATGAGTGAGTTGTTTCCGCAGCTTGCTAAACACGCCGACGACCTGTGTGTCATTCGGTCAATGCATACGGACACGCCGAACCATGAGCCGGGGTTGTTGTTGATGCACTCCGGTCACCAGCAGCCGACTCGGCCATGTTTGGGCTCATGGGCATCGTATGGCCTGGGGACAGAGAACGAGAATTTGCCGGCGTTTGTCGCGCTGTGTCCCGGCATGCCGGTCGTCGGACCGCAGTTGTGGTCAGCGGGCTTTTTGCCGGCGAGTCACCAGGCGTTGAGTGTCAATACATCCGACATGCAACTGAGTTCACTCGTTGCGCATTTGGAGCACCCCAATATGTCGCGGCTGCAGCAGCGGCGACAACTCGATTTGCTGGATCGCCTGAATCTTCTGCACTCAGAGCAGCGCCCCGGCGATGGCGAGTTGGATGCGCACATTCATAATTTGGAATTGGCGTTTCAAATGCAGACCGAAGCGAGCGAGGCTTTTGATGTCTCTCGTGAACCGCAGCAACTGCACAACGCCTACGGATCGTCGACCTTTGGCCAGAGTTGTTTACTTGGTCGACGTTTACTGGAACGCGGCGTGCGTTTCGTCCAAGTGTACTATGTCGACAAAGGCAAGCAGCCGTGGGACACGCACACGGACAACAATGGCGGCCATCGACGGTTGTGTGCGGATAGCGATCGCGCGACAGCTGCACTGCTACAGGACTTGAAGCAACGAGGCATGCTCGAAGATACGCTAGTGATTTGGGGCGGCGAATTCGGGCGGACGCCCTATTCCCAAATTGACAAGAAGAACGACAAGAGCAAGCCGGGACGCGATCATCACGCGACTGGATTCTCGATGTTTCTGTCCGGCGGCGGCGTACGGGGCGGATTGATGTACGGCAACACCGACGAATTCGGGATGCATGCGATCGAGAATCGCGTTCACGTTCATGATTTGCATGCGACCATCTTGCACCTGCTGGGAATCGATCATAAACGGCTGACGTATCGGTACAGTGGTCGAGATTTCCGTCTCACAGATGTCTACGGCGAAGTCGTGCACGGCGTGATCGCCTAGGACGTTATTGACCCATCATCAAGGCCGGAAGCCGACACATTCTCTGCCGGTGACGTCAACCCTCGCAGTTAAACACAAGCCAATTCCTAGGCCGCGGTCCTGGTCCACGTAACTGCACTTTAGGGGAACGTTCGTCGCTTTGGGATTGATATAGCCACAAAAAAGGCTCGCGTGGAGAATGGAGGTTCTCACACCACACCAGTCACCACGGAGCCAAGGATGGCAAATCGTAATCCCAAGGGTCGCC
>JBGSIA010000018.1:0-72388 GCA_041751935.1 Pirellulaceae bacterium | reverse complement strand
ACAGGAATTTCAACGCCTGCGATGCGCAGTGGCTGGGGCAAATCAGGGTCTTGCTCGCTCATCCACAATAGAGAGCGCGAAACCGACGATCCGAGTACAGATCAATTCAGGCAGTTTATTGAGCAGTTACATCAAGCTGCTGATCACCGTCATCTGGAAGGTCCTTGCTTGGCCACGCAGGTTCGGTGTGTGTATGACGAAGAAGCGGTCAAGCAGCTGCTGCAGTGGATCGAAGAAGCTCGTCAAAGCAAAGTGAAATAGCCCGTTTTACTGCAAGTTGGCTACGACGGAGTCTTCGTGCAAACGCGTCCCTGCGGGGAGGAAGCATCCTGTGGAACGATTGCCGTCTACGATCGCAACCGCAAACGAGTCGGTACGATCCTCGTGGGACAGATGCCTGAAAGCGAACATCCCACGATGACGCGGCGACTGAGCGCAGTGATCCAAGGCGTACAGCGTGGAGCGGAATCGGAGGTGCTGAAACTTCGCAATGTCACCGATGCTGGCTGTCACGCGCAAGCCTACTACCGCGATGTGCTGTGCAAGATGAATCACTCGTTGACGAATCGGCGGTTGAAATGGACTTGGTGCGAGGCATCCAGACGGAGATCACTCGCGCGGCACTACAGACACGAGCGAGAACTGAGTGTCGCTCGCATGATGCGTTGACACGACATCTTGCGGGAATTTTTTTGACGTTGACCTCACATTGCTAGAGTGTTTATGACTCCAGACCATCGTTTTCGACATTAGGCTTCAAACTCTCTCGGGATTACTGTCATGTTCGGACGCGAGCGTCGCACAGAGCGTCAATTAGCAGCCGCGTGTAATTTGTTGCAGCAACTTGCGGCACAATTAGACAGCCGAGTTTCAGTTCGTTTGTGGGATGGCTCACTCATCCCGCTAGGCCAGAACACTGATCCTGATCTACATCTCTCGATCAGCGGTCCGGGCGTCATTGGCTCGCTGTTGCGGCGTCCGACAGCAGAAAATTTGCTGCGACATTATGCACTTGGGCATCTCGACTTTCACGGTGCGGATTTGCATACGTTCATGGAAGCTTTGTACGTGCGTGACTCGCGAAAGCGCAGCAAAAGGCTCAGTAAGTCACTGCTTGTTCGCTCACTGCTACCGTTCGTTTTGGAACCTGCGAGCAACTCAGTTGTTAATCACGAGTACCGTGGGGATGTCACGGGGCTAAAACGCAAACCGAACGAGAATGCCGATTTCATTCAATTCCACTACGACGTCAGCAACGAGTTTTACGAGCTGTTCCTCGACCAAGAAATGGTTTATACGTGCGGGTATTTTACCCACTGGGACAATTCGCTGGAGCAGGCCCAGTTCGACAAATTGGACATGATCTGCCGCAAGTTACAACTCAAACCGGGTGAGAGCTTATTGGACATTGGGTTTGGCTGGGGCAGTTTGTTGTGTCATGCCGCAGAGCATTACGGAGTTCGTGCCCACGGAATCACGTTGGCCGAGAACCAGGTATCGTACACACGCGAGAAGGTTCGTGCTCGGGGATTGGACCACCTCGTCACCGTCGAACTGTGCGACTACAAAAACTTCAGTGGTGAGTTCGAGAAAGTCGCGTCGATCGGCATGTACGAACATGTCGGCATCGACAACATAGCCGGTTACATGCAAAAGGTTCATTCCTTCCTGCCGAAGCATGGATTGTTTTTGATGCAGGGGATCACGCGACCGGGCAAGCCAACGATGAAGGAGTTTCGGCATCTGAACGCCGAGCGGCGGCTATTGAATAAATACATTTTTCCCGGCGGAGAACTCGACCACGTGGGACACATTCTGCAGTCGATGGAGTCCAATGGGTTTGAAGTCCATGACGTCGAGGGCTGGCGAAATCATTATATGCAAACGTGCAAGCTGTGGAGCCAACGACTTTACGAGCGACGCGAAGATGCGATCTCTTATGTTGGCGAAGAGAAGTATCGCGTCTGGTTGCTGTACCTCGTTGGCTGTTCGTTGGCTTTCAAGAATGGCGGCGCCAGGCTGTTTCAAGTTCTCACTGAAAAACATGCGAAGAAGGAAGCATCCATGATGCCGCCCACTCGCGAACATCTCTACATCAAGCCAATGCCAGCGGTATTCAGTCAGCAACGCGCTGCTTAATATGTTCAGTTGGGGAATACAACATTCCAAGCGGCAAGTTTATGACTCGCCAGCGGTATGGTGATTCATTGTCGATTTATGAAGCTTGTACTCGACGGCGTCCACCAAAGCTCGCCAACTTGCTTCGATAATGTTTTCGCTGACTCCGATCGTACCCCAGGTTTCATGCTTGTCACCACTTTCGATGTTCACACGGATACTCGCGGCGGTGCCGGCGCCCGAATCAACGACGCGAACCTTATAATCAATCAGCCGCATTTCGTTGAGGCTAGGGTAGGTGCCTAACAATGCCTTGCGCAGTGCTGCGTCCAACGCATTGACTGGCCCATGCCCCTCGGCAGCGTCGAACCACAACTGTTCGCCGACCTTCAGCTTGATAATTGCTTCGGCAAAGACATTGGAGTGTTTGCTATCGCGATCACCGGCAACGATACGGTATTTGATCGGAGTAAAGTGGGGCATGAACGTTCCACTGACGCGTTTGACGAGCAAATCAAACGAGGCACCGGCGCTCTCGAACTGGTAGCCTTGATTCTCCAGTCGCACGACATCTGCAAGTATCTTGTCCATCAATTCGCGGTTATCGTCGATGTTGTATTTGTTGGCGACAGCGACGATGTTACTGCGCCCTGAAAGCTCACTGACTAAAATACGACGTTCGTTACCGACGAGGGCTGGATCGATATGCTCGTAGGTTTTCGCAGCTTTGTTGATCGCGTGCACGTGCATTCCGCCCTTGTGTGCAAACGCGCTTTGGCCAACAAATGGTTGGTTGCCTCGCCATTGTAGATTGGCGGTTTCGTAGACGTACCGGCTGAGTTCGGTGAGCGGTTGCAGGGACCGGCCGCCAAGCACGCAGTATCCTTTCTTTTTGAGCGACAGGTTTGCCATAACCGAGATCAAGTCAACGTTTCCACAGCGCTCGCCGATACCGTTGATCGTTCCCTGCACCTGTGTCGCACCGGCGTCGACTGCCGCGAGTGAGTTAGCGACTGCTAGTTCACAATCATTGTGACAGTGGATACCAACTCGCACCGCATCGGAGGCAAACCGCTGGAAGACAATACGGGTGATCTCGGCGATCCGTTCGGGAAGCGTTCCGCCGTTGGTATCGCACAATGCGAGCCAGCTAGCGCCTCCAGCCACAGCGGCCTGCAACGTTTTCAACGCATACTCTGGATTAGCGTTGTAGCCGTCAAAGAAATGCTCTGCATCATAGATCAAATCACCATGTCGCTTGAGAAACTCGGCGCTCTCGCCAATCATGTTCAAATTCTCGTCGAGCGTCACACCGAGCACATCGGTAGCGTGGTAGTCCCAGGTTTTACCAACGAGGGTACAAAACGGAGTCTCAGCGGCGACGAGCGCTTGCATGCCAGGATCTTGCTCTGCTTTCATTGACCGTCGACGAGTCATCCCAAAGGCGGAAACTTTGGTTTGGCCCATATCACGAAGACGAATCTCCTTAAAGAACGCAACGTCTTTTTCGTTCGAGAGCGGGTAACCGCCTTCGATGAAATCGATTCCGATCTCAGCCAATCGTTCGGCGATGTTAAGCTTATCTTGCAGTGAAAAACTCACACCTTCGCCTTGTGAACCATCGCGAAGCGTCGTGTCATAGATCAGTACGGTTTGGGCAGTCATGGCGTTGGATCGCGTCGTTAGCGAGCATCACAAGAAAACAGATAGGATACGAAAAAACCCCCACAGCTTTCAGGGCTCTGTGGGGGCGACGTTGTGTCAGCAGGTGTCCAGCTCGAAATCGCAGCGGCAACGTTGACTCTCCGGTGCTTCCGAAAGTGCGGAGTGAAGAGACGCTTCCGGGGCGATTTGCCCCCGCGTCATGGCCGGCAAATGGGGCCGGTGACGCGGTCGGTAATGCTGGGTGATTGAAATATCATGTAAGACAATCTAAACCGCTCGGCCGTGGTGTCAATCGCCCCGAATTGGAACACGCTGAATTTGTTTTTCCGGCGAGGCAGAATCAGGCGTGCTGTAAGTGCCGAACTCGGAATCACTGGGGTGTTTTGCATCACTGGGGTGTTTATCCCCCTGGCGTAACTGCTGCAAAGTCGAAAGCTCGCCCTTTCGTCTCGCCGTACGGATCAAGAACGTCACGACGTAAACAGTACACAGCAGCGTCATCAATACGCCCATGGTGAACAGCACCGGTCGGAACTGGGTCGAGTCAGACCATGCTTTCCCGCGATTAATCGTCTCCATGATCCCGATTGTGACGCCCAGCAACATGACTAAAGCGGAAAGGGAAGCCGTGATGCGGCGGCGATGCGGGTTCAGCCCTACGATGCCACAAAACAGCACCGGAATGCCAAACATCAGCGGCACGAATTGGAAGGGGGACTTCATCGTCGCCGCAACCAAACCATACAGTGTTAATCCGCAGAGCAGCATACCAAAAACGATCGCCGTGCGCGCCATCGCATTATCATTCCGGTCGGGGTGAGAGTAAGTCAGCGTTCTAGCAAAAAAACTGCTTGCACGCGAGAGACTCAGCGACCCCACCCACCAACAGCGGTGCCCCGACGCGCTGTTGAAGAAATTTGAACTGGCGATCCCGTCAAGCTCAATCCGCTTTCAGCGTAAAGGACCCGATGTGGATGCCACTGGCTTCGTCGTAACCAAAGCTACCGCTGGGGGCAAAGTACTTCTCGAATTCTTCGAAAGGCGGCAGCTCGTTGCGGCGCAGTAGTTCGGCAAACTTCGCCGCTACCGGATTCTTCTCTCCGGCGACTCGGAGAAAGGACTTCGAGTCATCCGAATCGGCCAGTTGGTACAACATGCGAAACATGTCTGAACCTCGCAAGTACGAAACCATAAACGGTTTTTCGCCATCGAGTTTTCCACCCAACTCACTAGAGACAAAGTCGTATTCGGGGACGCTGATCAGGCTTTGCATCGCACCGCCCTCGGCCCGTACCGCACGCTCCATCAATTGGCGGCTGTCACCGACCAGCAGCCACTTACCCAACACCATCGCGCTTGGTTCGGGACGTCGAAGTTGCTTAGAGAAATTCTTGCCACCAGCTTGGCTGGAATACAAGCGATGCGTTCCAACCATGACTGGCAACATGTTCGGTGCGACTTTGGATAACAATTTTTTAAGCGACTCTTCTGCCTTTACAGGGTCGACGACTTCAAACGCATGCACACGAGCTTGCGAATTGATTCGTGCTGGCGGCTCGATCCAACTGAATCCGACATAACGTCCCGTGATGTTTCCTAGAACCTCCGCGCGGACGTCCAAGTCGATTTTCCCCTTGACGTCTTGTTCGAAAATTCTTTTAGCGGTGCCTTCACCTTGAAATCGGTCGATGATTTTAGAGAGGTTGTCAAACGCGGCCTCAAAGTTCCAGGCAATCGTCGTATAGGTTGTCACGTCCGCTGGCACCATCGCTGGTGGCACGGTGTCGACGACTTCGGGGCGAAGGACACCGAAGATCCCATCGCGAGGCGGATCAATCAGCACGTGCAAGTGCGATATATCGTCAAACGTATCGCCGCCACGAAAAACGCTTCCACCTATGCCGCGAATTTTGGCGATACCCAGGTCTTCAAAAATAGGCCAGACAAGCGCAGCAGAACCACCTCGCTTCATCAGTCGTTCAACAAGGTGATAAGGGTCAGCATAAAACGTGAGTTGCGGTCGCGTGTCTTCGGCGCCCAGACAGCGGGCCATAACTGCTGAGAAATCGGTGCTATCTGCGAACGTCGGTTCTTTGCTGCGACCTAGCCAACGTTCAAGTGCATCGGCGGCCGTGTTATGACCGATCCCCAGCACCACGCAGTTGTCTTTTTCGAAGTATTCGATCTCGGGGCGTCCCGGACGTGGTGGCATCAAGCGAATCAGCGTTTCGCTGCCAATGTTTTGCTCGCGACGAACGTAACCCTGATCAATAGGACGTTGCAGAATCCGAACGATCAGATCCAAAAGCTGGTCGACGTTCTTGCCTGCGTCGATGATGAACAGCCCAGCCATCGCGGTTTGTGCTTTGCGTTTCTGGTCGATCCGACGACGAATCGCTTCATCCGAATCGTCCTCCTTGGTATCCTCATCGATACGTTTCAACTCTTCGTCGGTAACGATTCGTGGAAACGCGGCAGCAGCAACTTGACCACTGGGGATCGCTAGCAACTCATCTAAGTTGATGCCAACTTGTTGCCCAATATTATCGAACAATTCCGAAAGCGTTTGAAACACGTCGCCAGCAAGCGGTTTCATCTTGGGGTCAGCGAGCATTCGCCCCAAAGAACTTTCCGCGAAGTCTTCGCGAAGTTCGTCCACATTGTCGAATCGTGCGTACAGCAGTGTGTCGTGTGGCAGTAAATGAGGTGCACCCGGACTTTCGATCGCAGCCGACGCAGGTGCAGACGCTGTCTGTGCGTTAGCAGAAGTCGGCCAGAGGACCAGGATTGCCGGAATGAACGCGACACCGAAAACAAATGTGTGCGAAAAAATCGGAAGCTTCATGTTAGAACAATCTCGGGTGATGGTTTCGATGTCGAGGATTCTGTTTCGACTTATTCGAGATCAACGGGCTGATCTTGACAATCCTCTGGGCAAGTTAGCAGAAACTCGAGCCAATTTTCCCGGAACGAAGCTGATTCAAGGAGGTTATACAGTAAACTGAATAACCAATCGTTTTCCTTCCCCCAGACGCGATTTGCTATGAAAACTGCTTGTGTCTCGCTCGTTTTGCTTTCCGCATGGCTTGGTTCAGCGTCAAGCGCTCACGCTCAGTTAACCACCGGTGGGGGAACAACCGGAGGCAATACTACGACCGGCGGTAATACCGGGACAACCGGAACCACCGGCGGCACAACTAGTGAACAAACGGGAACCGGTGGCGGTTTGACGCCAGACACCGCGTTTACGCAACTGAACACAGGCGCCGTGGGAGCGTCAAGCAGCACTGTCCAAGGTTTCAGCAACCTCAGTCAAGCAGCGACAACAGGCGGTATTGGCGGTGGAGGAGCGGGGGGTGGACTGGGAGGTCTCGGCGGATTCGGCTTAGGCAATTTTGGCTTTGGCGGTTTCGGCCAAGGCAGCGGATCGCAAACAACCAAGCCGGCCGTTCGCACCCGTTTGAGATCGGCCGTTCAAGTAGCACCGACGCCGACATGGCAAATTCAGAACTCAGCACAATCGCATTTGCACGAATCGCCATCCTCGGCCCAACTTGGCGGTGTGAACGTCCAGATGATTGGACAGACCGCCGTGATTAGCGGCATCGTTCGCAGCGAAAAGGATCGCCGGATGAGTGAATTGCTGTTGCGACTCGAACCTGGCGTACGCAACGTCAGCAACGAAATCCAAGTGCGTCCTTAACCGATCCAGGGTGTCAGTTTTTTTCCGAAAATGCACCTAAGGATCGCGGCACGCGCATCTCGCTCAGGAGAGCCCGTCCAGCGCCGCTTCGAGGATTTCTGATTGCTCTAGTTTGTGTGTGGCCATACTGCCAGTACTGGGGCTGGCCGATTCAGCTCGCGTTATTTTGCGAAGCGTGAAGCGAGATTGAATCTCGTCACCGAAGTGCAGCTTGATGTACGACCAAGCGCCCATGTTTTCCGGTTCTTCCTGGACCCAGACAACGTTGGTACCATCGGGAACTTTTGCCAGAGGGGAGAGTAACTCATCGGGCGTCAATGGATACATTTGTTCGACACGGACAATCGTTAGACCCTCGATACCTTGCTCGGCTCTTGCTTCCACCAAATCGTAGTAGACCTTGCCGGTACACAGGATTACACGGCGACAGCTCGCCAAGTCATCCGCCTGATTAACCAAGATCTTTTTGAAAGAACCGCCTGACAGATCGGTTAACGGGCTGACAGCATGAGGATGTCGCAGCAAACTCTTGGGCGTCATCACGATCAGCGGTTTACGCCACTTGCGAATCACTTGGCGACGCAACAAGTGAAAGTACTGTGCCGGCGTGGTGGGCTGGCAGACTTGGATGTTGTGCTCGGCGGCCATCAGCAGAAAGCGTTCGATGCGGGCGCTGCAATGCTCGGGACCTTGACCTTCAAATCCGTGTGGTAACAACATCACCAAACCGCTGAGTCGATTCCATTTATCCTCAGCACTGGCGATGAATTGATCCACGATGACTTGGGCACAGTTCCAAAAGTCACCGAATTGAGCTTCCCAGGCAACCAGCCCATCGGGGTTGTCCAGCGAATAGCCATATTCAAAACCGAGAACCCCAGCTTCGCTCAGCGGGCTATTAAAAATGTGCAGCGGTGCTTGGTCGGGGGCAACATTTTTAAGCGGGGTATATTTTTCGCCATTCTTAACGTTGTGCAAGACTGCGTGGCGTTGGCTAAACGTCCCACGCTGGGTGTCCTGGCCGGTGATGCGAATCGGTCGACCTTCAGCAAGCAGGGTCGCAAACGCGGCGGCCTCGGCGCTCGCCCAATCCAATGAACGTTTGCCTGCCGCCATCTCACGGCGTTGCGTCATGGGTCGCTTGAGTTTCTTGTGCGAAGCAAATCCTTCGGGTAGCCTCGTCAACCCGTCAATGAGTGCTGCAAGCGATTCATGATCGTACGTCGTGTCGATCGGATCGGTCGGTTCGGGACCACCGAAGTACTCGCTCCAGTTCGCAGCCAACGTTTGCGTATCGGGAACAAACGGCAGGTTCTTGCTCGCCTCGAATTCAGATTCAAGTTTTTCAGTGCGTTCACGGCCAATCTCCTCTGCTTCCTCGGCCGTAATTTTTCCGAGTTCTAGCAATCGACCAAGATAGACGTCACGTACCGTTTGACGACGATCGATTTCCGCGTACATGCGTGGTTGAGTGAACCGCGGTTCGTCGCCTTCGTTATGTCCCCAGCGGCGGAAAGCATACAAATCGATCACCACATCACGGTGAAACTCTTTGCGAAAATCCATGGCAACCGAGACGACCTGAGCCACGGCTTCGGGGTCTTCGCCATTGACGTGGAAGATGGGAATTTGCAGCATCTTAGCGATATCCGTCGCATAGGTCGTACTGCGTCCTTCGTGCGGCTCGGTCGTGAAGCCAACCTGGTTATTGATCACAATGTGTAGAGAGCCACCGGTGGTGTAGCCTTGTAGTTGGCTCAGGTTCAACGTCTCTTGCACCACACCCTCACCGGCGAAGGCGGCGTCACCGTGAATCAGAATCGTCAGCACTTCCTGTCGCTTCACATCGCCGCGTCGATCTTGCTTGCAGCGGGTACGGCCGAGTGCCACACAATTCACAAATTCCAAATGGCTGGGGTTGAAGCATAGCGAGATATGGATGTTATCGCCTGATGCGGTTTTCCAATCGCTGCTGTAACCCAAGTGATAGCGAACGTCACCACCACCGCGAGAGAGTTCGGGATTGGGATCATCAAACGACCAAAAAATATTCATCGCTCGTTTTTTGAGGATGTTCGCCATCACATTCAATCGCCCGCGATGCGCCATGCCCATCACGACTTCTTTCACCTGATGCTGACCCGCCTTCTCCAATGCCAAGTCGAGCATCGGGATCAAACTCTCTGCCCCCTCGAGTGAAAAAGTTTTTGCACCCACAAATTTACGACGAACAAACTCTTCAAAAATCGATGCATCCGCTAATCGAGTGTAGATCCGTCGCTGGACATCGTGCGACAAATCCATGCGGTTCTCTGTCGTCTCCATCCGTCGCTGCAGCCAATCGCGGATGTTGCGATTATCGATGTGCATGAACTGGGCACCGATACTGCGGCAATAGGTATTGCGCAGCTTCGTCAAGATCGCTTCGAGCGTACCGCCGGTAACGTTCTCCAGAGCACTGCTATCGTAAGGACGCTGCAGGTCGTTGTCGCTAAGCCCGTAACTTGTCGGGCTCAACTCGGGGCAATCGTGTTTGAACAATCCCAGCGGGTCCAACTGCGCGACCAAGTGCCCACGAACACGGTATTCACGGACCAATTGGTCGATCCGATCCTGAACCCGGGCCAGCCACAAAGCCTGGTCGGCGACTTCGTTGCCGCTCGATCCACGACGGTGTTCCAGCGTGTCTTGGCCGTTGCCCTTCCAAGAATCGTCGTCGTCCGCGCCACCGGTTCCAACGCCACTGTGAGCCAGTTTTTTCGTCCCGGCACCAACGAGGAACTGTTCGAAATACTGTCGCCAGGTTTCCGAAACGCTCGACGGGTCCCGAACGAACTGGACATACAAATCGTCAATGTAGTCCAGGGAGTAGCTATTCATGATCGGAAACACAGCCGAATTAGGCTGTTTAGGCGGGGAGAAGTTGAGGTCTATCCACTCTAAAGAATCGACCCCGTTGACGGAAGTGATAACTGTGCGGTGTTTCACGAAAAGCATGCCCTTTGTCGCTTTCGCGGCTGCTTGGTAAGTTTTCAACTATTGCCCCCGTCCGAACCGTTTCCGCTTTCTAGTTTTATTTCGCTTTTATGGCCGTTCTGATCCAAGTTCGAGATGCTCACAAACGTTACGGCGACCAAATCCTGCTGGACGGTGCCGAGGTTTCACTCGTCGACGACGTCAAAGTCGGCTTCATTGGCCGCAATGGCGCCGGAAAATCAACGTTTCTTCGTGCCATTATGGGCGACGAAGAGCTTGAAAAAGGTGAAGTGATCCACCATCCGAGCCTGCGGATTGGATACCTCCGCCAACACGATCCGTTCCATGTAGGCGAGTCGGCACTCGATTTCTTGATGCGGGACAGCGGCGAACCGGATTGGCGATGCGGTGAAATAGCCGGCCAATTTGAACTCAAAGGTGCGTATTTGGAGGGCCCAGTCAAGGCACTCTCGGGTGGTTGGCAAACTCGAGTCAAACTGGCGGCTCTGTTATTGCACGACCCAAATTTGTTGATGCTTGACGAACCAACCAACTTCCTTGACCTGCGAACACAGATTCTTCTCGAACACTTCTTACGCGACTTCAACAAGGCGGCGTTGATTGTTAGCCATGATCGGGCGTTCTTGAAAGCAACTTGCAGCCAAACGCTTGAACTGTCGCGCGGCCAGTTAACGATGTTTCCAGGAAAAATTGACGGCTTTCTCGAATTTCGCGAAGAACGTCGCGAACACGATCGGCGAGTCAACGCGACCGTGATCGCTAAACAAAAACAATTACAGCGGTTCATCGAAAAGAATCGCGCCAATGCCTCGACCGCCAGCCAGGCGCGCAGCAAGGCCAAACAATTGGAGCGGCTGCAAACCACCGAAATCGCCTCCGATGAACCCACAGTCAATATCCGTGCCCCGCGTGTCCAGCCGCGTCAGGGAACAGTGCTCCGCTGCGAGGGATTGATGATCGGCTACGGCAACCACGTTGTTGCAGACGATATCAATCTGGAAATCGAGCACGGCCAACGCGCGGCTATCGTCGGCGACAACGGACAAGGAAAAACAACACTTCTGCGTGCGCTCGTCGGCTCGCTGCCATTGATCGGAGGTCGCATGAAGTGGGGCTTTGGTACCGAGATCGGCACGTACGCCCAACACGTTTACACCAGTCTTGACGAGCGGCACACGGTCATCGAGCACTTGGAGTACCACGCCGAGCCTGGTACGACGCGACAAGAATTGCTGGCGATGGCCGGTGCACTGCTGTTCCGCGACGAACACATCAACAAGAAAGTGAAAGTACTCTCCGGCGGTGAGCGTGCACGGTTGTGTATGGCAGGTTTGCTTTTGGGAACGGCAAACGTTTTGGTACTGGACGAGCCTGGAAACCACCTGGACGTCGAGACGGTCGAATCGTTGGCCGAGGCGTTACTGCTTTACAAAGGAACGTTGATTTTCACTAGCCACGATCGCCACTTCATGCATCGCGTCGCTACCAGCGTGATCGAAGTTCGTGACGGCAAAGTCCGCAATTACTTTGGCGACTACGATGCGTATTTGGCGGCGATGGAAAGCGAAGTCGATGAGGGCGAGCGTGAACGCGCCGGGACTCGCAAATCGACGGTGCCTACCGCTGCGACACCTGCAAAACTGGAAGTCGCCGATTCGCGCCAGCCTCACCGTGATCAACGAAAGATGGACAAGGAAATCAAGAATCTGGAAAAGAAGATTGCCCGATTGGATGATGACAAGAAGTCGCTGAATCAAAAGTTGCTCACTGAAACGAATCCGGCCGAAGCGATGCGACTGCATCGAGAACTTGAAGCGATTACCGCTGAGATGAGCGAGGCAGAACATCGCTGGTTAGAGCGGAGCAGTTACGAGTAAGTCGACATGCCACAATTTCCTCCGCTGCCATTGCGGATCGGTTCACTGGTGATCGATCCACCCATCCTACAAGCCCCCATGGCGGGTTTTACGAATGCTGCATACCGCCAGATCGTACGCGAATACGGCGGTGCGGGATTGCTGGCTACCGAAATGGTCAACGCCCGTGGCTTTGTGTGGATGGACGAAAATGAAGCTGAACATCCCGACCGGTTATGGGGCGTGGCGAGCGAGGCACGACCGCTGGCGGTTCAAATTTGGGATAACGACCCCGCAACCATGGCGAAGGTGGGACGACGACTTGTCGAAGAGTATGCGGTAAGCGTTGTCGATATCAATTTCGGCTGCCCGGTACGGCAGGTGACCGTGAAGGCGCACAGCGGCAGTTACTTGCTTCGAGAGCCGCAGCGAATGTTTCAAATCATCAGCGAGTTGGTGAAAGCGTGCTCACCGACGCCAGTCACAGCGAAAATTCGATTGGGCTGCACACGCGACAACGTCAACTGCAACGAGGTCGCACGGGTCGTCGAAGAAGCCGGTGCTGCGGCGTTAACAGTTCACGGCCGGACCGCTCAAGATTTTTTTTCGGGAAACGCAGACTGGGAACGTATCAGTGAAATCAAACAGCACCTGCGAGCGATTCCGCTGATTGGTAACGGAGACCTGGACAGCGCCGAAAAAGTCGTTGCAGCATTTAGAAACTATGACGTCGACGGAGTGATGATCGCCCGCGCTTCTTTGGGACGACCTTGGCTGTTCTCTCAAGCTGCGGCGGCTCTGCGTGAAGAAACGATTCCGCCCGATCCGACACTAGCTGAGCAAAAAGAGTGCATGATGCAACACTATCGCCTCGTCGTTGATCGCTTTGGCGAAGACAAGGGCACAGTGCTGATGAGAAAGTTTGCCTGCTGCTATGCCCAAGGCAAACACGGCGCCCGACACTTCCGCACGCATGTAGCCCACGTCTCCACCAGCGACGAATTTCATCACGTGGTGGAGGAATTCTTTCCCGTCACCGAGCGCCCAATTCCGGCGTCCTAGGCGGATAGTACCAACGAGCCTTATTTTCCGGCGGCCCATTCAATTCCACGTGCAACGGTGCCTAGAAAGACAGAGTCTTCGAAGGTTTCGTTCGAATGCCCGTAAGTCGTGCCAAAAACTCTTGCCTTGCCAAACTGGTTGGTCCAGTAAACCGGATACGACTTGCCGTCTTTTTCACTTTTACTGGTCGCCAACACCGTGGTATTGGGCCACGTTTTTTCAATCACGTACAACTCATCCATGGCCGACGTGTGACCCTCGGGAAAGCCCTTCATGATTGGATGATCAGCGGCGACCACTTCGATTGGATACCGACTTTGGTGATCGTGGCGGCGGCTGGTGACTCCGAGAAGCTCACGCCAATCATCAATCGTGGCTGAACGGTACGTGTGCATGGCACAATGAATGACGACCGCACCGACACCTTTGCGGTGAGCTTCGGTGATCCGGCGAATGTAGTCATGATCGTTGGTATCGGCAAAGCATTCGTTGTGAATGACAACGTCGTAACCGGTGGCCCACTTCGGATCGTTGTACAGCTCGATTCGTGCCGTCGTCCCAGTGCCACCGTCATTGACGACGGTCCAAGTCGCTTTTATGCCATGTTCCTTCGCAGCTAGCTGCAATGCCTTGGTTTGAAAGTCGTAGTCGTGACAGCAGCCACCGGTAACGAGCAAGATGTTAAGAGGTTTACCCGGCGTGTCGTCACCACTTACCGTACTTCCAAACAACGTGAAAACCAGAATCGTCGCTTGGCCAAGAAATCGTGAAGCTATTTGCATGATGGAAGATCGAACGTTGGTAGGAAACGAAAGCGTGGGTAGGAAACCAAGCCACAGCAAAAAACAGCAGCCTGAACATGATTAAGCCCAGGCTGCGTGTAGATAGGGAGGAAATCAATCGAACTCGGCGAGAAACTAGAACTTGTCGTCCATTTCGACCGTTTCCATGACCTTGGTATTACGTTCGACGGCAACAACCGTGGTCCGCTGACGAAGTCCATCGCGACTCTCGGCGGTGACCGGGAGGACTTGTCGCTTATCCGGCAACTCCATTCTCACTGTAAATGAACCATCGGGCTGCAATTTCACTGGCCGACCTGCAACACTCACCGAAGCATTGGGACTAGTGGTACCGAAGATAATCAGTTCCGCATCGACTTCGAACGGCAGTTTCATCTCGCGAATCAAAGCGGGTTCAGAAATCGTTTGGCCTTGTTCGCCACGAATCGGCATTGTGCGATGAAGCCGCTCCTCGAACATCTCCTTCAAATCGCCGTTGTCGGTGTCGTAGCCGCCGCTGAGTGAATAGATCCGTTCGTAATCTTCAGCGATGTCGCGCCAGTGTTCATCCAACCGATCGCACTCACCCGGTCGCGGAGTCTCGACAAGGTTACTGCGGCACAGGGTATGGAACTGGTCGTTTTCATCAATGTACCCCACGGCGACACGAAAGCGTGCGGGCGGTTCATCAACGTCGATATACCAACTGTTTACACCACCGTGGATTGGAATGTCTCGCAACACACTTTCAGCGCGGTTGCCATTGACATCACCCACGCTGTACAGCCTCAAGGTCGGTGTAGCGGCATACCAACGCTCGGCCAACGCGGATTGAGCCCGTTGGACGCTGGCCCGGGTGATCTCCCAATTTGCCTGCAACCAATATGAGTCTCGCACGAGCAAGACCACGCGATCTCGATGAAGCTCGTCGCCACGAGAGCGCTGGGCACCGTTCTTCACAGCCGAACCGGCGACCAACGTTGCCGTTGAGAGATCTTTATTTCGCTGCATCAGTTCGCGTCGATTGCGAATCTGTTCGCGAATGCGAGCCGTTTTCGCGGAGATGCGTGGGGCAGGGGGGGGCGTAGCCGCCTTGGTTGCCGTGCTACGGGTCGGCTTGGTGGTCGATCGGGTAGCAGCCGGTTTTGACTCCGGAATCGGCTTGGAATCTCGCATCGCCACAGGCGTCAATCGCTTTGACTTTGCCTTATCGGGCTCACCGTTTTGACTTTGGTTGGCAGCTGATGGCTTCGGGCGTTTCTGAACTTTTCGGATGGCGAGAATCAGCTCGTCCTTTTTCATCCCATGCCAACCATTGATGCCGTAGTTCCTCGCTAAGTCAGCGAGTTCTCGGCGAGTTTGAGCCTTTAAATCAGCGGTGGTGATCAAGATTTCTCTCCCAGCTGTTAGATCCGATGCGTGAGCACCCAATCAATAGTTGTTGCGTGTGTCCCTGGCGGCGTCGCTTCAGACGACGGTTGCCTCGTTTCCCTGCGTTTCCTCGTGCTGGTCCGATTGCTTGCCCGATACATAAAGGAATCGATGGCGGAATCCCGACGCCGATGGGGGTGGCGCGTTCCGACCATTCGTGCTTAATGGCACAATCTTTACCGGTGTCATTATGCCAAGGGGGCCGTGAAAGTTCTAGGGACTGACGTAAAGAATTGAGTTGAAACTTCCAAAAAACCGAAAATCTCCCGTGTTTTGGCGACATTATCGGCAAGTCTTCGCTGATCCACCGGGGGATGGCACGTCGTGTTTTCATCCGTCGAAGCTGTCCTTCTTGATGCTTCCTCCCGGACACAACCGACCACTGACAACTCGTGGTGCGTGCCGAACGACTGCGTCGATTCAAACCCTGGCCCAGCGCCGAAAAACGATCATTTTTTGACTCCGATTTTTCGCCCCTGAGGTGTGGCGATCCGTCGCGGCGGCTAGAACTTTAGGCAGCTTGAACCAGACTATCCGCACAGAAACTTTGGCCATGGTTGAACCTTCATCACCAGAACCCGACAAATTTCGGGAACAACCCGCAGGTCGTCGAGGAATTTACGATCGGAATTTGGGCGGTGTCCCAGTAAGGCTCATTGGAAGCGGGATGGAACTGGCTTGTTACACCCTATTGCTTGGTGGAGCTGGCTACTGGATCGATTCGACTTGGCATACGCAGCCCTACCTGGGTATCGCTGGATCGCTACTGGGATTTTCGCTGGGGATGTACCGTTTGATTGTCCTTGCCACACGCCAGCAGTAAGCCGCTGCTCTGAAATAAACACACTGCCGCACAACTCAACACTTCGCTATAACGTCACTCCAAGAAATGCTTGATTCGCCACAGTTTCTCAGCCTGCTTCGCCGCATTGCGTTGGCTTGGCTTTTGGGCTGCGCCGCTTCGTGGCTAGTGGGCCTGCTTGACGTATCGACGCTTGCACCGCTGCAAATTGGCAAAATATCGCTTGCCAGCGGCGTTATTGCCGTCGTGTCGGTGCTGTCGTTTTCCAAGGTCGCCTGCCGTGCATTTGGTGGGCCGTCGGTAGTGGACATATTGACGGGGGATATGGGACTGTTTGTCGCATTTAGTATCGGAATGACAATTCGCATCCTTGGGACCGTTGCGTTGTTTCTATTGTGCCGTTATCAAATGGTCGCCCAGACGATGCAGATCGCCGTCTGGGTCCTCACTTGGTATTTCTATTTAACCGTCGTCGAAATTCTTCTATTCGTTTGTCAAAGCCCTCAAAAGCATGATCCCGTTGATTGCTGCCGCTAACCCAATCGAGCACGCCGTCGCACACCGGATATATGAAGGCCGGTTGTTTCGCATGCCATTTTCGCTGTTTGGCGACGACGTACCGCAACTGAACGTGCGCGACGGCTATTACGAATTTTACATCACCAATCACTTGATGATGACTGCCGTGGTGGCGGTGCTACTGGTCGCTGTGGCGTGGTTTGTTTCGCGACGGGTCAGCGCCCATCGTGGTGAAGGTTTGGCTCGATTCCAAACGAAAGGTCGCGTTTCCCAGCTATTTGAAACCATTTGTTCGTTCATTCGCGATGAAGTTGCCGCACCGAACCTACATGGGCTGACCGACAAATACATTTACTACATTTGGACGGTGTTCTTTTTCATCCTGTTCGCCAACGTTTTGGGCGTGATTCCGATTGGCTATTTCTTACGACTGGTTACCGGCAATCCAGACTTCGCCCATTGGGGCGGCAGCGCAACCGGGAACTTGTCGCTTACATTGCCGCTGGCGATGCTGTCGCTGATCGCCATCATTTACATTGGGATCAAAGAAACGAGTGCCAAAGAGTTTTTTAATCACTTCAACCCGATCGGCTGGGACGACCAGAAAATGCTGCCGATCTCGTTGATGCTCTACGTGCTGGAATGGTTTAGCTTGCTGGTCAAATGCTTCGTGCTTGCAATGCGGTTATTCGGGACGATGATGGCCGGTCACTTGGTGTTGGCGGCGTTTGTCGGGCTTATTTTTGCAACTCGCAACGTCGGCGACGGAGCGGCCTATGCGGTGAGCATTCCGGTTGTGTTGGTCGGAACTGCACTCACACTTTTGGAACTGTTCATCTGCTTCCTGCAGGCGTTCATATTTACGTTTCTTACCGTTTTGTTCATCTCTGCGACCGCAGTGCATGAGCACGACGAGCATTTGGACAATGATCCTGATGCATTAAAAGACTCGCACCAAATGGACCCGGATAAGATCTTTGATCCGGGAAGATTGGGGCCAGCGGTTTAATCGACTTGTTTGTTAATTGCTCGGCGAAACTGGTTCGCCCGGCACATGAGCCACCTTTTGAAGAATCCTAACTCAGGAGCTGTTTTTCGATGTTTGAATTAGCGTGTATGCTCGCCCAGATCACTACTGACTACGGCGTGATGGGCAAAGGGATTGGGATCGGTTTGGCGATCATCGGTCTGGGTCTCGGAATCGGTCGCATCGGCGGCAGCACGGTCGAAGCGATGGCACGTCAGCCAGAAGCTGGCGGTCGTTTGCAAACCGCGATGATCATCGCGGCAGCTCTCATCGAAGGTGCGACGGTTATCGCGCTCGTGTTTATTTTGATCGCCTAACTTGGCTCGGTGTGAGTCGCTTCGGAGTGAACAAGAAGTGTTGAGATTGCAGTTATCCAAGCAAATCGGGTTGCGTCTAGCGTCACTCGTACTGATGTTTCTATGCATGACGTTCGTCAACCTGTCCACAGCGATTGCCGCTGACGTCCATACTGACGCTGCGCCTACATCCGCCGACGCTCATGCCAGCGAAGGTGGCGGGCTGTTGTCGTTTGACATTGGTTCAGCGGTTTGGAACCTGATCATCTTCTTGCTCGTGTTTGCCGTGCTCGCAAAATTCGTGTGGCCCGGAGTCCTCGGTGGCTTGCAAGCCCGCGAGGACAAGATTCGTGGTGATCTCGAAGCTGCGGAGCATGCTAACCTGAAAGCGCAATCGTTGCTCGGCGAGTACCAGAAAAAACTCGACGACGCATCGACCCAAGTGCAAACGATGCTAGCCGAAGCTCGTCATGATGCTGAGGCGAACGGACAGCGAATTGTTGCCGATGCCAAAGCGGAAGCGGATCGTCAACGTGAACGAGCGGTCGCGGATATTGAAACGGCGAAGAAAGTCGCGATGGCGGAACTTGCTGGCTCCTCTGCGGACTTGGCAATGAATGTTGCCCGCAGTGTTGTCGGTCGCGAGCTTCGACCCGAAGACCATGCGGACTTGATTCGCCAATCACTCGATCGTTTACCCAGTAATAACTAGTATCCTCCCTTCCATTCCTTTCTGTGAAGCAGCCCTGTCGTGGCAGAATCCGCACAATACGAAACCGTACTCGACATCGGAGCCGAACAGCTCGGGAAGACCTACGCACGTGCGATCCTTGGCGCGGCAGCGAGCCAGAATGCTGCGGATGTGGTGCTCAATCAACTGCGCCAGATCGTTGATGAGTTCCTTGTCGGAAGTCCGTCGCTGGCGGCGGCATTGGCGTCTCCTCGCGTCAGTGCGGAAGAGAAAACTCGCATTATCGATCGGCTGTTCGGCAGTACGGCGCATCCGATTTTGCTACGAACCATGAAGGTGATGGCCGGACGTAGTCGTCTTGGTTATTTGAGAGCAGTCAGTCGCGCTGCGGACCTGCTGCACGACGAGGCCGCTGGGCGAGTGGCTGCCGAAGTTCGCACGGCTGTTGCGTTGTCCGAAGAGTTGCGAAATGAAGTTGCCCAGCGACTGTCCCAGTCTTTGGGTAAAGAGGTGCGTATTAACGAGACCGTCGATCCGAGTTTAGTCGGTGGGATGGTGATTCGTGTCGGAGACACGGTATACGATTCGAGCGTTGCGTCTCGAATTAGCAAAATTGGACGAGCGGCACGTGAGGGCTTCGCTCGCAAGTTGCTCGAGCAAGCCAACCGCTTTGCCTCGGGAGCGTAGACGAAATGTCCGTCAGGCTCGCCAGCCTGACCGATACGACCTGTCAGCCGAGAATAGCTGGACTAAAGTTTTAACGAAATCATCCCATCGGAAATCGATCAAGTGAAGTTCAACAGCGATGAAATCGCATCGGTCCTGCAAGCAGAGATCGAGCAATTCGAGAGTAAAATCGACGTTCGCGAAGTCGGCACCGTACTCGAAGTTGGTGACGGCATCGCCCGTGTTTATGGCCTGTCCGGCGTGATGGCGGGTGAAATGGTCGAGTTTCCCAACGGAGCGACCGGCCTGGCGTTTAACCTGGAAGAGAACAGCGTCGGCGTGATCATTCTTGGCGACTTCTTGACGATTCAAGAAGGCGACGAAGTGAAGGCGCTGGGCACCCTGCTGAGCGTTCCGGTCGGTGACGCTGTTATCGGCCGCGTCCTGGATCCACTGGGAAATCCGCTGGACGGCAAGGGGCCGGTGCAAACCAGCGAAACTCGTCCGGTCGAAATCATCGCCACAGGAGTTGCTGAACGGCAACCCGTTCACGAGCCGCTGCAAACGGGAGTGAAAGCTGTCGACGCGATGACGCCCGTCGGACGTGGTCAGCGTGAACTAATCATTGGCGACCGCAAAACTGGCAAAACCGCCATTGCGATCGACGCGATCTTGAATCAAAAGCACACTGGGGTGAAGTGCTTCTACATTGCGATCGGCCAAAAGGACTCGGCCGTTGCCGCAGTGGTCGAAGTGCTAAGCAAGCACGGCGCGATGGAGTACACGACGGTCATCGCATCAGGAGCCAGCTCGCCGGCTCCGTTACAGTATGTCGCGCCGTATGCGGGAACCGCAATGGCCGAGCATTTCATGTTCAACGGCGGTCACGCATTGGTGGTGTACGACGACTTGAGCAAACAAGCGACAGCGTATCGCCAAATGAGTTTGTTGATGCGTCGCCCGCCCGGTCGTGAAGCGTATCCGGGTGACGTTTTTTACTGTCACAGTCGCCTGCTTGAACGCTCGGCGAAGCTGTCCAAGGAACTTGGCGGCGGTTCGATCACCAGTTTGCCGATTATTGAAACACTGGAAGGCGAGGTCTCCGCGTACATTCCAACGAATGTGATTTCGATCACCGATGGACAAATCTACCTCCAACCCGACTTGTTTTTCGCTGGCATCCGTCCGGCGATGAACGCCGGTATCTCCGTTTCACGCGTCGGTGGTGCTGCTCAGATCAAGGCAATGAAAAAAGTTGCCGGTGGTTTGCGCCTCGACTTGGCTGCGTTTCGTGCCTTGGAAGCATTCGCCCAACTCGGTACGGACTTGGATCCCGCCACACAAGCCCAACTCGATCGCGGATACCGCATGGTAGAACTGCTCAAACAACCGCAATACCAGCCTTTGTCGGCAGCGGAACAGGTGATGAGCCTGTTCGCTGGCACGCGAGGACATTTGGACGATGTCCCTATCAAAGCAGTCTCGCAATGGGAAAAGGATTACTTGTTGTTCATCCACGACAAGCATTCGAGCCTGCTGGAAGAGATCACTGAGAAGGGCGATTTGACCGACGAAATCACCAAGCGAATTGTCGACGTGATCAAAGAGTTCAAGACAGGCTACAAGCCGGTTGTACCGGCCTAACGAAGGCCCGACTGTCCAGCCAGAAATGGATCGAGATCCGATGAGAATGGATCGAGATTAAACTGGAAAGTCGATTGAATACACCAACACCCTGGTGGCGGATCAATGGAGTTAGCCCGAAATGGTTGACAGCAATCCCTACGAACTTCCCCCGATTCCCCAGCATCCCGACAACCTTTCACCGGAAGAGATTGAGTTCACTCCCACCAACGACGAACGCAACCTATCGCTGATCGCCCATCTCTCCGGTGCCGCCGGAATCTTGATGGGCGGATTAGTCGGATTCATCGGTCCGTTGGTCATTTACCTGTTAAAAAAAGACAGCTCGGTTTACATCGAATCACAAGCCAAAGAGGCGCTCAACTTTCAAATCACCTTGTTGCTACTGGCCGTCATCTGTGTGGCGTTAACCGTAGTCACTTGTGGTACGTTGTTCCCGTTGTTGTTCGTTCCTACCGTCCTGCAAATTGTGTTCGCCATCATCGCTGGGTTGTCAGTGCGCGACGGAAAACACTACCGATACCCGTTCAATATTCGCCTTTTGAAATAGTTCGCAACCGTCATGGCCAACGCACGAGCACTCGATAAACGACGCAAGTCGATTCGAAATATTCGCAAAATCACTCGCACCATGGAGTTGATCGCGACAGCTCGTTACAAAAAGGCGATGGATCGTGCTTCCGCGGCAACTGCATACACCAACCAGATTACCAAGATCGTTCGTCGGCTTGCGGCTGCGGGGTTGGATGTAAAGCATCCGCTGCTTGACTCTCGCGAAACAACCAAGCACGCCAACATGTTGGTCTTGGCTAGCAATCGCGGATTGTGCGGCGGATACAATTCATCGATTCTCCGCTCTGCGATGTTGCGAATTCGTGAATTAGAAGCCGCCACGCCCACGGTAACGGTCGATGTCAGCGGCAAACGCGGCATCAACGGCATGAAGTTTCGTGGCGTGAAAGTGGACCAAAAGTTCCTTAACTTCGAAGACCAGCCGGGGTACGCCGAAGTCGAAAAAATCGCTAACGATTATTTGAACAAATACATCACTGGCGAAATCGATCGCCTTGACGTTGTTTACACCAAGTTCATTAGCACCAGCAAACAAATCGCCACGATTGAGACGTTGTTGCCGCTCGGTTCGATCGACTCCGATGACGCTGAATCGGCCACAGAAGCCAGCAGCGGTATGAACACGGAGTACGAGTTCCTGCCGTCGGCCGAGAGCATTCTTGAAGAAGTTGTTCCAACAAGCTTCAAAGTGAAATTGTTCAAATGTTTCCTCGACGCGGCGGTCAGCGAACAGGTGTCTCGAATGATCGCCATGAAAGGAGCAACCGAGAACGCAGGCGACATGATCAAGCAACTCTCGATGACCTACAATCGTGCTCGACAAAGTCAAATCACTGGCGAAATCATGGAAATCATCGGCGGCGTCGAAGCCCTTAACAAGTAACGATTGTTCCTGGGCTCTCGCCCGAGAACACACTGACTGCACGTTTCACTTCGCGTGCCCCCAAGTTTCAACCTCAAACCTCAACTAGGTTCATTATGTCAACCGCAACCGCCCAGCAAGTGATCGGCAAGGTCACGCAAGTGATTGGATCGACCTTCGACGCCGAGTTTCCTGAAAGCCAACTGCCAGCAATTTACAACGCTTTGGAAATCAAGAGTGAGCACAAAGGTGTCTCGCTCAATTTGGTCGGTGAAGTACAGCAGCACCTTGGCGGTAACCGTGTGCGAGCGATCGCACTTGGAAGCACCGAAGGTATGATGCGAGGCATGGACGTCGTCGACACCGGAAAGCCGGTTACAGTTCCAGTTGGTGCAAAGACGCTCGGTCGAGTGTTCAACGTGCTCGGTCAACCGATTGACAAACGAGGCGATGTCCAAGCGGACGACTATTGGCCTATTCACCGCCAAGCACCAGCATTGCACGAGCTTTCCACAAGCACTGAAGTTTTCGAAACCGGTATCAAGGTTGTCGATTTGCTGACGCCGTTCGTTCGCGGTGGGAAAGCGGGTCTGTTCGGTGGTGCTGGCTTGGGTAAGACGGTCATTCTCACCGAACTCATTGCCCGAATCGCGTCCAGTCACGGTGGCTACTCGGTGTTCGCCGGTGTCGGAGAACGAACCCGTGAAGGCACCGATTTGTGGCTGGAAATGCAAGAAACCGAAATCGGTAAGACTGGTCGCAAAGTGATCGAGCAAACGTGCATGGTATTCGGGCAAATGAACGAGCCACCCGGTTCGCGTTTGCGTGTTGCTCTCTCGGCGCTGACCATGGCCGAGTACTTCCGCGACTCAACAGGCGCAGACACGCTGTTATTCGTCGACAATATTTTCCGTTTCTCACAAGCGGGCAGTGAGGTATCGGCACTATTGGGTCGCATGCCATCGGCCGTGGGTTACCAGCCGACGTTGGCGACTGAGATGGGTGCACTGCAAGAACGAATCACAAGTACTAAAAAAGGTGCGATCACGTCGGTGCAGGCGGTTTACGTTCCTGCGGACGACCCGACGGATCCCGCGCCAGCGACGGCGTTTGGCCAGCTTGACGCATTTATTTATCTGGAGCGTTCGATCTCGGAAAAAGGGATCTATCCGGCGATCGATCCATTGGCATCGAACTCACGAATTTTGGATCCGCAGTACGTCGGTGAACGTCACTATGCGATCGCTCGGCGAGTTCAAACGATTCTACAGCGGTACCGTGAACTGCAAGACATCATCGCCATTCTTGGTGTTGATGAATTAAGTGAAGCGGACAAAATGATCGTCCATCGAGCTCGCCGAATCGAGCGATTCCTGTCACAACCGTTCCTTGTGGCGGAAGTCTTCACCGGCAAGGCGGGTGAGATCACGTCGCTGGCCGAAACCATTCGCAGCTTCGAAGAAATCTGTGACGGCAAGTGGGATCATCTGCCCGAGCAAGCCTTCATGTACGTCGGCGTGATCGAGCAAGCCGAAGCCCAAGCCAAGAAAATGGAGATGAAGCAATAGCCATGTCGATTCGTTGTATTGTTGTAACGCCCGAGCGGACGGAACTGGATCGCGAAGCTGACTTCGTGGCCCTGCCGATGTTCGACGGCGAACTGGGCGTCATGCGCGGACGCGCTGCGATGATTGGTCGACTTGGACACGGCACCTTGCGACTGCAAACCGCCGCCGGTCCCGAACGCTACTTTGTCGACGGCGGATTTGCACAAGTCGAAAAAGATGTCGTGAACATCCTCACTGGTCGCGCGGTTCCTGTCGATCTGCTGAAGAGTGACGAAGCCGAAGCGTTGCTCAAAGAAGCATTGGAGCTGCCGGCCGACACACCGGAAAAGGCGTCGGTCCGCGACACGGCGCTCCGCCGCGCCCGTGGGATGCTTCGCGCCTCGCGGTAACCGTTGGCGTTTTGTACCCAAGGCATCGACGAAACTCATCAGGCTATTCCCCTCAAGTGATGTTCACCTAGCAATTTCAAATTTCTCTTGCCGCGTATACCGTGCCCAGCCATCCGTTCAAAATCGAGTTTGTCTATTTTGACCTGGGCAATATTCTGTTGACATTTGACGCGGGAATCAGTTGTGGGAATGTGGCGGATCGCTTTGGCGTCACTGCGGAGCGAGTGAAAGAGGCGATCTATACCAGCGGACTGCAAGACGATCTAGAACACGGTCGGATTGAAGGAGAACAGTTTGCACAGCGAGTCCGGGTGTCTCTCGGTTTGAGCGAAGAAAAACTTCCCACCGAGGAGTTACTTGAATCGATCAGCGATATGTTCCGCCCCATCGACGCAATGGATGAACTGGTGGAAAACGTCCGTCTGAGTGGCCGTCGCGTCGGTCTGCTGTCGAATACGTGCCATGCCCACTGGAATTGGATCGGTCAACAAAACTACCCGATCTTTGCCAAGCCCTTCGATGTAACGGTGCTTAGCTATGAGGTTGGCGCAATGAAACCGAATCCGAAAATTTACCAGTACGCTGAGTTGATGTGTGGAGTTGACCCTCGCCATATCTTGTTCATTGACGACCGAGAGGAAAACGTCGTCGCTGCAACCGAGCGAGAGTGGAATGCCGAGCAGTGCTTCGGTGGCAGCGGTGCGATCGAAGTCGTCAATCGCTACCTAGCCTTGTCGATGTAGCTAGTCACTGCGATGTTGAACGATGCATGGGAGTTCGATTCCCCAAGGGCGAGGCAAAAGTTGGAAGACAACGACTTCTCCAATCTGCCGATTTCTTAGATTCAGCGTAGTTTCCTCTTCGCTTGTCTCACCGTGACAGCTAGCATCGGGTTTTGCCCATTCGATGGATGCAGTGTGAAAAAGAAATCATCACTCTCGAACACCACCCCAGCGACGCCCCTGCGAGTCGGTGCACGCTTGGGAAAGTATCGCTTGGATCGACGCATCGGTCGGGGTGGATACGCTGACGTTTACTCCGCTTCCGATACGCTGTTGGGGATCAAGGTCGCTCTCAAAATCCCGCACCAACATTTTGTCTCGCCTGAGTTGCTGGAGGAGTTTCGTCGGGAAGCTCGGCTAACGATGAAACTCGATCATCCTCACATCCTGCCGATTCGCGACGCGACCTTTATCGACGGCCACTTCGTCATCATCAGTCCGCTCGGGCAACAGACGCTGGATGAACGGCTGGGAAAGCGAATTGGGTTCGAGACATCGTTCGGTATCGTCACCCAATTGCTCGAAGCGGTGGCCCATGCCCATACCGAGGGCGTTATCCACTGTGATATTAAGCCAGAGAATATCTTACTGTTTGAGGACAACCACATTCGGCTAGGCGACTTTGGAATCGCCAAAGCGGCGCAGCAGACGATCAAGGCGTCGGGCACGGGTACCGTTGGCTACATGGCCCCCGAACAGGCGATGGGTAAACCCTCGTCGCGATCCGATGTTTTTTCGATCGGACTGATTGCCTATCGAATGTTTTCGGGAAGCTGGCCTGAATACCCCTTCCTTTGGCCGATGGCTGGGGCACTCCAATTGCGACGACGAGCGCATCCGGATTTGATCGCTGTAATCCGCAAATCCCTCTCAATCAACCCTCGTCACAGGTATCACGATGCGTCTCATATGCTTAGTGACTGGCAAAAAGCGAAACTGAAAGCGATCCGATTCGCAAGACGCCGGCGGACGGAAAGCTAGAATATCCACGTGGAGGGTTACGGATCGTGACCCCTAAACCGTTTACGGATAACTGCACAAATGTATCTAGCCACGTTTCAGCCACAGAGTGACTTGTTTATCGAAAGTGATATGCAGGATGCTCGCATGCTTCCCGTTTCCCGGGGGAGTGTTGCCGCTCTTTGCCGCAAATGCCCTGGTAAAATCGAGCCCAACGACGACAGTGCCGCTGTGGTTCAAACGGCTTCGGGTGGTGTCGTGTTAATTGTTGCCGATGGAGTGGGCGGTGGCCCCCTAGGATACAAAGCGTCTGCCATCGCCGTTCAAGCGGTCAGCGAAAGTGTCCAGGCTTCTGAAGCAGGTTGCGATTTACGGCCAGCGATCTTGGA
Organism: Pirellulaceae bacterium; assembly: GCA_041751935.1. Lineage (GTDB taxonomy): Bacteria > Planctomycetota > Planctomycetia > Pirellulales > Pirellulaceae > JBBSJZ01. The sequence goes on along the minus strand of JBGSIA010000018.1, from coordinate 45,606 downwards.
TGGGATCGAACATGCCAATCGAGAGATTTTGGATTTGGGCATTGGTGCGGCAACGACCTTGGCGATTGTCGAAATCCAAGAGTTAGTCGCTCGTGCGTACCAAGTCGGCGACTCCATGACGCTGATCATTGGCCAGCGAGGGGCACTAAAATGGAAGTCGACACCGCACTCGCCCGTCGGTTATGCCATTGAATCGGGTCTTTTGAACGAAGCGGACGCGATGCATCACGACGAGCGACACTTGGTCTCGAACCTTGTAGGTTGTCGCAATATGCATATTGAAATTGGCCCTACACGTGCCCTGTCCGCACGTGATACGGTCATCGTTGGCAGCGACGGACTGTTTGATAATCTGCATCTGGCGGAAGTCATAGCCCGAGCAAAAAGCGGGAAGCCCCTGCTGCGCATGCGGGCGCTTTCGGATCTAGCAACCCAGCGGATGCAGCGTGCCGATCAAGAAGCACCCGGCAAGCCAGACGACCTGACGGTGTTGCTGTACACGCCGTGACCCTCGAACATCAAACGGATTAAAACTATGTCCAATCCCATCAAGTTTCTGATTGCTTTCCTGGTTGTTTATTTTCTTTACAGTCAATTCGGCAATCACAAGACGACACTATCGACGGGCAGTCACGTTTCACTATCGGCATTCGACGAAAGTATCAACAGTGCACAACCCGTACTGGTAAAGTTCGGCGCGACGTGGTGTGGGCCTTGCAGAAAGGTCGATGTTGAATTGGACAAGATTCAAGGCGAACTGACCATTCTCAAAATCGATATCGATGTGAATGGAGAACTCGCCGAGCGATACAACGTCTCAGGGATTCCCCACATGATTTTGTTCGCCAACGGTCGCCCACTGGCGGACATGGTCGGATATCGTCCAGCGGAGCAGATCTCCAGTTGGGCAAGACAGTACGGCGCAAGTACCTCAGCCTCATCGGACAGCGCGAGCGTTGTTCCTGCAGAGGTTCAGAGCAATCCGTTCGCGATTTAAGATCAGATTACGGAAAGTGATACTCTGGGTTTGCCGGATCAAAGTCCGTCGCTGTTAGTCCCACGTTAAGTTGGATATCGTGGTACGTGTACGACTCAATCAGCGGCGGTGAGTCGCTTGATGTCTTCGGCCAACCAAAACTACGATAGCGCAGAATCAGCAATCGCTCTCGATCGAAGGCAATTTCGGCGAGTGAGAAATCTTCCTTCGTCCCGCTAGGCTTTGCCCGTCGTACTTGAATCAGTTCTGCGTTAATGCCATCGATCTCGTATCCTGGTGTAATCGCAACCGTGATGTCCGAGTTCCCAACATCGACGCGGCCTCGCTCGATGAGTAACTCCACCAGTCGCGTCAGTCCAATGTTATTGATTGGAAAACGCTGACCGCGCATAGCGATAAATCCGTTTGGATCCAAACGCAACGTCATCACACCGAGCAGTCCGGCTTCGTGAACGATAAGCTGTGCATCGTGCAAATCCTCGGCCCAGATAACTTCTCGCCCACGCTGAGACTCTGGTCGAAGGAACTGCAAGTACACTCGCATCGGCGCATCAATTCTATCGTCGCGATGCCGGGGCATGACCTTTATCTTCATCTCCGTCTCCTCACCGAGAACACCGGATGTATCTTGCTCCTGTTTAACAAAGCGAGCGGTGTAGTCATTGACGTTGGAGATCATCGAATCAAGTGATGCCTGCGCCAATTCTAAGACCTCTTTCATCGTTGCTGCGCGTGATTCTCCATCGACGGCGGCATTGAGAGAATTTATGGCGACAGGTTCGACTCGATTCAACACCCTCTGGCTATCGAAACGTTGGCGGATTGCAACCAACACAAATGCAACAACAAGCAGGACGACCACGATCAGGAGACGGTTAGAATTGGGAACCAAAACAAAATGCCTCGAATAGGAGTCTAGCCGGATTGTAGGTTTCCGTTTGATTGTAGGCACGCTAGTGGGACCGACTAGTCGGCGACCTGCGGTTACTGGATAATCAGTAGGGAATTCCGCCCCTGCTTCACTACTTTAAGTTGGACTTAACATGAACAAAAAAACTTATCTGCTGGTCCCAATTGTCATTAACCTGGCTTGGTGCATCGGTGTGAGAGCAGAGGTCACGATGCCTGCCATTTTCTCCGATCATATGGTTTTGCAGCAGAATCGAGCGGTTCCCGTTTGGGGTTGGGCCAACCCTGGCGAAAAGGTAAATGTACAATTTGCGGCGCAATCAAAGATGGCTACCGCAGGCGATGATGGGCGCTGGAGTGTGCAACTGGATGCATTAACCAACGGCAACGCGACCACGATGACTGTCCGTGGAAAGAACCAAATCACGATCCAAGATGTTCTCGTCGGTGAAGTCTGGCTAGGGTCGGGGCAATCCAATATGGCAATGACAGTCAACCGCGCGAACGATTTTGCAAGCGAGCAAAAGCAAGCAAACTTGCCGCAATTGCGAATGTTCAAAGAAACGTCAAGCGCTTCCAACACACCGGCAAAGGAAGGCAAAGGAGTGTGGGAAGTCTGTTCTCCAGACACTGTCGCTGGTTTCTCAGCGACACTTTTCTTTTTTGGTCGCGAGATTCATCGTGAATTGAATGTCCCCGTGGGGCTGATCAATTCATCTGTCGGCGGCACTCCGATTGAATCGTGGATCGATGCTGACACGCAACGCGCCGACGCAAACTTGAAGCCATTCTTTTCCGCAGTGACACCAACAAGCACCGACAACGAGGTAGAGACTCAAAAGTACAAGCGGGCGCTAGCGCGTTACAAGAAAGACGCCGAGCAAGCGAAAGCTGATGGCCAGCCGACACCCAAGAAACCGCAAGATCCTGCGGAAGTGCGATCGAAGAAAGGTAACGTCGGTGGGCTGTTCAATGGCAAGATTGTTCCACTGATTCCGTATGCGATTCAAGGCGCGTTGTGGTACCAAGGTGAAGCGAACTCAACTCCCGCAAAGGCGGAACACTACCAACATCAATTGCCGCTACTAATTAAGGACTGGCGCAAGCGTTGGGGATACGAGTTCCCGTTTGCCTGGGCTCAACTTCCGAATTTCACTGGCGAGGGACGTGATTGGCCGACAGTTCGAGAAGCGATGCTCAAAACGCTGGCGCTCTCCAACACTGGAATGGGAATCAATATCGACATCGGTGACGCCAAAGACATTCATCCCAAGAACAAACAAGAGGTTGGCCGCCGTCTCGCTTTGTGGGCCTTGGGAACCGTCTACGAGCGACACGTCCCAGCAGTGTCAGGCCCATTGCCCGATGGTCACGAAATTGAATCGAATAAGATTCGTCTGCGTTTTAAACATGCCCAAGGACTAAAATCTCGAAGTGGCTCGCTCACCGGATTTGAGATTACTGGCGATGGCGAAACCTGGCATCCCGCCGACGCGGCGATCGTCGGCGAGCAAGTCGTCGTTTCGAGTTCCAACGTCGATCATCCGACCGCCGCTCGTTATGCATGGGCAAACGATCCGCAAGGCAATTTGATCAATGCAGCGGGTTTGCCAGCGAGCCCTTTCCGTACCAATCGTTGATGATTTGCGATAAGACAGCGGCAACCGTGGCGAAAGAACGAGCTCGCATTTCAGGTGCATCCTCATGTCCCATCTTGTCGCATCACGCGTTTTATTTGTGTATGATATTGAATCTCCCGCCAGCGTTTTCAGCTCTTCACTCCCCGCCTAGAAAATGCACTATCCCCGCACCGCAGCGCTGCTATTATTCGTCGCCTCGATCGGTTTCCAAGCGAGTGTTGCTGCGGAGGCACTGACATTCGAAAAGGAGGTTCGGCCGATTTTGAAAGCGCACTGCTTTCCTTGCCACGGTGAGGCAGGCGTGAAAGAAGGCGCGTTGGATGTGCGATTGCGGCACTGGATCGTCACCGGTGGCGACTCGGGTGCGGCAATCGATCTGGAACATCCTGACGATTCCTTGTTGCTTGATCGTGTCATCTCTGGCGAAATGCCGCCCGGGGACAAGACTCTTTCGTCTCGAGAGATTGCGACCATTCGTGAATGGATCCATGAGGGAGCGAGAACGATTCGTCCGGAACCCGAAACGCTCGACGATAGTGATTACATAACCGAAGAGGAGCGAAGCTTCTGGTCCTTCCAGCCAATCGTGCGGCCCAATCCGCCGGCGCTGGATGACTTGCGGCTACAGAATCCGATCGATGCCTTTCTGCTTGATCGACTAACTCAAGCTGGACTTTCATTCTCGCCGCAAACCGATCGCTTCACACTGATTCGGCGCGCGACGTTTGATCTCTGGGGCTTACCACCGGACCCTAGCATGGTGGACGAGTTTATTGACGATGAGAGCCCGCTTGCCTATCAACGATTGATCGAGCGGCTATTGGCGTCGCCGCATTACGGCGAACGTTGGGGGAGGCATTGGTTGGACGTCACCGGCTACGCCGATTCCGATGGCTACAACACTGAGGACACCGAGCGGGAGTTCGCTTATTTCTTTCGTGACTACGTTGTCGATAGCCTCAATCAAGATAAACCGCTGGATCTGTTCATTTGCGAACAGTTGGCCGGTGACGAGATGGCTTCTAATACGTCGGACTCGACCAAGTTAACACCTCAACGTATCGAGCAACTTACTGCGACTGGTTTCTTACGCATGGCTCCGGACGGCACGGCTTCAGGCAGTGTGGATCACGAACTGGCTGCGAACGATACGATCGCCAATACGATCGAGATCGTGTCGACATCTCTACTCGGTTTAACGCTCGGCTGTGCTCGTTGTCACGATCACCGCTATGACCCCATCAGCCAGGCGGACTACTTTCGCTTTCGTGCAATTTTTGCACCTGCACTTGATTCAAAGCAATGGAAATTGCCGCTACAACGCCGCGTATCGCTGTACACGGACGAAGACAAGCAACAACGCGCGGAGATTGAAGCCCAAGCGAAACAGGCTGAAGCAGCGCGGTCCAAACGCCAGCAAGAACACATTGATCGAACTCTCTACGAAGAACTGCTGGTTGCTCCCGACGATCGCCGGGAAATGCTGAAAACGGCATTTGAAACAGAGAAAGCGAAACGTACCGAGCAACAAATCGCGGTGCTGGACGAGTTCCCAAATATCGGAAACATCTCTCCGGGTTCGTTGTACCTGTATGCCGAACAGAGGGCGCGACGCGCCGGCGATATCGAAAAAGCTGCCGCACAACGCGAGGCAACGTACCTTGCCCAGGCCCAACAAGCACATCCCGACTTGGCGGTCACCTTGGAGTCGTTGGAAACCCTACTTCCCTCTGCGGTTTCCGAGCTCCAGCGTTATCGCCAAGCCTCCAGAATTTGTCGCGAGCAGGACGCGAAGTCGGAGCTAGCGAATATGCAGCAACAGATCGCTGAGATTCGCAACAAAGCACCGAAAGAGAACTTCGTGCATGTGTTGACGGAACCGCCAAATCATACCCCAGTGACGCATTTGTTGATTCGCGGCGACCACAAACAACTCGGCCCACCATTGGCTCCAGGTGAGTTGACTGTCTTGCGGTCTTGTGCACCAATAGAGATCAAGGAAAACGAGCCGAGCCTTCCCACGACAGGCCGGCGTCTGGCCTATGCGCGTCACTTGACCAGTGGCAAACATCCGCTGTTAGCGCGCGTGTTGATGAATCGCGTTTGGATGCACCATTTTGGTCGCGGGCTGGTAGAAACGCCAAGTGATTTCGGGTTTCTGGGTGCCAAACCGACACATCCGGAACTACTCGATTGGTTGGCAGATGAGCTGGTCACTGGCGGCTGGAGTTTAAAACGCATGCACCGCATGATCATGTTGTCACATGCGTATCAACAAACATCGGATCGCACAGAACTGCATGACCGCATTGACCCAGAAAATCGACTGCTCGCTCGAACATCGGTGCGGCGATTGGAATCGGAAGCGATTCGTGACGCAGTGCTTACCGCCAGTACCACGATGCTCAATGAATTGCACGGTCCGCCGGTACCAGTGAAAGAGGATGCTGTGGGCCAGATTGTACTGGGAAAAGAAATGCTCGACGGTGAGCGCAAGCCAAGCGGCGAAGACAGTACGTTTGCCGGTGCCTATCGACGGAGCCTGTATGTCCAAGTCCGCCGCACTCGTCCTCTGGCAGTTTTAGAGGCATTTGACATTGCCTCGGTGTCGCCCAATTGCACCATCCGAAATTACTCCAATGTGGCGACGCAGTCGTTGTTATTGATGAACAGCCAGTTCGTAATCGACCAAGCCGAGCATCTCGCGGCTCATCTTCTTATTACCGAGAGCGAACTCTCGCAACAACTCTACCTCGCTTGGAAACGATGTTTCGGACGGACAATCGACAATTCCGTGTTGGTAGAATTGATTGCGTTTGTGGAGAACCAGACTTCCGCATTTCAGTCACGGGACGAGAAACTCCAGCCCGAAACAGCACGTCGAATGGCACTGGCGAGTGTGTGTCAGGCGATGTTGAGTTCCAATGAATTCATCTATGTGGATTAAGCAGACGTCATGACAGCCATCAACTGCAACAATCTGGGCTCACGCCGCCACTTCCTCGCCTCATCCTTACTTCGTGGTGGGCCACTGGCGATTGCCTGTTTGCTGGCTGATCAGGCACTCGCTGAACCCAAGAAACCGTTGGCCGCCAATCCTCATCTGGACCTGAAGGCAAGACAGCCACCGCGTAAGCCTCGTGCTACCGCGATGATCTCGATGTTCATGCAAGGGGGACCGAGCCAGATCGATTTGCTCGACCCGAAGCCGGTGCTGAATACCATGCACATGGAAAAGTTTCCAGGCAAGATCAAGTATGACAATGCGGCTCAGGCCAGTTCGAAAATATTTGGCTCCCCCTGGAAGTTTAAGAAGTACGGAGAACAGGGGACCGACGTTTCGGAGTTGCTGCCGCATTTCTCAACGATCGTTGACGATGCACTGGTGATTCGTTCAATGCACACGGGTGTCAATAATCATGGCCAGTCAATTCATGCGATGAACGGTGGTCGCCCGTTGGCAGGCAGACCAGCATTGGGCAGTTGGCTGACATACGCGCTGGGCACCCAGAGCGACAGCCTGCCTGCTTACATTGCGATGACCGACCCCAAGGGACTGCCGGTCGAAGGTGTATTGAATTGGTCCAACGGTTGGTTGCCCTCACTGTTTCAAGGTACCGTCATTCGGCCAGTGGAGCCGCGAATTTTGAATCTACAGCCACCGCCGCACTTGGACGGCGAGATTCAACGCAACTATTTAAGTTTGTTGCAATCCTTGAATCGTCGGCACGCCCTACAGCGACGTGGTGAGCACGAACTACAAGCTCGAATCGCCAACTTCGAGTTGGCCGAGCGAATGCAATTCGCCGCAGACGAAGCAACGGACCTGAGCCGCGAGTCTGCGGCAACGCACAAAATGTACGGTATGGACAATGACGAGACTCGAGAGTTCGGTGAACGTTGTTTGATCGCACGACGTTTGATCGAGCGTGGCGTTCGCTTCGTGCAACTGTTCACTCAAAACCAGTATTGGGATCACCACGGCGGAATCGTTAAATCATTGCCTGCGTCGTGTCGCAAAGTCGATCAACCGGCTGCGGCGCTGGTTCGAGATCTTAAGCAACGAGGTCTACTCGATACGACCATCGTTCACTGGGGCGGTGAGATGGGCCGATTGCCTGTGATTCAAAACGAAGCCAACATCGGCCGTGACCATAACACTTACGGATTTTCAATGTGGGTCGCCGGCGGCGGCTTTCGCTGTGGTACCTATGGTGCAACCGACGAGTTCGGCTTACATGCCGTGGAAAATATAGTCAATCATTTCGACTATCACGCTACACTGTTGCACCTGTTTGGACTTGAGGCAGAACATCTCTCCTACCAACAGAACGGTCGCGAGCAAACACTCATTGATGGACAGTCGGCAAAGGTTATTGAAGGTTTGTTGTCTTAACAGACCGTTCGTCATCCCTACACAGTAGTTGCTGTAAACATGCACCGAATTCAACTTACATCAGTGCTCTTGGTTTTTGCTTCCTTGGCAAGCTTAAAGACGCTCCGCGCCGATGAACAGCAACTTTTCTTTGAGAGCAAGATTCGGCCTGTGTTGATCGAGCATTGTTACAAGTGCCATTCTGGGGATTCCGAAAATATCGGTGGTGGTCTGCTTATTGACAGTCGCGACGGCATATTGAGTGGTGGTCAGTCGGGACCGGTACTATTGTCGGGACGACCGGATGAGAGCCTGATTATCCAGGCGCTCCGATACGAGGATCTGGAGATGCCGCCGGACGCCCCACTTCCCGAAAAGGTAATCAACGATTTCGTAAAATGGATTTCGCTCGGCGCGAGCGATCCTCGAATGATCGAAGTGCCGCCGAAGACTTTCGGAAACAGTGAAAATGAAGCACTTTGGTCGTTTCATCCTCGGCAAGTTCTCAGTCTTCCCCCAGTAAAAGACTCGAGTTGGCCACGCGATGCAATGGACCAATTCGTACTATCACGCCTAGAAGAGACAGGTTTAACACCGACACATGATGCTGATCCACGCTCTCTGCTGCGGCGTTTGTACTATGACCTGATTGGCCTGCCGCCGACACTTGAACAAGTCGAGACATTCGTTCCTGATTACCAGCGCAATGCATCAACCGCCATCGTCTCGGTGGTTGACTCACTGCTTGCCAGTCCGCAATTTGGAGTGCGTTGGGGACGACATTGGTTAGACGTTGCACGTTTTGGCGAATCCAATGGCGATGATGGTTTGGGGCGAAACGCGACTTTCCCGCATGCTTGGCGCTACCGCGATTATGTGGTGGATGCGTTCAACAAAGACCTACCCTACGATCGCTTTTTGACGGAACAAATTGCTGGCGATCTGCTGCCAGCAGAGACGGCGCAGCAACGCAATCAGCAACTCACGGCAACCGGTTTTCTAGCCATCAGCTCCAAGCCGGCTGCAGCAATGAACAGCGATTTCGCGATGGATGTCGTCGACGATCAAATCAACGTTGTCTGTACCGCCGTGCTGGGACTGAGCGTGGCCTGTGCTCGGTGTCATGATCACAAGCATGATCCAATACCGACGCGCGACTACTATGCGCTCGCAGGAATTTTCTCAAGCACCGAAACGCTTTATGGCGCCGCTGGAAACGAGAAGTTGACGGCGCCACCAACGCCACTTCATGAACTGCATTCGACTTTTACCAGTCAAGAACCGCGACCGGATCGCAGTTCGCCACCGAAGTTCCCTGCAAACTATTCGCAAGAAATTGACGCTTTAGAACCAGTCCTGCATGAAAAACTGGATATTGCACCGGAACGTCTGTTGGTGCAACCACACGCTAGATACACCGAGAATGAATTCGCACTTCTCAAGGACACGACGATTACGGGATCGTTTGGCGCAGCCGCGGATTCGTATTCTGTTGCATTTTGGTTTAGAAATTTGGCCAAGAACAACGCCAAGCCCATCACAGCATACCTCTTCTCGCGTGCGGCATTAGAGAATAAAGAGCTGCCAGGGGACCACCTCGGTATCGGCGGAAACCATGATTCGGAGCGAACCGGAAAGCTATTCGTATTCAACGGAAATTCGTCGAAGAAATCGATCGCTGGAACAACCGTCATCGCCCCCCAGAGTTGGAACCACATTGTTTTCGTACGCCAGGGAAAACAAACCAAAGTTTTTCTCAATGGCCAGCTTGAAATCGAAGGCGAGTTACCGCCAACCTTCGGCAATTCGTTAGAGTTTTCGCTGGCAATCCGTAGCGATAAATTTGCACCACTGGAGGGGAACTTAGCGGAGTTTTCCTTGTTCGCACGAGCGATCAGCGATGAAGACGCATTGCATCTTCACAGTGCTTCTGGGCAACCAAGAGGCGTTCGCCCTAGTCCTGCACAAGGGTACGCAATGGGCGTTCGAGAAAAAGCGAAACCAGCGGACAGTAAGGTGCACATCAATGGACTGGGAAGCAAGTTGGGGGATAGCGTTCCGCGCGGCATGTTGTCGGCTTATCGATCGGTCATCGGCGACGAGAATTCGACGAGCGACGAGTTCAGAATTCATGAGAAGAGTAGTGGGCGATTGGAGTTAACACAGTGGGTCACACGAGCTGACCATCCGCAGACGGCTCGCGTCATGGTCAATCGCGTTTGGCTTCACCTTTTTGGACAAGGCATCGTTGCGACCCCAGACGACTTCGGTGTTTACGGTTCTCGTCCGTCGCACCCGGAGTTGCTGGACCACCTTGCCGAACGCTTTGTACAGGACGGTTGGTCGATCAAGAAATTGATTCGTGCCATCGTACTCTCACGGACTTATCAACTGTCAAGCCAATGCGATCTACAACTACAGAGTGCGGACCCCGACAATCGCTTGCTTGCCCGTCATAGTCGACGTCGCCTAGACGCGGAATCGTTGCGTGACAGCATGTTGCAAGTTTGTGGCAACATCGACTATGCGCCGCAACTGGGATCAGCAATCGATAAAAAGGATCAATTGATTAGCTGGCCACCAGGGGAAGCAACCGACCTGCATCGCGAGAGCAACCATCGCAGTCTGTATCTCTGTCGGCTTCGCCATGCACCGCCCAAAGAACTTGCCGCTTTCGATCTTCCCACCGGAGTGGAAGTCATGGGGAATCGAGACCGCACAACGTTGCCGACTCAGGCACTCTTTTTGCTTAATAGCGATTTTGTCATTCGCCAAGCGCAACATCTCGCAGAAAGGGTGCATCTGTTGCCACTGGACGATGAGGAGAGAGTAAAACTTCTTATCTCGGTTACACTGCAGCGGCACTCCGGTGCAGCGGAAATCGCCAGATCGCTAGCGTATATTCGCTCAACAGACGAAGCACTTGCAGACGAGATCACTGAGCCCAGTCAACGCCATCTTCGCGTGTGGGCCAGTTATTCCCAGGGGTTATTAGCCACGAACGAATTTCGGTACGTAGATTGAGGCGTTAGATGACGACACGACGAAGAATGTTGCAAACTGCGTCCTGCGGCTTCGGCTACTTGGCGCTGCAGTCACTGGTCCAGCAATCACAAGCGGCCACGGTTGAGAGGGATGCGGTTGATACGACAGCGGCGATTCCGACGAGAGCCAAACGGGTCATCTTTCTTTGCATGAGCGGCGGTCCGGCTCAAATGGATACGTTCGATTACAAACCACAAGTCGGTAAAAAATCGCATCCAGGCTCAGTGTTCAAATTTGACCAACATGGTGAAAGTGGTTTGTGGATTTCCGAGCTGATGCCCGAAACGGCGAAACATGCCGATCGCTTGTGTGTGATCAACGGTATGCATGCCGATACAGGAAATCACGCTCAATCGTTCTTGCAATTACACACCGGCGAGAGGCTGAGAAAACGCCCCAGCATGGGTTCGTGGATTTCGTATGGGTTGGGAACCGAAAACGAAGACTTGCCAAGTTTCATTAGCTTGAACGCGTCCAAACCGTCGGTCTATTCCGCCGCCTTTCTACCGACTGAATTTACGGGAACACCCATTGGAACCAACGGCGAAGACATGTCGTTGGCAACCATCCGGGATATTGCGGCGGCACATCTGCCACAACACGTTAAACGAGATCAGCTTGACTTGGTGCAATTGATGAACCATGAGCATTTGGCATCACGAGCTGGCGATGCGGAACTCGAAGGCGTAATCGAATCCATGGAGCTGGCGTTTCGAATGCAGAGCGTTGCCCCCGAATTGCTCGATCTGAGTCATGAAACGGAGTCCACGTTGCAACGTTATCGAGTTGGCAAAAAACTGTCGATTGGAACGTGTCGACCGACGGACTTTGGACGCCAATGCCTGTTGGCGAGGCGATTCGCCGAAGCGGGCGTGAGATTCATCGAGGTTAACCACGGCGGATGGGACCAGCACAAGGACCATCGACGTGATTTGAAAGCGAATTGCGAAACCGTGGACGCTCCCATCGCGGCGCTACTCCAAGATCTCGCGGCGCGAGGATTGCTAGAGGATACCTTGCTGGTCTGGGGTGGCGAATTTGGTCGGCCTGGCTTGACACCCGATAACGGAAAAGACGAGTCGGGACACAACGAAAAAGGCTTCACGTTTTGGCTGGCTGGCGGTGGCGTCAAAGTTGGTTACGCGCACGGCCGAACGGATGAAACAGGTGCGCGAGCCGTCGAAGGCAAAGTCCACTTTCGCGATCTGCACGCCACGATCCTACATCTGTTAGGATTGAATCACGAGCGTCTTTCGTTTCAACACGAAGGACGCAATCATCGGCTTACCGGTCCCGAAGAAGCAAACGTTGTTAGTGAACTGTTTGCGTAAATACCTGCCTCCACAACTTTTTTCCTAGGCCAGCATCCGCTCACTTCGGTGCTGTGAAAGTGAAGTGATGAACCGACTCTGCTATTCGTTGATTCTTGTGGCGATATTGTTTTCGTCATTACGCATTTTTTCGGCGTCGGCCTTGGCCGAAAGTGGCGATCGACCGAACATCTTATTCATTTATGCGGACGACCAATCCTACAAGACACTCAGTTGTTATCCAGAGGCTCCGGATTGGGTCAACACTCCGAATATTGATAAGCTCGCCCGCGGCGGAATCCGCTTCGAGCGAGCCTACCTGGGCGCTTGGTGCATGCCATCGAGAGCCAGCATGTTAACTGGGCACCTGCAGCACGCCGTAGAATCGATGCGAATGGAGGGAACCTATCCGGCTAGTACGTACGACGCACAGCAATGTCGTTTCTGGCCGTCGGTGTTTCGTGCACAAGGTTACCACACGGCACAGATCGGCAAGTGGCATACGGGGACCGACACGGGCAACGGTCGCGATTGGGATCATCAAATCGTGTGGAACCGACCGGCACATCCGGACAACGCCGGTAACTATTTCTATGATCAGATCATGAGCTTCAACGGCGAAGAACGGCACGTCGATGGCTATTCCACCGACAACTACACCGATTGGGCGGTGGAATACATACAGGGCAAGCACCGTGACTCGGCAAAGCCGTGGTATTTGTGGCTGTGCTACGGCGCCGTTCATGGACCAACAACGCCCGCTGATCGACATGAAGGCAAATTAGCAGGGAACGAAGCGCCGTTACCAGCGGATATTTTTGGTCCGTGGCCCAACAAACCAAAGTATCTGGAGCAGACGGCATCGTGGGTTCGCGGTAAAGACGGCAAAGCACGACGTCGCACCAAGAAAGTCAATGCAAGTAACTTTGATACCAACACGGGTGGTCAGCCCTACGATGATTGGGTGCAACAAACGAATGAATGCGCCATGGCAATCGACGAAGGTGTTGGGCGAGTAATCGCGGCTCTTGAAGCCTCCGGCCAACTGGAAAACACGCTCATTGTCTACACCGCTGATCAGGGTTTTGGGCTGGGAGAACATGGATTCAATCAAAAGATCGCGGCCTACGACGCCACCGTCGCTTCACCACTGATCGTTCGCCACCAAGGGAGGCTGCCTGAAGGAAAAGTTTGTCGCCATCCGATCAATTCACCAGACTTGGTGCAGTATTTTTGCTCCACCGCAGGCGTTGAAGTTCCCTGGCCGATGCATGGTCGCGACATTCGACCGCTGCTGCAGCATCCGGAAACGGACGATTGGCATTCACCGATGTTATTGACACACACGGCGCGAACCTACGGTAGCGACACGGCAACGATTCCGACCGGCGAGGCACTGACAATCGTTGGCGGTGTGCCCTGGTACGCGCTGCTGCGCGATGGCCATTACAAGTACGTCCGCACGTTTGTCGAGGGCGAAGTGGAAGAGATCTACGACCTGAAAGCTGATCCCGAAGAACTGATTAACCTGGCAACAAATCCCGAAAATGCCGCGTTGCTTCAGCGGCTTCGCGAACTAGCAATCGAGGAACTAAAACGCACCAACGCAAAATTTGTCGATTCACTTCCACCCACTGCGGCAATGAAGTAATCCAAATATTGTTAGATTGTCGTCAGCAAACGGTATTCTACTGTAGCCCCTGTTCTAGCTGAGCCAATAACAAGGCAGCTCGTTCGGGATCAGCATCGGCCAGATTCATTTTTTCCTGAGGATCGCTGGAAATGTTGAACAGTTCCAATCGGGGACTGCTGGCAGGACCATGAGCGATCAATTTCCAATCGCCTTGACGGATCGAGCGAGACTTGCCACCAGGTGCGACCGCATACAACGAACGTGGCTCAAGCGGTTCATGCCGTGCGAGCAAATTGCTCAAGTCGACGCCATCCCATTGTAGGTTCGTTGTCGCTTGGTAACCGGCGAGTTTGCAGAGCGTTGGCATCCAATCGATGATCTGCGTTGCCGCGTCGACCTTGCCTGGTTTCACGTGACCGGGCCAAGATACGATCGTTGGAACTCGAGTTCCACCCTCGTAAAGCGATCCCTTCTCACCCCGAAACGGCGAATTGTTTCCCGGCAATCGTCCTTTGGGAGCCACGTTGTCTGGGTACTTCGTATCCCGATTCTCTGCAGTACTACCACCGTTATCGCTGGTGAAGATAACCAGTGTTTTTTCAAGCTTACCGATACCTTCAAGTGCGGTAAGAATGCGGCCTACACTGTCATCGAGATGCATGATACAGGCCGCGTAGTGACGATTTACTTCGCCGGAGATTGAATCGGGAACGCGGTCCAACCAGATTTGCGGTTCTTCGACAGGAAGGTGCACCGCAGTAAACGGAACGTATAAGAAAAACGGTGTCACGTCTCTTGCATTCAGCCAGGAGATCGCTTCATCGGTGATCAAGTCCGTAACATGCCCCGTTTCTTCGATCAGTACTTCGTTCCGATGCCATGTATGTGTATACAGTCCTTGTTTATAGCGATGCGTCCAAGAAGTAACGCCGCCTGCCAGCGAACCATAGCTGTGATCAAAACCAAAGTGGTTCGGGCCTTGTTGAGGCAATGAACCGAGATGCCATTTGCCGCACAGCGCCGTTTGGTACCCTGTACTTTTTAGTGCCGCAGCCAGCGTGATCGTACCACTGGGTAACGCTTGTTCATTTTGTGGATTGGTTACGCCCAGACGACTCCAGCAGCGACCTGTCATCAGAGACGTACGAGTGGGGCTGCACACCGGCGCGACATAGTGGGCGGTCAGTTCCAGTCCCTGGCGTGCAAGTTGATCGAGGTGCGGTGTCGCGGCAACTCCTGCATGGAGTGACACATCCGCCCATCCCAGATCATCCGCCATAATCATTACCACGTTGGGCTTCGCATCGTTTGCACTCAAAATGGTTGCGTTTGCAAATAGAAACGCACCAAGCAATGCTCCACCAAGTAGAACCCTCGCGGCTGTCAGTATTCGATTCATTTGGACTCTCGATCGTGATTGCGTTGAATTGCGACAAACGAAACGCTCAATCTACCTCATCTTAAATTATCGCGGCCTGCAAGCACCCGGAATAATCCAGGTCGAAAGTTCGAATCGATCTGACAAGAGCATACGCCGTGGTACAATGGGGCGGACTGAAAATCTGGGAGAAAAAATGTTTCGGCTAATCGGTAATTCAAGTGCGGTGCTTGCAAGTTTGCTTCTGGCGATTGTGTCCGTGTGCGCAGACGATGCTAACGAAGCTCTGTTCGTGCGTCGAATCTCGCCGTTACTGCAGGAAAAGTGCTTGGCGTGCCACGGTCGCGATGCGGAGAACATCGAAGGCGGCTTGGATTTGCGTGGCCTGGGGGCCGCGATAGCTGGTGGTGATAGCGAGATAGCAGCGATCACTCCAGGCAGGCCCGATGAAAGTCCAATGTACTTGGCTGCAGCACGTGAGCACGATGAATGGTCTGCAATGCCGCCCAAGGATGCCCAGCGGTTATCAAGCGAGCAACTGTTGTGGTTGCGAGACTGGATCGCGGCCGGTGCAGACTGGCCCTCCGACGACCGAGTTTCCGAAATCAGTCGTTCGTTTGCCGATGCATGGTCAAGTGAAGATGGAGTGCTTGCGTTAACATCCGGTGGTCTTTCTCCCGAATGGACAAATCGTCGCTACAAGCCGGAAGGTTTATGGGCCTACCAGCCGGTATCAGCGACGATCGATCTCGAGGACCAAACCCATCATTGGATCGATAGGTCGATTGCGAAGCGAATGCCCGCGGGCCTTGAACCCGCACCGATCGCGGATCGAACGACGCTGATTCGCCGAGCGACATTCGACTTGACCGGCCTGCCACCGACGCCCGCGGAAGTGCTTAGTTTTAAGTACGACCCACTTCCGGACGACGAAGCCTTCCAACGCGTCGTCAATCGATTGCTGGACAGCCCACACTACGGCGAGCGGATGGCACAGCACTGGCTCGACGTTGTCCGCTATGCAGATTCTTCTGGTTTTGCCAATGACTTCGAACGCGGTAATGCTTGGCGATACCGAGACTACGTGATTCGATCGTTCAACGACGACACACCGTACAACCAATTCATTCGTGAGCAGATTGCTGGCGACGAAATTGATCCCGAGAATCCCGAGCTACTCGTTGCAACCGGGTTCCTTAGGATGGGCCCCTGGGAATTAACTGGTATGGAAGTCGCCAGAATAGCTCGGCAGCGATTTCTCGATGACGTAACCAATAGTGTTGGCGAGACATTCTTAGCTCATTCATTACAGTGCGCTCGCTGCCACGATCATAAGTTTGATCCGGTTCCGACTCGTGATTACTACTCCATCCAGGCCGTGTTTGCCACAACACAATTGGTCGAACGCGAGGCATCGTTTCTTCCTTGTGAAAACTTCACAGGATTTGACGAAGTAAAGTACTTGTTGGCGCGCAAGGATGAATTGCAGCAGACGATTGATCGGCTGACGGAAAAGATTACGGTCCAAGCGGGCCGCAAGTGGCTGGAAGAGAACGGACTTGACGCATCCCCGTTTGAAAATGCAATTGCCGAGTTAACGAAAGAGGACGCCGCTCAGGCTGAAAAGCAACAGAAGGCAAAAGAAAACCGACAGCCAAAAGAAATCACGTTGGCACGTATCCGCAAATGGATGCAGGAACACGACGTTCATCCGGATTTAATTCCACCTAAACAGGTTGGCTTCACGCCCGATGACTTCGGAAATGAACGTGTAGCCCGCAAGGGACTCGAAAGGCTCAAATGGGAACTGGATCGATACGAGCCTTACGCGTTGGCGGTTTACAACGGCGCGACGCCTGAGGTCAAATCCGTTTTCAATCCTGTTCGAATGCCGCAAGACCCAATGAGCAACGGCGAATTGGAGAAATCTTTCATTTTGAATGGTGGCGACCCGTTTTCGGCCGGTGAACCCGTCACACCGAACGTGCTTAGTATTTTGGGAGGAATTCAACGAGCGGCAATTCCAGAAACGGTAAGTGGTCGGCGTCTGGCATTCGCCGATTGGGTCGCCGACGAAAACAATCCGCTTACCACGCGCGCAATTGTAAATCGCATTTGGATGTGGCACTTCAATCAAGCGATTGCCGGTAACCCCAACAACTTTGGCTCGACTGGCAAATCACCCACTCACCCTGAATTGCTTGATTGGCTTGCGGTAACGTTCGTGGACGATGGATGGTCGTTCAAATCGATGCACCGGAGAATCATGTCCAGTGAAGCGTATCGCCGATCGTCGTCTCATTCGAATCCGCAACAAGTGACAGAACTTGATCCAACGTCGTCAAGCTATGCCGTTTTCCAACCGCGGCGACTGACCTCCGAAGAGTTACGCGATTCGATTTTGGCGGTGACGGGAGAATTGAATCCAGAGCTAGGTGGAATTCCGGTTCGTCCAGAAATCAATCTCGAAGCCGCGATGCAACCTCGCCAGGTGATGGGAACGTTCGCAGCGGCCTGGACGCCTAATCCACATCCGAAACAACGAAATCGACGCTCGATCTATACACTGAAGCTTCGTGGTCTTGTCGATCCCATGTTGGAAGTATTCAATTCGCCTTCACCCGACTTTTCCTGTGAACGCCGGGAAGCGTCAACGGTGACGCCCCAGGTATTCAGTTTGTTCAACAGCCAAATGAGCTATGCTCGATCCTTGGCACTGGCAAACCGAGTTGTGTCAGAAACCGAATGCGACTCCGAAGCAATCATTCGCTGTTTCCAATTGGCGTATTCCCGGATGCCAATGGAGGACGAGATTGCCGCTTGCGTACAACACTGTGACGATATCGAGAAGACTCTTTCCGACAACGCGGTGGACCCGTTGCCTCCAGCATTGAAAGTTCGCCGAGACGCAGTCGAAGAGAACACCGGCGAGCATTTTTCTTTTGAAGAAATGTTGTACTCGAATCAAGACTTTGTGCCGGACCTGCGTCCCAGCGAAGTTAGCAAGCACGTGCGTGCGATGGCGGACGTCTGTCTGGCGATCTTCAATTCGAACGAGTTCATCTATGTCTACTAACATTCAAACGAGTATCTCGTCGCGCCGCCAGTTCATTTACACGCTGGGCGTTGGTTTAGGCAGCGTGGCATTGACTTCGTTGATGGCTGAAGATGCACCGCCTCTATCTTCGCTTGCTCCTCGTCCTGGACATCTTCCGGCGAAAGCCAAGAACATTATTTTTCTGATGATGGAGGGTGGGCCTTCGCATATCGACACCTTCGACCCCAAACCACAACTCGTTGACATGCACTTGAAGTCCTTCGTGCGCGAAGGCGAACAGAAGTCGGCGATGGAAAGCGGGCATCGCTATTTCGTTAAGAGCCCATTCAAGTTCGTCAAAGCCGGTGAAAGTGGTGCCGATATGGCGGAGAACTGGCAACACCTGGCGGGCGTTGCCGATGAACTATGTTTCTACCGTGGATGCCAAGTCGACAGCGTGAATCATCCGACGGCAATGTATCAAATGAATTGTGGAAACCGCTTTGGCGGCGATCCCGGACTCGGCGCTTGGGTGACGTACGGACTTGGCAGCATCAACCAGAATCTGCCTGGATTCATCGTACTGCCAGAAATTTCCTATCCACAAGGCGGTGCGGCGAATTGGAGCAACGGCTACTTACCTGCCAATTTCCAAGGCACACCACTGCGTCCCAAAGGATCGCCCATTCTTGATTTGAGTCCGCCGCAAGACGTTACCACTGAACGACAACGAAAGAATCTCGACCTGATCTCAAGGTTCAATCAAACACATGCGGCAAAGCATCCCGAGCATGCTGAGCTACAGGCACGTGCGGACTCGTTCGAATTGGCCTTCCGAATGCAAATGCAGGTGCCGGAAGTTCTGGACTTGTCGGACGAAGATGCTCGCACGCTAGCTCGGTACGGAATCGGCGAAGATGCTACCGACGCATTTGGTCGCAAGTGTTTATTGGCCCGCAAGTTGGTCGAGAAGGGTGTTCGCTTTGTGCAGTTGTACAACGGCACATGGGATAGCCATGACTACATCGAACGCGCTCATAGCAACTTGATCCGTGGCGTCGACCAACCAATCGCGGCACTTATTGGCGACTTGCGAGATCGAGGAATACTGGAAAGTACGCTTGTCGTGTGGTGTGGGGAGTTCGGCCGAACGCCAGACAATGGTGTTCGCGGTGGTACTGCGTACGGACGCGATCACAATCCCAATGCGATGACGATATGGATGGCTGGCGGTGGCTGCCGCGCTGGGCACACGATTGGTGCAACGGACGAAGTGGGCATGACAGCGGTGGAGGAGGTGCATCATGTCCGCGATTTCCATGTCACGCTGCTGCGACTTCTCGGCCTGGACGATAACAAACTAACTTACTACCACGCAGGACGTTTCAAACAACTCAGTCAGTTCGGTGGTAAAGTGATCGGACCACTGATAGCCGGTGCGTAAATATTCTGCGAACTCTACACCATCGGTGAACTTACGACTTTATACTGACCGCATCCCAATACTGCCCGTATCCCACATCTCGACTCCCACCAATTGACATTCAACATGAGAAAACTTTGCTTACTTGTTATCACGTGTCTGGCGGTTTGCGGTTCCCCCTCAACAGCCTCTGCCGAACTGCGACTTTCATCGGTCTTTGGTGATTCGATGGTTTTGCAACGCGACAAACCCATTCATGTTTGGGGCACGACCACGCCAAATGCTAAAGTGACCGTGACGCTCTCGGACAAGTCGGTACAAGGGAACGCCAGTGACACTGGCCGTTTCGACGTCGAACTACCTGCGATGTCCGCCGGCGGCCCTTACGAGATGGTCATCAAGGCCGATGAAACTCGCACTTTCAAAGATGTACTCATTGGTGAAGTCTGGATCTGTAGCGGACAATCCAATATGCAGTGGAGTGTCGCTCAAGCAAACGACCCAGATCTAGAAACCTTGGCAGCGAAGTTCCCAAACTTGAGATTGATAACTGTACCGCAAGTCGGCACCCAAGAACCGCAAGATTCGTTCGACGGCCAATGGCAAGCATGTACACCGGAGACGGCGGCTACGTTCTCGGCTGTCGGATTTTTCTTCGGTCGCCAGCTCCACCAAACCTTGGACGTTCCTGTTGGCTTGATCGACAACGCGTGGGGCGGCAGTGCAGCCGAAGCCTGGGTCAGTCGCGACGTACTGGAGTCAAAGGAAGCGTACGTTCCCCTGTTAAATCATTGGGACGATTTGGCGAAAACCACTGACTACGCCAGCGAGGTCGCCCGCTGGGAAGAAAAACTGGAACAGTGGAAGAAAACCAAGAAAGGCAACGCGCCGCAACGCCCGCGCGACGTTCTCGCGGGCCAACATCGCCCAGCGAATTTGTACAACGGTTGTTTAAAACCAATTATTGGCTACACCGTTCGCGGTGCGATCTGGTACCAGGGCGAGACGAACGCCGGTCGGGCCGAACAATACCGAGACTTGTTTCCACTGATGATCCAATCCTGGCGTGATGAATGGGACCAGGGTCCCTTTCCATTCTATTGGGTTCAACTTGCGGACTATCTGCAGGAAGCACCAACGCCGGGCGACAGCTCCTGGGCTGAACTGCGCGAAGCACAAACGTTGACGATGTCACAACTGGCAAATACCGGCGAAGCAGTAATCGTCAACCTTGGCGAAGCTTCGGACATTCACCCAAAGAACAAACAGGACGTTGGCAAGCGATTGGCGAGGTGGGCGCTGGCCAAAGACTATGGCTATGACATTGCGTACCGCAGCCCCATCTATTCATCGATGCAGATCAAGGACGATGGACGCGCTTTGTTAACGTTCGAGCATGTCGGCGGGGGACTAGATTTGTTCGACGTCCAGACGCCGATCGGATTTACAATCGCTGGCGAAGACCGAGAGTTTGTTTCCGCGCAAGCTAAAATAGTGGACAAGACTCAAATCGAAGTCTGGAGCGATGCGGTGAAGAATCCAGTTGCAGTCCGCTATGCCTGGGCCGACAACCCGGTCTGCAATGTGCAAAGTGTCGAAGGCTTACCGCTAACCCCGTTCCGCACCGACCAGTGGCCGGGCGTGACAAGCGGCAAAGTTACTCCTTAGTCTTTCGCTTCACGCATCAAGGGCTGCACGAAGTTCCGCATGAGCTCGAGGGATGTGCTCGTATGGGGCTTCGTCTTCGTACTCAAGGATGACAAAACCTTGATAGCCGGAGTCCTTGAGGATTTTCCCGATGCGTGAAAAATCGGCCGGTGACTCTTTGCCACCGGGCGTTTTCATGCTGACCTTCACCTGCACATTGACGGCGTAGGGGGCACACGCTTCCAGGTCAGCGTAGGGATCATCGCTGTGGAAGTTTCCCGTGTCGAGATTGATGCCAATCCAGGGACTCTGCACGCGGCGCATGATTTCAAGCATATGCGCTGCCGTCAGGTTTCCATGATTTTCGACACCAAGAAACACACCTCGCTCGGCTGCGTGAACAGCACATTGCTCCAACGCCTCAATCGCTTCATCCAACCGCTCGGTTCCTTTCTCCAAATCGTGCCCCGTTCCGGCGAAGAAACGAATATGGGGCGCACCGAGCACCGAAGCGCGGTCGATCCATTCATTCGCTGCTTTGATCTCGGCATCCAGCTTCGGCCCTTTACCAATGGTGAAGTTATTGCCAATCGCTGTGCCGGAAATTGTCAAACCTTTCAAGTAAGCAGCTTGCTTCAGCGACAATAAGTACACTTCGTCAATCTCTGGCGGAAAGAAATAGCTAGTCAATTCCGCTGCGTCGAAGTCCTGTGCAACGCAGTAATCGAGGAACCCAAACATATCGATCGCTGCAACATCGCCTTTAGGTGTCTGTTGTTTTCCGCGAGAGTAATTGAAGTACTCTCTGAGTGAGTAGGCAGCCAACCCGATCTTGAAACGCGGTTGACCGCTTCGAGAAATTGGCTCACGTGCAAACGCAGGTGCGAGTGCGGTTGCTGCAGCAAGACTTGCTAAGAATTCTCGTCGTCGCATAGGTTGACTCACCGGGAATGGTTTTGGGGCAGAGGGTACCAAGGTTGCAGTGTTGAGTTGGCAACGCTGCGGAATAGTAAACCAATCTAGTCGTATTCACACTCAATGTGCAGTTGGCCAGGTCGCTGTGGCGAAAAAACTCGCTTCCTGATGACACTGCCTATTGGTGACACTGCCGCTTGTGCCTAGACGAAAATCTGGGGGTGAAGCTGAACTACAGGTGTCATGTCGGTGTTTTGCTGCTCGCTGTCTGGGAATACGTACCGCTGCCGAGTAGACTGCTTGCTTCTACGGCTGTCGATTTTTCACGGCACGAAATGCGTCTTTAACTCAGTACTCGTTTATGTTGATACATCTACTTCGTTTCTGGTGCGGCATGGCTCATTGCACTTCACCGATTTTGTTTGTGGTACTGAGTTGCACTCTCGGTTTCGCTCAATCGATCATTATCGATGATCCCGAAAAAGCGAAGCAGAACGAGGATTTCTTAGTCCAAGGTGAATATCAGGGTAACAACCGCGGGATGCAGGTGATTGCTCGTGGTAACGGAGAATTCGAGTTAGTTGTTTATGAGGGTGGACTGCCAGGAGCAGGTTGGGACCGTATCGATCCGAGACGGCTTGATGGCGACGCGGATGTCGTCAGGGACTTGGTCGAGACCATGTCGCTGTCACGAGTCCAGCGTACGAGTCCAACGCTTGGTACCGAGCCGCCAGCCGACGCTATCGTGTTATTTGACGGCACCGCCGACTCTGTTGCGAAGCATTGGAAAGATGGTCGGCTATCCGAAGACGGCTTCCTGATGCAAGGCACCACCAGTCAATCAAAGTATCAAGACTTCCGCTTGCACTTGGAGTTTCGAACACCGTTTATGCCGTTTGCGACCGGCCAAGCTCGCGGCAATAGCGGTATTTATCACCAGGGACGATTCGAGACCCAGATACTCGACTCGTTCGGACTTCGAGGACTCAATAATGAAGCTGGCGGAATCTACACCGTCAGCGATCCAAGTGTGAATGCGTGTTTCCCGCCGCTGAGTTGGCAAACGTACGATGTGGAATTTACCGCAGGGATCTATGACGACAAACACGAATTGGTTACACCGGCGAAGATGTCGGTGAAACTCAACGGCATCTTGGTACAAAGCGATGTCGAGGTCACCAGCGCGACCCGGGGGGCGCCGATCCAAGCCGGACCAGAGCCCGGGCCAATCTACTTGCAAGATCACGGGAACCCAGTTCGGTTTCGCAATATCTGGATCGTCCCACGCGATGCCAAGCGAGAAGCATTGCGACCGATTGTTCCTGGTTTCGAACGATTTCATGCTTTGCAAGGCACGCTTAGCGTCGATGGTGGCGAGTTGTTGATCAGCTCGTTGGCCTGTGAAGCCTGTCATGCAAGTGCGACAACGAGTGGCTTGCCGATCAAACGGGGGCCAGACTTGTCCGATATCGCTGAACGTGTTTATCCCTCGGCGATACACAACATCATCACAAACCCACACCTGACTAAGCCGGGTACCTCGATGCCAGACCCTTGGGCGGGGCTTAGTGATGAAGAGCGTTCAGCACGAGCGGCAGCAATCACCAATTACTTGCTTGCCCATAGTCGGGGCGAGTTAGTCGAACGTACCGTTCCACCGACTGCGGCCGTGCGCGGTGATGCCTTGTTTCACTCAATCGGTTGCGTCGCTTGTCACGCTTCCCAGCACGGTGACGCGACTCCTTCGGCAACAAGCGTCCCGTTCGGGAATCTGGCCATAAAATACACGCTTCCTTCCCTGGCGAAATTCTTGCTCAATCCTCATGCCGTACGAAGCGGCAATCGGATGCCGACGCTGACAAACGATCCCAGCGAAGCATCAGAGATTGCTGCCTACTTGTTGCGTGATGTTGTGGTCCGAGAACCGCAGGGAAAGTTCGTGCGACGAGTTTACCGAGGCACATGGGACCGACTGCCGGATTTCACGAAGCTGGGACCCGAAAGCACTGAGGAAGTTGTTGGCTTGAAACTCGATGATATTCGCCCCCAGTACAATTACGGTTTGACGTTCGAAGCCGAAGTAAGAATAAACCGTGCTGGCAACTATGCAGTGCGACTCACCAGTGACGATGGCGCTCGTGTAACCATCGCAGATCAGAGCGTAACGCATGACGGTGTCCATCCGGCGACTACTGAGAATGGCAGGCTGAAACTTTCTGCTGGCGTTCAACGATTGCGTGTCGAGTATTTTCAAGGCGGTGGCGAGGCTGAACTTAAGGTCGAAATTCGCGATCGAGATCTTGGCTGGATGAATCTCGTCTCGCTTGTTGTTGATCGTGACAAGGACATAGCCGAACCGCTGGTAACAAACTCGTTCCAGATGAACGAAGCTCTGATTGAGAGCGGGCGAGTTCTGTTTATCGCCTCGGGATGTGCTGCATGTCATGCTTTTGCACCGGAGAACGCGAAGTCACTTGTGAAATCCAAGGCAATGCCACTGGTGACCCTGGACATAAGTCGCGGCTGCTTGGCTGACAGGGTACAGTCACCGGCAGTGAATTATGAACTCACGTCGGCACAACGTGCAGCAATTCGCGCGGCGATCGAGTCAAGAAAGCAGAGTCGCGAACAGCCGACTGATAAACAGAATGTCCAATTGATGCTTGCGACCCTGAACTGTTTTGCCTGCCATTCACGAGACGCAGTGGGCGGCGCAGAGTCGGGTCGAGACGGATGGTTCACAACCACTACTCCGGAAATGGGTAACGAAGGACGACTTCCACCGCCGCTTGATGGCGTTGGCGACAAGATCAACGATACGTACATGGCGACGCTACTCGAACAAGGAGCAAACGAGCGTCCGTATTTGAAAACGCGCATGCCCGGATTTGGCTACGAACCGCTAAAGTCATGGCATGAGGCTGTCAATCGCCTCGATCGCCGCGACGACATGCCGACGGTGAGCCAAAATGATACGGAAACGAACATTATCGGGGCGGGTCGAATGTGTGTTGGCAACGCAGGGTTGGCATGCATCAAGTGCCACCGCTTCGGCAACGAAACTGGCGGAGGTATCGGAGCGATTGATATGCTCAAAATGCCCCTGCGTTTGCGACCTCAGTGGTTTTACCGTTACTTATTGGAACCGCAGACTTACCGACCGGGAACTCGTATGCCCAGCAGTTTTGTTGACGGCAAATCGGCCCTTACGAGCGTTTATGACGGTAAGCCGCAGGAGCAAATCGACGCGATGTGGCGGTACCTGTCTCTGGGAACCGACGCCAAGGTTCCGGAGGGGTTGATTCCGGGTGCAATCGTGTTGACACCGGATACGCGACCGAGCATCTACCGCAATTTCTTTAGCGGCGTCAGCCCTCGTGGAATCGCCGTCGGATATCCTGGCGGCGTGAATTTGATTTGGGACGCTGAACAAATGAGCTTGGTACGTATCTGGAAAAATGGTTTCGTGGATGCCTCGATGCATTGGAATAACCGCGGCCAGGGAAGCCAGCAACCGCTTGGCGATGCAATCGTTGAGTTGCCCTCAAGCTTCGCAGTCTTGAACTCGATTGACGACGCTTGGCCGAGCAAGACTCTGCGAGAACTGGGAGCAAAATTCCAAGGATACCAGCTCAATGTCGAGGGCCAACCCACGTTTCGTTTTCGAGTCGCCGATCGTAATGTCGAAGAATTCGTATTGCCCGTTTCAGAGCAAGGCAAATCGCAGCTTCAACGTAAAATCTCGATTGGTAAGCCGGATTCGACGGATGACAACATGCTCGTTTGGCGAATTGCGACTGGTCGAATCCAGGCACGAGGAGCGAACCAATTTCGCGTTGATGATGTTTACGACGTGGAACTCGGAGGCGTTGAGACACGCGTCGTACGAGTTGGTGCTGCCGACGAACTGCGAGCGATCGTACCTGACCAGACTCAAACCGAACTGACACAACAAATTACATGGTAATACTACCGATGAATAACTCTCACTTTTTGCTGCGTGCTCTGATGCTGTTGGTTGTGACGTCAACGATCTTTCAGCACAAAAGAACAATTGCTGATGACAACGAATCGACTTACTACAAAATCACTCGCTTTGAGACGCCTTTAGAGGAAACCATCGAAGCTTGTGGATTTGAACTCATGGACGACGGACAATTAGCCGTTTGTTCCCGGCGCGGCGACATCTTCATGGTCAAGTCACCGTTCGATCAAAAGGTAACCGCTGACCAATTCAGTGTCTTTGCTCGCGGACTACATGAACCGCTTAGCCTTACCGAACGTGACGGATGGCTGTACGCGACACAACGTCCCGAAGTAACGCGAATGCGAGACTCCGACGGCGATGGCAAGGCGGATGTTTTTGAGACGTTTGCTGATGGATGGGGAGTCTCAGGTGACTACCACGAGTACGCCTTTGGTTCAAAAATGAACGAACAAGGCGAGATGGCGGTGACACTGTGCTTGACCGGTTCGTTTACCAGCCAAGTGCCGTTTCGCGGCTGGGCGATGAAGATTTCAAAGTCCGGCGAGACCACGGCAATGACAAGCGGTGTTCGCTCGCCGGGTGGAATCGGAGCGAATGCGCAAGGCGACCTGTTCTATACGGACAACCAGGGTCCCTGGAACGGAACATGTTCGCTGAAACCCTTGCGACAAGGAAAGTTTGTCGGACATCCTGGCGGTTTTAAGTGGTTCGAATTGAGCCGCGATACGATGGGCGAACAGCCGATCGAACCCAAGAGCGGTAGTCGATTGCCGATTGAAGCAGAACGAATCGAGCAACTGGAACTCCCCGCAGTGATGTTTCCTTATTCAAAGATGGGCAAAAGCGCGTCGGGCATTGCCTGTGATACCACGAAGGGAAAGTTTGGTCCGTTCACCGATCAAATGTTTGTCGCCGATCAATCCGATAGCACCGTGATGCGAGTCTTCTTAGAGCAGATCAATGGACGTTACCAAGGTGCCTGTTTTCCGTTCCTCAAAGGCTTTGGCAGTGGGAACGTGGGGATGGAGATGACACCCTCAGGAAGTTTGTTTGTGGGTGGTACCAATCGAGGCTGGGGATCGGTTGGACAACTTGGGTTCGCAGTCGAGCGAGTGGATTGGACCGGCAAATTACCCTTCGAGATCAAAGAAATGCGGCTAACATCCAATGGTTTTGATCTGGAGTTCACCAAACCGGCGGGCGATACAGCAAGCGACCCGAACCATTACCACATGAAGACCTACACCTACGAGTACCGCAGTGAATACGGCAGTCCCGAGGTAGACCACACGGCTCCCGAAATCACCGCGGTCAAGGTTTCTGAAGATGGACTCGTCGCGAGCATCCTGGTCGATGGACTGCAACGAGGTCATGTACACGAACTGGAAGCAAGTGGCGTTCGGGCAACATCCGGTGAGCCGCTGTTGCACAGCCGAGCGTACTACACGCTCAATGAGTTTATTCGCTAGTTCCGTGATAAAGTTCGGGAGGACACACGGCATTGCCAAATGTCGCTGGTTGATCGCGACGCAGATCGAACCGGTTGTTCAACACCGGAATCGGCCTTGGCATGAAACCTGCTGTGTAGCTCAGGAGTGTAAGTCCCATTTTGTGTAACTGGAGAACACCATGAGCAAACAATCGCTTCAAGGAAAACGAATCGCTTTTCTCGCTACCGACGGCTTTGAGCAAGTCGAACTCACACAACCGTGGGAAGCCATCAAGAATGCGGGCGCCGAAGTGGTACTGGTATCACCGAAGGACCGCGAAGTACAAGGCATGAACCACGATGAGAAGGCGGACAAGTTCAAAGTGGATGAATCGGTACACACGGCGTCAGCTGAAAATTTTGATGGTCTTGTTCTTCCCGGTGGAGTGGCGAACCCGGACGCTCTGCGAATGTGCGATGACTCCGTCAATTTTGTGCGTGACTTTTTTAAGCAGCACAAACCGGTCGCTGCGATTTGTCACGGTCCCTGGACTCTGATCGAAGCCGACGTGGTAAACGGTCGAAAAGTGACGTCATGGCCGAGTCTGAAGACAGACCTCAGGAACGCTGGCGCCGAGTGGGTGGATCAAGAATGTGTTTGCGACGAAGGGTTAGTCACCAGTCGCAATCCCGACGATCTTCCTGCGTTTTGCGATAAGGCGATCGAGGAATTCGCCGAAGGCAAGCACGCTGAGCAAACTGCTTAGGTACAGCAATCCGTCTAGGACTTTGTCTGATGAACCAGCCCGCAAATCAACGCTGCCTTGTTGCCGCCTTCCACAACGATGAGCACTTTCGCACCGCGATCGAAGTTCTAGAAAAAGGACACTTCACACCTGACGAAGTGTCTATCGTGATCCATGCCGGTGACAAGACCTTATATGACCTGAGCGCTGGCAAAGACACAGACTCCGATGCATCCTCTAGTGGGATTACTGCAGCAGCGTCCACGGTTGCTGGAGGGACGCTCGGCGTCACACTCGGGACCATGACGATGGTGGGACCGCTGCTGGTCGCAGGACCAATATTCGGAATGGCGGCCGGGGCAGTGGGAGGTGGATTGCTGAACGCGTTTCAAAAATGGGGCGTTGATCGCGAAGTCGCCGAAGATTACACAGTTACCGTCCGTAACGGCGGGAAGCTGCTCATCATCACCGGCGACGACATTCGATTGGCTGACGCAAAGCAGATGCTCAAGACAGCTGGCCCCGATTCACTGGAAATCATTCCTCACGAATGACGCCAGTCGCAGCACGATTGCTGCGTGCGATCGCGCGGCCGTCGGAGACCATCTTCGGCGCGACGTTCTAACTCCAATCGCGTGAAGGTCGAGTGCTTAGCCGCGTCGCTTCGGGATCGTTGACGAAGGTTTCTTGTACAGGATCGAACTCCAGCTTGCGTCCAAGAATCCAGGCAATGGCGGCAGCGTGACAGGCAATATGCGAGCGACGCATGACCTCGGGATTTGCTGCGGTAACTCCACGTGAACGAATGCAATTAAAAAAGTCTCTCGCGTGAGCGGAAACGTCCAAGCCTCGCACTCGCTTATCCGCACTTGGCAATTCCTTTTGCAGTGCTGCGGATGAGACAACGATCTCGCCCTCGTCACCGGTCTCCACTGAGCCGGAATCTCCTATGAACCGTACCGGACAAGTGCCCAAACGCGTGATGTAATGTGGGTCTCGATTGCCGAAGGGATCTTTCAAGAAATCGATTACTAACTTAACGCCGTTGGCATACTGACAAATGATGCTCGATTCGGTTGGTTCATAAGAAATTGGCATGGTGTCGTCGGCTTGGTTGGCCCATTGGCACAAGTCGACTGTGTGTGCACCCCAATCCAGTAGCCTCGCTCCGGAATCAAAATCCCACTGACCACGCCAACGACCGTTGACGTAGCTCTCGTTGTACGGCCGCCAAGCGGCTGGTCCGAGCCAGAGGTTCCAATCAACAACTTCTGGCTTGGGTGTTGCTTGCGAAGGGAGCCAGGAGTTGTCCAGCGTTGGTATATACACCGATGCGTGCATGGTGTGCAACTTGCCAAGTTTGCCGCTGTGCGCTAGTTCGACGGCTTTTTGGAAGTTCGGTACACTGCGGCGTTGAGTTCCGGCTTGAAAGACTCGCTGTTGCTCTTTCATCGTCGCCGAAAGCTGTTTGCAATCGGCGATCGTGATCCCGCAAGGTTTCTCGCTGTACACGTCTTTACCCGCCTGAGCGGCGAGCATGGATGCCGCAGCATGCCAGCGATCACCTGTCGCTATGAGCACCGCGTCAATATCCTGGCGATCCAGTAGCTCGCGAAAGTCCTGGTACAGGACGCAATCACTGTTACCGTAATGAGTATCGACAAGTTTTTTACCCGCTTCGCGCCGCGAGGCTTGCACGTCGGCGATAGCGACACAACGGATGTCGGCGAACTTCAGCATCGCCGTCAAGTCGTACGTACAGCGTGGGCCAATCCCGATGACACCAAGATTGATGATATCGTTAGCTGATCCCGACTCCTGTGCCGCAATTTTGTTGGCGGCGATCGTTGCATACGAAGTAGCCGCAGCAGTGGTCAGCAAAAAGTTTCGACGATTGGTGGATACTGAATTTTGCATGAAAAAAGTTCCTTTGACTTCACTTGGAAAAAATCACGCTCAACATGATGAATCAACACATCATCACAGATCTCGGAAACGAGCCTGGGATAAACCACGGATACGAAAGCAGTTTAACCTAATCTGCAGAACCCCGGGTATGATTCCGCGAATCAGCCAGCCAGTTTCGAAACTTGACCGGTGAATTTCGCTCAGCCGCTGTTAGAATACAATCCTCGCCCAAGGTTTCTCACCAAGATTTATGCCTGCCCGACTCATGAATCGACGATTCCCATTCCTATTCGCCAAGGTGGTATTGCTTGTCGCTTGCGGTGTGAACCTATCCTTGTTTGCCGCCTCCGGTAGCGACCAGCCGACACCCGATGTCGTTCAATACAACCGCGATATCCGACCCATTCTTTCTTCCAAATGTTTTCAGTGCCATGGTTACGATGCCGGCACACGTGAGGCAGGCCTGCGGCTAGATGACGAAAACGACAGTCGAGATGCGATCAAGCCCGGTAGAGCGGAGGAATCAGAATTGGTGTTACGTATCGAGTCTCAAGACCCTGATACCATCATGCCACCGCCCAGTATCGCAAAACCGATAACCGTACGAGAACAGACGCTCATCCGCCGCTGGATCGAACAAGGCGCTAAGTACGAAAATCATTGGGCTTACGAACCGCTTGCCGTGCGGCCTCCCGAGACCGCGTCACTGCAACAAAAAGCCTCTGAGATTGACGCGATGCTGCGCCGGCGATGGAAGCTCGAATCGACTGAACCCGTAGCGCGAGCGACACCACACGAACTGATACGGCGACTTAGTTTTGATTTGCGTGGATTGCCACCGCAATACGAAGACGTTCAAGCCTTCGAAGCGAATCCTAGTCGTGAGAGTTACCAGCGTTTCGTTGATCGCTGGATCGACTCCATTGAGTACGCCGAGAACCAAGCGATGCGTTGGTTGGATTTGGTACGATTTTCCGACACGACCGGATTGGTTTCTGATGAACCAATAGCCACTGGGTTGTACCGTCGTTACGTCATCAATTCGTTTCATAACAACCAACCGTTTGACGAGTTCACCATTGAGCAACTTGCAGGCGATCTGCTTGATGATCCAAACGACGAACAATTGATCGCATCGGCGTACAATCGACTGATTAAAACGAACTGCGAAGCCGGAGTAATCGACCAGGAAGCTTTGTACGCGATGAAGGGAGAGCACGTTCGTGGCGTTGGCGCGGTATGGCTGGGCGCGACGACCGGATGCGCAGAATGTCACGACCACAAGTTCGACCCGATCACCGCAAAAGACTATTACTCATTAGCAGCATTCTTTGATGATTTGGTCGAAGTCGGCGTGTACACACCTGGTGACCGACGATTACCGATTCATTTTGTCCACGATTCGCAGCGAGATCGCGATCGAGACCGAGTCTTATCCGCAAAGCTGCGCGACCTGAAGAAACAACTTGCGGCGACATTGGTTAACGATTCCGCTCTTGCAAAGTGGAAAGCTGAGCAAATCGACTCGCTCCGTGACCAAGAAACACGGGACACTTTTCATTGGATTGATCCTCATCATGCGACAGCGATGGTGCATGACGGGGATTACGAGACGACGACGCGGGCTGGCCGACCGGCTCGACTAACCACTTCAACGGGGACAATGACGACTCATCGAATCGCCGAAGTGATGACTGGATTCTTTGTCCCCAAGTCGTACGTGAAGAAAGATCCGCAGAGCCGCTTGTTCATTGAAGTGTACTTAGACCCCTCAAACCGTCCCAGCTCATTGGCTGTTCAACTGGTCTCTGGCGACTACGGTCGAGTGGGCTGGAAACCAAGTGAGTTTCTCAATTTTGTTTGGGGCTCAAAAAAAGCAACCAACGCCGCAGCCGAGTCCTTGTCACCGGCGAAGGCAACGATTTCGATGGGAGAGATTCCTGCGGTGGAGGGTTGGACTCGACTGGAAATACCATGCGATAAAATTGACCTCACTTACGAATTAGTGGGTGTGACTTGGGGGCACTTGGGCGGCACGGTCGGTTGGGGCGATACCGGGCTCGATACGATCCGTTCGACAGCAACCGAGTTGCGGTTAGCAGAGACACTCCAGCGAATGTGGTGGGACGAACCGCACTATCGCATGACCTATGAAGATCGCATGATGGTGATGCGTAACGTGATTTTAGGAACTGCAGGACAGCCCGATTCGCTCCAGGCGAGCTGGATGCGTGCTGCGTATACCGAGGCGACTGAACCGGAAGTGATGCGTCTGGTGAGGGAACTGCAAGCAGAACTATTTCGATTACGATCACATGCCAAGACGACTGTCGTGAGTCGTGCGAGTGCTACGAAAGTAACCCGAGTTTTGCCTCGGGGCAATTTTATGGACGAGTCGGGTGCGATCGTCCAACCGGCGATCCCCGAGTTTTTGGGGAAGCTCGAAACGGTGGATCGCCGGGCAAACCGACTCGATTTAGCGAAATGGATTGTATCCGACGAGAATCCAATCACCGCACGTGTTTTTGCAAATCGCGCCTGGGAACAATTCTTTGGTCACGGCATTAGCCGCACGCTCGAAGACAGCGGTGGCCAGGGTGATTGGCCGTCGAACCTGGAATTGTTGGACCGACTAGCGGCAGAGTTTCGCGACAGTGGTTGGGATCGCAAGCACCTGACGCGATTGCTGGTCTCCACCGACGCTTATCAATTATCCTCCATGCCAACGGAAGCACTGGTCCAACGTGATCCCGAGAATGAATGGTTTGCTCGACAATCGCGTCATCGGCTTCGTGGAGAACAAATACGCGACGCAGCTTTGGTGACTGCGGGGCGATTTCAGGCAACAACGGTAGTTCCGATCGAGTCCTTCTTTCCCTACCAGCCAAATGACTACTGGGATCGCTCCTGCAAAGTAATGTACGGCAGCCGCCATATGCTTTGGGAACCAAGCCCCGATGAGCAACAGTATCAGCGTACGCTCTATACATTTTGGAAACGCCAGAACATCCATCCGATGCTGCTTGCATTGGATGCGCCGACACGGCAAGAATGCACAACGGAGCGAACCGCAACGAACACGCCCGGCCAAGCGCTGACCATGCTGAACGATCCGATCTTTGTTGATGCGGCGATCGGTTTAGCAGCTCGTGTTTGCAACGACTCCAATCGTGACCTCAGCGATGAAGAACGCATCAAGCAATTGTTTCGCTTCTCGCTACAGCGGCTGCCGACCGACATGGAGACGAAGGAACTCGTGGAGTTTACCAGATCACAGTTGGCGTACTATCGCTCCGATCCCGATGAGGCGACCAAGCTACTTTCGCTAGGACGCGTTACTTACAACGATTCCGAATCGAGTATTTCTCACGCCAGCTGGACGATTGTTGCTCGTGTGTTACTGAACACACACGAGTTCATGACTCGCAATTAGTTATTTTTTGAAGCACGAAACGTACACGATGCAACAACACGCTCAATTTATTACCAATCAAACCCGGCGTCATTTCTTTAGCAAGTCCGCATGCGGCATCGGCTTGGCTGCATTGTCGAGCTTGTTGAATCGCGACGTGCTGGCGTCTACTGGAGAAGGCGAGTTCGAGTTTCCTAATTTTGCACCCAAAGCAAAACGCGTCATCTACCTGTACATGTCGGGTGGTCCTAGTCAGTTCGAGACGTTTGATTTCAAGCCAGAGCTGATGCGACTCAATGGCAAGCCGCTTCCCAATTCGCTGCTGCAAGGCGTGAAACTGGCATTTCTACAACATGAAAAAATCAAGTGCTTTGGGACGGATGTCGGCTTCAAAAAGTGCGGCGATTCAGGCAATGAGATATCTAACTTGCTGCCCAACCTGCAATCAATAGCCGACGATTTGTGTATCATTCGCACGCTGGAGACAGAGCAAGTCAATCACGATCCGGCTCACACGTTCATGAACACCGGCTCCGGAATCGCTGGACGTCCGAGTATTGGATCGTGGTTGTCGTACGGCCTGGGATCGTCCAGTGATAATCTGCCCTCATTCGTCGTGATGCGAAGCGGGAAAGAAGGCCAGCCATTGCCGACAACTGCTTGGCACAGCGGCTTCTTGCCTGGTCATCATCAAGGTGTCGAGATGTATTCATCGTCACAGCCACTCAATTTTATCGGCACTCCCAGTGGAATCTCAACGTCGGGACAACGTGCAAGTATTGCGGCGATCAATCGGTTGAACTCCTTCGCCTTGGAACGTGATGGTGATGCAGAAATCGCAACTCGAATCAGTCAGTACGAACTTGCGTATAAGATGCAAACGTCCGTACCGGAATTAGCGGACTTTAGCGATGAGAGCGATCACACACGGCGACTGTACAGTGCCGATGCCCCGGACGGTAGTTTTGGTGCGAATTGCCTGATGGCTCGCCGCATGTCCGAACGCGGCGTGCGGTTCATTCAGCTTTATCACACCGACTGGGACCATCACTCACAAGTCGTCGAGGGCGTCTCCGCACGATCAAAAGAAGTCGACCGAGGCTGTGCTGCGTTGGTCAAGGACTTGAAGGAGCGAGGAATGCTTGATGATACGCTAGTGATTTGGGGCGGTGAGTTCGGACGCACTCCGATGTCTCAAGGAGGCAGCGGTCGGGACCACCACACCAAAAGCGGCGCGATGTGGATGGCAGGTGGCGGCATTCGACCGGGCATTACCTACGGACAAACGGATCCGTTGGGATTCAAGACCGAGGAGAATCCTTTCCATGTGCACGACTTCCATGCGACGCTACTGCACTTGCTTGGCGTTGAGCACAAAAAATTGACATTCCGCTATCAAGGCCGTGACTTTCGTCTGACCGACGTGCACGGCGAAGTGATCGATGGCATTCTGGCCTGATCGTCCCTCGTCCGCAGTTCATCAAATTCGTCCGCATCACCTCAGCCAGTTGTTTGCGGCCAGTACTGAGCAATTTTTTGCTTCAAGAATTCGACACTGTGAGCAAGCTGATCAATTCCATCAACGCCGTCCTCGATGCTGATCCAACCATCGAAACCGACGCGTTTGAGCTCCGTAAAGATCGCGTCGTAATCGTTGAGACCCTTACCAATTTCACCGTGACTGAGTCGGCGAGCGTAACCGGTGACACCGCCTTCTTCACGGCGCAGGTCTTCGATCGTACCCTCTTTCAAATAACGATCGCTGGCGTGCATCGTAACGACGCGATGAGAAATTCGTTTCAGAAGATCGACTGGATCTTCGCCAGCTAGGTAAGTATTGCTGGGGTCATAGTTGACCCCAAAATTTGGATGTTCGATGCGATCAACAAGTTGACAAAACACATCCATCTTCTGAGCAAATTCAGGGTATTCCCAAAAGTCGTCTTTGTAATGGTTCTCCAAGTTCAGTGTGATTCCGCGTTGCTGGGCGTACGGCAGACACGCTTCGATCGCATCCGCAGCCAACGTGACGCCTTCTTCGATCGACAATTCTGGTCGTTTCTGACCACTGAGCACTCGGCAATACTTGCCGCCGAGTTCTAAAGTCATGTCTATCCAATGTTTTTGCTTGACAATTTGTTGTTCGCGAAAAGCGGGATCGCGATGCGTAAAGTCGGGCGAGCAGCACACCATAGGAATCACCATCCCCAGGTCTTCGACTTGTTGGCGAAAACGCGACCAATTGGACGTATCGGCCATCTCGATAAAACCGGCATACCATTCGAGCCCTTGGACATCGAGCGTCGAGGCAAGTTGAATCCACTCTGAAACGGACATGGTGCCGTCTTTACAGAGTGCGGTCATATAAGCCTTGGGGAAAGCGGATAATTTTGGCATGTTATTAGATGAAAATTCAAACCGGTTTCAGGACTGATTTTACGACTTCGCCGCGGTGCATTTTCTCAAACGCTTCGTGCCAACTTGTGATTGGCCAAACACCGCCAATGATCGGTTGAACGTTCAGCTGACCACTGGCCAGCATCGCAATCACCCGTTCCCAGATCGGCCAGTTGTGACTGAAGCTGCCTTGCAGGGTGACGTTCTTTTGCACCAGGGGATCAATGTTGAAACCGAGCGGCTGCGGTCCCCAGCCGACCTTGGAAATCCAGCCGGCTGGACGCACCAAATCGATCGCGATCTTCAGCGTGATGCTCGCGCCGGCAGCATCGATGACCCCATCACATCCCAGGCCATCTCGTTGTGTTGCCCAGGATCGTGCGTCACCAATGATACCCTCGCAACCGTACTGCTTTGCAATCTGCAAACGATGTTGATCCGACTCCAGCCCTACGAGTGCGACTTCGGCACCACAAAGCTTGGCCATCGCCGCACACAAAATCCCAATAGTCCCTGGGCCGAGAACGACGACACGATCACCCGGTTCAATCCGCGCGTTCTTAACAACGGCATTGTAAGCGACGCAACAAGGTTCTGTTAAACATGCATGCTCAAACAGCAACGCATCAGGCACCTCATGCAGAATCCGTGACGGGACTTTCACATACTTCGTCATCGCTCCGTTGACACCGTAACCAAAACCCTTGCGAGTTGGGTCGAGGTTGTACAGCCCGCGACGCGACATCGGATTTCTAGGATCGATGATCGCTGCAGTCTCGCTAACAACACGGTCACCCTCATTCCAACCCTCAACGTTGGCACCTAACTCGACGATTCGACCACCAAACTCGTGACCGAGAACGACCGGATAATTGACTGGCCAAGAATGATCGGCTGTCCATTGATGCAGATCGCTGCCACAGACGCCGACGTTAGCGACTTCGATCAAAACGTCATCCGGGCCGATCGATGGTCGTGAAATTTCGCGTATTTCGACGCAGCCTTTTCCGGGAGCATAATTAACAACGGCGGCTGATTTCATAGGAGTTGCAAGAAAGGAAATAGATATTTCAGTTAGTTTGAAGTCATCGTAATGAGCAAGCGGTTGCTGTATTCAAATGCTAATCTTACTGCCGTTGGCCGTGAGAATGAATCGCCTTGCAGATTAGACGCAGGGAGGCTTCAATGTCTCCGTCCGCGGTTTTAAACGAGTCGGCGTCAATGGTGAGCGGGGCTCCAAGAACGACAAGCGGCGCTCCGTACTCTGGACATCGGATTGCTTGTTCCAAAGTCAATCCACCAACCGCTTGGACAGGAACTTTCACGGCTTCGCAAACTTCTCGAAGCTGATCCAGTGGACTGGGCATGCGTTCGCCTCGGGCCGCAATCCCTCGTCGCTCGTCGTAACCGATATGATGGATCACAAAATCACAACCCAAGTCTTCTAGCCATTTGGCCCCGGCGACCATATCCGGGCAAACCATGTTGTCGCCCATGACTTTAATGCCATAGTCCTTTCCGGCTTTAACGACACAACGAATCGTTTCCTCATGGGCACGCGCCATCACGACAACATGTGTTGCTCCGGCACCGGCCATCATCTCGGCTTCGAGGTACCCACCGTCCATCGTCTTCAGGTCCGCAACAATCGGTACATCAGGGAACTCCGATCGCAAAGCGCGTACGCCATGTAACCCTTCCGCAAGGATCAACGGTGTTCCAGCTTCGAGCCAGTCAACGCCAGCTCGAATTGCCATGTGTGCGGTTTGGATCGCTTCGGCAATATTGGTCAGGTCGAGGGAAATTTGAACGATGGGCTTCATGATGCCTTTCAACAAACGTCGTAAAGAAGGCAGCAGCCTATCGCATGCCACAACGGTCCACAAGTTTCCGTCAGACAACGAAGTTGGCGGGATTCCCACGACTGTTTGCTTCAGTTAATTTGCTTTTGGTATTAACTAAACGAAAAGATCGCTAAAACGCTCCGAAACTTAGCTCCGAGAAAATGTTGAACCCAATCGTGACTACGAAAGTTGACGACATTCCCAATCCGACACCGAGCCAATTGGCTGAATTGCCGCGACAGATGGGGTTTGTTCCTTCCACGGTTACTTCTCCGAAAACTTTGTCGCTGGGACAGATTCGACAATACAACGAGACCGGCTATTTAATGCCGTTTGACGGGCTCGGTGAAATGGAAGCGCGGGAGACCCGCGCATTCTTCGATGGTGTACTCGCCGCATTCATCGAGTTGGGACGTACGAGCTATTCGATCAACACGGCGCACTTGCGGTTTGCTCGAATTTACGAATTGGTCCAACATCCCAGGATCGTGGATGCCGTGGCCGATCTGCTGGGTCCAAATATCGTTTGCTGGGGATCCCACTTTTTCTGCAAGATGCCTCGCGACGGAAAACGAGTGCCTTGGCATCAAGACAGTACGTACTGGCCGCTTAGCCCCACGAAAACGGTCACCGTGTGGTTAGCGATCGATGATGCTGATCCAGAAAACGCGAACATGAAGTTCATTCCGCAGTCACACTTGCATGGTCTGATCGATTATGACGAAACGAATGAAGCCGATACAGTTTTGGATTTAGCGGTGAAGAACCCGCATTCGTATGGCGATGGAGAAGTCGACGTAACGCTCACAGCCGGCCAGTTTTCCATGCACTCGGACTTATTGCTACACGGCTCCGAAGCGAACTTGTCCAACCGGCGACGATGTGGGTTAACGATTCGTTATGCTTCAGCGGACGTGACGACTTGGTACGACTGGCACAAAAAAGGCATCGTCGTTCGCGGTGAAAACGTCAGCTCACACTGGGCTAATCCTCCAGCGCCGAATCACTGAGCGCGGGCTCACATCCTTCTGACGTACGTGTGCCAGACTGTCGAAACGGGCGAGTCCTTTTTTCGACTACTTAGTTAACCAGATTGCGACTCAATACTCTCGACTTTCATCAAAAACTTCTGAGACCTCAACTTTGAATTCTGCGAGCAACGCCGAGCAAGCCGCTTGACCCAAGCCGTAGCAACCTACTTGGTTATAGGTGGATTCGCCTGTCGACGCCAAACAGAGCACGCGAATGGTTTTGTCACGTGGATCAACGATCCAGTATTCGGGAATCCCGGCCTTGGCGTACTCTTGGCGTTTAAGCACAAGATCACGTTGCGGGTCATCTTCGCTGACGACTTCCATGACTAGGTCAGCTCGATCCCAAAACGCTTCACCGCGCCGACTACTATGTTTGGCGAGCATGAACGCGACATCAGGTTCACGCATCTTTCCATCCCACAATCGCACTCGCATCGGAGCAGCCAGGGTCAGCCCCAACCGGCGAGTTCGAGTAAAGTTTCGCAGTTGCTCATACAGAAACAAGGTAATCATTTGGTGCCATTCAGTTGGCATCGGTAGCACCTCCAAGTTTCCGTCGCTGAGTTCAACCAACCGATTCGTATCCAAGCGTACGTACTCGTCCTGGGTCCATTCGCCTTGCAGCGGAAAAAACTCAGCGATCTCCCAAACGGGTTCACCGGTATCGCTCGTGGGTGTCGGTCGGATCATGGCGGTGTTTGGAACGAATGGACCTCAGCTTCCTGAGTGTTCCATTCTAGCATGCCGTCCTTGAATCGTGAAACTTGCCCATTGCCATGGACCGAGAACTTGCTGGAAACATAGAACAGCCAACGCGGCCGTCTCATCGCACCAGCATCAACAATGGTTTTTCTGCAGTTCAAGAACCGATCACTGTGCCGTCGAGCGGCTGCCACGGGGGCTCAGACCGATCGGAGTGTCCATCGGTAACGGACGTGCAGCGGTGGCAAAACCTTTGCGATACAAGTACTCCTTCAACTGACGAAACGCAGCGAAACTGTCCGGGTAGACCCACACGGTAATCGTTGTTCGGGCGGGATCACGGCCAGCCAATTCAATATCCAATTCACTGCTTCCAGCGATGACGTTGCTAATCGGTTGACCGAAAGGTTCCTTCAGCGGCTCAATCATCATTGCCACCATTTCAATCCGAGTCGTCCCGACGCGTCCGTTGGGCGACATCATTTGGTGCGCTCGGTCCATCTCGACTTTGGCGACGTAGCCGCGAACGGGCCCAATCGCCGTATCAACACGACCCTCGCGAGAACCTTGTACGCTTCGTTTCATCTCGCTGATTGTTGCATCGGCCAAGCGATCGATGGGCACTACCGATACGAGATTGTTCTTCAACCGAAAGTGCAACTCGTCACCGAAGACGGTCTTGGCCATTGGCGTTGGCAAATGCTCGACAGCAATCACGGGTTCCGGTTCTGATTCGATGCGCTCTCGTTCACCGGCAAGTTGTTGTAGTTCGCTTTCGATGCGATCAACCTCTATCTTTTTTGCAGCGATTTCCGTTGCGTCAACATCCAGTTCTTTCTTCTTGTCTTCCCACGCCAGTTTTGCTTCAGCGAGCAAATCTATCAGGATCGCACGTTGTTGATTTCGTTTGGCAATCTCAACGTCAAACTCGCGAATCGTTTTCTCCAGCCGATCCGAATCGATCTGCGCAGATACGACTCGCTCCGCTTGGCTGCCAAGCACCGACAGTTGTTCGTCCGACGCGACGTCGACTTTCGCAACTTCGTCCACTCGATGAATCGCTTTTTGCGATTGAGTCCCGAGCACGACGACCAAGATAATCAACACGCCGACGAGGTTAGCGACTATATCCAAGAACGCGTCTTGGCCCATTTCTAACGTTGAACGCTTCTTGCGAACTTGAATCATGGCATCGCCCTCCCTGAAACCTCGACGCCGCTTCCATGCATCAGTGACTGCAGTTGCTCAAAGCGAGTCACACCATCGGGAGAGACTTCGACGTCCAAGCGTGGCTGCCAGCGTCCGCCGGGAAGGGACGGCCCCCAAGCTTCGATGCGATCCCGAACGGCAGCAGCGAGTTCCAAGGTTGCACGGTTGATTTCACCATCGGAGAACCCAAACATCTCTGTTGCCCCGCCACTAATTGGCGGCAACAGGACGAGCCGGTCACTGTAACAAACCACGCGAATGGTGCGGACCACGGCGGTACCACGAATTCCCGCGACGTTGCTTGGCAGTGCCCAGTCCTCACCTTTGCGTTGCAGCGACTTCCGTGTTGACTGCGGTGGTGGCGTTTTGGGCGGCGGCGAATTGGAGACCGAAACGGAATTGGACGGTTGACTGTCATCGGACGAACCGCGCGTCGAGGACTGACCACCACTCGCACTGGACGACGCCATCGGACTGCCGCCTCCTTGCATTTGTGTGCCGCCGTCGCCGCCACCGGACTTGGCACCGTTAGCGAATTGGCCATCAGTTGAATCGTCGCTATTCTCGCCCAGATCATTGGGCAACGATGTGCCGTTTGGCATTTGAAAGCCAGAATTCGGCCGCGAGTTCGATGTCGTATCGAAAGAGCCTGCGTCTGCGGTTCGCGTTGCGATGTCCCCGGGCTCCTTGGTTGCCGCCGTCGGCCCAACCCCAAGTTCACCGGGCGAACTTCCATCGCCTGTGAACCCCGGCATTTCAATTTCACCGTTCATCGTGCCTGCGATTTCGCTCGCGGCAGATCGCAAGTGATCATCCAACTTTTTTGCTGCTGACGATTCGCCACCATCAGCGGTGGCATAACTCGGAGCTGAACTGTAGTTGCTACGCGGTACAGTCAGGTCACGATGATCGGAAAAACCACCACTTCGCCCCTGCTGATCCAAGTTCGCCGCCGAAAGAGTTCGCACGCGACCGCCGCCGCCATTGCCTCCCGATCGAATGCCTGACATCATGACCATCGCCGACTGTTTCGCAGCGGCTTCGCGGATCGCGACATCGACCTTCTGTTTCAGTTGCGGATCTGGCTTCGCGAATGCTAAGTCAACATCCGCAGGCACGAGTTCATAGCCAAATTGATCGTCCCAATCCAGCATCGACTGGCGTGCGGCAAGGTAGGTCTCTATACCGTCAGGGCGGACCACCAAAAGCGGGTAGGGTGGAATCGAGTCTCCATAATTTTGCATCACGTAAAGCCGCACCGTGCGAAGCGCAGCATCAAGCGGATTTGCTGACTTCTCCGATGCAAGCAGTTGTTCAATTTCAATTCGCGAACTTTCCGGCCAAATCGTCAGCCCTGTCGCCGTGCATTCCAAGTACACAGGACGGCGGTCGGTACCGTTGGGTCCTTTGTGCGGGACGATCACCACGCGTGGTTTCTTGGTCTTGGAGGATTCTCGCAGTTCACCCAAAGCGGACTTTTCTGTTTCGAGTTTGGCTTTCAACTCGGCTAAGAGCTTGTCATTCGGCGCCTCAGTGGCCGTACTGCTGGTCGCCAGTTCGACTTCCTGGCTCAACCGAGATAGTTCTTCTCGCACACGTTGGATGTGGTCTTCGAGGTGCGTGATTCGATCACGACGATTTTCCAAGTCAGCGGTTTGCGCATTGCGAAACGAAACAAGCTGAGCAACGCGAAACGCACCCTCGTCGATCATCTGTTGGGCTTGAGCTTGCGTTGGCTTCGACACAAGGTCTTTGTCTTCCTTGGCTTGGGCGAGTTTTTCCGCCGCTTTCTCCGCTGCCTCGCGTTCCGCAGCCGTCATGGCGTTTTGTGCAACCAGCGCGAGCAGCAAGATCAGCGTTCCAAGCGTACAAACGAGTACTGCCAGAAACGGAAAGAGCGACGGGGCCAGTGTACTACGTCGCCGCCCACTCATGCCGCGCGCCTCGTCGCTTGCGTATCATCCAAGATGTGCTTGGAGTGAACCGACCTCACCGGTCCGTCGGCCTCGTGGCTGAGTCGATGCGACAGCACGTCAACGGCCCGAGCCAGTATCCGCATCGCGTCGGCCATACCGTCACCAGCTGCCGCGGAAACGCTGCGGTCAATCGCCGCGTTGGTTTCCAGTAAGCGAATCAGATTCGAATCGAGCGTCTGCTGCAGATGAACGAGTGATTCCGCTCGCTCGTCGCACTTGGTCAACGTTTGACATTGGTCCAGCAGAGACTGTTGGTAAGAAAGCAAACGGTCACTGTGTGAGGAAATCGATTGTTGCCATTGGTCACATTGCAACTGCAAGCGATCACCCGCAATGCGAGCTGATTGGTCGATCGTCTCGGCATGAGAGAGCAGGGCAGGGGAAAAGTGATTAGAAAATGCGTCGGTGATCTGCGTGGAAGTGGATTCGTGAACGTCCTGCCACCGCTGGTGCGCCTCGTCGATCGTCGATCGCCACAGATCCGTTTGCTGGGCGAGCGATTCAGCGACTGCAACGCGGATACCTTCACAGAGATTCGCGATGAGTGCCGTTTGATTGTCCGCAGCCTCATCGTTGGGCAAGCAAGTCGAAACCAATCGACCAACGCGAGCATCAATTGACGAAAGTAATCTTTGTTCGCCTCGCTCGACAGGAAACTGCATAAAGATCGCGACAACACTCAACACGATCCCGAGTGCCGTCGTATCAAACGCGACATACAAACCGCTTTTGAGTCGATCGACGGCGGCTGTACCGTCCGTAAAGTCCAACCCACCGAGAGTTTGTGTGATGCCGACAACGGTTCCTAAGAATCCGAGCATCGGGATCGCCCACACAATGATACGAACGAGTGAGTACGAATCGTGGGACGCATCCGCATCACGAGCGGAAAGTTCTCGCAAGTCATCGGCAAGATGCTTGGACGTACCGCGTTGTGATTGCCGCGTGAGCAGCTCTTGCAACCGCACGATCAACGGATTCCCACGAGTGGCGAATGGCAACTGCGCGAGTGCCGTAAGCCACTGACGAGCAACGACACCAGCATTGTGCTTTTCGATCCAACGACCCGCGGGACTGGTGGAACCACCCTCGGCATTGAGCATCAAGTCCTCATCGCGAATGGTCTCCAGTTGGCTGCGCTGAGACGTCAGCCGAATCCATTTCACTAGCAGGATGGCAACAGCGACCCAGTACAAAATCGTCGCGGCCACAGCGACCGGGTGCCCGAGGAAATAACGTTTGAGCGGTTCCCAAGGAACGGCATAGACAACAGCGTAGAATGCTGCGGCAAACAATATGCCGAGGCTGCCAGCCCACAAGCTGCCGCTGGACTCGGAATCGCCAGCGGAATCTTGTCGCGATACCGATGTTGGTGGAGCGGGTGAGGGTAGGGGAGTGGCCGCAGTTTTGGGTAGGACCGGTTTCGGTTCGTCGGCTCGGTGAGTACTCACAGCGCAATCAAGCCTTTTAATTCGCGATTTCTGCATCGATAAAATGATCGGCGGTGCGGCCTAAATGACCGCGCCGTCCCACTTCAATCGTCAATTTCCCGACTTCGTGGCAAGATCGGATTGCCGGTTTCGGTCGCCTGAACACCGCCGTTGGCGAGAAAAGCGGTACTGGATTTCCTTGTTTATCCAACGAATTGCCGCGTTTTCACAACCACGGTATTTCAATGTCTCGTTTTAACC
The DNA here is from genome assembly GCA_041751935.1 of Pirellulaceae bacterium. GTDB lineage: Bacteria > Planctomycetota > Planctomycetia > Pirellulales > Pirellulaceae > JBBSJZ01. Next base: position 961 of record JBGSIA010000018.1, on the reverse strand, counting down.
AAGTGAGCCGCCCAATTTCACCATTTGTGTCGTATCGTGCTCAGCGCTCCACGAATGATCGCTCGCCTATTTGCAAGCATTTGAGTGCGAGTTGAAGCAAATGCGGGGTTCATCAGTAGCAATCGCCAGACATGCTCGCCCCTTGGAAAGAAGCCAAGGACCGCACGAAAGCAAAAGTAAGTTCCCAGCAAATTAATAAACACCCGCACGTACGACGATGAAGACGAGCGGCTACAATGGGGCCTATGTGTGAAACGCGAACCTACATGAATGAAGATAGGCTGGTCAGTGCCGACGTGGACGACGTCACGACTGCTCAAGTCTTTGTGCAATCTGGGCAGCAAACGATTGCTATTTACGCAGCGACAACCGCAGCCACCAGCCCGACCTACAGTTACGTCTATGCCAGCTGCATTAATGAACCGGTGATGCGCGGTGGCAGTGGTGGCCTGCGTTATTATCATCGCAACCAACAATACAGCATCACCGCCCTCACCGACGGCGGAGGTACGATCACCGAACGCTACGCCTACAGCGCCTACGGCACACCCACAATCACCGACAGTTCCGGTACGATCCGCACGGTAAGTGCCGACAACAACCGCTACACCTACACCGGACGCGAGTGGGATTCAGAGTTGAGTCTTTATCACTATCATGCTCGCATTTACGACTCAGTTGCTGGTAGGTTCTTGGGACGCGATCCGATAAGCTACCTTGGTGGTGCTTTGTTGTATGGCACTTACATTGGACAGTGGATGGTTGACCCTTCTGGTAACGTTTCATGCGGGGTTGTTTGTGGCGTTGTCTGCGGGACTGTGGGTGCATGACGGGGTTTGTTAGGATTCTTGCAGTTTGGTCTTGTGTCGGCGGTGGCGGAAGCCATCGTTCCGGGTGCCTCGGCGATTCCAGAATGCGTCCCGATCGTGAGTTTCGCTCAGGTCGTCCGCTTTGAGCTGAA
>JBGSIA010000017.1:0-12236 GCA_041751935.1 Pirellulaceae bacterium | reverse complement strand
TTAAGTGAATTGTACAGCCTCAACATCTTAACTTCGATCGATTCGTCGTAGCCAACCATGACAACCTCCGTGAACGAAACGGGACCAAGAATGTTGCTATGATATCAGAACTCGGGAAGTTGTTTTTGAGCTGTCCCTAAGCGGACTCCGTCAGGGCTGAAGGCCAGCCTCGTTACTCCGGTTATACTCCCTTTTATCGTATTGATTTCCTTTCCCGTTGCGACATCCCAGATTCTGATAAACCCGAAGATACTCCCGCTGGCCAATCTGGCTCCGTCAGGGCTAAAGGTTACGCCGGTGATCATTTCAAACTCTTCAAACTCTTCAGAATCTGCCTTTAGCGTAGTGAGATTACTCCCCGTAGTCGTCTCCCAAATTTTAATCGTGTTGTCGAAGCTTCCGCTAGCAATTCGGGATCCATCAGGGCTAAAGGCTACGCTGTTCACAACGTTGGTATGCCCCTTCATTGTGTTGAGTTCACGTCCCGTCGCAGGATCCCACAGTTTGGCAGTCTGGTCGTAACTAGCACTGGCTAGGTAGTCTCCGTTGGGACTGAAGGTGACGCTGGTAACTCCGTCAATGTGCCCACGCAGCGTGTTGAGTTCGCTGCCGGTAACGGCATCCCACAGCTTGATCGTCCCGTCGTAGCTACCGCTGGCTAATCGAGTGCCTTCGGGACTGAAGGCGACGCTTAGAACTACGTGAGTGTGCCCATACAAGGTTATGTCACTTCCTGAAAACTCACGCTGCGAAAGATACCATTCAATATTTCGGTGTTGCCTGGGTATCTGTTGCAGAATCCCCTGTGCGTCGCCGGCACGATTTTGCTGCCAACGTGCATTTGCAAGAACAAAGTTCGAACGAGCGAGCGTGGCTTCGGTTTGCTGTTGAGATGCAACCGCTGTCGATTCGGCCTGACGAGCTTTCTCAGCCTCTTGTTTCGCAATGTCTTTTTCCATGTCGGCGCGGCTCTTCTCAGTGATCACTTCCGCCGTCTTCTGATCCGCCAATCCTCGCAGCGTGATTGCCTTGGTCCGCTCGGCGTTGATCCAGAAGCCGGCCCCGATGCTTACCATCAGCAACGCGACCACCGCCAGCATGGCTGAGGCAACGGCAGGGTGTCGGCGGCACCATCTCCATGCTTGCTCGGTTTGGCTGACGGGGCGCGCAGTGATCGGGCGACCATCGAGATAACGGGACAAATCTTCTACCAGGTCTTCCGCCGATGCATAACGTTTGGGTTGAGTCTTCTCCAAACACTTCAAACAAATCGTTTCGAGGTCGAGCGGGATTTTGGAATCGAGCGTTCTTGGTGTGACCGGTTCGTTATCGACGACTTGCTTGAGAGTGTCGACGACGCTGGCAGCTTGGAATGGTGGGCGGCCGGTGAGCATGCAGTAGAGGATCGCGCCGAGGGAATAGACGTCGGCGGCCGGGCCGATCTTGTCGGTTTGGCCGAGGGCTTGCTCGGGTGGCATGTAGCTGGGTGTGCCCATCACTGCACCGGTACGAGTCAGACCGCTGTCACCTTCGACCTTCTTGGCTAAGCCGAAGTCGGTGACTTTCGGTTCGCCGTTTCCGTCGATCAATACGTTGGCTGGTTTCAAGTCACGGTGGATCACGTTCTTTGAGTGAGCGTACGCGACCGCTTCGGCGATCTTGCGACAGAGTCTTGCCGCTTCTTTCGCAGGCATCGGACCAGCGTTCAGTTTGCCTTGCAGGCTCGGACCGTCGATGAAACCCATCGAGAAATAGTGTTGGCCGCCGTGTTCGCCGATTTCATAAATTGGCACGATGCCAGGATGATCGAGATTCGCCGCCGCTTCGGCTTCGCTATGAAACCGCTGCACCGCTTCGCTGCCCGCAAACTCTCCCGACAAGATCATCTTGAGTGCGACGATCCGGTTCAGCTTCACTTGGCGAGCTTTGTAGACCACGCCCATGCCGCCGCGGGCGATCTCACTGAGTAGCTCGTACTCACCGAAGTATTTCACCGTATTCGTAGCGGAACTCGCCAAGAGTGTCGGTCCGTTGGTGTCGCTATCGAGCGTGACATCGAACGCCCTGGCGGGTTCCGCTACCTTGCCACTATCAACCGTCTCGCCGAGTTTGCCGCGATACGTCAAATCCAGCGGCATCAATGCCGCCAGTAAGGCTGGTCGATGCGGTTCTTCGATCTTGACGAGGTATGCGTCGACGTCGGGCGATTGCCCGGATTGCCAAGCGGCTTCAAATTCGTCACAGATGCGGTCAATGTCTTGTGCTGGCGTCATGGTTGATCAGAAGTGCCCAATAATTCTTGCTTGCGGATTTTGACCGCTGCTGACTTTCTCCCCGCGTCGGTGATCTCTCTTGAACGCGATGACCGATTCCACTCAACGCGTTGGCTAAGATCATCACGTGAGACGTCGCTCAGCGGACGATGCGACTATGTGGGATAGGATAGCGTGAAACGGGTTGGTCCGCCGTTGTCGGTGGCCATCTACAGTCGAGCGGACGAGGACTTCGTCCGCTCGGTGTTTCAGCTTCCTCTACCGTGTTCCAACACTATGCCAGCCAGAGGAAGCCGCTTGGTAGCGTGTGGGTGCGGGTTGGGGCGACGCACTTGGGTTGGCTGAATAGTAGTTGATGTTGTTGTTGTTATTGGCGTCGCGGAATTGGCCGTGTGGTTGGCCGTCGGCTCCGAGCCAGTGAACTCCGTTGGAGTTGATGATCGGCATGGTGCCGGGCATGACCGTGTTTCGCCAAGGGCTGAATGCACTGTCGAGGACGATCGTCGCTCCGCCTGGGCCTGGGTAAGGATTGAAACCTGGGCTGGGCATTGGTACTGGCATGGGTGAAACAGGGATCGGCATCACGGGGTAGGGGCTGGGCAGGAACGGGTATTGAGCGTGGCTGGTGGCGGCAGTGGTTGCGGTTACGGCTGTCACGATCAACAGGGCGGCGAGAGTCTTCATGGTTTTGCTCCAAAGCGAACAGGTTGTGGATGGTCGGCCACCTGCGTTTCAGGTGGCTCAATCCGTTCATGGCGAACGATTGACAACGCCCGACATGGTTTTTTGAGAATCCTTTCGCCGCTCATTTGAACCAGTTAAACTCTGTGCTCACGCATTTTCAGCACAGAGAATGACGATGCCCCCTCAGTTTGTACGGTTCGGTGTCAACACGATGGAATCAGCAGCAGCCGATGAGCAAATTTCAGTTTGGATCGAGAAACTCGCGGCGGGCGATGAGCGTGCTCCCGAGGTGATTTGGAATGAGTATTTCGAGAAGATCCAGCGGTACGCGAAACGCCGCTTGAAGGAAACACCTCGCCGAACAACGGATGAACAAGACATCGCCCTGAGCGCGTTCAACAGTTTCTTTGAAGGCGTGAAGGCTGACAAATTTCCAAGACTCGACGATCGTGACGATCTTTGGAAAGTTCTGATCACGATCACGGCCCGCAAAGTAACGGCGCAAAAACGCAAGCACTTTGCTGCGAAGCGTGGGGCTGGAAAAGTGAGTGGCGAGTCGGTTTTCCTACGGGTCGATGACGCCCAAGCGGGACTGCATCAGTTCCTTGGCAACGAGCCGACACCGGCTTTCGTCGCTGAAATGGAAGAGCAGTGCGAAGTGTTGCTGAGTCAGCTTGGTGACGAGACACTCCGAGCGATTGCAGAAGCGAAGTTTGAAGGATTTTCCAACGAGGAAATCGCTGATCGGTTGGGCAAAAACGTACGCACTGTCGAACGCAAGCTGGCGCTGATCCGCGACATTTGGAAGCAAGACTCGCCGAGTGTTTCGTCGTGAGTGCGAAAGTTTGATTGAAATCAGACACCCGAATAGTAAACAACGAATCCACGGTAAATTAATGTGGGGCCAAAGCGCCGTCTTGCCATGGCATTGCCGTCGACAACGCAATCACCCACGTACCACTACAAGAAGCACGCATGACCATCGATTCTTCCCCAAGTCGCGGACTCTTTGCCGTCGACGGCGGTCGATTAGTCGTAACTTCACCGGCCGTGCTGCCGATGCGATGCATCAAGACGAACATTCCTGTTAGCGCGAATCAAATGCAAACTGAGACGCTTAGGTATATCAGCGTCCCAACTCAAATCTATCTCGTGTTGATGAATGTCCCGAGGTTCATGGTCTATTATGCATTGGCAAAATGCTTTTGGTTCCTGTTTGCTGACGAGTCAGGCAGAGTGCCGTCTTGGATCGGGCTTGCTTATTTGTTTTCGTTTTGGGCAGTCGCGTTCGTGCTATCGAGACTCACGGCATATTTCGTTCGCAATCTCATTTTTAAATGCAGAGTTACGTACGGCGTGCACCCGACAGCCTATCGGAGACGAAATGGGTTGATTGCGGTGGGAGTGATCGGCATGACATTCGGCACTTGCTATATGTGCGGTGCCTTTGATTTTCTGTTTCGTCACTCTCAATTAGACGAGATAACGGAATTATGGTTTCTGGCTTTAACTGTGACGGTGTTCTTGGTCGGATACACAATGATCGGACTGGTCGCGAGAGAATCACTGCTTCGTGTTCACCTGGCTGTCAGCCAACCACACGAGGGCAAGTTTTGGATTAGTGGCTGTGACACTTCGTTTCTAGATAGCCTTCCAGTTAGTGAGGCCGTCGAAGTTGATACTCGTTCAGCTTATCGCCTCCTCGCCGAATGCGATGATTCAGCCACTTTTCTCTCATCCGCTATCGACGGCCTCGTGCCGCACTCATGGAACAGCGATCGAGTTGCAATCAACGTAATCTGGCTGGCATTGTTCGGATCGATCTTTTGGTTCGCTGCGACGGTGCGTGCGACGTCCCTACTGATATTAGGAGTGTTTGTTCCCCTCGTGATGATGCCGGTTGTGGTGGTCCTAGCTGGCAGCCACGCTAATCCTGGTGATCGATTGCGAATTCCGAGTAACACGGGCGCCAGCTTATTGATCTGGCTTCTTAAGTTGGTTTCCATCGAAGCCGCCATAGCCTTAGCCCTGAGTCCATGGATTCGGGTGTAGTTCGACAGCAAACACAATACTTAATGACAAACGAAATGAAGATTCCAATGCCGACGAGTCACACGAATGACGTTCTGCCGGATCAACCTATCGATGTCGGAGCGTTCAATTCCATGTCGACTGACATGACGTCCGATGATTTACGACCTTGTCCTTGCTGCGGCAAGCTGACCAACAGCCTCAAGCAATACAACTATGCTGTTTGGTGGATTATCTTTGGTTATGCAATCTATACGACGGAGGCTTTCTATCGAGCGTGTCCAACTTGCATACGAAAGACAATCTGGAAGCGTTGCCTGCTGAACGCTATACCGGCGAACTTCTTCTGGCTCATTGGGTTGTTTCCCTGGGCGATCTGTTTGACCATTGCGTCTTTTAGAGCCGGACATTCCGCAGACGTGATCGATGGCATCACTCCCGCAATGGCGATGGCACGCGAGAAACAACGAGTGCAGTTTTCGAGCAATCGAGTGCTAGCTGTGATGGCCGTATTGACATGCTGGACGCCTCTAGCTGGCCTGGTATTTGGCATCCTCTCCCACTGGGCGAATCGATATGCCGTGGACTGGAAGCGGCCAGTCAGCAAGATTTGCCTCGTCGGGACAAGTCTTATCCAAGTGATCTGGGTGATTATCGCGATATCTCGAACTTGATCTATTCGCAAACTCGTTGCCAATTCGTAACATCGTGCCAATCATTCGACTCTCAACGCAAATTGCTGCTTCGCCGCAAACGGCATTTGATCTTTACCGAAGCATCGGCAAGCTTTCGATAGGAAAAACCTGTCCAGATCAGGCGGTCTCAAGAACGAGTGATTGAATCCGTCCCAGCTCGGCAAGTTCTGCTCTCATCCTCTGGCTCAACCACCCAAAATTTCGTTCGATGCTTCAACGAAAGTCTGGCGGGAGTTTCAGCATCGATACCTTATCACGATCCGAAAATGCCACTAATCCTTTTCCTGCGACTCGCAAATTTCCGAGAACGGTCTTGATAATCTGATGCCGCTCTCGATCGTAGAGCCAGAGAGTGTCGCCCCGCATCGTGCTGCGAGCGATTTCTTGCCAGCCATCTTGCAGTTCGTCCAAAATGCCCCAGTCCACGAGAAGAATGTCCGCATCGCGGCACCCTGCAAACAGTCGATCCGACTGCCCCTCAAAGGCCATCACCGGGTTTCCACTTCTTGCGAGCAGGGTTAGCATTCCAAGAAAGGGAATACAGACGTTCGGTGCGGCTTGAAATGGCTCAGCATCCGTGAATGTCAGAACCGCAAGTCTTTGCCCTATCTCCGAAGGCAAAACGCTTTCGGCGAACTTAGTCATTGCATCAGTAAGCAGCTCCGAATTGAACTCAAACCGATGCAATTTGCCATCGGATGTCTGTATCGTCACCGATAGCATGCTTTCGCTTGCGAAGTTGATCAGATCTTTGATGTCGGCTTTGGAGTCAACCTTCGGCATGTGCGGGGCGAACGCTCCCATTGGTTGCCCGTCCTGATCAAACGCTGGCTTCAACGATTGCGAATCGCTCGCAGCCTTATTGACCAAGATCGGTTGCTTGTTCAGAACATGCAGATCGCGTTTCGGAACGGCGTTTTCCGCCGATATCTTTTGGGTCCAAGTCTTTGTCCCTGCATTGGCGTTGACGTCAGCGTCAAAGAAACCGACGACCGTTTTTGTTAAAGCGTATCGCTCGCGATCATGGACCCATAGCTCACGACCTCGCATCTTTCGACTGGCAAGTTCCTGCCAATCTGGCGAAAGATGCGGAATCGTGGCCCCATCGACGAGCAGCAGATCAGCATCCTGGCATCCAGCTTCAATCTGGCTCGCGTGACCGTCAAACACCCACACCGTGTGCCCATTGCCGGCAAACTCCATCAGATATCCCAGAAACGGAATACAATCGTTGGTGGTGCTCAACACCTCACGCAGAACGGTGGATGAGATGACTGCGATATTGAGGCGAGGTTCTCGTGGAATAATGGAACTGGAATCGTTTGAATCGGCCCGTGCTGGAAAGCAAATAAAATGGTTTGCTGACGAGACGACAACGACCGATCTTTCGCCCCAAAACCACTGGTTCGTGAGCAAGTGAATGGTTGGTAAATCGATTCCCGCGTGCGTGCTCGGTTCCCGTTGAGACAACTTCCCTGAGAGACTTCTTGCTTGCTCGAAGACCTGCCAAGACGACAGTGGCCGCTTCAATGGCAAATCTCTAAATTCTTTGGGCGAGTTTTCTTTCGACTTAGTCTTGATCCCATAGTCCGCGTTTGAATTCTTCGCCTCGGTTACGACCGTGATCCCCCAAGAACCTACGGCATCAATTTGCAAACAAAATGTGCCCTGGTCCAGCAACTGAGCCATAGAAAAAACGCCTACAGGACACTCTGCGATATCGTCTTTGATGGTTCCATCAGCGCGTTTGACGATGATTGAAATTGGATGCTCTGCCGCTACGATCCGCAGTGACGCATCGTTGGTTGTCATCATGCTGGTTGTCGCGGGACCACGACCCCAGTAAGTGTGCGCTTGATGTGCAGGCGATAGCGGGGCAAACCAGGGCACAGCAAAATCCGCTCCGTACAACGGATCTTCGCTCGCCTCGATGCGCACAAGAGGCCAGGAGCGAAAAGTAAATGCAGGCTTGGAAGGAGCGACCTCCGAAATTGGAAATTCAATCTTCGGGTAGGAACGCCTTGACTTCTTTTTTCGTCCCAGCAACCAATCAAATAGGCTCATTTTCAGGTTCTTCTCTACGGGAAATCGACAACGTCTCGTACCGCATCTATGTCAAAATGCCAATCGACTCAAACTGGCGTAGCACGGATTGCCAATTCGGAAAGGCGTCTGTACCGAAGTGAATCAGTTTGCCTTCAAAGCGTTCTTGCCCTTTGCCGTCGATATGATCGTCAATCAGAAAGTCACCCTTGAGCAGTCCCTTGTCCGGTGACAAGATCAGTCGCTTCGTAAATTCGTAGTCGAAGTGCTCCTCGATCCAGATTCGTTTCTCCGTGTACGAAAGTGGATTGCGAGTTGACGGCGCAGTGAGCACGAACAGGTTGCTTACCGATCGAAGTCGATTCACCGCATCGATCGCACCCAGCATCGGATGAAGGTCACGGAAAAAGCCCTCAACACCCTGTGGGAACTTCACGTGGGGCCACGCAAGCAAAGCAGCACCGTGCGCGCCGGTGTAGTCGCAAAGTACATCGTCCATGTCAACGTAAATGATCGGTTGGGTTTTCAAATTCTGTTCTCAAGTACGGTCAGTTTGAGTCAACTGCGAAGTCTACCCCCTCGCCAGAACTGGCGATATGATACTGATCCATCCACCGCAATCTACGCCGGTGGAGGCTCAACCATGGCTATATCCTCAAAATGTCTATCAACCGAGATATCGACCGTATCGCTGACGAGTTTGAGTCTGCTTGGCAAGCGGGCCAGAGCCCCGGAGTGGCCGACTTTGCCAACCGCGTTGACATCGAACACCGTGAAAAACTCCTGGCGGTATTGATTCCTCTGGACATTACGTTCCAGCGTCAATCGGACTCAGTCGCGAATGTTGAAGACTATGCCGCATTGGGCGACCATGCCATTGCCATCGCGCGCCGAGAACTAGAGGGTCGGCCATCGGTATTTGGCGACAACGAGTTGGACGACACCCTACCCACTCCATTTCCGCAACTCAATGTTGCGAAGACACTGCCAAGTCCACTGCCCGATGGATTCGATCCCACGCTTACGTTCATGCGACTTGATGAAACCCAGGACGGGGGCCATGAGTCCACGCCAAAAACCAGCGCGGCAAATCAGATTTCCCCTGGGGTAAAGATCAACGATCGTTACTTGGTAGAAAAGGAAGTGGGGCGTGGCGGGATGGGTGAAGTCTACTTGGGGCTCGACGTTCACTTGCAACGTAAAGTCGCGATCAAAACGATCCGCTCGGACTTGGTGTCAACGTCCGCCGACTCAGACGCGAAGAAAGCTGCGTTCGAGGAAGAGGCGCGCATCGGTGCAGGACTGGTTCATCCTGCGATTGCCACTGTCTACGACTATGGGTTCTCTGGCCCGGTCGCGTATACCGTCTTCGAGTACGTCGCCGGTGAGCCAATGCGTGACTTCATTCGCGATCGTGCACCGATGCCTCTTGAGGATGTTAAACAATTCGTTGGCGTCCTAGCCCAGGCGCTGGACTATGCGCACGCACGTGGCATCGTCCATCGAGATTTGAAACCCGAGAACATTCGTTTGACAGAGCAGGGGCAACCGAAAATCCTCGATCTCGGATTGGCGATTCGATTCAAAAATGTCAACAGTTGGCGGTTTGCGGGAACGCCTGCTTATGCCTCACCTGAACAAGCCGCCGAACTTCCGTCCGATGGACGAACCGATCAGTACGCGCTCGCACTGATCGTCTACGAGATGCTGACTAAGCAGCGACCATTCGCGACCAAGGATTGGCGAGAAATTCTGCACCTGCATCGCTCGGAAACTCCGAAGCCAGTTACCGATTTGCGACCGGATTTGCGGATGCCCGTTTCTGAATCGATTCAGAGGGCTTTGCGGAAAGACCCGAACGAGCGGCATGTCTCGTGTGAGGCATTCGCCGCAGCACTGGGGTGCCAATTCCAGATCGCTAAATCAATTTCAGATCACATCTTGCTTCAAACTACCGTTGTTCATCGGGCAATTAAGGAGCTTCGTTGGAAGTTTCGTATACTTAAGGGGTATCCAAACAGGGCGATACTACTGGAGACTGACAGATTCTGGATCGATGTCGGCGCAAACCTAAACTGCTGGCCCAGGGACGCAATGCAATTGACTAAGTGCGTGGGAAAAAAGATCAGCTATGTAACAAAGTGGGGTGAGCATGCGAGGAATGACACAATCTATTTTGAAACTTCAGACGAACGCATTCTGTGGCAGAATGAACTGCAAGCTAGAGCAAAATGCAGTCCTGCCAAAGTCGATTCCGACTGGACCCCAGAACGGCGTCCACCACTACTGTTGCTGCGGAAATCGAATGTGCCATGTCAGATTCTTGGCAATTTAGAAGCTATCCGAAACTCGGCGAAGGCTGCCAAGTCGAGTTTGCAGCTTCTGGCCGCCTCGCAAGATAGTGATGCAGTAGTTGACTTTGCTTTGGAGCGAATTCCGCAAGTTGACCGAACGAAGTGGCGAGCAAGTGGCATAGCTATTAAGTGCGTCGACTTTGAGGGCAAGTTAGACTTGGCAGTTCGCTGGTTTGGTGATCGCGTAACAAGGCTAGCAAGATTAGCTTTCTTTCTTAGTTTCGGATTTGCACTTTTTCGTGGCGGGGTGTTTTTCTTGGCGTCCAACAATGTAGATACCTACAACGCTAGAGTGAGATTCGGCCTTGTTTTCGTTTTTGCGGCCTTTCATCTTTGGCCAGTGATCGTTTCAGCAATGCTTTGGAAAAGCAGAATACCACAATTGACACGAGCAACGTCTGTAGCTTTTCTTAGTCTTGCTGCCCTGCCGATCGTAACGTTCTTCGTCTCGGCTATCAAGATTATATTGACATCGGACTACAGTGAAACAATTGCCAAAAGTTTGTTTTTCCTGCTATATCCAGAAAGCTTGTTGCTGGTAAGCGTATCTATATTCATATGGAGGTCTACCGCAAAAGCGTATTCTGAGTTTAAGGAGTCAACAAACTTTTCGTCATTGAAAGTATCCTCTGGACGATTCTGGATCGGACGTTGCGGTGTTTCTATCTCATGGGTCTACCTACTCGTTATCATTTGTTATGGAGCGATTCAAGGCAACTCAATGGTCCGACCATTGAATCTTCGTTCATATCAAGAAATTCGTACCGCGCTCGCCGACGGAGATCGAGAACGTGCGAAGACATTGCTGCGCGAACAGTCCCGGCAATCCCCCACACCGGAAGCGTGGACGCAACTGGCGGCACTCGAATTTCAATCGGGAAACCATGAACAATGTGTCGAGTGTGCCACCAAGGCCATCAGCCTCAACCCGAAACACTGTCTAGCGCTGCTCGTCCGATACCATGGGTATTCCGCACTGGGGAAAACGGACCTGGCGTTCAACGATGCGGCAACCGTGTTGTCAATTGAGCCAGACAACAAGACAGCTATTTTTGCCGTTGCGATCTCGAATTCGGTGAAGGCGTTGCAATCAAGCAATCATCAAGGCTGTGTCGATGAGGCAACCAGAGCAATCAATGCCATGCCCGCTCAGGCACAGGGATACGTCAACCGAGCGGCCGGACAGATCAACCTGGGTCAATTTCAAAAGGCAGTTGACGATTGCGACAAAGCAATCGAAATCAATCCTAAAATTGCGTTGGCCTTCGTCAACCGAAGTTCTGCGAAGCTGAATCTCGATCAGTTTGAAGAGGCCATCGTCGATGCGGAACACGCATTGAGTTTGGAACCGAGCAACGCTCTCGCTAACCGAAACATAGCCGTCATTGCCAAGATCAAGCAAGCGCATTCGTCGGCTGCGGCAGGAGACGAACTGCGGGAAAAAGAGGACTATCAGGCCGCGATCGCAGAGTATAGTAACGCAATTTCTGGATTGCCGAATTGGGCGGACCCGTATGCATTTCGCGGCTATTGCTACCTGCAGATTGACAACTTTCCAAATGTGATCTCGGATTGTGTCAGTGCCATTGAACTGGGCTACGACGAAGAGTTTAATCGTACAAACCTACTGACTGCGTATATCTCAAACGGCGACTTTACGCTCGCTCATCAGAATGCTACTGACTGGGCGACCAAAGAGCCAGACTCAGCCGAACCACATTTGATTCTTGCCCAGGTGTACGCTCACCGCCACGACGTTGATAAAGCTCTCGGTGAGTTGGCCGAACATGCAAAATTGTCTGATAACCCGTCGAGTGCGACGATCACAACATTGATGTCCTTGTGGCGAAATGCCGAGCGAATTCAGCAACACGGTAAGTCTGCGGACGCGACGAAACTCTTACAGACTTCGATTGAAATCTGTGAAGAGATCCACGAACCGTTAATGCCCAAATTAGAGTCGCCTTCGTATCTGGCAGAGTGCCTTCGACGAATCGCCGAGCAAGTCGCGGCAACTTGAGGTGGTGACCTGATCCCGGGCGCGCCCAGGGCTTAGGATGGCCGCCCAAGGAGACTGCCAGAATGAGCAAGAAGCCCCTCAAAGACCTCAGCAAAACACGACGTCGATTCACCGATCAATTTAAGAACGATGCGGT
>JBGSIA010000016.1:0-55017 GCA_041751935.1 Pirellulaceae bacterium | reverse complement strand
TTTAGTGGTAAGTGGCAGTTCTTCCAACTCAGCTTTGGTCCCTGATGCCAATATTGTTTTTGCGGGCAGTGGAGCGAACCGTACGCTGACGATCACGCCACTGGGGAATCAATCAGGATCGACCACGATCACGGTGTCGGTAAGCGATGGAATCGATACTGAAACAACGTCGTTTTTGTTGACAGTGAACCCAGTGAATGATTGGCCTACGATTAGCTCGATCGCGAATGTGGACATTGATGAGGACACTTCCACCGCGGCACTAGCGTTTACCGTCGGTGATGTTGAAACGGTTGCTACGAATTTAGTGGTAAGTGGCAGTTCTTCCAACTCAGCTTTGGTTCCTGATGCCAACATTGGTTTTGCGGGCAGCGGAGCGAACCGTACGCTGACGATCACGCCACTGGGGAATCAATCAGGATCGACCACGATCACGGTGTCGGTAAGCGATGGAATCGATACTGAAACAACGTCGTTATTGTTGACCGTGAATCCAGTGAATGTTCGGCCTACGATTAGCTCGATCGCGGATGTGGCTATTGATGAGAACGCCTCCACAGCGGCTCTGGCGTTTACCGTCGGTGATGTTGAAACGGCTGCGACGAATTTAGTGGTAAGTGGCAGTTCTTCCAACTCAGCTTTGGTCCCTGATGCCAATATTGTTTTTGCGGGCAGTGGAGCGAACCGTACGCTGACGATCACGCCACTGGCGAATCAATCGGGAACGACGACGATCACGGTTTCGGTAAGCGACGGAACCGATACTGAAACAACGTCGTTATTGTTGACGGTCAATCCAGCGATTGTAACGCCGACGCTGTTGTTGACCGTTTCCGATCATCAATTCGGCGAGGACAGTGGTTCGGTGACCATCACAGTGTCTCAGAGTATTGCCAGGAATGATGAGCTTGTCGTTGATATTGCCATTGACGATGATGCGCGAGTCAGCGTGCCAGCGACGGTCACGATTCCGGCCGGTGGATTTTCGACGACGTTTACAGTGAGTGCAGTTGATAATGGTATCTTCGACGGCAATTCGCGGGTTCAACTCACAGCGACGGCGAATGGTATGGTTTCAAATGCGATCGAATTGACTGTGGTGGACGATGAAACGGCGATGCTGACGTTAGTGGGCTTGGTCAGCGAAATCGTAGAGAATAACCCCAGTGCGGTGATCTTTACTGTGGCTCGCAATACAGTCACATCGGAGGATCTGGTTGTGAGCATTGCCGTTGACGACGTGGCGTTATTGACCGCGCCAGTGACGGTGACAATTCCAGCGGAGTCAGCTTCGACGACGTTTGAAGTGACGGCGAACGCGAATCAGTCGGGCGTGGGAACGGTGAGGGTCAGTGATCCAGCAGGTGTGCTTGCGGCGAGTTCGTTTGCCTTGACGGTGACGCCGAATCAGATTCCGCTCGAAGTCACGGTCGCAGTCGTAAGCCCCGGCGGTCGTCCCGATCCAGATGATTTGCCCGAGGGCAGCCAGCCGACCTCGTGGACTCGGCAACGCAGCAAGCTGCGCGAGATCGTCGTTAACTTCAATACTGCAATCGCAAAACCACTGGCAAGCGATCTGGTGTTAACAAATCTGGGAATCGACGCGGCGGTGGATGCGGACACGGTAATCCCGCTGACTGATGAACAGTTGACGTTGAGCGGTGACGGTAAGGAACTGCGAATTTCACTGCCGCTGAGTGGGTCGCGAGACGGCGTTTATCAATTGGAGTTGCTGCCCGCGATGACTGGCGGTGCAAGCATGATGATCACGGGCGACTCGACGAACAAGTTTTACAGTTTGACGGGCGATTGGAACGGCAGCGGCAGTGTCACGGCGGCTGACTTTGCAACGTTTGCCTACTGGTTCGGTGTGAGTTCGCCGCCAGCACCGGAGTATGTCGATGTCAATAACAGCGGCAGCGTCACAATTGCCGACTTCGCCGGTTTCGCGGCCAATTTTGGTAAGAGCATCTTGCTTCCCGTCGTAGCCAACGGTGATGTCAGCGGCGATGGAAACGTTACTGCGTTGGACTCACTGATCGTTATCAATCGGCACTTAACCGATCACGAATTATCGCTCAGTAGTTCATTGCCATTGGTTTCGCAAGTTCGTGTTCATGAAGCTTCCAGCAGAAGGTCCGACGCAACACAACCAATTAAACAACTAGCGTCAATAGATTTCGGGTCGATTGTCGTTTCTCAAACCAACGTATTTGTCGCTGACGAGTTTCAGGTCGATGCGAAAGAAAGCGATGACGAAACGATCCGCATCCTACTGCTCGTCGACGAAGTGTTGGAAATGTGGGAATAAGGTAACCGCAGACAGTTTGCTGAAGGCAATTCGTAAGTTTCGTCAAATAGGCAAACATTCGGTTGGTGGCTGTGGCGCGGACGACGGCCCGTTGGTAGATTGCATGGAGTGTCGTGAACCGAATGGACATGAGAACAATTTCAATTATCGACTCTATTTGACCGCTTCTATTTGACTGCAGAGTCCGTACGCGTCCATTGAGCGACAGGGCGGCCATCACGTCGCCACCAGGAGCCGGCCTGTTCTTGCGGCGACCCGGCGGGCGAGTCCTCCCAGGATTCTTGTCGGCCATAAGGAGTGAGGTCGAGCAACTGAAGAGTTGGCAACATCGCCTCGATACCACGCCACTTCGTTTCATAGGTTTGGAACACCTTATCGCCGTCTCGCAAATAGCAACGGAGGTCACCGCCATTTCGGGTCCGCAGCATGTCTCCGGAGTCGACAGTTGAGTACCACTTTGTATTCCAACCCATGAAGTCCCGATAGCTGATGAGCTCAGCAATCGGGCCGCCGCTGAAGACGGCGTAAGTCAGGTCGCGTTCGGCCAAATAGGCTAGGACAGCGTCATTCATCGCCACTTGACTGTGTGTGCAACCTTCACATTGCTTCTGATGAGGCTCGCCGGTTTTCCACATGAAGTGATACACCAGCAACATGCGCCGGCCCTCGAACACGTCGCTTAGAGGGACCTGGCCGTCATGCCCCTCTACTATGAGACGCTCCATCTGGGTCATTGGAAGTCGCCGCCGCTCCGCAGCTAATTCGTCACCAGCACGCGTATGAGCCTTCTCGCGGACGAGCAGTTCATCGCGGGCTCGCTCCCACTGGTCGCGGCTAACGATTTTGGGGGTCGCCGGTTCTGTCATGGCATTCTCCTATAAAAAGTATAACATAGAGGTTGAATCCGATATTCCAGCTTATCGCAGCATTGGTAACGTTAGCTGCGGCGTATTACATCAGCGATAGGGATATCGACGCCATTTCGAAACGCTGTTCTCTGTAGTGTTGTCGATTGGCGGAAGGCGAAATCGACACATGACGTTCGAGAATCCTAAAGAGTGAACAACTGAACCGCGAGCTGGATCGCTGTAGGCCTCTTGCCCATGTCCGAGCCGACTTCGCGACAAGCCCAGCATGCAGACTCTTGGGTCTGGGCTTGATGGGCCGATCCCTACACCCGCATGATCGGTTTGGACAATCTGAAGAAACCGTCAACTGATAAGCGGCGTGATGTATTGCAGCTCCGAATTCAGCTGATAGCTTAACATACTAACTTTTTTCGAAGCGGTGCATCATGGTGTCACGCGTGCCGCGTTCAAAATTTGTTGGTAAGCCTGCCTAAGAATGCTAAGGTCGGACTCGACGGCGATTTCTGTAAAGCCTTGAACTGCGAAGGTCGTGATCGATTCAATATCCCGGCACAAAATTCCTGCGGCTTTTCCGTACTGTTGGGCTGCCTTCACGACCGTAGCCAGACATTCATCGAAGGCGTCGACATTCCATTCGGAACAATGCTCCAAGTCATGACGCAGATCTGCGGGACCGACGAACAACACGTCTACACCCTCGACCGCGGCAATCGATTCGACATTCTTCACTCCTTCGACCGATTCAATTTGAACCATGAGTCGCGGTGCCGCGTCGGCTTCTGTCGAGAAGGTGAGACCGTAGCCGTGTGTTCGAACGGTGCGGGAAAGGCCGCGGCGACCGCGCGGGGCATAGTACGCCGCTCTTACGATCTCGCTGGCCACATCCGCTGATTCTACATGCGGCACCATGATCCCCTTCGCACCCCAATCGAGTACTCGCGCGATCTGGTCGGGATAAAACGCTCCTACTCGCACGATCGGCTTGATGCTGCGACCGCCGAGCGAACGAAGTTGGTCGGGCAAAGACGCTTCCGGTTCACACCCGTGTTCCAAATCAAGCAACAGCCAATCGAATCCACACAGTGCGGCGAGTTCGGCGATCGCAGGCGAACCGGACGAGAGCCAGGTTCCCAGTCGAAGAGTTAGCGTTGTCATAGGATGGAAAAATCCGAGTTGTTTTGAAGCCCTTGGAGGGCGATTTCGATGCGTTGTTCTGTCAGGTGCCGAAGCGTTTGACCGTTGGCACCTGGTCCAATCAGGAACAGGCCACCATCGCGATCAAAGTAACCCGATCCCACTCGGATCACCGCCTTGACGATCATGTTGCGGAGCAGATGCAACCAGAGACGACGGTGGTATTGAACCGGAAGCGGCTGCACGCTGGCATAGCCGGCCAACGCGCGTTCCATAAAAGGACGATCATGAAAGCAGACCAGCAGTGAGAGATCGTCCAGCGGATCGCCGGAGATGGCATCATCGAAATCGATGAATGCGGCAATGCGTTTCGGATCCCCGAGTATATTCCACAATGCCAAGTCCTTATGCACCAAGCAACCACGTTTAAGATCCAACAGTTCCTCATGATCTCGAATGGTGCGTACGATCTGTTCGTGCTGGTGCGACGACAGAAAGCTTGATTCGACAAGGAACTTCAAGTGTCGATCCAGCCTCAGAGTGAACCAGGCTGCGAAGTCGGAATGCAGTCCGCACAATTCCCCAGTTGCACGATAGGTATCCAGATCGAACGGACCAAACCCGGCGGGCGTGATCGATTGCCAAGAAGCGATGTTGCGACCAATCTCGAATGACACTTGATCGGAATCGAGAACACCTTGTTTGTACCAGTGGTTGAGGTCCCGATGGTTCAATCGCTCGAGTGCCTGCCAAGCAAACGGGATATGAGTACGTGACACATCACACCCATGAACCTCGGGAACTGGCACGCCGATGTCGCCAACAGCCTTAAGGATTGCCGATTCCATTTCCAGATAGTCGTCCTTTTCCGGACCATTCTCGACACGAATGAACAATGGCTTGCCGTCGAGTTCAGCGTTCCAGGAGAGATGGTTTCCCTGGCCACATCCGGGCGAAAGCATCAGCGAACTCGGCCGGAAATGTTGCTGCAACGCGTCTCGTAATTGCTGCTCCATTTCCGACGTTGGCAAGACACGGGTTCGCGTTCCGTAGAATGCTGCCGGACGATCACACTTCCAATAATGAATGTCGCGCCGACTCATACCAAGTCCTCCTCGGCCTGAGATTGCCCCGTTGGACGCTCGTGCCACCAGGAAGCAAGCAACCCGCCAAGGATGTTCTGCATCACTCCGCTGAACACCGCAGGCACAGCGGCCAACGGCTGTGACGCGAAATGCACTTTCGCCAGCATTGCCGCCATCCCACCATTCTGCATCCCGACTTCAATCGAGACTGTCCGCGAAACTTGTTCTGGAAAATTTAACCATCGGGGCACGAGGTATCCGATCGCAAAACCGATGACGTGAAGTGCAAACGTCGCCAGCACCAAGGTTCCGAAATTCTCAGCGATCTTCGAGGCACTGGCGGCGACGATCCCGCCGGTAATCAGACTCAACGCCAGCACCGCCACGGCAGGACCGAAACACGCGATCCTGGCCACCGTCTTGGGAAACATCCAATTGCATAGCACGCCGATCACAATCGGCACGACGACGGCCTGCAGCGTCGACAGACAAAGCCCAACTGCGTCAACTGGGACATATTGCCCCGCCAATGCGCTGGTCCAAAGGGGCGTGGCGATGAACGCCATCATCGTCGACGCCATGGTCAGAACGACCGACAGGGCGAGGTTCGCTCGCGCCAAAAAGCTGATCATGTTCGATGCCATCCCACCAGGACAACTTGCCACAAGGATCAGCCCGACTGCGAATCCCGGCTCGAGTCGCAACGCTGTCGCAATTCCCCAACCGATCAGCGGCATCACGCTGTACTGACACACAAATCCAAGCGTGACGGAGCCGGGCATTTTGAGGATGCCTTGGAAGTCCGTTGGACTGAGCGTCAAGCCCATCCCCAACATCGACACGCTGAGCGCCCAGACGATCCACTGGCCTGAAAACCAGAGCATCGACGGCGGCCAGAAGAAAGCCAACAAGGCAGTCCCGACAAGCCACACCGGGTAAAGTCTGGTAAACCAGTTGAGAAAGTACTGCATATCTTTTTGTGGGCTTGGTCACCGTGAACTGGAAGGCACATCGCGGACGCCGGAAAAGTCTGGTCCGCCAGCACCGAGATATCCATCGCTCGCTCCATTCGGATCGGACGTGACCCAAAAGGCATAGAGCGAGCCGCGGGAAAGACGGAAACGAAGCTTCACTGCCTTTCCCACTTTCGTAGCCAGTTCAGGTAACTCAACTCGCTGCTTCGTATTGTCGCCGGAGACAGTTTTCGAGGTGGCTAGTAACTTGTCGGCTTCATCAAGAAGTTCGACTCGCAATTCGCCATTGAAATTGACAAACAGGTGCGTCCCTTTGAATCTAATTTGACGAGTCGTCAACTTGCCTGGTTTGTCTACCGCTTCCATCGATGCAAAACCATCTCGCCGCAAACTGGCCAGCCCGATCGCGCCGCCTCCGTACATGTCGCTGCGACCATCACCCGCATCACCCGAGTAGGCGCAGTAGGGAAAGACCAAGCGATCATCGAGCACCACAAAGACACCGGTGGTCGTATGCAAGTAAGCCCGATCCCAGGCACCCGTCTCGCGAGCGCCGCGAATGAAACCTCGCCTGTCAGGCCGGTCCCAATGAAAGCCATCGCGGCTGAAACCCAACTCGAGATCGGTCAGCTTGGGAAACTTGCCCGCTGCACAAATCTCGTTCTTTGGCCCGCGATGAATCTGGTGCATGCCGATCATTAAACTTTCATAAGCGACCGCGGCGAGACTATACAGCTGCGGCGGATCACCTACACTTGAATTACCAGCGTAAGCACCTGCAGGCTCGCCCTGGTCCAACCGATCGGCATTCGTCCAATAAACTGCCTTCGACCAATCGGCCCCGTCGAGATAGCGATCGCTCTCGACATAGTAACGACACCGTCCGCGCGGGCCGTCCCGTTTGATGCTCTGCACCCACTTACTGCGAAACGGATTATAAAAGATCGAACCGTAGTCCCCTGCGGTCGCGTTGCACGCAACCGGCTTGGACCATTTGACACCATCAGAAACTTGCAGACTGTGCGTTAGCCCTCGCACACGTTGTTCCGGCGGAACATGCGACCAACAGGTCAGATATTTGATTCGCTCATTCGGGTTGGTCGCGTTGATGTCGTACCACAAAGCGTTATCGGTTCCCGCGGTATTACCTTTACTCGTCCCCCAGGCCGCCCCTTCAGGCAACAAAACGTTACCGCCGTGTAAACCAAGATCCGGTCGGGTCCAGCTTTTCATATCGGGACTTGTCGCCAGCGCCAGCGGTCCCCGCCAACCGGCCGTGTAAAACATCTTGAATTGCTTTTCCGCTGGATCAAAGAACACTCCTCCTTGCCCAAGATAGACTACGCCACCACGTTCTTTCTCAACTGCGGTTTCCGCCTGGAGCACCGGGTTGCTAGCGAACTTTTCCGCTTGATGGAAGACACGTTTCATATCGGTCGATTCGATCAGAAAATCATCGACGAATAATTGACGACCGACGTCGATCGGAATCACCCTTGGCGGCTTGCTCAAATACGGCACATCCATCGGATTGACAGAAGCGGGATCGCCGAAACGGGGAGGCCAAACGTCAGGTAATTCGATGCCGTTGTAAAGCTTTTCGGGCCTAGGTCCGGTAGCTTTGTTCGCCAACATGAGCAGCTTCGCATCAGTCGACACAACTTTGCCCGCAAGCACATCCGCTTCACGGAACTTGGCCATCAGTACTTCCGCATCGGTATGACGATTCCAATCGTAAAGGATATGAATCAGTCCATCAGGCGACTCGAAGCCATCGGGGTACGAAACTGCGTTACGCTGGTCAAGCAACAGACCGCCCTTCCATGTTTGGCCTTCGTCATCAGAAAGCCAAGCGCTCATGTGCGTGCGCTGGGGCAAGCGTTCTGCCGGCGAGCCATTCTTCACCAACAAAATGCGACCCGATTGAAGCCGACGGAGGAAAAATCGGGCACTCACGTTTTGCACCGTTGCAGCTTGCTGTGGAGTATTCCAAGTCTTGCCGGCATCGGTGGAGAAACTCTCGTACGGTTGGCCGCTGGTACGTGCCAGCATCCACAACCGACCGTCCTTTAACTCAACCATCATGTGTTCATCAAATTGCCATCCAGGAAATTTCAGGTGGCTGCGTTCTTTCCATGAAGCGCCTTGATCGGTCGACGCAAACACTCGCGCCGTCTGCTTGTGCCAATCCGAGACAGGCAACAACCAATCGCCGTTGTTGAGCACCGTCGGTTTGTTCAGCGTGCAACCTTCAGCAAACATCACCGGTTCACTCCACTCGGGCTCGGCAGCGTCGGGATCATCACAGCGCATGAACCAGTTCGTGATGCGATTCTGCGGATCGCCCAATTGTTGATCGAAGAACAACCACAATCGTCTCTTCGGATCGGTCCACAGATTGCCAACCAGCGCGCCACTGACTTTTTGTGCCGCCTCCATGCGGGCGCCGATAGCCAACCGCGGCTTCGACCATGAATCGCCACCATCGTCGCTGGTAGCAAGCAAAAAATAGCCATCTCGTTTGTCGCCCGTCCCTGTCCAACAACCCCAGATGCGTCCTTGAGGCGTGCGATCCATACCGATGACCATCGCTCCGGGTCGAGCGTCATTTTGGAACTCGGGCCCCGGATTCGTGATCACCGCTGGGGCGAAGGGATTTCTTTGTCGTACCGCCGCACGTTCTTGAGCAACCACTGACGGTGCCATAGTCAATGCGGTTAGAACCGCCATCAGCGCAGCGGTGACGCAGAGTAGTTTGCTCAATTGCCAGTTCATCTTCTATATACTTTCCAGCTCAACAGCCGACTATCGATCGGAACGCGCAGCCACGATTTTGAAATGCTGCATTACCATTCTCAGCTCATTTAATCTCAACCATCCCGCTTGGTAGGCGTTTGACTATGGTTTTAGCGGCTGTTATACACAATCGCCAAACCGCTTGAGATTAATGTCTGTTTTTGATAACGAGCGATGTCCGGAATGGACATCAGTTCCTTGAAATCAGCGACATCGGTTCCCGGGGCAATCATGACGGTATCAAATGCTCGGGTCTGGACAAGTTGACGATTCGAGACTGTACCATTTCGGGCTGGGGCGGCCAGGGAATCGATATGGTGGGATGCCATGATTCGCTAATCGCGAATTGTCGGTTTGTTGGTAAGCCGGGATTTAGTGCCACGGCGGGAGTTCAAGCCAAGGGCGGGTCGTCCGATGTCACAATCGAAAAACGCCGCTTTATCAACGCGGGCGAACGTCTGCTCAACGTCGGAGGTTCCACCGGATTGAGTTTATATCGTCCGTCAGATGCTAAGTACGAGGCCCAGCGTATCGTCGTACGGGACAACGAGATTGAGGGTAGTTCCTGTGCCGCCGCCTTTGTGGGAGTCGATGGTGCGGAATTCATCAGTAACACGAGCCGGTATCCGGAAAAGTGGATTTTTCGCATTCTTCTAGAAACGACCGTCAAGGCGTATGCGCCTTGACGAAACGTGATTCGCCGAGATAGCACGATTCTTTTCCTCCGCTTTTAGGTGCAACTGGAATTCAACATCGGTGGCGGCACCGAGCCGGAGAGTTTCCGATTCGAACGCAATCGATGGTTTGCCGAAGATCGGCCGCAAGCGTCCAAACCTCGCCTGCCTTCGGAGGAGATCGGCGGAACCTACGGAGTCGATCCCCGCTGACGCTACGAAGTTGAAGTTGACAAGCCGCGGCATACAATGCTCCCTTGCACCTACTCTTAAAATTTTTTGCATGTACTTTAAGCGTGACTTAAAGCGATGTGATTCAGACTGCGCCATGGATACTTCCTCTTTCCCACCGTAATGTATCTTGAACAATCTGCACTTGAGGGTTCTCCCTTCTTATTTCGTGATCTTGGCATTTCTATCGTGCCTGTTGTTCCCACAATCCAATTGGGGCCAGTCGCCAGTGGAGGATGTGCTCGATCCGCAAATCGAACTCGTTCAGCTAGGCGTTACGTTGTCATTGGTGACCGAACATCCGAACATCGTCACTCCGACGGGCATCGATGTGGATGACGACGGACAGATCTGGGCAGTTGCCAGCCACACTCATTTTCGACCCAAAGATTACCAAGGGCCGGCGCATGACGAGGTGATTGTGATTTCCGGCGGTTCGTCTGGTCGAACTGTCAGTCGCCGAGTTTTCTACAACGAGACTGATTCGACGATGGACTTAGAACTTGGCCCCGATGGATGGGTCTACTTGGCGGAGCGAGATAGAATCTTGAGGGTACGGGATAGCGATGGAGATGGTCGAGCGGATCAACAAGAGGATCTGGCCGTGCTCGCCACCGAGGCGGACTACCCGCACAACGGACTGAGCGGCTTGGCGTGGCATCCGAGTGGGGATCTTGTTTTCGCGCTCGGTGAAAACTATTGGCGCGACTGGACGTTGACTTCGACGGACATGCGGACCATCACGGGTACCGGCGAAGGAGGTGTGTTCCGTTGTCGTCCCGACGGATCACAGCTTCGCCGAATCGCTCGCGGCTTTTGGAATCCGTTTGGTCTCTGTGTCCGCGAGGATGGGACGATGTTCGCGGCCGAGAACGATCCGGGCGCGATGCCGCCCTGCCGATTGCTGCAAATCGTCGAAGGAGGCGACTACGGATACCAGCGTCTTTATGGAAGTGCTCCCTACCATCCATTCGTTTGTTGGAACGGTGAGCTGCGAGGCACGTTGCCGATGCTGCACGCGGTTGGGGAGGCACCCTGCGGCATCGCGTCGTTGGCAAATGGACTGGTCGTTCCTTCTTGGGCCGAACATCGAATCGATTTTTATCCGTTGTCAGCCAATGGCGCCAGCTTCAAGACGGAACGCGTGACCCTAGTTCGCGGAGGGCCAAATTTTCGACCGACCTGCATCACGCAGATTTCACCAACCGTTTTTTATCTGACCGACTGGGTCTACGGGTCTTACGACCTGCACGGGCGCGGACGAATTTGGAAGATTGAAATCGACCCGAGTGCGAACTGGCTCGGTGACCTGGAGTTCAATCCGCCGAATGAACACGCACGCCAGGCAGCCGACTTGCTTGCCGGTAGTGTTTCGTATTCTCAGACTCAACTCTTGAGTTTGGCAAGATCATCCGATCCATTCATGCGGCATGCGGCGATTTTTGCGATCTCGAAACGGACCGATAAATTCACCGAGAAGTACGTTGACGCCTTGGACACGGAGGATCAAATTTCGCTGCTGTTGGCCCTTCGTCGATCGCAGCCGAAGAGTGTTCAATGGGTGCGTTATTTCTGGAATCAAGTGGGTGACGAGATTCGCTTCGAAACGCTCCGTTGGATCGCCGATGAACAATTGAAAGCGTTTCATAGCGACGTGGACGCGTTGCTCGATCAACCCGAAATTAGATACCGAATCTTCGAGGCGGCGTTGGCTACTTCCAACGTGCTGTCGGGCAATGCAGACTCTGGGATTGCTGATAAGAAGATGGCAATCAATCGCGTCACCGATCCCAAGGCATCGGCAAAAATCCGATCTTTCGCGCTACGTCTGCTTGATGTTAATGAGAAGGTATTCGGTCCGGGTTTATGGAAAGAACTTTACGACACCGGTGACCCCGCATTGATTGCGGAATTGGCTCGTGCATTAGGTTCCTCGGGGTCTGAGTCAGCTGTATCGTTTTTATTGCAAATCGCCAACAACGAAAAACTCTCCCCATCCATCCGAGCAGACGCAATCGCGGGCGTTCCGGGAACCTCCGAGTCGAACAGCGGCTGGCTTGTCGACCTAGTCGATTCAAATGAGGCAACACTGCGAGAGGAAGCACTGCGCAGTTTGCGATTCACGAAACTGGATTCGGATGCAGTGGGGAAGCTTCGAAGGGTCGCCATCCTCTTTCCCGAATCGGCTGATCTCGTTGAAGCGGCGATCGATCCGTCGACCTTAAACCTGGGGCGACCGGAACCGACCGACACCAGGGCATGGCAATCGCGGCTTGGTGTGATTTCGCAACCTGTTGACTTGGCGGCGGGCCGACGAATCTTTCATCATGCCGCAGTTGGGGCCTGCTCGAAGTGTCATCGCCATGACGGTCGAGGGAATGTCGTCGGTCCCGATCTCTCCGCAGTTTCCAATGACGGGAATCCCGATCGCTTGCTGCAAGCTTTGCTCGAGCCGAGTCGCGATATCGATCCTCAGTACTTTCCTCGCATGCTCGTCACGGAGGACGGTCATGTCTTCACCGGCCTGCTGTTGCGAGATGGCGGCGGTGGACGTGAATTTTATCGTGACAACGCCGGCCGCGAACAAAGCTTTAACACCGCGGACATCGTTCAGCGGAAAGAGCTTCACGCTTCTATGATGCCCGGTGGTTTGATCGACTTGATGACCGACCGCGAAATCCGCGACCTGATTGCCTTTTTAGATGCGTCTGAGAAGAACCACTCGGGCCAACAGCGTGCGGGCCAACAGCGTGCGGGCCAAGGTCACGCTTTCTCCGCTGACGATTTCGTCGGCGTTTGGTGGCTAGACTTTTCCGATGGTTATGGTGGTTGGTTATCGGTGCAGCAAAGCGAGGACGGGCTTTCCGCGAAACTGTTATGGCGAGTCGGGTCAACACGAATGATGAACGATCCGCAAGTCGAGAACGGCAAGCTTGTGATGGTTGACAAGCGGAAGGGTGACTCGATCCGTTACGAAGCATCCTTGGATGGCGAGTGGATTCGCGTCACACAGACCGGGAACGACGTTTCGGCTTCAGGAAAGCGTTGTCCGCCGATGCCGCCCCGTCCGGACCTCGCTCGTGTCAAGTTTGGACCGCCGGTCGAGCTGTTTAACGGTCGCAACTTGGACGGATGGCAGTTGCAACCCGCCAACGCAAAGAATGGTTGGAGCGTCCAGGATGGTGAGCTCGTCAACGAGACACCCAAGACCGACTTTGGAGCCTATGGCTCGTATGGTAATTTGCGAACCACGAATGTTTTCGGAGATTGTCAGTTACACGTCGAATTCAATATCGATGCGGCCCGCAACAGCGGGATCTACGTGCGCGGACTATACGAAGCCCAAGTCGTCGATCGCGACAGCCCCATGCAAGGAATAAATGGTCCGGGCGCCATCTTTGGTCGTGTTGAACCCAGCAAGAACGCCGGGCTCGATGGTGGTCGCTGGCAGACCTACGATATCACTCTGGTCGATCGTCACCTGACAGTCGAACTCAACGGCGAGCGAGTGATCGACAACCAGCCGGTGGACGGTTGCACCGGCGGCGCCTTGTTCGGCGATGTGACTCGCGACGGGCCACTTTATTTGCAAGGTGATCACACCAGTGTGAAATATCGCAATCTTCGCCTTCGTCCAAGAATTAGTGGATAGGACGGGATCAAAGGACAAATGACTCTCGTCCTATCGCTGGAGTCGCAGCTACATTCCTTGTAAATCACCTGATGACGGCACCCGTGTTCATCTTGATGTTGTTCGGCTGTGGTCGCAGATCTACGTGATGGCATTGCCGACTGATCGCTCGCGCCGAGGTATTCCGGTTCCTTTTCTCAATCGGGGGTTCACAAGAATGCGGCCCTTAGGCCGAGCACTGTTATCCCATCAGCGTCTTTGTCATTGGCACACACAGAAGCGTGATACCACGTGTCGATTACTGATTGCTCGAAACGATCGGTTGGCACGCCGTCCGTCCAGACCCTGAGATCGCTGACCGAGTAGAACCCAGCACACTGTGCCAGGATCGCAGCATTACGAATCGCCCAGATAGCGTTCGTATCGTCAACAACTGCTTTTCGAATAAGAAACCGCATGCTTACAGTTGGCTAACATGGTGTTAACCGGCCTATGATAATGGAGATGTGAGTACGCTGGTGTGGTGTTCTATTGTCCGCGCGGCGAGGGATTTGAAATTGGATGTCTGGAGAGAAATTTCGTGCGGTTGTCAAGTGAGCGCGGGTGGAACTGGCCAGCACGGAATGGTCAGTGTGGTGGATGGTGCGACTGTTCGAACTCGTTGGATTGGCCAGCCTG
Organism: Pirellulaceae bacterium; assembly: GCA_041751935.1. Classification (GTDB taxonomy): domain Bacteria; phylum Planctomycetota; class Planctomycetia; order Pirellulales; family Pirellulaceae; genus JBBSJZ01. The sequence goes on along the minus strand of JBGSIA010000016.1, from coordinate 40,634 downwards.
TTCGGTTCCATTTCACGGATTTCACTTACAAGGTACCAAACGCTTTTTCTTAATCTGAAATAATATCGCAAGAACATCAGTTCGGCTCAGAAGGAGCAAGAAATTTTAATCCGACAATTCCAATGATTATCGAGCCGATACAAATCAAACGGACAGTGTCACGTGATTCGGCGAACAAAACGATGCCTGCGATCGCGGTGCCGACGGCACCGATGCCAGTCCATACCGCATAGCCAGTTCCAAGCGGAATGGATCGCAGCGAGAGCGACAAGAGCACGAAGCTGGCGATCATCATGACGATAGTCACCAACGATGGCACCGGTTTCGTAAAGCCCTCGGAGTATTTCAATCCGATAGCCCAACCGATTTCAAGCAGTCCCGCGAGCGTGAGGTAAATCCAAGGCATGAGATGGAATGAGCCTAATTGGAGGTTTGAGTGAACGCGCGGGGGCGACCACGTTTTTGGAGCGTGGACTCGAGATTGTACTTTCTCGTCGTTGACTTGGCTCAGCCAGGATCGCCAAAGGGCCGATTGCGAGTGATCGCTCGCTACATCTGCCCTTCTCCCCGCTCGCTCAGCGGCCGATTGACTCGATCGATCAACCCAAAAGGCTCCTGGCCATTTTTCCTCACCCGCCGAATGATCTCCTCATTTTGTAAAAAGCTCTTGAAATTTGCCGTTGCAGGCGCCTAACATTCGCCCTGACGGAGCCTATATCAATGTGATATCATAGTGATATCGATCTCGGCGCAGCTCGAGATTCCCTAAGACTCTGCTTCCAAGGAGCTATCTATGTTGATTCATGAAAAGACGATCAAGCCCGGGTCGGGCTGGTTGCCGTTGTGCGTAATTCTCGCATTGTTGTTAGCAGCCGTCGTGACATTCTTCCTGACGATTGCCAACGCCAATGAACTGGGGCCAAAAATCATCGGCGTGCGAATTGTCGGATCACTGCTGATGGTGCCCACATGTATTGTGGCTTCACTTGGATTCATGGCCATCGCACCCAATCAAGCTCGTGTGTTGCTCCTGTTTGGCGAGTACAAAGGGAGCGTGTCGCAATCGGGCTTCTACTGGGTCAATCCGTTCTACAGTAAAACGAGGATTTCGCTCCGCATTCGCAATTTTGAGACGGGGGTCACGACCAGCCCGCAGAGAAAAGATGCGGCCGGTCAGATTGTCGAGCACAAATCGCGATCTGCCAGTCGACCGTCGAAGGTCAATGATCGGGATGGTAATCCCATCGAAATCTCAGCGGTGGTCGTTTGGAAAGTGGTCAACACGGCCGAAGCGATGTTCGAAGTGGACGACTATGAGGACTTTGTCGCCGTGCAAAGCGAAGCCGCTCTGCGCAATCTCGCTTCGCGGCATCCGTATGATAGCGAGGACCATGAAGTATCGCTACGCGGGAGTACGCAAGAGATCTCCGATCAACTTCAGGCGGACATACAAGAGCGACTAGATAAGGCGGGAGTGACAGTGATTGAATCTCGTATCAGTCACTTGGCCTACGCTCCAGAGATTGCCGCAGCCATGTTACAACGCCAGCAAGCGCATGCGGTGGTCGCCGCTCGCTCGAAGATCGTCGAAGGGGCGGTGGGGATGGTGCAAATGGCCCTCGATCATCTTTCCGAACGAAAAATCGTCGAACTCGACGACGAACGCCGCGCGGCCATGGTCTCGAATTTGCTAGTGGTCCTTTGTAGTGATCGGCATACGCAACCGGTGGTCAACGCCGGCTCGCTCTACTAGCGACGCCAATCCTGTTTTTGAATATTTTTTCTGCCCAGCGAATTGGGCCATATCGGCCCAACGCAGGAAAAATGCTACATCCGTTTTTGAAATAGTTTTTCAGCAGGCTTACTCTTGGCAAAACGCGATTCCTTTCTGTTGCGTATCGATCCGGCGATACTAGCTTCCTTGCGACGTTGGGCTGACGACGACCTGCGCAGCCTCAACGGACAGATTGAATATGTGTTGCGTCAAAGTCTGCAACAGACTGGCCGACTGTGTGCCAACAAGGAAGATGCAAGCGAAAACGCGAATGCAGAAACGAAAAACAAAACAAAATAGGCGATTGGCTCAATGATCGAAAAAAGAGTTAAGATCCTGGTTTGGGGGTCTAGATCAACATGCGGGGGCGACCACGCTTTCGGAGCGTGGAATCCCTTGTGCGGCAGTGTAAACTGGGGCGTTAACGCGACAACGCGTTGCTAAAATTCTACCTTGGCTCAACTGTTGAGGTTGAACTGATCGCCTAACCGTCGCATCGATAGTGCGTTGAACTTTGTCGACCGTTCTGGACTCAGAACTACTTTTCCACTTTCTTCGCCTTTCACCGTCAACCGGATTCTAAAAAGTAGTCAAGACTAGGTGTGAGACCAGGAAAATACAACTGGCGTAGGAGGGGCTCTTGTGGCTGATTTACTATACTCTCTATCCCCATTTCCAGGCACCAGTCCTCATTGACGATAACTTACCAAGTGTTGTCCAAAGACCGGCGATTCGTCCCACGATCGCTTTGCCGCTTCGCATCTGACCTTTGAAGAACGCTTGAGAGATCAGCGCCCATAGCGTAATCGCTGGCGCGTAGATCGCTTCCTCGTCTTGGCCAACGTCAATTTCATGTGAGTCGAAGATTTCTGCCATTGGTTGTTGTCGAGAACTCCAGTCAAGGGGAGTTCGTCTGATTGCAGCGTGCTGTCGTTGATGCGGTCGAAATTGCGGCTGCTTGGAAGACGCGAATTTGACACAGATGCGGCCATGAAAAAAACTCCTTGACTTTTCACTGGTGAGTGAACCAACGAGGGCATTAACAATTTCGCCATCGAGGGCGAAAAACCTAAAACTCCTCGCCTTGCTCGAAAAGATTTCCAATATTTCCGACTTCTGCGAGTAGACAAACTGCGCACACGAACCTCGCTAACGACTCGGCTGTGCAGACCGTGTGGGACACCCTTTCCTCGTGGTCACGTACAAGCCCAGCAACCCACCGATCAGTGTAAGATTCTCGGTGCTGGGATTACAGTTTGTCGATAATCTCTCCCGCGAACAGGTCGGTGATAGCATCGTCGTTGGCACGGAAATACCAATCGGTACCTGTTCCTCCCGTCATTGAATCATCTTCTCCGGCGTCGTTCAGGACATTGACTTTTGCTTTCAGTGATACTTGCGGCACACCCACTCCGGTTCGAAGGTTAGCAATGCGGGTCTGATATGGATTGGCGGAGATCCATTGAGTCTGGATCTTTCGCAGGTTAATCACATTCGCATCACTCGTTGTGCGACCAGCGATCAGTATATCATCGCTACCACCGCCGCTTAACGTGTCCAGCCCCAGACCGCCGATCAAGATGTCGCGTCCCGTGCCAGCAATCAACGTGTCTTTTCCTGCATTACCGACGAGAATGTTGTTTCCGCCGCCACCGGTCAGCGAGTTAGCCAGTGAGTTGCCCGACAAGATATCGTCCTGCGATCCGCCGATCACGTTTTCCAGAGTTGCGCCCGAAGAAAGCGTCAGCGTTAAACCTGCATTCACGACTTGAGCCGTTGGCTTTGACAGGTCGATGACCACGGCGCGATTGGTGGTCAAACTGAAATCAAGCGTGTCGATTCCGCCACCCGCTTCGTCCAGCATCCACAATCCCAGAGCGGCATCGGTGTCGAACCGGTAGGTGTCGCTGCCGGCTGCTCCGGCTAGCGTGCGAGTTTCGATGCTGGTCAGCGTCAGCGCCGCTCCGTTGACGATCAGCGAGGTGCTGCTGTTGACCGTGATCGTGTCCGAGTTGTTGGTGCCCACGATTCGCAACGAATCTGTCCCGCCGAGGCCGTTGATCGTCAGCGGCGAATTCATTGGGAACGTGCCGAGATTGGTCACGGGGCCGCCGCCCGTGGAGATCGTGACGTTGACTGTCCCTGCGGTTGTCGTCTCGGAATATGTCAGCACGAAGGCATCCGTTCCGGTGGTACCTTTTGGAGAATCAAGCACAGCGAATTCTAGTGCTCCCATATCGACGATGCCGAACTGTATTCGAGAGAAACCGGCTCCGCGTTGATCAGTGGTCAGTCCTGCTGCCAGAGCATTGCTGCCGCGATCGATGGCCGGGCTGTTAATCAGCAGAGCGTGCGTCTGCGTCGGTCCGCCGTTGTTGGCCAGTGCGCCGAGTCCGGGGATGATTCTCGTGGCATTCGTATTCCCGCCGATGAGGTTGCCGTTGGCTCCGGGAGTCGTGCCGCTCGTCGCCGTCAGGCCGGTGCCGTTGTTGCGGCCGATCAGGCTGTTGGTGACGGTGAAGGCGTCAGCGGGCGATTTGCGAACGTCCGGTGCCGTGCCATCGTCGGTATTCCCGGCGACGATGCTGTTGGTGATGGTCACAGACGAAGAGTAGGAGAAGATCGCTCCACCCGCACCTTGATCCGCATCGTTCAACGTCAGCGTGCTGCCGTTGATCGTCACATCCCCGAAGCCCACCGGTCATCGAATCGAACATGGACGGATAAGCCAACTGGTCGTGAAGCATCCTACCGTCGTAATCGACGCAACACTCAGGGAACCCGAGGCCGCGAATTACAGCGACTGCGTAGCGAACGCATCGAGCGCACGTTCGCACATCTCTGTGACACCGGAGGATCTCGCCGAACAAGGCTTCGCGGTATCGAAGACGTTCGCAAGCGTTACATGAGTGCGGCGATGGCGTTCAAATTAGGGCGGATCATACGTCTGTTGATCGGTGCGGGTAAGCCGAGATACGCAGCATTAATGGCGGAACGCGCTGCGTTGGAGTTTTGGGGCTGCTACGGCGTCTGCAAAAAGCTTCTGATAGACTTTAACGACTTCACTCGCCGACGAAATGCGTACTTACAGGCCCATCGGCGATTATTCGCTCGCGCCGAACCAACTCAATTTCAATTGGCTCGGTTGGCTTAAATCAATACGCTGCAAAAGGCTGAACACCACCCGTGCGTGAACATTGATTGTTCTAAGTTCGCGTCATTAGTACAGGACATCTTTTTGCGAGCAATTGGTTGATCGGAGTGGCTCACTTGCGGTAGAGAGCGTCAAAACGACTTCTTAGGCAAATATTAAACCAGTTAGTTTATTTAGCCGTTTCCAGGACTTCTTCTGGTCACTTCGGCAGATCCAATTCGCCGATTCTGAAAATATGCACATGGTTTTGCGACCGGTGATCGCACGATAGATAGCGTCCATCGAGTGACCAACGCGGGTATGTCAAATCATTGTCCAGTACCTTGGACGACTGGCGCGTTTCTGTGTTGATGATCCAGACGCCGGATCGGGTGCCATCGTCCGCGACTGCGACATATGTACTGTCGCTAGACCAACCAGCCAGCGGCGCGATCCAATTTTCTACCGATAACGAAAACAAGAACGCGCCGGTCTTGAGATTGGCCACCACATAATCGTCGTCGTATCGATAACAAATCTTTTTTCCGTCTGGCGAGACCGAGGGATGTGAATGGATGTCACAAGTATATACGTACCGTGGCTGATTATCGGCAGCATTGACTTGCCGCGACACAACTTCTCGATTCGTGAAGTAGTACAACGTTTCACCGTCAGCGGACCAAGAGGGGAAATCACCCGCTGCAATTTTTCGCTCCTGCTTGCTGGCCAAGTCATAAACGAAAATCGAATGTGACTTGGTGTACGCGATTTGTTGGCGTCCGGCCGGTGACCAAGCGGCGTTCACGGCTCCACCAGCGATCTCGATTTCACGATGGGTGTCAATTTCGATAGCTAAAAGGGCTCCACTCGTGGTCGGCGACACGCGACCTACGTTGACGAGCAGGGACCGGCCGTCACGTGACCAGCTTCCACACCAACCTTTGATGGTGAGAGTTTGATGGATGATGTCCGAAATAACGACTTTCGGCGCCGCGGGCGTTTCCGACCTCAAAGCATCCATGGGTGTCAAGTCATAGGAATTGAAGCTTTGGGCTTCAGGGACGGCGAATTCCAATTCATTCGCTTCGTCTTCATCCACTATTTCCGCAACGCTATCCGGAGCTAGAGGTATTGGAATGGCTTGAGCATCATTTGAACCGAACCAAGCGAACATAAACGTATCGATAGTACTCAGTAACGCCGAGAGATTGACAAACTGCAAGGCGAGAAACGCGGATAAAGCAAGTGTTGTTATGCCGCTGACGGCGAACAATAATCGTCTTCGCCACACCTGCGAGATCAATGGCGTTCGCGGCGAGTGTGGTAAAGGGGGCGGAGTCGGCGTGGACTTGATGGTCTCGTCCGTGTTTGCCGAGCGATCGGTTTCCGATGTTGCGTCGAATTGCTGGTTCGCTGCAACGGTGATTCGGGTCGGTTGAGCACCGCTACGAATGGTCTCATTGCCGTGATGGAATTGTTGCAGTCGCTGCTCCAGGGAAGTCACGACTTGATCCATGCTAGACAACCGCTGTTCGGGACGCTTTGCTACCATGAGCTCGAACAACGGTTGCAAGCCGACATTGACCAATTCCGCGTGCTGGATTGGCGCGAGATAGTCGACCAGTTTTGGGATCGGCAACTCGCGGTGTTCCAACAATCGTTTCATTGGTGTATCGCCCAGATAGAGGGCACGTCTGGTGAGCACGAAAAATAGAGTGCAGCCGAGGCTATAAATATCGCTACGGGTATCCGCGGTTTTGCAATCGATAGCTTGTTCGGGCGACATGAAATCGATCGTTCCCATCATCACACCACTGTGCGTCAGATCATCGACGACTTGCTCGCTATCGCTTGAGTGTGCGAGCCTGGCTAATCCCCAATCGATGACCTTCACTCGTCCCTGAATATCGATCAGCATGTTCGATGGTTTGATGTCGCGATGAATGATTTGCCGCGAGTGGGCAAAAGCGATCCCCTGCGCCGCTTGTAGCACACAATTTAGTGCCTGAGGAATGCTCATCGGTGCATGATTTAGAATTTCATCTTGTAGATCACGTCCGATGACTCGCTCCATCGCCAAATAGTAATGACCGTTGACTTGGCCGGCATCATGAACCGTGACGATATTTGGATGCGATAGTTGACCACCAACCTCAATTTCGCGACGGAAGCGGCGAATGGCGTTTTCGTTGTTAAGTGTCTCCGGCAATAGAACTTTTAATGCTACATCACGTTTCAATAGTTTATGCATGCCGCTGTACACCGTACCCATGCCGCCGGCACCGAGTTTATCCTCGATCACGTAGTCACCCAAGACTAACGGCAACTCGGGCGCTTCCAGCAATGACTGGGCTTGAAACGGGGTCAACCGATAGCGTGCGGCCAATGCGACGGCCAATGTGGTGCAATTGCGGCGGCCAGGATCAAGCTCTTTCCAGGTGGATTCGACACTTTCACGAGCGACTAAACCGCTCTTGACAACGCGAGCAGCGAAGTCACGAGTGGAAATTGTTGCCGATTCAAGAAAGTCGAAGGCGGCCATCGAGGGTGCCAGTGTCACGCCGAGCCTCCTGCGAAAAATTAACGAGCTACAGAACTTGTCATGAATTGTAATTTAGCGATTTTTCGCGTCGGTGGGACACCGATTCCTACAGTCGCTAGTTTTGCTTGAGAACTCGGACAACGGCGATGCCCGTTACAAAATTCTTGGCATCGCTATCGATCGACGAACAGAACGATGAGGTAGGTCCGTGCGTTAGCCAAACAGGCCGGTGATCGCACGTCTTGGGTTAGTGCCGACCGCGTGGAAGGGGTGAATTCGTGACTTCGGCAACTTGTTTCACTGCATTGCCAGACATCCCGAAAAATTGCCAGACATCCCGAAAAGATCGACGGAAAAACCAAAGTGTACTTCGCGAGATATTGACTTGGGTCGACGCATATGGATTCACTCGCTTAAGTGCAATCGCGCTCAGCAATTTTTGGCGAGTACAAAAACGCGTACAGACCCACGAGCGTCTTGGCATCACGGATACGTCCCTCACTGATCCAGCCGATGATCTCGTCGCGAGTTGCGATCCGGTTGCTGATCTGTTCGACCGCCTCGCGATTCGGTTCGCCGGCTGTTAGTTCGCGAGCGACAAACAGATGCATCAGTTCGTCGCAAATCCCGGGAGCGGAATAGAATTCGTGGAGTGGCTGAAGAATACCGGCGCGGTATCCCGTCTCTTCGATCAGTTCGCGATGAGCCGTAGCTTGAGCGGACTCATTTGGCTCGCGAGTCCCCGCGGGCAGTTCCAGCAACGTTTCGTTGACCGTCGGTCGCTGGTTCTCAATCAACACGACGCGTCCATCCGCAAGCAGCGGTAACAGGACCACGGCGCCAGGATGTCGAATAACGTCACGATGATACGTTTGGCCGTCGTCGCCAACCAATTCCATCGAATGCACGTCGAAACGGGTGCCGTGAAGTATTCGTTTTTCGCTGGAGATTTTAGGCATGGATCGAAATAAGAGGAAAATTAAGTGAAGAATTCAATTGTTTAGGCTCAGGATCGACAAAAGTTATGCACGAATGATCAGATCCGAACGTCACGGCTTAGGAAAAATAGGTACATAGTAGGTTGGGTCGAGCTTGATACCTCCGATCGGGGTGGGTACTCTAGTAGATGAATTCAGGCAATGTTCGTGTCGATCGAATTCTGAAGCCGTCTAATTAGGTTCCCGTTTATGGTTGCTCAGTACATCCGTTTCGTATTTGCGTTGGGTTCGATTGCACCGATTTTCGGAATCACGTCAATCTCCCTTGCTGAAGCTCCTTCTGGGGAAGCGGCCTCGCGGTTAGTCGCGACAACATTCCAGGACGAACTGCGTCGCTTGCCTGCGGATAATACCGTTCTATTCACGGCTGCTACACGGTCGGTGTCCATTCGATTGGATGCATTGGATCAACTCGATTCAAGTCTACTTGCCGGAACAAAACTAGTCGTCGTGGACTCCAACGGTGACAAACGCAATTTTACTGCTGATGACGAAGGTGTGGTCACCATCGACAATGTCACTGCAGGACCTCACGCAATTGTAGCCAACAACGATGAAGCACACGGATCAACCTTATTGGTTTTTGAAGAGGAGCAGAAGAAGGCGGAGGCAAACATATTTGACTTGAACGCAGAACCGGATCCGGCTGCTGAACCAGCTCCTCGACCAGTGGGTAAGGGGCGGATGACTCTGGTCAAAATGAAGAGCCAAGAGCTGATCCCGATCATTGACAAGTATCTAACGCCATCCGGCGAGCGTGAAGGCAACGTTGCCGCGTCCGATTTTGAGGCTCGTGGATCTGGGCGGCAATCTGCATTTCAAATTCGCATCGGTGCCAATGGCCAGCTCGATGGAATCGTGATCTCGATGCTTAAGACCGGCCGTCGTGGCAATGACGTTGCGGGTACGAACCTGACGCTGTTTAGCGACGGGACACGAGTCGGCGGTGCAACGGCCGATGCCAGTGGCCGATTTACTATTAACGATGTTACTCCAGGGACATACGGTATTATCGCGGCCGGTCCAGCGGGTTACGCAGCATTTGGTTTCGATTTGATTGCTCTTGAGGGGGTCGTCCATGTGTCGCCTAGTCACAAAGCATTGGACGAGTACCGTTTCGTTTCGACCCTTGCGTTTCAGGAGCAGGGTAACATGTCCGACTTGCTGCCGGTGGTGTTAATTCCGCCAACGTTCGTTCCTGAAGTCGTGCAGTCAATTCGAACTTATTATCCCCCGATCGCCGCAAACGGCGTTGGACCACTTGGCGGAAACTCGATGGTTCCTGGCCTCGGTGGCATGGCCGGTGGCGGCGGGGCTTCTTGAGGAGCGAGTGGTAGTGGAGCTGGGGAAGGCGGCAGCAGAGGAACTGGGGACGGCAGCGCTAGCGGCGGTGCTGATGGCGGAACCTCTGCCGGCAGTTCGGCAGGCGGAAGTGCAGTTGGTAGCGGTCCCGTTGGTGGCGGTGGTTTTGGGGGCGGCGGATTCACTGATGGCGGAGGCTTTGGAGGCGGAGGCTTTGCCGGAGGTGGGCTTGGTGGATTGGGCGGATTGGCTGGAATCAGTGCAGTGGCAGCGGGATCAAATAACGACAGTAGTGGCGTTCAAGTCTCGCCACCCGTTGTTATCAGTACCGCCAGTCCATAGTTGTCAGCACGACTCTACAGTCACTCGTAATCGCATCGTTGACAAAGCATTCGGTTGCCCTCATAGTCGCAGGGAAGCTTTCTGTTGACCCATCGGAGGACCGAGTGTGACTGGCAAACGAATTTTAATGCTCGTGGGCGATTTCGTCGAAGACTATGAAGCGATGGTGCCGATGCAAATCTTGCTGACGTTTGGTCATCAAGTCGACACCGTTTGCCCAGATAAAAAACCGGGTGATCATGTTGCGACAGCAATCCATGATTTCGAAGGCCATCAAACGTACAGTGAAAAGCCTGGACACCGTTTTGCGATTAACACAGACTTCTCGATCGTCCACGTCAATCATTACGATGCTCTCGTCATTCCAGGTGGTCGTGCTCCAGAGTACTTGCGGCTCAATGAGCGAGTACTCGATCTGGTACGACAGTTCAACGACGCTGGTAAACCCATCGCTGCGATTTGTCACGGACCTCAAATCCTAGCCGCTGCCGGTGTGTTGAAGGACCGTCAATGCAGTTGCTACCCGGCGGTTAGCGCCGAAGTGAAGGTTGCTGGTGGCCAGTACGTCCAACCCAGTGCGGGGCTGGATTCGGCACATACCGACGGCAATCTTGTTACAGCCCCGGCTTGGCCCGCCCATCCCGCGTGGATGCGAGCATTTATCGCAGTGCTGGAGCAGTAATTCAATCCTTGGTTCTCTGCTGGTGTTGTCTACTTTCTAACGAATGATTTTCCTATGACCCTGCAACGGTTTTCTTGTTTTTGTCTTATGGCAGTTTTCTTCTTTCCGATGGGATGGGAAGCATCATTTGCTGACGAACCAGCGACTTCGCAACCTAGCTCCACTAAGATCGAAAAAACGAATTGGAAGCCGCTCGTCGGATCTTGGGAATCGATTGTCTTTGGTGGTGAGGGTGAAGTCGAGATCACACCAAAACTTATCAAAATTGGCTTTGGGGACCCGTTGACTGGCGTCCGCTGGACAGTCGCCGTACCTGAGGAGAACTACGAATTTCAATTGGACGCTCGTCGTACCGATGGATTCGATTTTTTTTGCGGACTCACTTTTCCCATCGGTAAGCAGCATGCCAGCCTGATCCTTGGCGGTTGGGGAGGCGGAGTAACCGGCCTGAGCAATATCAATGACATGGACGCCAGCAGCAATGAGACGACTCAGTATCGACCATTAAAAACAAACCAATGGTACAAGGTTCGTGTGCGCGTCACGACCGACAAGGTCGAGTGTTTTGTTGATGACAAACACGTCGTCGATGTTCCACGCGAAGACCGTGAGTTTGGCACTCGTTTTGAAATGGACTCGTCGATACCGCTGGGCATCGCTGCCTACCAGTGCGATGCGGAGTATCGAAATTTGGAAATTCGCAGCCTCGATCCGTCAGGTTCGCCGCAGACCTCGGAGTCGGTAATCGCGGACCCAGCCAAATGAACGTGTCACAGGGCCGGACTGACTTATTCAATCACGATACGCACTGGATGGGGCGAGCGTTGGAGTTGGCGCGACAAGCGAGCTTAGCCGATGAGGTTCCGGTAGGCGCTGTTCTTGTTCGCGACGGACAGTTGATCGCGGCAGCGAGTAACCAGCGAGAGATGTTGCGAGACCCAACCGCCCATGCGGAGATTATCGCCATCACTCAGGCGGCGGCATCCATTGACGACTGGCGACTGGAGCGGACGACCTTGTATGTGACGCTGGAACCTTGCGTCATGTGCGCTGGCGCGATTCTGCAGGCTCGGATTCCGCGTGTTGTGTTCGGTGCCAACGATCCAAAGGCAGGAGCTGTGCAAAGTTTGTATCAATTGCTACAAGACGAACGATTGAATCATCGCTGCGAAGTTGTTGCCGGTATTCTGGCTGAGCCCTGTGGATACGTGTTAACGGATTTTTTCGCTGGAAAACGAGCATTAGGAAAGAAGTGATTGTTGTATGTGCTACCTCAAGCAGTCGCCAGTCGTGATAAATCAGTGTCGACCGGCGTTCGTAATTTGCACGCTCGTTTTTTCCTGCCTGTGGTCGTGTATCCCGCTGGTCCACGCTGACCAGACACAACCGGTCTCGCCATTCGTGTTCGGCTATGCCAGTGAACTCAGCTACCTACCGGGTGATGAAGTCTCGCTACATCTCTCATCAAGTGAAGCTGCGGTGGCCTTGAAGGTCGAGCGGCTTGGTGCCGAGCGGACTGTGGTTTACGAACAAGGCAACGTTGTCTGTCAGACGCACTCAATCCCGGACCGTGCTTCATCTGACGGTTGCGGTTGGCCCGTCGCTACCTCGTTCACCATATCACATGATTGGAAAAGCGGTTACTACGAAGTGACGTTGACCGGTGAAACGGGCGTCAAACAGGCCAAGAGTACGTTTTTTTTTATTGTGCGTTCCGACAAACCAGGAGAACGGGCCAATATCTTATTGCAGCTTTCGACGAATACTTACAACGCCTACACGAATTGGGGCGGGCACAGTTTGTATGCGTATCACGATCGGGATGGTCTGCAGGGACATCGAGTTAGTTTTGATCGACCGATAGCATCGCAGTTTTCTAAGTGGGAGATGCCATTTGTCATTTGGGCTGAGCGGAACGGTTTCGTGTTGGACTATGCCGCCAACAGTGACCTCGAGTTTCAACCTGAAATGCTGAAGCACTATGCCTTGGTGCTAAGCGTTGGGCACGATGAGTATTGGTCCTCGCCCATGCGTGATAATCTCGAATCCTACATTGCTGGCGGTGGCAACGTCGCGTTCTTCAGTGGCAATACTTGCTGTTGGCAGGTACGCAGCGAAGACAAAGGACGCGCGCTGACGTGCTGGAAACAATCATTCAATAGTGACCCGCTATTCCGGCGTGGTGACCAGCAATTGCTGAGTACGGCTTGGAGTCATCACCTTGTCGATCGGCCTGAGAATCAACTGACGGGTGTTGGTTTTTTGTGGGGCGGATATCACAAGAGCCATGGTCAGTTTATGGACGGCGATGGTGCCTATCGAGTGCATCGACCGGAGCACTGGATTTTTGCTGGAACGAACTTGGCCCAGGATGAAAAATTCGGTGGCGCCAATACCATCGTTGGCTATGAATGCGACGGCTGCGAAATGGTCTGGCGCGACGGCTTGCCGCACCCAACACACACCGACGGCACACCAGAAAGTTTCGCGATCTTAGCGACTTGTCCAGCACGCTGGGCTCCGGATGATTGTTACTGGTACGATCGTTTCCCCAAAGACCGCGTGGGCGCCGCGGTCCTTGGTTCGTACACTCAAGGTGGAACGGTGGTCACGGTGGGCAGCACCGACTGGGCACACGGGCTCGCAGGAAAGGACGCGGCAGTGGAGCAAATCACGAAGAACATCTTGCTGCGGCTGGGCAGCTAAAACGGCCTCGCTGCTAAGAACAAGTTATGCATGAACCAAACTCCTCCCAGAGTGTCCCTACGTCCAATATTTGCTACACTTGCCACCTGCACGCGAGTTTTGCTCGCCGAATTCGATGACAACAACATAAATCACGGCACGCCCAGGTGGTGGAATTGGCAGACACACAGGACTTAAAATCCTGCGGTCGGAAACGACTGTGCGGGTTCGATCCCCGCCCTGGGCACTGCTGGTAACGTCTCGCATGTTCTCGCAAGACGTCGCATTCTCGCCTGGTTTTCTTCTCCGGAAAGCGGCAGATTTGTCGCGTCGATGTTCCCCCCGTGTCTCGCAGTCGCTGACAACGCCTCGCAAGACTCAGCATCCAAAATGGAAGCGCCGGCGCTACAAGTTTTTGGTGGAGGGAATATGGGATCGATTCCTGTCACCACCAGCATAGCCGGTGCTGCCACTATGTCAGCGTTGGCTTGAATAGCAGCAGCTTCAGCGCCAGCAATAAGATGTCCGTAGGTGTCGAAGGACGTCGGTCTGCAACGCTCTCGCCAATCACAGCCATTCCGATGGTAGCAACATCCGCCGTTCTTGCCGCCTGACACTGTTGGGACCAGGCTTCGTAACGCTTGCAAATGGATTACGAATCAAACTCGCTTCGCTAGCCATCCACTTCGTCAGCCCCTTGATCGAAGTCAACCGTTTTTTAATCGTTCGAGCCGCCGAGCAAGATTTCTTGTGAGCAGCGGCATCATCCTCAACGGATCGCCGCTGTTCACCGGCGGCGCGGGCAGCGGTGAAAGTGAAATCTGGCGTCACATCTTGGAAAGCGATCTATTGGAAGCGATCGTCGCGGTGCCGACAGTCATGTTCTACAACACCGGCATCGCGACCTACGTGTGGATTCTGTCCAACAAGAAAGACGCACAGCGACGCGGCAAATTCCAACTGATCAACGGCTTGTATATGTATCAAAAGATGCGCAAGAGTCTGGGCAGCAAGCGGCAGGAGATTGGCGACGACAACGTCAAACTGATTACGCAAACCATCGGCAACTTTGAAGCCATCGAGAGTTACCGCCTGGACAAAGATCCGGACGAGAAATCCAATCGCGGTTGTCGGTCTTCAGCCTAGAAGAAGGCCGACAAGAAAACGTTTTGCAGCAAGATATTTGCGAGCCACGAATTCGGTTACCGCCGCATCGCGCTCGAGCGACGACTGTTTCGGCAACCTCAATACAGACGAATCGGCTCGATGCGTTCGATCCACGCGGCTTCGTCCCATTCGAGTAGCTTCATCGCTTTGTCCCAGTCGGCGGCGGCTCGATGGCGGTCGACGGTCGTGCGGAGGCGATCGTTTCCAAAGAGGATGTCAATCGGCGGTTTGATGTACTCGTACTCGTAGGGCGGAGCGAGCCACAAAAACGCGTCGGGATAGAGTGCCGCCGCAGATGCAACTAGTGCTACCGTGACCTCGACACTGCGCAGCCGATTGCGGTCGGTGACTTGAATATCCAGCCCGCCGCAGCTCTCGCCGGCGAACTTATCAAACGTCGGCATGAACCGCGTCGGCAAGAAACGGACATGATCGAGGTCCACTCGGCGCAGCTCGCTCGCCCAAAGCTCGCCGTCGATGAAGGGTGCTCCGACGACCTCGAATGGACGCGTCGTGCCCCGGCCTTCGGACAAATTGCAACCTTCGAGCAGCACTTGACCGGGATACAAATCCACGGTCGCGAGCGTCGGCATGTTCGGTGACGGCCACAACCACGGTCGCCCCGTGGCCTGGTACCGCATCGTTCGCGACCAACCGACCATGGGAACGATCTCTAAATCGACATCGATCGCCAGTTCTCGGACGAACAACCGCGCCAGTTCGGCCATCGTCAGCCCGTGTCGCAGCGGGATCGTGGCGCCACCGACAAAACTCACACACTCCGGTTCCAGCATCGGTCCCTCGAATACTTCGCCACCCAGCGGGTTCGGACGATCGAGAACGACGACTGACTTGCCATGATCGGCGCACGCGCGGAGGCATTCGAGCAGCGTCCATGCAAAGGTGTAAACGCGAGTCCCCACGTCTTGCAAATCGACGACCAGACAATCGATCCGGTCCAACATCTCCGGCGTGGGCCGCCGCGTATGTGAATACAGACTAAAGACGGGAACATTGAGACGATCCAAACGAGCGTTGGCGGACTCGATCATGTTCGCCTGCTGTTCACCCCAAATACCGTGCTGGGGCGAGAAAACCGCAACCAGTTGCCCGGGAAAGTATCGCGCGAGTCGATCACATGCGAGCACCCGATCGCCGTCGACCGACGCTTGGTTCATCAGCAGTCCCAGACGAACGCCGCGCATCGCGCTCGGCGTATCGTCGACACAATTCTCGAGCCCCAATCGAATCATGATGCTCATGGCCCTGTTGCTATTCGTAGATCAAGTACTGTTGTCGCTTCGTGCGAAACTCGGAAACTCCGTCGAGCGATGTCGCTAGCGCCGCGTCCGCACTCGCGCCACTGACAATACTCTCGCGCACCGCATCGCTACACAGCAATCGATTTAGACTCGTCGTGTCCCAATCGTCGGGACATAGCCGCCGCAAGCACACCGCGATCTCGAGCCCGACCCGTACCGGTTCGAGCTTTGCACGATCGGTCAGCACGATGTTGATGCCGCCGCATGATTGTTTGGCGAATTGGCTCGCATCCGGAGTGAATTCGATCGGTACGAAACGGACACCGGGGATGTTACGATCGTTGAGTGCTCGCGCTAAATCGCGACCCTTGATCCAAGGCGCACCAAGCACCTCGAACGGCGTGTCAGTTCCGCGTCCGACCGATACGTTGGTCGTCTCCAGCAATCCAATGCCTGGGTAGAGAAACGCTTGAGTCAAGCTCCGCATGTTCGGTGATGGGTTGATCCAGGTCAAACCGCAAGCGTCCCAGGTATCTTGTCGACGCCAACCGGTACAACGGACGACTTCCAACTCCACATCAAGATTCCGTTCCGCCTGGACCAGACGAGCGATTTCGCCGATGGTCATTCCATGCCGCACGGGCAATCGAAGGTAACCGACGAACGATTCTTTCCCCGCGTCGAGCATCGGTCCGGTGACCGCGAGGCCGCCCAGCGGATTCGGTCGGTCGAGAACCACGAAACGCTTGTTCGCTTGGGCCGCCGCCTCCATCGCTTCACCCATGGTCGAAATGTACGTGTAAAACCGGGTGCCGATGTCTTGGATGTCGAACACGAGGGTATCGACTTCGGCAAGCATCTCCGGCGTCGGTCGACGTGTCTCGCCGTAAAGACTGAACACACGCAACCCCGTCTTGGCGTCTTGCGAGTTACTGATGTTGGACTCATCGAGCTTGCCCTCGAATCCATGCTCGGGGCTGAAAAGAGCGGTAAGCGCCACACCAGGCGCGGCCTTGAGGATCTCTGCCGTCGTGCGACCATCAACGCTGCGGCCGGTGTGATTGGTGATCAATCCAACACGCTGGTTGGTGAGTGACCGAAATCCTTGCGACTCAATCACGTCAATCCCCGTCATCACGTCGCGGGTATCCGATCGCGGATCATCGACGATTGAACTTGCGACCACATTGAGGATCCGTCCCGCCAAGGAATTGACATTACCGATGCCGCTCGGGTGGACGCGATTGCTGAGAAAGATAAAGAACAGGTCGAGCTCAGGATCGATCCACAGCACCGTTCCCGTGAATCCGCCGTGACCGAAGGCGCTCGGCGAAAGCAAGTCTCCACGATTGCTCGAGAACGGCGATTGCTTGTCCCAGCCCAACCCTCGTGATCCCGTCGAAACCGGGTAGCTCGCGGTCATCTTGCGAACCGTGGTTGGCGCCAAGACTCGCACGAGATCATCGCCGCGACGAAGTGTTCCCTCGCCCAACATCATCTGGGCGTAGACCGCCAAGTCCTCGGCCGTCGAGAATAACCCGGCATGTCCGGCGACGCCACCCAACTCAAACGCTCGCGGATCATGCACTTCGCCGCGCATCCATTGGTCGCCACGTTTCTCCGTCGGCGCAGCTCGATAACTCAATTCATCGCCGGGCTTGTAGCCTGTTTCGTTCATCCCCAACGGCTGGAAGAACTTGTCTTGCGAGAACTCATGGACGTTCTTGCCCGAGACCGTTTCGATGAGCTTTGCCAAGACGATGAAGTTGACGTCAGAATACTTGAATTCACTGCCGACCGGCGCGATCAACTTCAATTCACAAATCCGCTGCCACGCCACCTCGGGCCCATCGAGATAATCCGCGAGCGCGTTGTCGGGGATGAGACCGCTTTGGTGGACGAGCAAGTCGTGAATCGTGATGTCGTCTTTCCCATGCGGCGCGAACTCAGGCAAAGATTCGACGACTTTTTCACCGAGACGAATCCGCCCGTCTTCGATCAACTTCATCACGCTCGTTGCCGTCGCAACCGGCTTGGTGATCGAAGCCATGTCAAACAACGTATCGATCGTCATCGGATGAGGCGTTTCGCCAACCTCGCGTTTGCCGAATGCTCGCAGGTACGCGATCTTGCCATGACGGCCGACACAAATCACGGCGCCCGGCATTCGCTCAATCGCAATGCCTTCGAGAACCAACCCATCGATGGCCTGCAGCCGGTCATAGCGCATTCCGACGGACTCCGGCGAAGCCAACGGCAACCGCTCGGCATCGCAGCGACCCGGCCACGCAAACACGGCGAGTAACATCACCACCAAAGTCAGCTCTATGCTCTTCATCATGATTCTTTACGCGTTTGGGCAAGTGCGGAGAGTGCGGAACCGGCTGTAAATGTGACGCTCGATCCAATCAATGCGAACCACGGCCAAGCCACTCGCACGCCGGACTCGAGACTCGGTGTTTGCGTCAGCCTGGGAAGCAAAAAATGGACGAACAGCAGTACCGCTAATCCGCACGCGGCTCCACCGAGCGCATGCAAGCCGCTGACGGACCGAGTCAGTACACCGAGCAAGAACAAGCCCAATAGCAGCCCCGCCGAATAGCCGGCGATCGTAAGCGCGTTGCTGACCACGGATGCGTCAAAGGATACCGCCCAGATACCGATCGCGACTTGAACGATGCCGAACACGAGCGATAACCGGCGAGTCAACGACAACAATTGGGCTGGTTCGGGAGTAGTCTTTTTCAGCGGCAGATAGAAATCGTTCACGATCGCGGACGCTGACGCATTGAGGGAACTCGACAGCGTCGACATGGCCGCGGCGAGAATGGCGGCCAACATCAGCCCCACGAGCCCCGTGTTGCGAGGATACGAGTTCACGATAAAGTACGCGTAGACTTCGTCGGTCTTCTCAAACGCGATACTCGGCTCCTGCGCATAGAAGCAAGCGAATTGGACTCCGATGAACAAGAACAAACTGAATTGCACCAAGACGACGACGGCACTGAACAGGATCGCCTTCGCGGCGTCACGTTGACTGCGAGCACTCAAGTACCGCTGGACCATCATTTGGTCGGTGCCGTGCGTGCCGAGCGTCAGAACCGCGCCGCCGATCAATCCCGCGTAGAAGCTGTACGGTTCAGTGACGAGCCACAACCACAATGAACGCGAATCGTCCGCCGATGGAGCGAATTGCAACACCGTCAACTTATTGTGCGAGGCGGCGTATTCCCAAAACGCGGGCCAGCCACCTTCGATTTGGCCCGCGACAATGAACACCGTGGCGATCCCGCCAAACATGTAAACGACGAACTGGATGCAATCGTTCCAGACGACGCTGCGCATGCCGCCAAAGTACGTGTAGAGGATCGTCATGGAGCCGATTGCGATCGCGCTGGCGGCAAAATTCCATCCCACAAGCTTCTGTAAGACGATCGCCGCGAGAAACAATCGCAGCCCGTCGCCGAGGTTTCTCGCCACCAGGAACATCACCGACGCGCTCATCTTCACCGCGCCACCGAACCGCCGATCGAGCACTTCGTAGGCACTAAACAGTTTGCCGTGGAAGAACAGCGGTAAAAGCAACCTCACCACGATCGATCGGCCGACTAAGTACCCCAAAGCAATTTGCAGGAATCGCATCCCCACTGGACCATAGCCGGTCCCTGGGACGCTGAGCACGGTCGCGGTACTCGTTTCCGTCGCGACGATGGAACCGAGGATAGCCCACCATGGTAGGTCTCGGTTCCCCACCAGAAACGCCTCCACCGAATCGTTCTTTCCGCTCAGTTTCAGTCCGATGGCGATCGAAGCGGCGACCGAAATCAGCAACACGACGGCATCGATCGCACCGATGGAAAGCGGCATCTGTCGTCCAAGACGCTAAAGCTGGATTTGAAGTGTTGTTGGGGATGCAAGAAACTATAACATACTTGGTCGATGCGAGATTGCATCCAACAGCTGAATACCGCGATGAACTCATACGCGATGAACCCATGAATTTGCTAACGACGGAAACTCGCAACGAGCGGTCGACGCATCTTGATTCGTTGAGCACGATCGAAATCGTCGAGTTGATGAATTCCGAAGATGCCTTGCTCGCGGCCGCGGTGGCTGTTGAAAAACAGTCGATCGCGCGAGCCATCGATGCGATCGTGGCCAGCTTTCAAAGCGGTGCCCGACTCTTTTACATCGGTGCGGGCACCTCGGGTCGGCTCGGGGTGCTCGATGCGTCCGAGTGCCCGCCGACGTTCAACACCCCCGCGGAAATGGTGGTGGGGATCATCGCCGGTGGTGACGGAGCGTTGCGGCGAGCGGTCGAGGGTGCGGAAGATTCAGCGACGCAAGCGGCTGAGGATTTGGCAAAGCATCGATTCTCCGCACGCGATACTCTTGTCGGCATCGCGTCGAGTGGCGGGACACCGTACGTTCTCGGCGGGCTCGATTACGCCAAACAATGCGGCGCCGTCACGGTGGGATTGACTTGCAATGCGAACTCGATATTGCACCAGCACGCGGACATCATCATCGCTCCGGTCGTGGGCCCCGAAGTGCTCAGCGGTTCGACGCGGTTGAAGGCCGGCACCGCCACCAAGATGGTGCTGAATATGTTGACGACCGGTGCGATGGTCAAGATCGGAAAAACGTATGGCAATTTGATGGTGGATCTCCGAGCCTCGAACAACAAACTTCGGCTGAGAAGTATTCGCATCGTCGGCGAAGTGACGGGTCTCGATGCGGAAGCGTCGGCGGAGCTGCTCGCTCGGTGCGACGGCGATGTCAAAACGGCAATCGTGTCGTACCTCGTCTCGATCGATGCTTCCGCCGCTCGCGAGCGACTAGGCTTGGTCGGTGGACGATTGCGCGAGGCCCTCGGAGATGCGTAGACATTTCGCACTTGGCATCGACGCGGGTGGCACCAAGACGAAAGTGATAATCGGCGAGATCGTCGATGGCGAACGGCGCACGATCGCGACTGCCGTGGGCGGCTCGGGGAATCCTCGCTGCGTCGGCTTCGACGTCGCACTGAATACGATACGTACCACAATCCAGAACGCCTACGCCAGCGCTGGGATCGACCGTGCGACTGCCGATACGGCGTGTCTCAGCATCGCGGGCGCCGGTCGGGCCGAGGAACAAAGGCGAATTCTCCATTGGTGCGAGACCGGGGGAATTGCTTACAAGGCCACAGTGGTTGGTGATGCCGAGTGCTTGCTCAGCGCCGCATTGGACGACGATCGATCCAGTGGCATCGCTGTCATCGCCGGCACGGGATCGATGGCGTGGGGACGCAGCGACTCGGGAGAAACAGCGCGCGCCGGCGGCTGGGGATATTTGCTCGACGACGAAGGCAGTGGCTACTGGATTGCGGCGAAAGCATTGCGCCATGTTTGCATGGCTGGCGATGCCCGCAAATCCTCCACCAGTCTCGTAGCATCCGTCCTCGATCACCTGAAGCTCGCGGAACCGAAAGAGCTAATCGCGTGGTGCTATGGGGGCAGCGATCCCAAAGCTCGCATCGCATCGATCGCGCCGCTCGTGTTCGATGAATGCGAGCGAGACCCGGTGGCGATGGAGATCGTGGAATCCGGCGCCGTGGAAATCGCCAAACTCGTCGTCGCCGTCGCGCGCGACCGCGCTTTTCAATCACGTGGCTTCACACTGGCCTGCACGGGCAGTTTGTTGCTCAAGCAGCCTCGGTATCGCGAGCTCGTGGCAGCGGAACTGGGGCGCCAGAACGCATCGCCCCGCGAAATGGTTTGTGTCGACGATCCCGCCGTCGGTGCGCTGCGGATTGCCTGGGGAATGGCGTGAGCGAACATCCTTACGGCGCTTGGATCTTGATGCCACCTGTGGATTTGACAAATTCTCGGTGCGGCGAGTTCGAGCGCCTCGCTGCAGTACGGAGCGATCGTTGGCTTGGCGGTCGCGATGGGCATGCCACTATGGATGCGAACGATGTCGTCCTCACGCGTATCCTCGGCCGCAAGCCTACGGACCATTCGCAATCGACCAACGAAACAAATTCCTGAGATCCACATAGCGTGCCTGGGACTCCCTCGATCCGAGCACCACGACCAGCCTCGATTTTCCTTCGCTCGATCCCAGTCCGACCAAGTAGGCACCGGCGGCGTCATTTCCTTGATCGAATGTTCGCCAATAAATTGGTTGCTCTGCAATGCTCGATCCCATTTCCACAGGTCTTGCACATTCGTCACCATGCCACCCACGCCACGATACTGGAAGCCATCGCTAACGTAAGGATGGTCAAGCCGAACGTGCTTCACCGTAAGTTGACTGACCGACTGCCACGCTTGTCTCCGCAGGAGCGTCGTCGCCGGTGAATCGTGATGCCTGCATTTTGCATCATGTAAAGATGTTTTCGCGGAAATGCTGCGAGAAGGAGCTACCGCTGGCGCGTGCTACAATTTCGCTGAGCAACGCGTAGCCTTGGTTCCAATATTCGGAGTGGGTTCCTGGTGTATGTTTTGGACCGCCGGCCAAGAATGTCGGGATTACCTTCGTGATGTCGTTGCCAAAACCGTTGGTGTTCGTTCCTGGAATGCCTGAGGTGTGCGAAAGTAGGTGACGTATCGTGACTGCATTGCAATTGGCGGGAACATCCGGCAAGTGGTCTGCGATGGAATCGTCGAGTGCGAGCTTTCGTGACTCCGCCAGCTGCAACACGGCGATTGCTGTAAAAGTCTTGGTACAAGATGCGATTTCAAAAAGCGTTGTGTATTCGAGTGGAGTCGCACCTCGCTCATCCGCAAAGCCGCGAGGGATTGCGGCGATAGCTTTCCCATCGAGTCCTGCAAACACGACTCCTGAGAATCCAAGTCGGTCGTGAATCAGATCGACGTATTCTCGGACTGCTTCGCCTACATTACCTACGATGTGATCTCCCTCGTCCGCATTGGTACGTGCGCGTAGACCGGTCACAAACAACATCAAGAGTGCTACCAAGTTCACTTTGTTTCTGTGCAATAACATTTTTGAGTTGCCCAATCATTTGGCGTGCGGTCGTTCAAATTGTTGGTCGCGTTATGAACGCATGGTTAATCACTGCGAACGTCTCTTCGTTTATACCATTTGCGAAATTCCTGAGTCACACTTCTGTAGCCCCAGAGACGATCAGAAGCGATTTCATATCAACGTGCACTAACGTGCTTTTGGCTAGGCACTAAGCCAACTTGGCTAAATGGGGGATCGACTAATCCAGAACGGCCAAAATAACCGCTCCGTCGTAGAGATCAAAACCGACGGTGAGAAACTCGGACATGAATGTACCGTTTTGCTTCGGTGGGAGGCGATCTTATTGGCCGCGTCTTACTTGGCACTGAGACGAGACAAGAACGGCTTGATGTGACCAGAGCAATTGGTCGATGAATTCGTTGCCAGCTTGACGGCTCAGTAGGACTCCGCTTCTTTGCGCAGCAACTGGAGCGTCAACTTGCGACTCCATGTTTGTCCGGCGGCGAGCTCTTTGTCGGCGGTTTCATTAGCAATTCGGAGATACTCTTTGGCGTGGGCCTCATTGCCCAGATATTGTTCGTTGATCGACCGCAAGTAGTGATTATAAGCGGTCAAGGTTTTGTCAGACTGCGCCAGCTTTAGGGCCTGTGAAAGTTCGGCCTTCGCCTGCTCGTGCTCGCCGGCCCGCATCAGGGTAGCACCGAGTCCAATGACATATCGTTGGTGTGCGGGTATCTTAGCAACTGCCTTTCGCGCGAGCTTGATCGCGGGTGCAAAATCCTCGACCGAATTAGGCAACAACGTGCAGAGCCAAGCGGAAAAGTGATTCGCCCTATCGTCATTGGTCTCATCGAAACTATTGACCAGGCGGTCGCAGACGGTGCGGTAACAAGTGATGTCTCCGATTCCCAGTGAGAGCAAGCCCGCTTGGTACACGAAATAAGCGTCGACCTTATCTTGGGCCAGGATCTCTGTAAGATCGGCGCGAGCCTGATCCCACCGTTCCAACTCGTAGTTTACTGCGGCACGGACGGCGAGCGACTCCGCGAAGCGACCACTTGCCTCGATGCTTTGATCAACAAGCTCAAGGTATTGGTGTCGAAAGGCCTGGTCCGGGCAAGCCAGAATCTCGGAGACGGGGATCCAGGTGAGCGTCGTGAGGTCGCCTGGCGTAGCAACTCGCAAGTCTTTCATGCATTCATCGTAACGACCAAGTCGAAAGTACGACCACGCACGTCTCTTGACAACGTATGGCGATGCGTTTCCCTCTAAACTCGCTGAAAAGAGATCAACAGCTTTAGCATGCCGACCAAGGCCTGCGAGCAGATCGCCGGACGCGGAGTAGTTCCGTTGATTAGAAGGCCAACTAGGAAGTTCGCTGGTAGCCGAATCGATCTTCAACAGGTCTAGCTTTGCGAGCTCAGACTCGCCTAGTGCAAGCAGAAGCGACGCCCGTGCAGCGAGCGAGCTTACCGAACCTTGGTCTGATTCAACCGCAAGATCAACCAGATGGCGAACCCTCGCGCGAAGCTCTGGTTCTCGATACGCTGTGACCAAAGTTGGGGTGATCTGCCCCAAATTCGTCGGATCGAGCTTTACAATTGTGGCAAAATCAGCGAACGCTTGATCGAAGTTTCGCAAGTGGAAATGTGCCTGTCCCCGTTTCACGCCGAGAGTGACTGCATGACTGGTATTCCCGCCTGAAGTGGTTTCATTCCGCAATGCAAGCAGAAAACTGTAGTCATCGATCGCCTTCTGATACTGCGATAGCTTGCAATAGAGATCGCCGCGAGTCGTGTGCGGGTCAATGTCCCAGAGATGGGGGTAGCGCGGATGACGAGGCAGCATTTCGATCGCAACACCATAGTCCGAAAGAGCCTGCTCGTAGCTCCCGTTGGCCTCGTGTACCAGCCCGCGACGCCAAACATAGGCACATTCCTCTGGAAAATCCCGGATGGATTCTGTCAGCAGCGCCAGGCTGTTTGTTTTGGAAGCCTGTGACTTAGCGTGAAATTCGTGGACGCCGTATTCGCGAGCAGCTCGCTCGAAGAACTCGTCGACCTCGGCTGACAACGACTTAGCAAGCGAGTCGTTTCCCTCTGCTTTGGCGACCTCGAGTTTTCGCCGACGGATCGCGATCTCTTGATCGCACGAATTGTGCAGGTATTGGTGATATCTCGCCACATCAGGCGAATCGTCCACAAGCCGCGCCGATAGAGCGAGCTGCTCTTCGCTATATTGCTGTGCTTTGTCCAGATTACCACGCGTAAGATGGATCGATGCCGCCCTACCTAAATTCTCAATGTGTTGCCGACAATTCTTTACCGGTGTAGCTCCTGTCAACATTTCTCGACCGAGCTCAATCGATTCTTCATAAAGCTTACAAGCACGCTCTGGATCGCTTTGCTCTAGATCTCTCGCTAGAGATGCGGTCGCTCGGACGAGCAGGTCGTATTGAGCGGATCCAGCGACGGGTGTCTGCCGAATGAGGGCGTCTTGGACCGGCGCTGTGATTGCAAGTGACTGTTCTCTGTCGCCGAGTCGGAAGTATGCAAACGCTCGATCCAGTTCATTATCAAGAATCTCGAGCTGATAAGCCTCGCGGTGACTAGGGTCTAACTCCGCGAGTCGCTCGTATTCAGTCTTTTCTCGTTCGTATAAACGAAGTGCCTCGAGGCGATCTTGCCTACTGCTCGATCCCAAGCCCGTTATGGCCCATGCATGACCGCCGAGTGCCTTAGCCCATCCCACGTGATATTTGGTCTCGGCAGGAAATTCGTCAACGAGTTTTTGCAGTTCGCGGGACGCCTCCTCAAAGATTTTCGCACCCGGTTTCCACTCACGGAAGTCCACGGCAGCCACACCGAGTTCAACCCGCGTGGTCGCGGCGCGATAGCGAATGTCCGGTGAATCGCCTGAAGTGCTTTTAAACTGATCATAGAAGGCAATCGCATCAGTCAGGATTCGCTTTCGAATTGCCTGAGCTTTGGCGATCTCGATCAGTTCGGGGTCCGAAGCGTGCTTGAGCAGCTTGTCGACTGCGTCGAGCGCGGCCGCCAGATTGACTCGCGCATTCGCATTCGCAGTATTCGCTTTTTCGGTCTCTGCTTCGGCAAACGTCTTGGCTTGATCTGCCTCGATAGCCTGCCACACGCTGACGCTAGTCCCGATTAACAACGCGGCAGCGACCAGTGAGGCCGCGCCAATTGCAGCTTTGTTCCGAGTGGCAATCTTGCGGAGCCGATACACTGCCGACGGTGGACAGGCCTGGACCGTCGCGCCGTCAAGGTACCGCTGGATGTCGTCGGCAAACTCTCGTGGAGATTGATAACGCCGGTTGCGATCTTTCTCCAGCGCCTTCATCACGATCCAGTCCAACTCGCCAGCAAGCGAGCGCGTGAGAACGCCTGACTCGACACTTCGTGCAGCAGAAACCGTTGATGACGCTTCGGCCTTGAGCGTGCTCACTCGCTGGCTCGGACGTGGCGGATCGACTTCGCGGATCAGTCGCCGCATCTCGTCGAAACCTGACTTTTGAAAGGTTTCTTTGTCAAACGGCGTTGACCCCGTAAGCAGTTCGTAAAGCATCACGCCCAGCGAATAGACGTCGCTGCGAGTGTCGACGTCGTGGGCGCTGAACTGCGTCTGTTCAGGGCTCATGTACAGCGGTGTGCCGACCATTTCACCGATGGCGGTATAGATCGAATGCTCCGTCAGCGGCTGCGCGAGCGCTTTGGAAATGCCGAAGTCGATGACCTTCGCCATCGGCTTGCCGTCGCTGATCGTCACCAACACGTTCGTGGGCTTCAAGTCGCGGTGGATCACGCCTTTCAAGTGCGCGTGCTGGACCGCCGAGCAGACATCGATGTACAGCTCCAACCGTTCTCGATTGCTGAGCTTCGTTGTGTCGCAGAACTCCGTGATGGGAATGCCGTTGACTAGTTCCATCACGAAGTAGGGACGGCCATCTTCTAAGGTCGCGCCATCGAGTACCTTGGCGATATTGGGATGGTCCATCAGCGCCAGCGCTTGCCGCTCGGCCTCGAACCGTGCCACCACATCGCGGCTGTTCAGGCCCGGCTTGATCACTTTGAGCGCGACCTTGCGGCGAACGGGACTGGTCTGCTCAGCGACATAGACAACGCCCATGCCGCCTTCACCCAGTTGCTCGCGGATTTTGTAGCGATCAATCGTCAGCGGCGGTGTTACCTGAGCCTGTAACGTTGTGAGCAAATCCGATGGTGTCGTGCCCACCAGCCCCAGTTGTTCATTGAACTTGTCAATTGGGTTCGTCTGGGTAGCCACATGGGCGGATAGCAGTTGCTCAATTTGCGCTCGCTGCAGCGGGTCGTTCGCACAGGCTTCGTCCAAGTAGGCATTTCGCGCAGCGGGATCGATGAGTTCGAGCGCGGCTGAGTAGATTACCCGATTGGAAACCCGTGGTTTGGCTTCACTATTCATGCATATCACCTGTCGATCTCAGGACGCAGCTAACACTCGCATTTCGCAGGCGCGTAACCCGCCGAACTGCTGCCTATCTATACATGCGACAAAGCTGGCGAATCCGTCCCACCGTTTTCCGAATCCGGTCTCGCCAGTTGCGCTATAAGTCGGCTCCGCTGCGATAGTGAACGGCGAACCAGGAGCGAACATAATCCCAGGTTCGATAGGCGGAGGTGCGCGACATACCGAGCATTTCGCCCGCTTCGCTCACGCTCAGGCCGGCGAAAAACCGCAATTTCGCGAGCTCCGCGGCCTCGGCATCCTCCTCGGCAAGCCGCGTCAGTCCGTCATCGATATCGATAACTAGACCCGGGTCGAGGGAGGTGCTCGCAACGCCATCGAGTGTCTCAGGCGCCAGACGTTGCAGAGCGAAGCCGCGTTTCTGGCGGTGCTTTCTGCGTGCCGACTCGATCAGAATCCGCCGCATCGCTTCAGCGGCCGCAGTAAAGAAGTGGGCCCGGTTTTCCCAGTGATGTCCGCGATCCGTGCCGACTAAGCGCAAGAACGCCTCATGGACCAAAGCCGTGCTTTGCAAGGTGTGATCGGGACGCTCGGCCGCCATGTGGGCTGCGGCGATTTTGCGAAGCTCGGCGTAGACAAGCGGCAGCAAATCAGCCATGGCCTGTTCGCCGCCCGCTTCGATATTCGCCAAGATCCGTGTGACGTCGTTCATGGCCCTGAATGTAGCCAACAGAGGGGCAAAAAGCTACCACTCCTTTTTCCGGCGATTGACAGTTGAGAATGTGGCCCTTTTAGCTAGGCGTAAAGACGCGGTCGCGGTGTCGCGGCGCAGAATTCTGGATCCTCAAGAACGTTCGAGAAGGTATGCGACACCGCCGCAGACGGCACCGGCTGTCAGTCCGAGCCTTGCGGTGATCGGCGCGGATAGGTGGTCGATGCACCCGCCCCCCATTACTTCATTCGCTCGCGAAAGCAGTTCGTATCGATGCGACCGAGGATCGGTGAACTGGCATCAACAGCCCGGAGAACAGATCATCGAGTTCATCGCTGTCATCCGTGAGCACGGCGTCAATGGCACTTGCCGAGAGGCTTAGCAGTGCGGCTGCGGGTGTCGTCGCAAGTGCAGACGCTGACCGCACGATGCCCACGGAGCGAGCGATTGGCGGGACAATCCCACCGTCCTCGATGGAGCGATCCGTTTGTTGTGTGCTACTCGGATCGTCCGTCGACTCGGGGGCGGCAACCAAGCTGGCGGCGGCTGCCCCACCGCTTAACGCGACGATCCTGACGTTGTCCACGTTGGCATCTTCATCGGAGCCACTGACTGTGGAGCGGAAGCGAATTTTAAGATTGGACGATGTGTACTGCGCCAGATTGACACTCTCGCTATGCCAAACGTTTTCGGCGCTCACGTTTCCATTTAAACGCCGTACATCTTGAATCCAGCTCGATCCGCCGTTGGTTGATACATCCAATGACAGATACTCGCCGCTGTCAAAACTGCTTTCGATCAGCCAGTTGAACGTCAGCGTGGCGGCGGAGTAGCTGCTTAGATTCAGTGCCGATGCAAGCGTCAGCGTGGCGTTGGTAGCTGATCCGTCGACTTCGGCCGAGCGCGTACCCTGGGTCGCCCGCTGAGTCGATCGGAACCAGTCGTTCTGTGAGTCCTCAACCCACAGCCCGTTCCACTCGCCGACTTCGAAGCTGTCTGCGAACACGACCACTTCGCTGGGTGCAGCGGCAATCGTGATGATAGCCGAGTCGACCGAGGCGGCACCATCAGCATCGGTAGCCCGCACACGAACGGTGTAGGTGCCAGCCGTCGCCGCGCTGAACGAGGTGCTCACACCCGAGGCGTCATCGAAGAGGCCGTCGTTATCGAGATCCCAGGCGTAGCTGACGATGTCATTGCCAGGGTCGCTCGAGCCTGCTGCCGAAAGAGTCAGCGGCGTACCCACGAAACCGCTCTGATTGATACCCGCGTTGGCCGTTGGAGCGAGATTGTTGACGGTCACGGTTGCCGTGGCGGTAGCGATCGCGCCCCGGTTATCGGTGACTTGTAGACCAACGATATAGGATCCACTGTTGGTCGTTGTAAAACCAGCCGTCGCCCCGCTGGCGTCATCGAACTGACCATCGCCGTCGAGATCCCAGGCGTAGTTGGTGATCGTGCCATCGGGATCCGTCGACCCCGCGCTGCTCAAGCTGATCGAAGCACCTTCGTTCAGGACATACGTCCCACCGGCATTAGCGATCGGCGAGACATTGGGTCCAGCGGCGATGCCTTCGATCCGCACATTATCCACGTTCGCATCTTCATCGGTTGCGCTGACGGTCGAGCGGAAGCGGACCTTCAAATTCGAGGATGTATACGAAGTTAGGTCAACCGACTCGCTTCGCCAGACATTCTCGGGGCTGACATTGCCACTGAGCCGCCGCACATCGTTCTGCCAGCTCGTTCCGCCATTGGTCGAAATATCCAGCGACAGGAATTCGCCGGCATCAAACGAGCTTTCAATCAACCAGTCGAATGTCAGCGTCGCTGAGGCCATATTGCTTAAGTCAATCGGATTGGCAATGGTCAAAGTTGCGTTGCTGGCGGAGCCATCGACTTCGGCGGATCGAGTGCCACTGGTCGCACGCTGTGTCGACCTGAACCAATCGTTTTGGCTATCTTCGACCCACAGCCCATTCCACTCGCTGACTTCAAAGCTGTCGGCAAACAGTACAAGTGGTGCATCATTGTCAAGATTGGTCAGACTGACCGCAGGGATCACCAGTCCCGAATATCCCGGATCACCAGCGCTCGTGGCTTGCAGTTGAATGGAATACGAGATGTTCCCATCGACGATCGAGTCGTTGACACCGGTCACAGTCACGGTTTGAGGAATGTCCCAGTTCGACGGCGTGAACACCAATGATTGGGCCGAAACCGTTCCCTCGCTAGGATCGCTTGAGGAGAGCGAAATAGTCACCACGTCGGTCGGAGGTGTATCCAACTGAACGCTGAACGTGGCCGCGCCACCATCTTCGGATGTCGTCAGACCGCCGCCCGTTCCCAGCGTGACTCCCGGAGCAACGATCAGTTTGACGATGTAGGAATCAAAAGATCCTTGATGGTTGACCAGGACTTCGCCGGTTGGCATCGAGATCGTCGAGTTGATGTGGCCCGTTGCATAAATATTGCCTCGCGAATCTAGCGCCAATCCGCGGGCGACTCCTGTTTCACGAGGCATTTGATAGAAATCGAGTAACCCGTTACTTGAATCGAGACGGAGGATGTAGTCGGACTGGGGGCCAATGCTGCTGCGTGTTTCAAGCTGCGCAGTCGGGTCCATGTCCACGGTGCCCTTGAACGTCCCATTGACGACAGGTTGGTCATTGTGATCAACGGCGAAATCAGACACCGTGACCGCATCACTGCCGGTGAGTTGTCCCGTCTGAAGCAGTGCGCCGCCGGTGCTCCACTTCGTGATGTAGACGTCGGTGCCGCCACCGCTCGTCAGAGTCGGCGTACTGGCACCGAACGCAATGTCGCCGGTAAAGTCCGTGGCAAAGTAAACGTCTCCGCTGCTGGTGAGCGCCAATCGGACGATCGTCCCAGCCGCAGGGATGCCGGCCGCTTGACGTGCCCAAGCAACGGTACCAGTAGATGTCAGTTTAAGCAAATACCCATCCGAACTGCCTGCACTTGTCAGCGAAAGCGTTCCGAACTGGCCGACACCGTTGAAGTATTCGGCGACAAAGAGGTTGCCATTGCCATCGCCCTCAATCTTTCGGGCATAATCGTGGGCCGTACCACCGAAGCTTGATACGGAGAGAAAGTTTCCATCGACGTCGAACTTGGATACGTAGCCGTCATTGCCCCCGGCACTGGTGCGGCTGGTCGTTCCGGACGCGGGATTGAAATCGACAGTGGCTTGATATTGGCCAGTGATGTGCAGCGTCTGGTTTGAATCGACGAAAATGTCCTCCGCGGTATCCGCGCTGGTCCCACCCCATCCACGGGCCCGCAGATAATCACCAGCACTGTTTAACTTGGTAACGAAAGCGTCACTCGAGCCAAGATTGTTTAGCGTCGTTGATCCGAGGCTCAGCGACGTCGAAAGTGTGTATCCGACCAGGTAAACGTTCCCGGCGCTGTCCAAGGTCAGCGCTCGCGAAAAGGTGCTATCGTCATCCTCACCAAATGAGCGAACGCAAATCAGTTCATTCGTCGCCGAATACTTGGCGATGAACGCGCTGGTGCTTCCACCGGCAGTGATCAGGGTTGAGCCAGGACCGGGGTCGAAATCAGCGGTATCAGTGAACGCGCCAGTAACATAAAGATTCCCATCCGCCGCGACCTCAAGGTCAGTGACATAAACCGTTCCAGACCCGTCGAGTTGAAATGCCGATCCGGGAACGTCATCGTCCGAGTTTCGTACGGGCACAGGATTCAGCGCTAGGCCATTGTATTCGCTGTCCGCACTGACAACCGGACCGAGGTTGACAGCGAAGTCCACGTCTCCGTCGACGATGTGGTCATCAATGGCAAGCACCGTCACGGTTTGGGACAGGTACCAGTTTGCCGGTGTAAAGATCAACTGGTGAGTCGAGACATCGCCTTCACTCAAATCGGACGATGAAACATCAATGACAACGTCGGCTGTGGGTCACCGATGGAGCGATACAGAAAACTGATCGCTTAGTCCGGCTTCGCTTACGTTCAATCGAACGGGGTGGGCCGTGGTGACACCGACGGTACTCTCCGAGACGGAGATACTGTATTGTCCCACTCGTCCGTACTCGCCAGTACCGCGTACGACGACGTAAATGGTTCCGCTCGCCTCGACAAATAACTCGGCATCGTTGGAGTCGCCGGGGTTCGAGGTCAAGATGACATTTCCAGCGGCATCGACAAAATCGAGGACAGCGTCCAGATTCTGGCCGACGCTGCTACCCGCGACGGAGACCCTCAAGCTCTGTGTGTTCGTTGTCGTCAACGACCAGACGTCAACGTCATTGCCTGCACCGATCACTCCACTGCCACTGAAGCTGGTTCCGCTGCCAGCCAGCGGCGTTGCGCTGGCGACCGTGTTTGCGACATCATCAGGGCGGTAGCCGAATCCGTTCAGCGAACTGGCGAGCATCGCCATGTCGTCTTGAAAATTTCCTAGATCGTCAGTTGCTGCCAGCCAGTACGCATCCTCGAAGCCAAGAAGGCTTGTATTCATGATCCCTTGCCACTGCGCCGTCAGATCGTAGGCCCCGTTCAGATGCCGAAGTCCAAAACTATGTCCCGCCTCATGAGAAGAGACCATCCCTGCGCTAACGGCCGAAAGATAGGAACCGCTTATACTTTCAGGAAAGACATAGGCAATATTGGCGGCGGAGTTGGTGAACGAGTTGTAGCGTGCAATACCCGCAATAGAATCGCTTCTGCCCAACACTGCAGGCGTTCCGCCGATCGCCAGCCTTAACGCTTTTCCGTTCGCATCGCCGATCTGGACACCATCGGCTAGCACCGCTGGCTCGACGGTCGTGACATTGATGTTCAGTGGCGCGTAATCCTCGGCGACGATCCGCCAGACGTCCTCAACGAAGGTCAATTCCTCGCTGCTGAGCGTGCTTGGATTTCCATCGCGATCAAATGGAGGCGTAGTCGCATCGCCCCAAGTCGCTTCGAAATGCCCGTCGAAATCCAAGTACATCGTGGCGAGCGCCGTGGGAAGGCTGCTCAGCGCCGGAATCCCCAGAGCGAATGTCGTCGCCGCTGCGATCGTTTGCCCACCGGTGAAGCCGACCACTTCGGCAGTCGCTGATGCAAGCTCGTCGTCATGGTGGGACTGAAGTTGAATGGGTCCGTGTACTTCGTGATCAAGCTCGTGATGATGCTTTTGGCTTGCTTCATGGTTGTGTTGCTGTTCTGCCAGCCGGACCAAAGATTCGATTTCGGCATAGTTGCTGCCAAGTCTTCCCACTTCTTGACTGAGGTCGACAAGGGCATCAGCATGAAAATCGTGATCGACATCGATGCCCAACTCTGCAGCGAGCAGTTGCCGCTTCTCAAGTCGCTCGCACTGGAGCCGAGTTCGTTTGACCGCTTACAGCGTTCTTGCGGTAACACCAGTCTGCGAAAATCCAGAACGAAGCTTGCATAGTAATTGCGACATGGAATCTTCCTGGGCAGGTGTGTAGGTGTGGCCTGTGTGGTCGCCAAAATCGTCTCTAGTAGTACATGCGTCATCTGCCCTGGGACCGTCCCGCGCTTTTCCAAAGATTTTCTCTGGATCGAGAGTTTTTGGTTCTGCGGCACCCTGGTCGCCTCTTTTTCATACGCCAAAAGGCACCCACGGTCGTCAGCTGCAAGAAAAATGAGAGGTAAGAGTACTGGTAATCCTGTTGATGATTTGCGGTCCTCACCGCGCTGTGGGCTCATTGGAGCCCGCTCCAAAACCTGACTGCGGGCCCACGCTGTCGCGTTGAGAGAAAGGAGAGCTGGGCGATAGAGATGAGCCTCCACTATACGGCTGCCCCGACGGATTGGTCATGTCAGGCGAGCCGCTGGATCGATCGGATGGAAGGCCTAGTCGACCACCACGATTCGGCAACGGACCTCATGAAGCACCCGCTATCATCTAGCTCGCCGTCGGTGGAGGGTTGAGAATTTGCTCAACAAGCTCTTCATAGCGTCGCGCGAGGGTTATCTTAACCGTCGCTGACCCATTCGTTCCATCAGAGTAACCAACGATGACGGATAACTAGAAAGCCGTGAGAATGATTTTCCGCATGAGAATCTCGTATCAGGGTGTGGAATGGTGATGAGGGTATCGCAACACCCACGACTACTTGTCATTTCATGGTCAGGTAGCCAAAGCGAAATGCAGATTTACTTCGCGGTAAGAACCGCTACTCAAACCGGGTGCGCTGCAACTGCCGTCGCGACGATCAAGAGAAAGGCGAAAAGCGACGCCAAGACGCCTACAACCCCCAGTACGATTCCGACGATAGATGCCCTATCACGATAGTAGACGCACGA
This sequence comes from Pirellulaceae bacterium, assembly GCA_041751935.1. GTDB lineage: Bacteria > Planctomycetota > Planctomycetia > Pirellulales > Pirellulaceae > JBBSJZ01. Next base: position 6,287 of record JBGSIA010000016.1, on the reverse strand, counting down.
AACGATGGACGCGACCAAACCCGTGAGGCAAAGCGGTAGCAATCCGAAAAGTGCACTCCGAGGAAGCACCACAGCATTCCAAGGAACTGAAATCAGATTGAAACTGATCAGGATCGCCAGCAAGACCGACATCCCCAATCCGCCAGACGTTAACATCAATCCGACGATTGACAACCAACGCCTCCGTTCTGAGCGGCCAACACCAGTCTCGAGCAGCAGCGATCCCACGGACACGTTCTGTTGTTGTTCTGACTGCTGAATTTCCATTGCCAACTCCTGCAAGTAAAAAGTGAGCTCATTCTGTCGTCGTGGCTATTGCTCACCAATCGGCGACTGTAGTGGCCATGAAAATGTGCTTTGTCATGGATGCTGCGCCAAGACGTGAGCTTCCGCTCATCGCACAGGGTACTTTGGTTTATAGAAGACAAACCATTCAAAGAGGTCTAGGCTAAACCGCGTCATTACGCGAAGCAAAGCCATGCAAGTTACCCGCTCTCTCGTGACGATTAGAATTCCCCGGCGTATGCAGCGAATGTCGACTCTGTGTTCAGGCGTTTTGGCGGAATCCATCATGATTTCGTGATCGGAGTCCGAGAGGCATATCACAACAAATCCGTCATCAGTTCGTTGTCCGAAGACGCCTTCAACATCTAATTCCGAAAGCACATCGAGGGTGTGTTTGGCGAATTAACTTTGAGTCTGAGGGGCGAGATCAACACGCTTACCTATCCGCCGGCAGCGATCATTGCCTACGCGTTGGCCTTGATCAGCTACAACGTACTGACGTTAGTACGTGCGAGCGTCGAGGTCGTGCAAGGACAAGAAACGGCTGACTCAATGAGCTGCTATCACATGGCTGAAGAAGTTTCTTCGACTGATCAAGGTATGACGATCGCAATCCCGTTGAAAGACTGGAAAAAGCGATTCGGCAAGCTGAGTTCCGTGGACATGGCAGAGGAGCTTAAGCGAATGGCCAGAGAAGTCCAAATCCGCCGCTACCGCAAGTCGACACGAGGGCCCAAGAAACCGAAAACGAAACGCACAGGCAGCCGCCAGCATGTCAGCACTCAAAAACTACTCACGCAGCAAATATGCTAGCTTGAAACGGATGCCCCATGCGGCGATGCTGACTAGCCGAACGAATAACAAACTATCCCGCGGTTCCGCTACGCTCCACGCGGGATAGTTTGTTATTCGTTCAACGACCAAGGTAACCAGGTGACGGCCAAGTAACGTGGATTTCAGCACACGCCCGATCCGCCGCTCGGGTTGACCGCCTTGTTCGGCATTCGTTTGAATTGAAGGACGCTTGGGATGCGGGCCGCAATCAACTTTGCCTGCATGCATTTGATTCATTTGCTGGTGGACCACGAACTGTTTTGAATTACAACGCGATAGCCATCCGGATCGTCGAACGTGCGGCCAGAACGATCCCAGAATGGATTGAATGACGGCGTGGGTTCGTAGCCGTTTGCGATCATCCGGTCGACCGCAGTCTGCCATTCAGTCTCGTCGGGCAGATAGAACACGAGCAAGTTGTCTAGAGTTGGTGCGCGGCCAGATTGGTGACCGCGTTTGCGCGTAAATTCCAGGTGATACGACGCGCCCGGCATTCCGAGCATGACGCCATCAAATCCCTCGTGGTCTTGAAACGAGCCGATCACAGCTAAGCCGAGACCGTCACGGTAGAACCGTAGAACTTCTTCGAGGCGTTCAGTCGGTCGTGCGACTCGTAATGTCGTGTTTACGTTCATGCCGTTGCACCATTCCCGGTTGGTCATCGTCGCGTTTGCCGAACGGCGACGGTAAACGGGCCGCCGCCAAGTGATTATGATTTCACAATCCGCGTGATTGGCGGCTCCGGTTCACCGCGTTGCTCGGCATCGCAATGAGCTATTATTTTCACATCGATATGATTCTTCCATCCCCGCAGCCTGTAGTATTCTTCCTTCGGCTCACCCGTCCAGCCGTTGATCCCGTGGCTCGGAAGCCACCAAGCATGAATGTAGAGCACAACAGTCGAGCACAATCCGAACAGGGCGAAGAACCAGAATCGACCCAACGTGGCCGAGATCAATACCGCAATGCCGAGTGAGCCGAGAAGTTTTGCCACCTTTCTCCACTTCGGCGTCTTTTCCTCGAAGTGGCCTAGCAAGCTGTGTCCAAGCGCGATGATCGTAGCCATGAAGGCGACTTCGAACCAAAGCGTGTCCGTTGAAAGTGTCAGAGCACTTCTCCTATGCCGAACGAATAACAAACTATCCCACGCGAAGCCGTGGGATAGTTTGGCCGTTGAGCTGAGACGCTTGGCTAAACGATTCTTGGGTCACGCTGGGGCTATGCGGATTCTGGTGAAGCCACGTTGGTAGTGACTCAGTTTAGGGGACTAGGGAGAGTGGTGGCAACCGAACGAAGTCGACGGTGAGTGATTTGACGCGGGTTTGTTGAAGCAGTCGGGGCGATTGTCAAACAGCACTATTTACGTAATTAGTTTACCGCGGACGCCGTTGCAGGTTGGGCGACCTTCGCTCGTACCCTTGAGTTGAGCAAAGTGATTTGAATTTACGGGATCGCGTTCAAGCGAAAAGCCATCACCGATCAACTCAAACGGCCGCTGGACTTCTTGAACCGGGCCTTACATGTCGTCTGACTCTCGGCCAGTCACCATCCCTTTCTCGGTCGATTTAATCCGCAGCGGCATATCGCTCGATTAGCGACGCAACATCTGAGCCTTAATGTGTTAGCTCGCCAGGGTCCCCGGTAGATACCGAACAGCATTGCGAGAAACAGCATTAGACAGTACGGCCACCACATGGCGATTTGCGTAACGGAGAGCAATCTTTTGTCGTTTGGACGCGCCGATTTCCGCACTTGAATTCCGGCAATCGTCAGGAACGCAAATGCCGAAAGAAGTACATTGGTCGGAGGAACCCATAACCCGATTTCGACGGACAGCAGCATCGTGGGCCACCAATTGGGCATTAACAAAGCAAGCAATGGGTTATTAGTCAAAAATAGAAAGACAGCGAATGCTGCTATCGCGTGGCATCGGAACATGAGTGTAGCGGGTACCTTTCCAGGCACATCTACATCGCTGCCGCTGACACGGGCCCTTCGGAGTCGGCGTGGAGCAGTGATCTTGGTCAATTCGATCCAGTCGGCGAACTTGTTTCTCGCCGGTTGGTCAGGGTGAGAACAAGTGTTTCGGGGGTGTTACGGACGGTTTAGTGGTGAGAACAAGTCCGTCGATAGGACTTATTTTCACCGACCCGCAGGCCTTGTTCCCACCGCCGACTCCCTCAGTGACGCTGTAATTGTCGTAGTTTCCCTTTGGTCCTTCCAAGCGAATTCCCTGCCATGCTTAGTGAACCGGTTAACATGGCCCCGCAAGTTAGCTTTGACCCTCCGTGCACGCTTGCTTGCATTTGTTGACCGGAGAGAAGTGACCATTTACTTTTCAGCCGAGCATCGCGCATCCGTTTGGCCCCGGCAACCGAGCCGTGCATTCGGCAGGATATGAACCAAGTTGCTGCCGTTCCCTAGCGGCGCTTTCGGCTGGTCCGGTGACCAGGAGAATTCGTCGCCAGATAACTCGGCTAAGCGGTAGCACGTGAACGTCATCACCGCGTCATCTTAACTCATGGCGAAAGGGAAGTGGTCACGGATTGTTTCGGCTCGCCGCGGCGATGCTCAAAATGTGCGGCAGTTGCGGGGGAACGCAATAGAGCGAGTCAGTAAGCAACGAGGTTCTATCGATGGAGCTTAGTAGTGCTGCCAATCATGGAACCGTCACTATTTACAATAAAAGTGCAACGGTTAATGTTCGTCGTCCCACCCTCCAAACGGGGAGTCGCTATTTTCCTGACGGACCGTTCGGTTAGCCTTGCTTTTCTTTGTTGTACCACCGTTGTAAATCCGTCTGGCGTGCTGAAGAATCAATTCTCCCGTTCCGTAGCCACAATTCGATTCGACGTACAACGGTTTCGGGAGCGGGATTTCTTCAATCGTCAACGTGGCCGCCTCCTCCGGCTCTGTCGGGAAGAAGGGGCTGCCGGGTTCGCAGTGCAGATAGAAATCGCCACAGATTACGCCGCACTTTGGGCAATTATTGGCGTAGTACTTTGCGTTCACCGTTTGAGAGTAGGTCAAGCGAAAGGCGGGGCAACGTGCATGCACGAACGAAAGAATTCTTGACGGTAGCGATTTGATTGAACTGAGAATGAAGGGTCCTGTGTTCGGATCGCCTGTGTTTTCGCCAAGCAGCGCCGCAACGGGCATCGGAGCACGACAACGCCAACAGTTCCATTGCCCTGTCACGAGTTGTAGCGGGGGACAGATATAGACCTGATAGTTGCTCATGGTAAGTCATTGGTGTGCATTGGCTATTTGGTCGCAGATCGCATCGATGACCTCGCGGATTCGATTGTGAACCAGCGCCACCGATTCCGCCAATCCGTCAAGTTTCGACGGGACTGGGCCTTCCAATGCTAGGTTGTCATCATCCGGAGATACTAGCCGACCGAGCGGCGGAACTTGATCGGTACCCAGACTCATCGGTGCTTCGATTGCGATAACCTTCGTTTTATTTAGATGCCGGCCGCAGTAATCGCCGATTGGCGTTTGCCATTACAATGAAGTTCATTCGTCACGGATTCATCGCACGTTAACCCAAAGCGACCGCAAAAAACAATTAAGTGTAACGTTTCAATGCAGTGACGGAGTCCGGCGACGACGCAGAAAGAACATGATGATAGCCGACAGCACGATGCCCAGTATCAGGGCAGTCGCAGCCGATGAAATGGCGTAGTTAGAAAGAGTGAACGAACGACGTGACTGTGAGACCATTTGTTCAATCTGCATGGGAGACATTCCCAGTGACCTGAAGTGTGCCTCAGTTTGCTGCGCCATGACCTCGGGCCAAGCGGGATGAACGACAGTGAAATAACCCACCTGAGCAACCACAGCAACAATGGCTGACACAGCCGCCGATACTGTGCCGGCACCAACACCGCTTAAATACCCTATCTCCGGACTGCTGCGCTTGACATCGCGAAGGGCTAGAATGAAACCTATCACAGTGAGGGCAAGCCAGACCAACATGAAGATCTGAAACACCATGATGCCGTTGGTGTGCAATCCAATAAAGAAAGCGAGGTACAACCAGACGAGGTTGGCGAGACCGATGAACAGTCCCCATTTCGCTGCGGTGCGAATAGTCGAATTCATTGCTGCAGAGTTCTCTCGAATGTTCAGGGGTTTCTTGCCTATGCAGATTGTAACCTTAGCGGCTGAACTCCGTTGGCGTGAATATGGATTAAAATGAATCTACTGGGGCTGGGTATGCGGGTTCAGTCGACAGACTCAGGTCACGGACGATCATTGTACCGATTGTCCACTGCTGACTCCACGGTCTGATGTGCTGCAATTCTCATAATGTTTGTTCATAAGTAGTTCGATTCAGTTGGCCACGAACCTAAGTGATCGGTCTGGGCTATGGGAACCGTGCACTATTTACGTAAACAGTGCACAGTTCAGGCCGTCATCGGTTGGGCGGCCTCTGCCTCGTACCGTTACTATGAACGAAGTGATCTGAGTACACGGCATCGACAGTGACCCAACTGGCACAACGCCGACGTTTCGATGTGTTTGTTCATGACAAGAAGGATATTGGACGCTGCAAAGCTCGCAAATGCGTCAATTAATAAGCGAAATTAAGTCGCATCCAGTCGCTGCCTCGCCAAGAGTTCATGGATCGCTACGTGTCGTCACAATGAGCCAAACGAATGCGAGCATGATCGTCCACATTGAGCACCTTGGGCAAGCCTCCTGCGGAAAATCCGCAACATACCTGCCACTCAAATAGGTGGATCAAAATTCGGCACCGATCTCCCCACGCCCTGGGTCCATTTTCAGTGCTTATCTCCATGTGCCATTTGGCGATTCTTTTGCCGACGAGGAGGCTTGCTAATTCACGATGACGCAAATTGATAAGACGGGATTATCCAGGGCAATCGCACGTTAGTTCGGCTCAAAGCAGGCGATAAGTTGTTCCAATGCTGTGTTATCCCAGCCACAACGCTTTCGCTTTCCTCGAATTGAGTCTTTGAGGGTAGTGTCCTGTTGCAAGATACTCAGGGCAAGACGATGAAATGCGGAAGAAATCTCGGGCCCGGTTCCCTTGCGAATTCGACTGGAGTCTTCCGAAAAAGTTACATCGAGTACATAGTGTTGCTGATTCTCACAACTCCAATGATCGCGAATGCGTTTGGTGATGTCGCGAACTTTGC
>JBGSIA010000015.1:0-5722 GCA_041751935.1 Pirellulaceae bacterium | reverse complement strand
CCTTAGACTGAGCTTCAAGGGATAGCGGACCGACAGAAAACGCATAGCCGTTCAAGGTGCCCAGCCAAGCGTCTCAGTTCAACGTCCAAACTATCCCGCGGTTCCGCTACGCTCCACGCGGGATAGTTTGTTATTCGTTCGGCCACTACAACCAATTCACAATTCACTCACCCAAGGAATATCACAATGGCCAATTGCATCCGCACCTGCCTTTGGTTCCGTGACGGGCGGGGCCGCGAGGCCGCTGAGTTTTATTGCACTTTGATCCCGGGTAGCCGGATCGAGAAGACGTTTTCCGCCGACGCCGGTCACGGCACATTCTCGGTCATCGACTTCTCGTTGGGCGGCGTTCCGTACCAGATTCTCGACGCCGGGCCGATGTTCACTCTGACTGAGGCGGTCTCGATTTCGGTCGCGACCGACGATCAAGCTGAGTCGGATCGGCTGAATGCTGCCCTAATCGCGAACGGCGGCGAACAGAGTCGTTGCGGTTGGTTGAAAGACCGCTACGGAGTCTCGTGGCAGATTTTCCCTAAGCGGCTGATTGAATTGACGACAAATGCTGACCAAACTTTGTCTGCCAAGGCCATGGCGGCAATGATGACTCAGATGAAGATCGACATAGCTGTGATTGAAGCGGCCGTTAAGAGCTAAAACCCAAAGGCCGAACAAGCCGGATGCACCGGAGCGGTCTACGGTTTCTCGCTTACTCATGGTCTTTCCTCCGCCCGGTGATCCGAGTCGTTGAACTTAATCGAGTGTTCTCCGGTGCAACGTGGTGTTGCGGTCGGGGCCAGGGGTGGCACGCGTCCTGCGTGGGAGAGGATGAGTTGGCCTCCTGCCAACTTGCATCAATGACTGAATCCGATTCTTCTTCTCTCCGTGCGGTGACTCACTCGCGGCGATGAATCCCAACGCGGGCAGCCTGTCGTGTGCGAGGACCGGGTCTTTCAAAGGTTTCGGAGCGGCTGCGCCGGCTGTTTTTTGTCATTCTTTTGTCGCTGCCGCGGGCTCGGAGAATCGACCAATAGCGACTGGCAATTGTGACGGCTCTAACGACGCACTTTCTCTCCCGTTTGACGATTAAAACGGTTATATCACTTGCGCATTCGCGCAGCGGAGCTTTACTTGTGCGATGTCGCGTGCTTCTTCGCGGCTCTTCTTCACCTCTCTCACACCAGAGAAAAACTCCATGACTCCGTACCAAAGACGACCCTGCCCGCTCACCATTCGACTCGCCGAAGACCTCAAAATTCGCAACATGTCCCAGCGAACCATCGACGCCTACACCTACCACGCGGGCAAGTTCGCCGACTTTATCAATAAACCGCTGGACTGCGCAACCCCGGAAGACGTCAGAGCTTTCCAACTTCACCTCATCGAAGAGAGAAAACTTGCCTACAGCAGCTTCAACCAAGCCGTTTGCGCGCTACGGTTTCTCTACACCCATACTATCCGCGTCCCTTGGCCGGTCACCATGGTTCCGTTTGGGAAACGACCCAAGACGCTGCCCGTCGTGCTCGGTCGACAAGAAGTCGACGATCTGCTGCGATGCACAACCCACCTCAAGCAACGAGTCTTTCTCACCACCCTCTACGCCACCGGGATGAGATTCTCCGAAGCGGCGAACCTGCGGATCGAAGACATCGACTCGCAACGGATGCAGATCCGCATCACCAACGGCAAGGGAGCCAAGCAGCGACAAGTTCCCCTCTCGCCAAGATTGTTGAGCGAGCTACGGCAATACTGGAAACAGTACAAACCAACATCGCTACTCTTTCCCGGCAACTCGGCGGACAAGACTTACTGCGACACAGCGATTCAAAAGGCAATCAAAGCCTCAGCGAAACGAGCCAACATCAACAAGAACGTCACGCCCCACACGCTGCGACATTCGTATGCGACGGGATTGCTCGAAGCAGGAGTGGATCTGTTGACGATCAGTCGACTGCTGGGTCACGCGAGTTTCGCCACGACGATGATTTATCTGCATTGTCGCCGCGAGCATCTGCTCAGCGCTCCCAGCCCGCTGGATTGGTTGCCAGTGAAACAACTGCCCACCTATCAACCGCCGTCGGAGAACCCACCGAGTGCACCGGAGACGCAGCAGCCACCAAGCTGAGCGTGATGCAGATTCTGCGGAGCCAGTGTGCTGCTTATGTCAAGCAGTACTCTGGTCGCGGGGCTTGTTTTCATGTGCAGAGTGTGTTGGCCAAACTGTCGCTGTGCCGCACTCGGGCCTTGGGCGGCAAGACCTACCAGTGCAGTGACTGCGACCATGAAATCGAGCGGTACCATTCGTGCGGCGACCGGCATTGTCCTCAGTGCAGCGGTTGCAAACGGTATGATTTCGCCGAGCGAGCCGAACAGTTGATCCTGGATGGTGTGACCTACTATCAAGTGATCTTCACCCTTCCTCAGGAGTTGTCCGAACTGGCACTTGCGAACCGCGAAACGATGGCTGACTTGCTGTTCGAGTCGGCTGCGGCGAGTCTTCGCCAGACGATTCGCCGCGAGCAAGATTTCAGTTACGCATCGATGATGGTGCTGCACACTTGGAATCAAGTACTCCAGCCGCATTGGCACGTTCATGCGTTGGTTCCCGGTGGCGGCCCGAGCTTGAGCAAAGACGAGTGGAAGTCGGCCCAGTCACCACGGGACGCGGTGAACAGTGATGACTATTATTTGGTCGATGCGATCAGCTTGCGAGAGGCGTTTCGCAAGGCAGCGCTGTCGCGGTTGCGAAAGTTGTACGCAAAAGGTGAGTTGAAGTTTGGTGGCAAGTATGCCTATTTGCAAGACGAATCAGCGTGGAGAAACTTCTGTGATGAGCTTGCGGGGTTGGACTGGGTGAGTTTTATTCAACCGCCGCCGACGAAGAGTTGTTCGGCGGTGCAAGTGGTACGTTACTTGACGCGTTATCTGACTGGAGGTCCGATCAGCGACAGACGAATCGTTGCTGCGGATGCGAATGAAGTGACATTCCTGGCACGCGAAGGGAAGCGAGTCGGTGGTGAGCGCGAGCAAGTGCCGGTGACATTGAAGACGCTGGAGTTCGTGCGTCGTTGGTGCGATCACGTTCAGCCGGATCAGCTGACGAAGACACGTTACTTTGGTGGTTGGTGCAGTCGCAAGCGGACTGGGTACCAAGCGAGTTGCCGTCGATTGCTGGGGTTGTGCGATGAGTTTGATGACGCTGCGGCGGACGAGCTGCCATCCACATTGGGATAGACGCTGTCCGGCGTGGTTTGCAGAGACTGAGCGTGCAGAGTTTTGTGAGTACTTGGACCGAGAGTATGGTATCGGTTATGAGGACTGGTGCCTGGAAATGCGGATAGAAAGTACAATGAGCCCGCCGCAAGAGCCTCCCCCACGGCAGTTGTATTTTCCTGGTCACACACCAAGTTCGGGCTACTTGTTAGAATCTTCTTGACGTTGTTGGGCTGGTGAAGTCGAATCCATCGTCCGAATCCCGGACGGTCGACAAAGTTCAACGCACGATCTATGCGACAGTCAGGCGATCAGCTCAACTTCAAATGTTGAGCCTTTTTTCGCCTGACTATCGCATAGATCGCAATTCGTTACGCCACGCTCAATACAAATAGAGACAATTCAAATGCCAAGCGATTCCCCACAGCATGAGTTCTCGCAAGATGACAACGCTGTATTTGCTCGCCTAGCGCTCAAGATGCGTGGAGTTGGCTTTTGGTTTGAAATCTACGGAATAGTCATGCTTGTGCTATTCTTTTTCAAGCTTTGGCCGAAGGCCGGAAATTTTGAGATCGCCCCAATGGATCTGCTCTCGGGACTGGTGTTTTTTCTGCTTGGGCATTGGACACGACGTGGCGGTTTGGGATTCCGGCAAGTGGCCGAATCGCAGGGAAGCGATTTGACATTTCTGATGAAGGCGGTACGAGAACTATCCAGAGTCTATGGTTTAATAGATCGGCTTATTTTCATTTCGGTAGTTCTGGCAATCCTCGGATTCGCGTTTGTTGGAATGTGGATGTTGAAAGGTGGTTTATAAAATATGAGTGATCAACGCGTCGTAGAGGAAATTGGCGGGGCAGGAAAAGGTGTCAGCGACGGTCTTAACTTAGGTCAATAGTCGATTTCAAAACATTTTGAAATTCCTTTCCAATTGTGTGGATTCAGGCGTACTTGGGGCCAGCCCCAAACCCCGGGATTTTTTTGGCATGGGCTCTAGTGTTCAATGATGTTTGTTGCTCGGGTCTGGGCGTGGAACTATCATGGGTATGCTTGGCGAAACGTAGCAAGCTCTGTGGGGACACAACTTGTGAGGGATACCCAAGTCGACGGGGCGTCAATGACGTTCATTCCGAGCGTTTGGGTTGGCAACGACTCAGACGCTCATTTTGTTTTCCCACATCTGATCTGTCTTGAGTAGCAGATTCAAGATCGTGATGAACTTTCGCATGCTTGCCACGATCGCCACCTTGGACGCTTTGCCTTTCGATTTCAGATGCGCGTAAAACGCATTGATCGCCGGATTGTGACGGATCGCAACGATCGTCGCCATGTACAGCACGCGCCTCACTTGGCCGCGTCCACCACCAATAAAACGCTTGCCTGACTTTTTGCCCGAGTCACGGTTGATCGGCGCGACACCGACGAGTTTGGCAACCTCCCCGCGATTGAGCTTGCCCAACTCTGGCAACTTGGACAGGACGGTTGAAATCATCACCGGCCCCATGCCTTTGACCGAACCCAAGACTTCGATTGTACGCTGGTTCTTGGTGTCGATTTGAAGCATATTGGCAAGCTTCGAATCAACGTCTTTTAGCTGCTTTTTAAGCATTTCAAGCACATCCTGGATGCTCTGCTTGGCGTCCTTATCCCAGGCTTGCTTGAGGCGATTATTCTCTTGGTTAATCAACTCCAGCAATTGGTTACGACGAGCAACCAACGCGCCATGCTTGAGTTCATGATCCGACTTTGTGGCCATGGATTGTGGCCTCACGAGGTCGGCGTACTTCGAGATCACTTTGGCATCAATGGGATCGGTTTTTGCATCGAGCCCAATCCCTTTGGCGAAGTCACGAATGCGTCTTGGATTGATGACTGCAGCGTCGAGGTTGTGGCTGGCGAGTTGCGTCAATAACAACCGCTCGTAGCCACCAGTGCCTTCCATGACGACCATGACTTTTCGCTTTTTCTTTTGCAATTTCGAACAAAGCTCCGCAATCGCAATTTCCGAATTGTCAATCTGAATGACTTCGTTCGTATCAGGTCGATAAACATCAAGCGTACTCTTGGAAACATCAACGCCTACAAAGATGGTATCTTGGCTATGGTTCGATTTCATAAAATCCCAGCCTAGTAAATTCGAGCTTGCGTTAGCAGCTCGTGCGACGGTTCGGGTTTAGAATGAACATCTTGCGATCCAGCTGACACACGGTCTCAGGTACCGAGGACTCCAGGGCAATCGCACGTTAGTTCGGCTCAAAACAGGCGATAAGTTGTTCCAATACTGTGTTATCCCAGCCACAACGCTTTCGCTTTCCTCGAATTGAGTCTTTGAGGGTAGTGTCCTGTTGCAAGATACTCAGGGCAAGACGACGAAATGCGGAAGAAATCTCGGGCCCGGTTCCCTTGCGAATTCGACTGGAGTCTTCCGAAAAAGTTACATCGAGTACATAGTGTTGCTGATTCTCACAACTCCAATGATCGCGAATGCGTTTGGTGATGTCGCGAACTTTGC
>JBGSIA010000014.1:0-5186 GCA_041751935.1 Pirellulaceae bacterium | reverse complement strand
TTTGGAAACAATGGCTGCTGGTCCGTTCATCACTTGGTACCTCCATGCGGGAAACACGCCACTCAACAACGAGCGGCTTGACTTCAGCAATGACAACGCAATCCTTGGACCGAAACGAAATCAACGTGCGATTGCCCTGGGCCAAAGGCGCACTGACCAGCAAGACCAGTGGTGAAGGCGATATACGCAAGAACATGATCCAGGATGGCAATTTGATCGACTGCATCGTCAATTTGCCCGCCAAGCTGTTTCTCAATACGCAGATACCGGCTGCGTTATGGTTCCTTAATCGCGCTCGAAAGAACGGCCACCCACGCAAAGGCGAGATCCTCTTCATCGATGCGCGCAACCTTGGGCATTTGATCAATCGACGTACCAAAGAATTGGCAGAGGCGGACATCGAGCAAATCTCCAGCACCTATCACGTTTGGCGCACCGGCGAGTCATTTGAAGACGGACGGGAATACGAAGACATCAAGGGGTTCTGCGCTTCGGTGCAGCTCGACCGAGTGGCCGAACTGGATTATGTCCTCACTCCGGGCCGATACGTTGGCTTGCCCGATGAAGAAGACGAATTCGACTTTGCGGAGCGTTTCAACGCCCTCAAGGCCGAATTTGAGAGCCAGTTGAGGGAAGAAGCAGCCTTGAACAAGGCGATCGCCGAAAACTTGGCGAAGGTGAAGATGCCGGAGAAAGAGGATGCGAAATGAATGGCCTCATGAACAATGAGAAAGTGCGGCATCGTTATGAACCTGGATCAGCAAGAGTGCAGCAGGTTGCTGCACAAATCGTCTCGGCGGTTGACTGCCGAGTCCATTTGCCAGAGGACGGACCCACCATCGGCATTCTCATTTGCAAGTCCAAGAGCAACATCACCGTCGAATATTCGCTGCGTGATTTAAACAAACCGATTGGCGTGAGCGAGTATCAGATTACGGAGAGTTTGTCAGAAACGCTGAAGTCCTCGTTGCCAAACATCGAGCAAATCGAGGCCGAGCTAGGAGGGTATGATGATGAGTGAGTGGCATATTGTAAAGCTCTCGGATGTCGTCTCAATAAACCCAGTTGAGTCACTTCCAAAAAATAAGATGTTCAAAAAGATCTCCATGGAACATCTCGCACCATATACGAAACGTCCTACTGGATTCGCGACTGAATGCTACCGTGGAGGAATGAAATTCAAAAACGGTGACACAATTGTAGCGCGAATTACACCTTGTCTCGAAAATGGAAAGACAGCATTCATTGATCTACTCGATGATGGAGAGGTTGCGTTCGGGTCCACCGAGTACATTGTACTTCGCGCAATCGACACGTTTTCTGACAGCCACTTTATTTACTACTTTTCAAGGTCGCCGATCTTCCGTGATGTAGCGATACTCTCGATGACCGGTAGCTCAGGCAGGCAACGGGTACAGACTGATGTTGTAACAAAACATCTTTTCGAAATGCCACCAATTTACGAGCAGCAAGCCATTGCGCAGTTGCTATGCAGCCTGGACAACAAAATCGATCTGCTGCACCGCCAGAACAAAACCCTCGAAGCCCTCGCCGAAACCCTCTTCCGCCAATGGTTCGTCGAAGGAACTGACGAAAAAGTTGAAATAACACATTACGTGAAGTTCAACCCAACGCGATCGCTTCGCAAAGGCAGTCTCTCGCCATACTTAGATATGGCCGGAGTGAGTACCACTACATTCAGTCCATCTGGCTGGTACGACCGAGAATTTACGTCGGGTACAAAGTTCATCAACGGTGATACGCTGCTCGCGAGAATCACACCTTGCCTAGAAAATGGAAAGTCAGCGTTTGTGACCTTTCTTGAGCCGGAGCAAGTCGGCTGGGGCTCCACGGAGTTCATTGTGATGCGGTCACGTGACGGGTTATCTGCGTTCTTCACTTATGTGCTTGCTCGCAACCAAGAGTTTCGAGACTACGCCGAAGGCTGCATGGCTGGTTCAAGTGGCCGTCAACGTGTTGATGTCGAACACCTAAAGCAGTTTGAAATCGGCCGTGTCATTGGCGAAAAAGTTGCGGAGTTCAATTGTCAGTTGCAGTCCATCCCTCCCAAATTGCATTTAAACATGCTTCAAATTCGCACACTTGAAAAGCTCCGCGATACGCTGCTTCCAAAGTTAATGTCTGGCGAGGCGAGGGTGCAGTATGAATAGCGGTTTCGATGCCAGTGCAAAACTTGAACAACTGCTTCGCTTGCCTGCCGAGAACGAAGTCGTTGAATTCAAGAAGGCTGAAAGCGGCAAGCACTTCGATGATATTGGCAAATACTTCTCTGCCTTGTGTAACGAAGCTAATCTCAAATCGGTTGCGAGCGCGTGGCTCGTGTTCGGCATCAATAACCGTCGCGAAGCAACCGGCACCAACTTTCGCCCCAATCGCGCGAACCTCGATAGCTTGAAGCACGAGATAGCGACCAAAACCACCAGTCGCATCACGTTTGTTGAAATCTACGAAGTTCAGCATTCCGGACAACGCGTCGTCATGATGCAGATACCGGCAGCGCCAAGAGGAACTCCGATCGCATTCGATGGACATTATTACGGACGCGATGGCGAATCACTCGGTCCACTGAATATAGAGGAAATCGAGCGCATTCGATCTCAGTCAACTGTTGAAGACTGGAGCGCGGTTATCATTCCAAATGCAACGGTTAGTGATCTTGATCCCGACGCGATCCTGCAAGCTCGATTGAATTTTGTTTCCAAGTTTTCCGATAAAGCAGCCGAGGCGGCAACATGGGACGATGCCAAGTTTCTGGATAAGGCCAAACTGACAATCAAGGGGCAACTTACACGCACGGCTATGCTATTACTCGGCAAGGAAGAGTCAGAGCATTTCTTGCAACCAGCCGATCCCAAGATTCGTTGGTTACTAATAGACGCGAATGGTAGCGATCGTGATTATGCCCTGTTCGGTATGCCAATGCTTCTGGCAGTCGATAAAGTCTTCGCAAAGATTCGCAACTTGAAGTACCGCTATATGCGAGGAGAGACGCTTTTCCCAGAAGAGATTGATCAGTACGAAAGTCTTTCCATTCGAGAGGCACTTAATAATTGCATCGCTCACCAAGACTATTCGTTAGCTGGACGAATCAACATTGTTGAGCGCGACGAAAGTTTGTCATTTACGAATCTGGGAAGCTTCGTTCCTGGAAACGTACAGCGCGTTGTTATAGAAGATGCCCCGGAAGAATATTATCGGAACCGTTTCTTGGCTACTGCCATGTTCAACCTCAAGATGGTGGACACTGCCGGTGGTGGCATTCGGAAAATGTTCCTCGCGCAGCGTCGAAGATTTTTTCCAATGCCCGATTATGACCTTTCCAACAGTCGCGTGGCCGTGACATTGACCGGCAAGGTGCTCGACTTGAACTATGCTCGTTTGCTTGCAACAGACGGCAGTTTGACGCTTGAAGAGATCATGCTGCTCGACAGAGTGCAGAAGCGGCTCTCCTTGCATGATCGTGAAGCGAAGGTCCTTCGAGACCGTGGCCTTATTGAGGGACGCAAGCCGAATTACTACATCGCCAAGACCGTGGCTCAACAAGTGGGTCAAAAGGCGGAGTACAGCAAGAATAGTGCATTCGAAAAACAGTACTACCTCGACTTGATTTGCAAAGCGATTGACGAACACGCCGAAATGGCTCGAGGCGACATCGATAAGCTGATCTGGGACATCTTGCCAGCCTGGATGGATGAAGCAAAAAGGCGGAATCGCATTGAGAATCTTCTTCGAGAACTGAGAAAGTCAGGCAAAATCGTGAATTTTCGCCGTGGTGCCGAGTCTGTTTGGAAAAGGCCCCCCGAATGAGATTCCCTCCCGTAAAATTGAGCGACAAAGAAATGAATTACGGGAGGCTTACGGGAGGGCACTGCCATAAACCACTGAAAACAAAGAACTTACGCCCCGTAGAGTAGCGGCAAAAAACGGGAGAAAACGTGAAAGCATGACGAAATGACGGCAAAACTCACCGAATCTGCTATCGAAGCACTCGCGATCGAGCGACTTGAGGCACTGGGCTTCAAGTATCTGCACGGGAGCGTGCTTGCGTTTGATGGCTCGGCACCGGAACGGGCCAGCTACGCCGATGTTATTCTCATCGGACGTCTTCGCGATGCGGTGTCCGCGATCAATCCGCATATTCCTGCCGCTGAACGTGATGCGGCCATCAAGGAGGTGTTGCGGCTGCGTTCGCCTGAGTTGCTGGCAGATAACGAGGCGTTCCATCGGTTGCTAACCGATGGCGTTCCGGTCTCGATGCACAAAGATGGCGATGAACGAGGCGACCGCGTTTGGCTCGTCGATTTTGACAATCCGCTCAATAATGATTTTCTGGTCGTCAATCAGTTCACCTTCATCGAGAACCATGCCAACAAACGTCCCGACTTGATATTGTTCGTCAATGGCTTGCCGTTGGTCGTCATCGAGCTGAAGAACGCGGGCGATGAGAATGTAACTATCCGTTCGGCCTTCAACCAAATCGAAACCTACAAGGCCACGATTCCGAGTTTGTTTACGACGAATGCGTTCACAGTCATCTCGGATGGACTGGATGCCAAAGCGGGATCAATTTCGGCGGGATACACGCGATTCATGCATTGGAAGTCCGCTGACGGTAAGACGGAAGCTTCGCCGCTGATCGGCCAGCTTGAAACGCTCATCAGTGGCATGTTGAATCCGACGACACTGCTTGATTTGATCCGTCACTTCATCGTCTTCGAGAAGGGCCGACGCGAGGACCCAAAAACCGGGCAAGTCAGCATGACGACGGTGAAAAAGCTTGCTGCCTACCACCAGTATTATGCCGTCAATGCCGCAGTGGAATCGACATTGCGAGCAGCCGATTTGCAAGCGGGGCGATGGGAAAAAGAACCAGGTGCCACTCAACCAATTGCGGAGACGCCCGAATCGTATGGTTTGTCTGGAGTGAAGAGCCAGCCTCGTGGGGATCGCAAAGCAGGTGTGGTCTGGCATACGCAAGGCAGCGGAAAATCTTTGTCGATGGTTTTCTATACCGGCAAGATCGTTCTTGCGATGGACAATCCGACGGTATTGGTCATAACCGATCGAAACGATCTGGACGATCAACTTTTCGATACGTTTGCATCAGCAAAACAACTCCTGCGGCAAGAACCAGTTCAAGCGGATGACCGTCAGCAACTGAAGGA
>JBGSIA010000013.1:0-5414 GCA_041751935.1 Pirellulaceae bacterium | reverse complement strand
TTAATGTCGGCCGACGAGTTTCGGACGCTCGTTATCGGCAAGACGGAACAGGAAGCCACGTCTCAAAACAACATCATCTACAAAGCATTGACACACGCCCGAATGGTGGCTGCCGGCCTCGTTAGTGCAGCGCCTACAGCGTATGGCTCTCCTGCGCCAACTGATGGACTTGAGATCGATACGCCCCGCCCAAAAAACGGCGTGAAGTCAGAAAAACTTTTGTCGTTTGATCGCGATAAACCACGTCCGTTTTGCCTGGACGAACTACATCGGCACATCGTTTTTGTGCAGGCTGCTAGAGAGCAAAAAGGCAAGATGGAATCAATAACGGCGACCGATTTTTCCAAATCGTTTAAATCGATCGTTGATAAATTGGCGGTTATCCGACGTGACCCACGCATCAATTTTTTGATGTCAAATTGGGCAGCAAACAGCCTCACACTCGAAAAAGTCATAGGTCAGCTCGTCGGGCCGTCGATCTCGTCAGATGGAACAAAACGGCCAATTCGCATTCTCGATATTTCAGGACTTCCTAATGAAGTGGCCGGTCCACTCGCATCAATGCTTGCGAGACTTTTGTTTCAGTACAAGCTGTACCAATCAGCAACAGAACGCAGGCGAGACCCAGTGCTTTTGGTGTGCGAAGAAGCTCACCGCTATGTGCCCGATCGAGGTGAGGCCGAGTATGCCGCTGCTCAAGTTGCAATTCGTCGCATAGCGAGAGAAGGAAGAAAATATGGGATTGGGCTAATGCTTGTTAGTCAGCGGCCATCCGACATTGAAAGTACAGTGATCGCTCAATGCGGAACGTGGCTCGTTCTTCGACTGACTAACGCGGGAGATCAACAGCAAGTAGCACGCTTTTTACCTGACGGACTGTCTGGCATGACTAAGGCACTTCCTAATTTAGCGCAGCAGGAGGCCATATTCGTCGGCGAAGGCGCTGCAATGCCTGCAAAAGTAAAGATTCGAGACCTACAGAGCGATCAGCTTCCAAAGTCAAATTCTGCGGAGTTCGCCAAAGGATGGACACTTGATCGATTAAGCGAAACAGAAATGAAAGTTGTTGCAACAAGAATGGTTGACGGAGACGAAATTGTCTACGCAAGGGAAGACGATAAGCCGTTCTGAGGCGACAGGTTTAGCAGCGGTCAATTTACATACCCCTAAAAAGTGATAATGTATCTTATGGAAATATACGTGCTTGTGACATTCAGACTAGTCTCTGCGCACACATCGGACGTAGTTGTAATTCGTCTTACTGGAGCTGAGGATGCGGCCATTGCCGAAGATCTCGTACCACACACTGCTCGTACCGACCTCGGTGGAGCTCCAATATTCGCTCACCGTGAAATTGCCTGCCGCATTAGCGTTGATGGCCGTTTGGTTTTGCCACAGGACGTCCAGCTCGTTTCTGGCTGGGAGGTACCAATCACTAAATCCGCCATCGGTCAGGTCTTTGCACAGTTTGAATGCCAGAAACGTTGTACTGTTCGGTACTTGTGCATCGTTCAATTCCCCGTCATCAAAATGATCGGTGGCAATATCATCGGTCCCATTAACAATTTTCCATTGGCTTGACGTGGATTGATTGTTATCTGTCACGAAGAGCGTCGCATAAGTTCCGCCATAGTTGGCGCATCCCGCGAAAATCGGATCATTGGTTGTTCCGCCGTTGCTGTCGTCACAGACATCTCCAACATTGGGACACAGTGGTGGCGCCGAGCAAAGGCCGCTACCTGTGTAGCTGCCGGTTACTCCGAGAATGTTAACTCCATCTTTGACATTTGCCGCAATAAAGCCAGCATCACTGGATGAGCGAGGGGCTGCCAATACGCATTCAGTTGTTAAATCTTCCGTGCATGACGGTTTTCCAGTGATTTTCCAATTAGCTCCATCGCAGTACTGCATTTCGCTACTTATGTAGCGTAGCGAACCCGCCAAAGAGCCATTGCAAGTCCGCGTATCAACTCCAATTTTCACCGAACCTGGCGAGAAATTTGCCGATGTTTCTTGTGCCTGGCCTTGCATGGTTGCCGTTGTTGCAAGGCATATCCCGAACGTTGCGACGATTATCAAAACAATGATTGATGGATGCAGTGATCCGCTACTACATTTTCGACGCAAGTTTTGATGCTTAGCCATAGTGCTTGGTACACCAATACAAGAGAAATTTCAAGCAGAATGTTGATCGTACTTGCGACTTCACTAACGATCAGGCCCCGCTGATTGGGCTACTGTGCAGCCCGCGTTCGATCAGGGTTCGCACCAAATCCCCGATTTGAATGCCGCGATTGGCGCTACTCACCTTAAGTTCGGTGTGAAGTAGTCGTGATAGTTTGAGTAGCAACATTAAGCTTGCGCACTCGACATCGTCGTGGCAGTTTGCTACGCGATGTTGCCCGACTATCAGCTCATTGGTGCGATTGAAAGTGGATGCAGCGTAGACTTCGACGAAGCTGTCAAACGCGGTGCAACCTTTGCTGCACGCGACATCAAGGGGCGATGTGTTCTGGAAGTGGCCATGCGACGCGGGCTATTGGATATGGGGCGAAGGTTGATCCGTATGGGAGCCAATCCGAATGTGGCAATAGGAAGAAAAGGTGATCGGCTTGTTCACCTCGCCGCGAGAACAGGAGACATGGGCTTCTTACAACTGTTTCTTGAGGCTGGAGTTGATGCAAACACAAAAGGAAACTGTCAACGAACGCCGCTTCATTACATTGCCAGTGGGGAGCATCAGTATATTGCGAAGCTGCTTTTCGAACACAACGCCGATCTCGATGCGACTGATGATCGTGGGAATACGCCGCTTCACTTTGCCGGCACGAAAGGCAACCTTCTGATGATCCGGTTGCTTTTGCAGCACAAGGCCAAGGCAACGGTGACCAACAATCAGCTTTACACACCGATTCACAACGCCGCCGCCGAAGGCCACACCGAGGCTGTCCAGGTGATGGTCAGTCATGAGCGACTGCTGAATCCAAGGTTTGCGACGACCGATATCCTGAGGCGCGTCCGATGCGTGGCGGAACTACATGGGAAGATAGAAACGGCGAAGGCAATCGCAGTCGCCGAGGCCGACATGCAATCGATGACCGTTAGTTTTGATCATCCGTCTCTGGGTTGAGGGGATGACCTGATCGTTGGACGCCGTAAGTCGAATTGGCTATTTTTGTCAAAACCAAGTGTCCATTTGGGATATTGAAAACGGGTAAACGAATTTGGCTTCGCGGTTGTCAATCAGGCCGGATCAGACGCAAGTGAAAAGCCGATCGCATACGGGAATATCGTTGCTAACGGTAAATTTTCGTGGTGGTAGGCTCCAGCTGACAAAGAGAACCTCGGCATCGAACGCAGTGCTTGTCGATCACTTCTTCCATCGCTTTGCAACTTTGGCTTGAGCAACGCTTTTAAAGTCTGGGCCATCGCTTCGTTTTTTCGGGTGATTTTGCCAGTCTTCTTTTCTTCCCATCGCCCAATGGCTCTGTCGGCTGATGGTTGTCGATCACGACGGCGAATTGGCGGCGCTTGTGGTCCACGGCTAGTAGGTCGAGATGACGACCTTTGATCTGGCTTTGATCGATCATGGCGAACGCGTTGCCGCTGTGTCAGCCGTTCTCTTGGGCGGTGCGATACGTCGCGTTTTGCTGGTTGTGTCTCCCCTGCTCCCGCGCTCACGCATCGCTTTTAGACCAGCCAACAAGTCACTGAAATGGTTCGGTTATCTGGCCGGGACGTGATGAATCCGCCGTCACGGTTGGTCCTTAGTTTTCACTTCAACACAAATTTCTCATTGGGAAGCTAGGTTATGGTCAAGATCGATTCAGGGTTGGTTCGCGACGACGAGGCTTACAGCAAGCAGCAAGTTTTGCAGCGACTCGGTGTCTCGCAGAAGTTCTGGGATAAGATGCTAGACGAAGGTCTTCCCTTTACGAATGTTGGTCACTCGCGTTGGGTGACGGGGAAGGCACTCATCGAGCATTTGAGTCGGAACGCAGAAAGGAAAAAACATGAACACAACCAAAACGAAAACTAACGAAAGGAACTTTCCATGCCGAGAAGGCCCGAAATTGGCAACATCCAACTCTATCCGGACCGACCGCTCCAGAAGAGCGACCGCAACGGCTTCGTCCTCAAGTTTTACTGCCCCATCCGTGGTCAGCGTGTCCGCAAGAACTGCGGCACACGCGATCGCCGCGAGGCAAGGCGTATCTTGCGGGAGTGCCGTGAACGGTTGCTTGATGGCAGCTATGTCGCATCCGGCGGAGCGATCACGGCAATGCACAAAAGCGTTGCCAGAGCTGTCGCTCCTGATCCATCAGCACTCCCATTGCCAGAAATCGAGTCCAGTCGCGGATCGACCTGGGAAGAGTGTTACGAAAAGTATCGCTCGCACAAAACGAAGCGATTCAAAAAGGATTCGTTTCAACATGCCCGCTCCAGGCTTGGGATCGCCGAGCGGATTTTTTGCGGATACATGGCGGACCATGCTAGAGAGGGTGACTTGATGGTTCGCGAAGTCATGACCCTCGAAATGCTGGAATACCTGCAAGAGCGATTGCTCGAAGGTGACGAGTCGCGGTACGACCATCGTTCTGCGAACAGCGTCAACAGCATGATGGGTGCCGTGATGGCGTTTGCACGGTTCTGTGCAAAACGCGAATGGATCGATCGCGTTCCCGATCTGGATTCGCTTGATGTCGACGATGTGATGAAGGGACGCCCCATTACCGGGGAAGAACTTGATCGCATGGTGGCTGCGGCTGATCGCGTGGTCGGAAAGCAGGAAGCCCCCTCATGGCAATTCGCACTTCGCGTGTTGTGGTACAGCGGGTTTCGGGTGGGAGACTTGATGGATTTTCATTGGGAAGACGAACGGCACGTCCGGCCCGCGTGGCCGAACCGTGACGGCGTTCACCCGACGATCACTGTCCCCTCCTCCCAGAAAAACGGCAAGCTTCAGGAAATCCCGATGCTGCCGGAGCTGGAAGCGTTTCTCTCGCAGATCCCCGCTGCGAAACGCACGGGATGGATCGTCAATCCGATGCCTGTCGGCTCGCTTGTAAAAGCGGGTTGCCAGTGGTTTGAGCCCTCACCTGACGACTTGGTCGCTCTCGCAACGTCGTACAGCAATCTTTCGATTGCAACGGCGTGCGGCGTCTCCGATGCGGCAGTGAGAAAGTGGCTCAAGAAGCTGGACTTTCGACGCGACCGAGAGTTCAAGACCGATACGGGAACGATTCCCGAAACGATCGTCCAGGATGTTCAAGGCAGGGCGTCACGTCGTACCGGAGTCATGCAGGTTCCGGTAACGCAACGCCTGAGCAAAGAACGTGTTGGCCGGATCATGGCCATGATTGGCAAGGAAGCCGGGATTGTGGTGCGTCAGGACGACGATCGAACGGGCTCGC
>JBGSIA010000012.1:0-17542 GCA_041751935.1 Pirellulaceae bacterium | reverse complement strand
TTCAGCTCAAAGCGGACGACCTGAGCGAAACTCACGATCGGGACGCATTCTGGAATCGCCGAGGCACCCGGAACGATGGCTTCCGCCACCGCCGACACAAGACCAAACTGCAAGAATCCTAACAAACCCCGTCATGCACCCTGGGCGAATTCGGGGCTACCTTGTAGTGCCTGCTGATAGACCCCGTCACCGAATGTCTACCTGTTTTTGTAGTCAATCCGCGGGATGGTAAACAGATTGACCTTTCGCTGAGTGTGCAGGTTTTGGAGACTGTTTCGCAGACGACTGGCGACCGGTGTGAGTTGTACGCCGTATGTGGAACGGAAATCCGCACTTTTGCCGCTTGTTTTCCTTGCTCCGGTGGAAATGGAGAGTCCTTTGCCTTCGCTGAATCAGCTTCTTGCTTCGCGATTATGTGCCGTTTTTGTTGTCTTTGGCGTCCTGATGTCGCACGGGTCGGCGCAAACTGAGCCGCCCACGTCGACGAGAGATCGGGCCACGATCGTTCCCGCAGCGCTGCGGTTCAGCGCTCCGCCGAACGAGGAGTCAATTGCTGAAGCTTCGCTAACATCGCCCGAAGCCGTTGCCGCTGCAATCGATTCGCTTCAAAAGGATACGGCGATGGACGCTACGTTGCGCGAGCGACTGCTGCCTCCTTTAAACCAGGCGCTGGAACAGTTCAAACAGCGTGCAGCGGACGCGGATCGATTGGCAGGGATCGCCAAGGCGCTTGCGGCGGCTCCAGAAGCAACACGGGGGGCGAAGAGTTCGGTTGAAACTCAAATCCCAGCAAGCGAGCCGACCAATGATGTGGCAATCATGTCGATCGAGAAAGTCCGTGAATTGCGATCCGAAGCGGAAGTGAACTCAAACGCAGCTCGACAGAATGTTCAAACTCTCGAAGCGACTGTTCGTGAACGTCAAACACGTAAAGAGCTGCTGCCTAAGTTGATTCAAGAAGCACGCAAAACTGCCGACGAACTTGAAACATCGTCGATCGCCCAGGTCGAGGATGATCCGGCCGGTCGACTGAAAGCAGTGCGTGAAACTGAGCGTGCCGCGCGGTTAGCGGCGTTACGTCAGCGAGTGGAGATGCTGGTCCAGGAACAAGCACTCTACGAAGCAGAAACGGATCTACTGCCGCTGAAGCTGACACTCGCCAAACGCGAACTCACTCGAGCTGAGTCGACGCTGCAGTGGTGGTCCTCGGCGCTGCGTGAACGACGCGAGTCACAGATCGAAGAGGAACTCGCCGCCCACCGTATGACACTACAGCGTGACGGTATACCGCCGGAACAATCGATGGTGCTATCACTGGCGGATCGTTGGATGCAAACGGTCAACAGCATCGAGACGATTGAACGCAAGCTGGTACGCAATCAATCTCGGTGTGACGAGCTCGACCAGATCTTGCAAGCAAACCGCGAAGAGATCAAGCGTGATCTCGCAGTCGGCGGATCGCTCCGCGCCGGTCTGGGTTTGAAACTACAGTTGCAGCGCAACAAACTTCCGAAGCTGGCTAACTTACATGCCGAAGTGGATCGAGCTGATGTTGCGATCGAGGAATCACGGTCTCTATTGACGCGACTGGAAATCACCCTTGAAGAAACCGTCGGTGGGCCAATCAACGGGATTTCGTTCGGCGACACAGAGTCTCTTCCAACAAAAAACGGCGAAGTACATCCAGAGGAAGTTCAACGTCTAAAACGATTCGCTGCCGACTTAGGGCAAGAGATCACGAAACTCGTTGAGCTACGAGGCTTGTACGAACTGAAACTCAATATTGTTGAAGAACTGCGACTGGAGATCGACAGCCACGTGATGTGGATTCGCAATACGACACGATACAGCCTTGCGGACGCCAAGACAGCATGGGTGGCCATTCGTTGGATCATGCACCCAGACAACTTGAAACTGTTGTCGACCAAGATGATCGAAGGGTGTATCACTCGCATGGACCGCACGGCGTTGATACTAGCGATGGTGGTATTCATTTGTTTTTTCGCCAGTCGACTTCGCAAGCGGTTGTATAACCACGGCAAACAGGCTTCCGCGCGCAACGCCAGCACTTTGATACCCACTTGGCGTGCCTTGGTGGTGACGATCCTGCTGTCTCTGCCGCTGGCAATCGCGTTGTGGGCAGTCGGGCAAGTGTTGATGGTCGTGGCTGAGCGGGAGGCCATCGTGATTGCATTTTCCGACGCATTGATTTTTGCGTCAGCAGCACTCGTGCCCTTGGAACTGTTGCGTCAGGTGTTGCGTAGCGGAGGGTTAGCGACTGCGCATTTTGGTGTTAGCGAAACGACGATTGTGCCGCTACGTCAAGGCTTGCGTGTGCTGATCGACCTAGGGTTGCCGCTGGTTGTTCTTTGGAGTGTTTGTCAAAGCCTTGGCCGAGCATTGGTCGACGCATCGTTGGGGCGACTGCTATTCTCACTCGGGATGGGACTGATCGCGATGCTCCTGTGGCAGTCGTTTCATCCCAAACGCGGATTGCTGGCGTCTCATTTGCGAAGCAACCAGGACGGTTGGTTATCTCGTTTGCGTCACGTTTGGTTTACAGGAATAGTTGCCATACCGATTTCGCTCGCGGGAGTCTCGTTGTTCGGATACTCGTACGCGGCTTCCCAACTTATCGAGCGATTGTATTGGACCCTATGGTTGGCATTGATCACGTTTCTGATCGGCGGGATGCTAAAGAGATGGCTATTGGTCCAGCGTCGTCGTTTAGCCTGGGCAGTTCGTCGTGAAAAAATGGAGCAGTCCGAGCGACTGGAAGGCTCAGTACTGGAAATCTCTCCGGACGACTCTTTGGAGGCGGCAGAGATCAATGCCCAGACATCGAGGTTAATTCATACGGCATTAACACTTGCGGCAATGATCGGCTTGGTGTGGGTCTGGTCCCCTGTGTTTCCTGCGATTCGTTTCCTGGAATCATTCGAGCTTTGGCCAACAACGTTGGCGGATGGAACGATTGAGCAAGTAACTCTCGCGAATCTGGTTCTCGCTCTGCCGATCATTGTGCTGACTTGGGTCGCAGTGCGAAACTTGCCTGGCTTGATCGAAGGCGTGCTCCTGGAGCGATTGCCACTTGAGAAAGCCGTACGGTACGCGATCACAACGCTTGCCAGTTACGCGTTGATGGCAGTCGGGGTCTTGTTTTCAGCGAAGACGCTCGGTTTGCGCTGGGAGAGTATCCAGTGGCTGGTTGCAGCGCTCGGCGTCGGTTTGGGATTCGGCTTGCAAGAGATTTTCGCGAACTTTGTCAGTGGCGTGATCTTATTGTTCGAGCAACCGATTCGGATTGGAGATGTAGTGACGCTGGGAGACACAACCGGAATGGTTTCGCGGATTCGTATTCGTGCGACAACGGTTACGAACTGGGACCGACAAGAGTTGATAATTCCCAACAAGGATTTAATCACCGGGCGGTTAATCAACTGGACGCTATCTGATTCTACAAATCGGATATTGCTGAACGTGGGAGTCGCGTATGGAACCGATACGCGACAAGCTTGTCACTTGTTGGAAACTATTTGCCACGAGCATCCGCATGTTTGCGTTGATCCAAAGCCGGTGGTGACCTTCGATGGTTTCGGTGACTCGACGTTGAACTTGGTCGTTCGATGTTTTCTAACAACTCTCGATGTGAGACTGCAAACGATTCACGAGTTGCATACTGAGATCAACGAGCGATTCAAAGAGTCAAGAATTGAGATATCGTTCCCGCAACGAGACCTGCATCTGCGATCATTGCCTGCAGAGATGTTTGCCATGCTCGGCGCGGAACGAATGGCCGCTTGATCGCGTAGGTACAGTGGCGTGTTGCAAACGTGGTGTCCGGTGTAGGCAGACAGGTTGCGTTTCGTCGATTAAAGGTCGACATGACGACTTTTGTTAGCAAAGCACATCATGACAACTCATTCCGTATATTAACATCAACATGGCTCCCCGCCGCGCTTCGGGGAGAGGGGCATTTCCGTTCATTTGCGTCTGATCAGCAGCGCTTCGCCGCTTTGCACGATGATTCGTTCGCTGCCACTTTCTGTCTCAGTTTCCACGACAAGACTACCTTGCTCATTGATCCCCAAGCATCGACCTTGGGCCGGATGTCCAGCATGAGTCAACGTGACATGGTTCCCGGTGAGATAGCACTTGTCGCGAAAACGCAGCGCGACGTCTGGGGCGGTTGCGAGTGCACACAGACGACGAACGATCTCGTCCAGCACATCAAAACGATTGAGTGAATTGGTGGTGAACATCGCCAGCGATCCAGCTGGGACGGTGGTATCGGAAGTATCGCGTGTGGAATGAACAATGGGTGCCGATTGAATGTTAACGCCGATTCCTACTACAGCGATGCGCGGGTACTTGTGGTTCACTTCGACGAGAACACCAGCGACCTTTGTGCCTTGGATATAGACATCATTGGGCCATTTGATCTGGGCGGACGCTGGCGTGATGAACGCGTCGACCGCCTCAGCAACGGCGACTCCCGCAACCAACGAGATGGGAAACAAAGTTGAGGTTTCTACAACAACCGATAACGTCAATGAGTCGTCACTGCTGTGCCAAGTCCGTCCCACTCGGCCTCGTCCCGCAATCTGTTGATCGGCAAGGTACAATCGAGGCAGCCCACTCGCCGTGTTGTCCGAGGCGGCAATATCGTTGAGAGCTAGAGTGTTGGTAGAGTCCGTCATTTCATGATAGACGGCTGAGCCAAGGACTCTGTCGTTGATCAGCTTGCGCAGGCACTCGACGGTACCTTTGTCGACGATTCCGCTGGTTTGTAACATGCGGTAGTTTCTGTGCGAGTCCAAGCGAATGAAACCGTGATACGGCGGTTCCGGCCGTGAATCGCCAGGGTAATCGGCGTGAGCCGCAGTGCAGACCAGCTTATTGTAGTCTCGGCTACAACGGAACGTCGGTAGAGTTGTGGAAGAACCGGCTCAGAAGACTTGTGCAAACCGCCCGCGGATGCTGTACAATAGACCGTCTCACCCGCCGCTCGACCTACCGCCTATTTCGCTATGTTTTTGCTTCGCATCGCAGCCAGTGTCACCATGCTCGCGAGCTGCTGTGGTGCATCCATGGCCAGCGAGAAAATCGCTTTCTCGGCTGATGAAATTGCCTTCTTTGAGTCAAAGATTCGTCCGGTGCTCGACGAGAAGTGCTACTCTTGTCACAGCGCGGCCAGTAAATCGCTCAAAGCTGGATTGAAGCTCGACAGTCGCGCTGGATTGCTTGCTGGTGGAGACAGCGGTCCAGCAGTCGTTCCTGGCGATACCGACGAGTCGTTGTTACTCGCTGCGATTCGCTATCAAGAGTACGAGATGCCACCAAGTGGCAAGCTGGCTGACAGCACGATCGCGGATTTTGAACGATGGATCGCTCGCTCAGTTGCGTGGCCAGATGAACCTGAACCGACGGCCGAGTCGGCTCCGGTGCAAACGTTTGCTTTACATGCGAGAAAGCAGTCACATTGGGCATGGCAACCGCTGACGGACCCTGTGCCGCCAAGCGTTTCTGGAGGTGAGCATTTGTCACCGATCGATCAATTCGTGATCGCAAAACTTCATGCAGCAGGACTTGAGCCCGCGCCGCCAGTTGATGATGCTGCGTTGTCGCGGCGATTGAGCTTCGACATTGTGGGGCTGCCGCCGATGGGTAACGCGGTCGACGTCGATTCGCTTTTGGCGTCGCCCCACTACGGTGAACGTTGGGGCCGACATTGGTTGGATTTGGTGCGCTACGCCGAGTCACGCGGGCATGAGTTCGATCCAGACGCTCCGGCCGCTTACCAATACCGTGACTACCTCATCCGCGCGCTCAACGACGACGTGCCTTACGATCAACTTGTTCGCGAACACATCGCAGGCGATTTGCTTGCTCAGCCGCGCTGCGGTCCCAAAGGTGCAGATGAATCGGTTTTGGGTACCGGTTTTTGGTTTCTTGGCGAATGGGTACATTCGCCAGTCGATGTGCGAAAAGATGAGACGGATCGCTTTGACAATATGATTGATTGTTTTTCAAAGGCGTTCTTGGGCCTGACCGTCAGTTGCGCGAGGTGTCACGACCATAAGTTCGATGCGATTTCGACCGAGGACTATTACGCCTTGTCGGGCGTGATGCAAAGTAGCCACTTTCGCAACGTGAGGTTCGAGACCCTGCCGCTGGATCGCCAGGTCGCTCGTGAACTGGCTGAGTTGGACTCGAAGTATCGCTCGCTGCTGGACGCCGCGACGAAATTGGAATCGGCTGACACGTCGCTGGCTGGGCCCATCAAGCTGCCACCGATTCCTGTCGGCCACCGGCTTGTCTTTGACTATACCGATCCGCATGACCCGAATTCGCAACGAGTTTACCCCGATGGGTTTGCTTACCGAAGTGAACCGACGCGTGCTGGCGAATGGGTAGTTGATTCACGCGACAAAAAACAGATGGTTTTGCGATCCGCAATTGGTTCGGTGCGGAATGATCCATTTTGGGACGTGATACAAGTCGCAAGCGATGCATCCGTTAATGGTCGACGTTCATCGAGTCCCGAAGCGAACGGTCGCGGTGTCCGTACGCCAACGTTTACAGTCAGCGGAGGTATCGTATCGATCTTATGTCGTGGCGTTGGAAGCGTGTTCGCCTGTGTCGACTCACACCGATTGGTTGTCGGGCCTCTGCACGGCGAGACAATTCAGAAGGTCGAACCGGCGAATGACAACTCCCTGCGATGGCTTACTTTGGATTTGAAGCGGTACGTCGGCCATGGCGTTCAATTAGAATTGGTGCCGGCCGATCACTCATTACTGGAGCTATTGCAAGTAATCGATAGCGATACAAAGCCTTCAATCGACACAAGCGCTGCGAATAAGATCTATCAGCAAAGTTACAGCCTCGAGTCGACGACTGGTTTGCATGAAGTTGAGTCGATTATGAGTCGGTGGCTTTCTGATCGCGAGGCTCTGCAGCAAAAAATTCGTCAAGCCTCACACTTGGCGATGGCGATGATGGACGGAGTTGGCGAGGACGATCACTTGCTTATCCGTGGCAATTCGTCCGCTCCGGGGAAGATCGTTCGCCGACGCTTTCTTACGGCGATTAATCCTGTCTCCCTTGGCGATGAACAATCCAGCGGCCGATTAGAACTAGCCGATCAAGTGACTTCGCCAACAAATCCGTTGTATGCGAGAGTCATTGTCAACCGTGTTTGGCATCATTTGCTCGGCCGTGGTATTGTGCCAACCGTCGACGATTTTGGGGTGCTGGGACAGCGACCGACGCATTCGGAGTTGCTTGATCACTTGGCAAGTTGGTTTCTCCGGGATGGTCAATCGATCAAGCGATTGATTCGCTATATCGTTTCGTCTCAAACCTATCGAGCGTCAGGCCAACTGACCGAGCACGCTTTGCAAGTGGATGCAGGCAATCAACTGTACCACCATCGACCGCCCAAGCGACTTGAAGCGGAAGTGATTCGTGATTCGCTGCTCGCGGTTTCCGGTTCGCTTGACCAACGATTGTTCGGCGAGTCGGTTCCGGTGCATTTAACAGATTTTCTTGATGGTCGTGGACGTCCCAGTCAAAGTGGTCCAGTCGACGGTGATCGACGTCGCTCAATCTATCTGGGCATTCGACGTAATTTTATCTCACCGATGATGTCTGCCTTTGATACACCGGTACCCTTCAGCACCATGGGACGCCGCACGGTATCGAACGTTCCTGCACAGGCGTTGATGTTGATGAACGACACTTTTGTTGGGCAAATTGCAAAGAGTTGGGCCGAGTCGTTGATCCAGGCCCATCCGCAAGACCTTCGTGAACGAGTCCGTTTGCTCTACCAGTCGGCCTACGGTCGCGTTCCCATCGCGGATGAAGTCGATTTGATATTGCACTTTGCCCGGCATCATGATAGCGAGTCGAATGCTTGGACGGATGTGACTTTGGCGGTCATCAATAGTAAGGAGTTTATCTTCATCCCATGAATGGAGAACAAACTTTGCGTGATGAGATTTCTCCGCGTATTCTTTCGCGGCGTGCGATGCTCGGGCGCGGATTCAGTCGTCTTGGGTGGATCGCTCTTGCCGCACTTTCGAGCAAACAGGCTATCTCGGGTGCAAGTAATTCGCCAGGGATGACGGGCGCTCACGGACCCCACTTCACTCCGAAGTGCAAACGTGTGATCTTTCTTTATATGGATGGTGGTCCATCACAGGTCGACACGTTCGATCCGAAGCCAGCGCTGGCGAAGTACAACGGGCGCGACCCGCGAGATTTTTTTGCTGTGGCACCAACGCAGTTCAATAACAATGGTACCGTTCTCGAAAGCCCCTGGAAGTTCTCTCGCTACGGTGAATCGGGATTGCCGATCAGCGATTTGTTTCCGTTCATTGCGAAATGTGCCGACGAGTTATGCGTTGTACGTTCGATGACGTCGGAATTCTCCGAGCATACGTTCGCCAACTATTTTCTACACACCGGCAGTGGTTTGCAGGGGCGCCCGAGTATGGGCGCGTGGGTCAACTACGGGTTGGGAAGTGAATGCGATAATTTGCCAAGTTTTGTGGCCATCAACGGTGGGCTGATCCCGCCTGGCGGTCTGGATTGCTTTGGTAGTGGTTTTCTGCCAGCAAGTTTCCAAGGCAGCGTGTTCAAGCCGAGTGGTACCGCGGTAGCAAACATCACTCCCGCGCACTCGAGTGAACGCCAAGTCGCTACGTTGAACCTGAGTTCCCAGCTCGATCGAATGTTGTTGCAACGAATCGGCGATCACGATGCCATTGAGTCAGCCATCGAAAACTACGAGTTGGCTTTTCGCATGCAATCGGCGGTCCCAGATTTAACACGACTGGATGATGAACCGGAGTATTTGAGACGTGAGTACGGTATGGAGTCCTCGTACGCGCCAACGCGGATTTATGCGGCGGAGTGTCTACTGGCCAGGCGATTGGTTGAGCGAGGCGTGCGGTTTATTGAGTTGACTTGTCCCGCCGTGGGCGGTGATCGTTGGGACCAACACAATAACTTGAAGGACGGCCACGAAAACAACGCTCGTGCTGTGGACCAACCGATCGCGGCTTTGTTAAAAGATTTGCGTCAACGCGGCTTGCTTGACGAGACTCTTGTGGTTTGGGCAGGCGAATTCGGTCGCACACCGTTTGCACAAGGGTCGAACGGTCGCGATCACAATCCATTTGGTTTCTCGATCTGGTTAGCCGGCGGTGGTGTTAAGGCCGGTACCGTTTACGGCGCCACGGATGAGTGGGGTTACAAAGCGATTGAAGATCGCGTCGAGATTCACGACCTGCATGCTACCATGCTGCACCTGCTGGGCGTCGAGCACACGCAAAGTACCTATCGTTTTGGTGGACGCGATATGCGATTGACTGATGTAAAGGGACACGTGCTGCATCGGATACTCGCCTAGGAACTCGGTCGTGACACTCAGTAAATCGTACATTCTAAGTCACCTTATTCACGCCAAGAATTAAAGCTTATCATGACCTCTTATCGATGCATGGTTTTAAGAGTCGCACTCGTCATTCTTATTGGCTCCTTTTACAAAGGACACGCGGCACCTCCGCCAACGCTTGATCTTGTCATCAAGAATGGCAAGATCGTGGATGGCACCGGTGCACCTTGGTATATCGCAGACATCGGCGTTCTCGACGGCAAGATTGTTCGCATCGATCGTATTGCTGCTGAGGACGCCAAAACAGTCCTTGACGCCAAGGGTTGGGTGGTTGCACCGGGGTTCATCGACATGATGGGTCAGACCGCTTCACCGATGGTTGAAGATCCGAAGTCCTCAATCAATTTGCTCACTCAAGGTGTTACCACCATCAACGCGGGCGAAGGCGGATCGGCGGCACCACTGAGTGACGACGAGGGGCGGCGCATGGGATACACCACGATGGCCGAGTACTTCACGCTGCTCGAATGCAGGGGGCTGCCGATCAACGTCGCCCAGTCGATCGGTCATACTCAAGTTCGGCGGATGGTATTAGGTGATGTCGAACGTCGCCCCAGCGATAGCGAACTGCAGCAGATGCAGAGTCTTGTGCGTGAAGCGATGGAAGCCGGCGCGATTGGTGTATCCACCGCACTGATTTATCCGCCAGCGATCTATGCACAAACCAAGGAGATCGCTGCGCTGGCTGCGGTGGCCGGCGAGTCGGGCGGACGGTACTACACGCACATGCGAAACGAGGGCGATGGATTGCTCGAGGCGATCGACGAAGCTCTGGATATCGGTCGCGAAGGGAATACCCCGGTTCACATATTCCATTTGAAAGCAGCCGGAAAAGCAAACTGGGGAAAAATGCAATTGGCGATCGCCAAGATCAAGGCGGCGCGATCAACCGGGCAACAAGTCACCGCAGACATCTATCCTTATGTAAATAACGGGCTGGGCATTGCTGCACTTATCCATCCGCGTCACTTTAGCGAAGGACGCGAGCGGTTGCTTGCTCGCTTAGACGACAAGGAACTGCGTGCTGAAATTCGAACGGAAATCGAATCGACCGATGGGTGGGAAAATTGGTTTCGCCACGCCGGCCATGATTGGAATCGTATCATCGTCGGCAGTAGCAATGTGCCCAAGTATAAACCGTACGATGGTCAGTCATTAGCTGCGATCGCGATAGCTTGCGAGGAAGATCCGTGGGATACGTTCTTTAACTTGGTTCGCTCCGATGCGTTTGCACTCCCACAGACCATGACGGATGCGAACAAGATTCTGGCGCTGCAGCAAGAGTTTGTGTCGTTTTGTACTGACGTGGGACCCACCGATGGCCGGCGCTGGGCCTCTCACCCTCGGGCCTTCGGCTCCTTTCCGCGGCTGCTGTCACGTTACGTGCGTGACCTTGGCGTGATGTCCCTTGAACAAGCCGTTTCCCAGGCGAGTGCAGCGGCAGCGAACAACGTTCTCGCCTACGATCGCGGCCGCATCGCGATCGGAATGGCCGCAGATTTAATCGTATTCGATTACGAGAATCTGGTCGATCGAGCGGATTTCGCCAATCCGCGCGCTCTATCCGAAGGAATGAAGCATGTCGTCGTCAACGGCGAACTCGTGCTCAAGGATGGCGAGTTCACCGGCTCGCTCCCCGGGCGAGTGCTACGAGGTCCAGGCTATCGTGAGGAAAAAGCCGCGTACAACGTAGCGTCGGGCGATTCGGACGCGAATTTTGCCAACTACGATTCCGCGATTTCACAGTTCATGAAAACGCATCGTGTTCCCGGTCTGTCAATTGCCGTAACGCATCGTGGCAAATTGGCCTTTGCTCGTGGATACGGTTATGCCGATGTGGCGAACAAAGAGTTAGTAGATCGAGAAAGCTTGTTTCGCATCGCCAGCATCTCCAAACCGATTACGGCTGTCGCGATCCTTCAGTTAATAGAACAAGGAAAGTTGAAATTAGACGACAAGATTTTCGATGTCCTAGATTTTAATGCCGATATCGAAGCGACCAAGAATTTCGACAGTCGACTTCGCGAGATCACTATACGGCATCTACTCGAGCATCGTGGTGGCTGGGATCGTGACAAGTCCTTTGACGCAATGTTCCAATCGGTACGTTTCGCCGAGCAAGTAGGTGTGCAACCGCCCGCCGACCAAACCGCCATCATTAAAGCGATGTTCTCACAGCCACTCGATTTTGATCCTGGAGAGCAATACGCGTATTCGAACTTTGGCTACTGCCTATTGGGGCGAGTCATCGAAGCCTTGAGTGGTCGGTCGTATGAGTCGTTCGTAAACGATAACGTTTTAGCGCCGATCGGCGTCACAACGATGAAGATTGGTTCGACAAGAAGCGATGAGCGGAAGGAGAACGAGGTCTGCTATTACCATCCAGGCACCGGTGAGTCAGTGTTTGCGAGTAACCTAGGTGAGACGACTCCTTGGCCATACGGAGCTTGGTTCTTGGAGGCGATGGATTCACACGGAGCGTGGATTGCCTCAGCCACAGATCTTGCAAAATTTGCCGCTGCATTTGACGATCCTGATGCATGTCCGATCCTCACTCGCAAAAGCATCGAGCTGATGTACGAGCGCCCGACTGGTCTGCCGTCACTCGATCAAGAAGACCCGAGTAAAGACTCGTTTTATTCACTGGGCTGGAACAATCGCCTAGTTCCCGGCGGTGTAAATCACTGGCATACCGGATCACTGAACGGAACCGCTACCATCTTGGTTCGTCGCCACGACGGAAAGAATTTTGTGGCGCTGATGAACTGCCGCGTCAGTCCCACTGCCAAACACTTGGGTAGCGAGATCGACAAGCTGCTACACAAAATGGCCAACGAAGTCCCGGAGTGGCCTGAATAAAATCTTGCTACACAACCGCCAATCAAGTAATGGTGTTGGCTTGTAGCTGACGTTAGTTGTTACCACTTTGCTTCAAAGCCAAAAAAACGCACATCGATATGCCGATGTGCGGCAATAGATTGCGATCTCGGTTGGTTAAAAACATCGCCTGGAGCGATCAGGAACCAACTGCCAGTCCGGCTTCCTGCCAGGCTTTCGCCCCACCTTCGTAGTCATAGACATTGCTAAATCCGGCAGCTTCCAGCTTCTGTGCCGCTTGAGTGGATGATTTGCAGCTGTGGCTATCTTTGGCGGCCTTCAGTTGTTCAGTTGTGATCGGTCTCATGTCGATCTCCCAGTTGAAGTTATAGTCAAGGTAAACTGATCGAATATCGCCTCAACCAACGTGCCAATCGCCACGTCACTGCTCTGATGCCACTGGTTAGATCCAGCTTGGGCGAAACCGTCACGTCGACTCTGTGCGATTGGAGTCCGCTGTCGAAGAACAAGCTTCACTTGAGTGCCAGCGTTTTTTAATACCTGCGCTGGCACGAACTGGACCGCTTGACAACTGGACCTGACGAATTTTGTCGAAGTCTGCTAACTTGCTCGCTCATCCAAGTTCTAAGTCAGTGCATCCGACGATCTCCCGAGGAAAATGATGGCAGGTTTGTTTACGCCTTTCTCGCTGAAAGGTGTCACTCTTCGTAACCGAATCGTGGTGTCACCGATGTGCCAATACATGTCGCACGAGGGCGTTGCCAATGATTGGCATCGAGTCCATTACACTTCGATGGCACGAGGCGGTGCGGGCTTAGTAATCGTTGAGGCAACGGCAGTTTCACCTGAAGGTCGAATCTCTTGGGCTGATGCAGGACTGTGGAATGATGAACAGGCCGAAGCACTGGAGCCAATCGTTCAGGCCATTAAACAATGGGGAGCCGTTCCGGGAATCCAGATTGCGCATGCGGGACGCAAGGCGTCCGCTAATCGACCGTGGGAAGGCGACGATCATATTTCCGATGGAATGCCCAACTCTTGGACGCCCATAGCCCCGTCACCGATCGCGTTTGGAGCGAATCTTTCTCGAGTCCCTCGGGAGATGACGCTTGATGATATCGCTCGGGTGCAATCGGATGTAATGAAGGCTGCTGAACGCGCTCGCGACATCGGGTTCGAGTGGTTGCAGTTGCATTTTGCCCACGGCTACCTTGCACAGAATTTTTGGTCGACTCACTCCAATGCACGAACAGACCAATACGGTGGGAACGCTGAAAATCGGGGACGTTACCTCGTGGAAACGCTGTGCGGAGTAAGGAAGGTATGGCCTGAGAGCCTGCCGCTCACGGCCCGCTTTGGTGTAGTGGAGTTTGACGGTAATGACGATCAGATGATATCCGAATCGATCGCTCTTCTAAAACAAATGAAGGGAGAAGGGTTGGATTCTGTCGATGTATCGATCGGATTCAATACGCCCAACGCGAACATTCCTTGGGGGCCAAGTTTCCTCGGAGACATTGCCGCTCAAGTACTCCGCGAAACCGAATTGCCTGGTTCGACCAGTTGGTACGTTGATGGACCAGCCGGTGCGGACAAATTGATTCGAGAAGGACAAATCGACTTTGCCACGATCGGTCGTCCGTTTCTCGAGAACCCTCACTGGCCGTACTACGCAGCGAAAGAGCTCGATGTCGACAATGCAGCTTGGAGCACGTTGCCCGCTCCCTACGCGCACTGGCTATCACGGTATCACTAACAACAATGCGAAATGGAGAGCCTTCCGGCGTAGTTTGTTCGCGCTTGGCTCGGAGCGATCGCGAGACTAACCACGTCCTGACTTAACCAAGTAGGCTTCCCATCCACTGCCATTCTCATAGTTCCCCATCCCCCCAGCTGCTTTACATTGTGTAGAATCATTCTCTCTTGGCAAGTAGCACCCGCACTCGGCGGTTACAGTATTATTAGTTGGCTCTTGGCGGCGGGGTCTCTTCAATTTTCGAAATTAAGCTTTGATATCTGCTTCGCTTCGCCGACACCGACTGTCCGCAACAAGTTCAGTCCAAGAATTGGCATTGAGCACTGATTCACGTCGAATGACTGTGGGTAGAGTATCAACTGACCGTCGAAGGAAACCTGCTACACAAGAAGGCTCACAACGCCTCGCACGAAACCATCCGCGACGCGCGTGGACTGTGGCTGGTTTTGCCGAGCTTGGGTTTAGTGGGGCAACCCGAAATTGTGTAGTTTCATGCGGGCGGTGTTTGCAGTGTAGAATAACACCTCGATCTCGATCTTGGACTAGTGGCAAATTGACAGGAATCTAACATGAAGTCCCGCATCGTTCTCCTCGGCTGCCTGTTGCTTGGGTCGTTGTGCCTTTCAGCAGCTCTTGCGGAAGAGAAGCCGAACTTCGTGGCGACCCAGGCCTCCAGGTCGTTGCCCAATGTATTGTTTATCGCGATTGATGACTTGAATGATTGGATTGGGCCGCTTGCTGGCCATACGCAGGCGAAAACGCCGAATATGGCCCGGCTCGCCCAGCGAGGCGTTGTCTTTGCTAACGCCCATTGTGCGGCGCCGATTTGCAATCCGTCGCGTGCGGCTGTGTTTAGCGGTCAACAACCGTTCAAGACCGGCGTGTTCTCCAACGATGGGCCGATCTCAGATATTCGCAAGGTTCTGCCGGATTCCGCGTTATTGCCGAAGTACTTTGAGAGCGCCGGCTATCACACTTACGGAACTGGTAAGCTGTTGCACAAGTCAAGCAAGTCGCTCTACAACGAAGAGTTTTACCCGCATCAGCGTTGGAGCCCCTTCGAACCAACGCAGGTCAACTACACAGACACAGAGCTACCAAGCAAAAAGTCCACCAACCCAAGGCACGCCACGACGCTGAAAGGACATGAAGTTATCTTGCCGCTCAACCGTATGCCCAGCGACCGCGAGTCCGATGCTTCAGGCGGCGAATCTTTCGACTGGGGGCCACTAGATGTCGAAGACGAGGACATGGGCGACGGTCAGATCGCGACTTGGGCGGCGAAGATGCTTCGTGAAAACCACCAACAGCCGTTCTTTCTAGCGGTCGGCTTTTATCGCCCACACATTCCATTGTTTGCGCCAAAGAAGTATTTTGACCTTTACAATGATGTTGATATCAAACTGCCAGAAGTCAAAGTAGACGACCTCGATGACCTTAGCGCCGGTGCTCGCGAACGGGCTCTCGAACCGGTAACCGCCGGGTCCCATGCCACGGTCATAAAACATGATCAGTGGCGAGCTGCTGTGAAAGGATATCTTGCCTGCGTGTCGTTTG
This sequence comes from Pirellulaceae bacterium, assembly GCA_041751935.1. Classification (GTDB taxonomy): domain Bacteria; phylum Planctomycetota; class Planctomycetia; order Pirellulales; family Pirellulaceae; genus JBBSJZ01. The sequence continues at coordinate 1,928 of JBGSIA010000012.1, read as the reverse complement.
TGGACGCGCAAGTGGGCCGGTTGCTTGACGCTCTCGACTCTGGACCAAACGCGGGCAACACAATCATCGTGCTGTGGGGCGATCACGGTTGGCATCTCGGTGAGAAACAGCACTGGGGCAAGTGGACTGGATGGGAACGATCCACGCGCGTGCCGCTGATCATTTCGCCCAACCGCGACGTCCGTGGTCAACCTCTCATGCGCGGCGAGCGTTGCGACGAACCGGTCAGCCTACTCGATCTGTATCCCACGCTGATTGATCTGTGTTCGCTGCCGCAGCGAGACGAAATTGACGGCCAATCACTGGTGCCGCTACTAACGAACCCTGCTCAGTCCACTGATCGCGTCGTGCTCACGACTTTCGGTCCAGGAAACTACAGCGCGATGGGTCGGCATTGGCACTACATCCGCTACAGCGATGGTGCCGAAGAACTATACGATCGGTCCGCTGATCCTCAGGAGTGGACGAACCTCGCGGAGAAGCGTGAGTACGCGTCGATGAAAGCGGAACTCGCAAAATCGCTGCCGGCCTCCGGCGCAGTCCAATGAGCAACGAACCTACCAGAAACACTTTCGAGAGTTCGAGCCATGAAACCAGTATCGATAAAAGAGCTGTGATGAGACACTGTTTTATGCATCTAGGATTGATTTCATGTTTTGCGCTATCGCTGCTGTGCTCTCGTGAAACATTAGGACAGAAACAACCGTTGAGCGACAGCCCGCCCAGTGAGGCGAGGGATGTTACGCATGAGTTGCAGGCTCGTATCGATACCGCGAAAAGAAGTGTTCACTTGGCAGCAGGAACGTACACAATTTCGCGTCCGTTGGTTGTCGACCTGAATCGAGTCGGGCCGATCTCTTTAAACGGCAATGGAGCGGCGACTATTGTGATGACTGGTCCAGGACCCGCTATCCGCTTGATCGGCACTCACGCGGGCACGGCCGACCCCAATACGGTGCAGGAGAATGTTTGGTTGAAGCAGCGGATGCCACTCGTTAGCGGCCTGGAGATCGTCGGAGCGCACACTGAAGCTGATGGAATCGAAGCCAATGGGACGATGCAGTTGACGATCAGCACTCTGTTGATTCGCAAAGTTCGACATGCGGTGCATTTGGTCAATCGCAATCGCAACATCACCATGAGCGATTGTCACTTTTATGAAAACACCGGCGCTGGCGTCTTCTATGATCAAGTGAATTTACATCAATCCAATATTTCAAATTGTCATATCAGCTATAACTCCGCCGGTGGAGTCGTGATAGTTGGCGGTGATGTCCGCAATGTGCATATCACTGGCTGTGACATCGAAGGAAACATGGGGCCTGCCGATTCACCGCCAACAGCCAATATCCTGCTCAACAATGAAGGGGGCTCGATAGGAGAAGTGGCCATCACCGGCTGTACCATCCAGCACACTCACAAAGCTACTGGCTCAGCCAATATTCGAATCTTGGGGAAGAGCAAGGAGGTTCCTTTTACTGATGAGCGACGGCATGGGAACATCACCATTTCAGGCAATGTGATGTCGGATGTGGAGTGCAATATTCATTTACGGGATTCTCGCGGCATCGCGATAACTGGCAACACGATGTGGGAAGGATTTCAGCACAATCTTTGGGTCGAATCCTGTGAAGCAGTTACGATTACCGGAAATGTAATGGATCGCAACCCGAGGTATCACTACAGCGATGGAGCATCCGCGCGTCAAACCGTTTTGATTGTGGACAGTCGACGATGTTCGTTTTCGGCAAACATTCAAAACGGAATCGACGAGATTGCACCAGGAATGTAAGCGTTCGGCGGGGGGATGAGATTTTGGTTGGTTAGTTTGTTGGGTTTTCCCGAATCCCAGGAGGCAACCATGCCACACTCTGCCGCTTCTGTTCGCCGTCAACTTTGGATCGCTCGGATGCAGCGTTATCGCGACA
>JBGSIA010000011.1:0-10001 GCA_041751935.1 Pirellulaceae bacterium | reverse complement strand
GCACCGTCATCTTCAGCCGGTAGCGGCGGAGCAATCGTCACCGTCTGTTGACACTGGCCGCAAGCTCGCTTGGGATAGTGCAACTCATACACAACCATCGACGCGGGAACGAACTCCAGTCGTTCTCGAACATCCTCGTCAATGATCGGCATCTCCTTGCCACAGCACGGGCACAGCCGTTCTGTTTCAGGAACATCGACGACGCGAGTTTCTCGGGGAATGTTCTCAGGAAAGCCTCGACGCTTGCGTTTGCGGCCCTGGCGCCCTCGATCACCATCATCAGTCGATTCGCTTTCCTCGTCTTCTTCGATCACGATGACCGGCTCATCACCAAAGAAAGTCATCTGTCCTGGATCAGGAATGTCACGCTCGCTGCGTCGTCCGTAGATGAATCGCTTGAGCTGTTCAATCTCATATTTCAAGTTTTCAATGTCACGCACAAGACTCTCATTCACGCGGTCTTGTTCGTCGATCAACGCATGACACGCGGCGAGATTGTGCGGCAGTGAATCTTCGATTGACATAGCAACACGTTGTCGCGATTGCATGACAAAAAACGCAAGACGATGACTCGCCTTGCGTATGCATTTTTCCGAAATAGTTTTGCTGTTCGCGCTAGGCAACTTTGAAACGTTTGCGACGCTTCGCTGAGTTCAAGTCGATGCCCGAGAGTAGCATGGATAGGGTGGCGCGGTCGATCTCCAATGACGACTGCGTGAGGTCCAATGAACTGAGTTGGTACCCACGCCGAACGCTTACAAACAATCGAACAAAGGCAAACATTATAGCCATTCAGCAGGTTTTGAACTCGCGAGGTAGCAGGTGATCGAGTAGTCAAGAATGATGGGAGGACCATGGTCCTCCCGAAGCCCATCTTGAAGAGAAGTTTCGCTTCAAAGAAACAGCTTGGACTAACGGCAACAAAAAAGCTTGAATCTCACGTACCACATCAGCAAATGAATTGGGGGCAGCGGCCAGCTTCGACTTGCGAACGAATGCCTTCCACTGAGTTTGCTTAATTGAGTCTTCAAGGAACGGAGGCGAGAAAACGAATGGCTCGTAGTCGATCATCGTGCCTCGATTCGCAAATGTCCTCTGAATTGCAAGACGGAGAATCTCACCATCAAAATCAAACTGACGCAATAGAACGTGAATGTCGTAGAAGTCCTTCATGCGACTGTTGAGCTGCCCGAGCTTGATCATCGCTTCAAATTTTTCAGCGATGACCGTCTCTTTGGGATAGCCTTTCAGGCGTGGCGTTTCAAAATCGAGCATGGTTGGGTAATCAATCATGGTCGCGGTCGGATAGATTACATCGCCAAAACCGATATCGATTTGCATTGGCAAACGCGCATTCTGAATCATGGCCACAAAAGTCACTCGGACTCCTGAGTACTCGGCATTCTCATTGATGATCGCTCCGTGAACCGAGTCGCTGAGAAATTCAACGCCATCGGATTCGACGGTTTGTCGGCATACTTCCTTGATCATGCCCGACATCGCATCAACGGAATTTTCGGCGCGAGCCAGCAGATCGATGTCACGAGTCGCTCTCGACTGAGGCGATCCCCAGACCGTGAACATCAAAGCGCCCTTGAGTACAAATCGATCCGCATATTCGGACAGCGAAAGACGAAACAGAAATCGCTCCATGACGAAATACTGCATCAACTCTTGCAGAGGTCGACCAGATTTTTTCGCGAGACTCTCTAGTTGCCCACGCACCGAAGCCCGAATGTCGCGAGTCATAGAAGCGCCTCTAGGTAAGGACGCATAGTATTGGCAACTCTTAGCTTTGTTGCATACTCCATGATCAGGTCGACTTTCGCTTTACCCTGCGTCATATAGCACTTGAGAGCTTCGATCGCGACATCGAGCCCCACTTCACTGCGCCGGCTAAAGCAATCTGCGAGTGTCTTCTCGCGAGAGTACACGGATACGGTTTTGCCATCGATTGCATGTTTTTCAATTCCCGTTTTGAATGCTACATCGGTCAGACGCGATACGCGAATGGGCGGGTAATCCAGTCTTGGCGGTTCGCTGTTTCGAGGGATCGCGATCCAAACTTCATGTGGAATTTGGGTGGTCAGTTCATGGAAGGAAAGTGCAGACACAAGATAGATCACCGCGTGTGGAGCTTTCGCCGCCACCGTCACCAGATCGGCTTGGCTTAGCGGAGCCATTTCAGCTAGCCGGTAAAGACCTCGGGCCATTTGTACGACGAGCCCAGAATCTCGCATCGAGTAGAGAGTGTTTCTAGTGATTCCGCCTCGCAGGATATCAGCCATTCGCATAATCCCGCCATGCAGTCGAAATAGATCGGCAGCTCGCGCAGAAGCAGTATTGGGAGCAGGCTGTAGCACGGTACAAAACACCTCCGAAAATGAGCATGTGGAGGTAATTTGTACCACGCCGCTGAAAGAAGTCAAGTTTTTCCGACTTGGGATGATGGCCGCCAGAACCCATTAAAATCAATTAATGGGTCGTAGGACTCCCTTGGTCATGACCTCGCGGTCAAGAATGAGTCCGCCCGAATTTCAACTTCTCTGTTTGGTTAGGAAACTGACCGCAATAGGTTATTCGAAGAAGCCGACGTTTAGCAAGCAAGCAAAACGTCGGCTTTTTCGTATTTTCCTGCAATCTTCCGCGTCTCGAACGCTCTCTAGAGACTCGATTTCCGTCTGCGACTCTCGCCAAAGCAGTCCCTCTCTGGGGGCCAATCAGAGACAAATACTCTCAGAGTCTCCGGGTTATGAAAATCGCCGGGTTAACGACTCGGGGGAATTCCCTTTCCGACTCACTCGGGATTCTTTTTTTCAGCTGGTCCCAATGATAGAGAGGTCGAAAATAGCGAACTTTGCCCCTGGGTAATGGGAAGCGAGGTGGTTCGACTTCGAAAAACGCGTTTACTGAACTTGTTCATGAATGGCGGCAACTCGCGTACGCCGAACATTTCAGTGGTCTGCAAACTCAAACAGACATGCCAAAAGGTTCAACCTCTTCAATGACATTCGCAATATTGGGGGCTTTAGGACAAATGTGACGCAAGGATCGAACGATTTAACGGTTTAATTCGTTGTCAACCGATCAATCGATAGTTCCGGATAGGTCTGTGTAAAGTGCGCACTCACGCGACAGTATGTATTGGAGGCTGACAATGATGTATGCGATGCGGCGTTCGCATTTTGTTTGTCTGATCGGGATTTTCATGACCTGCGGCGCTTCATCGGCCTCAGGCCAGTCTTTTGGCGTTGAACTACACAACACACTTATGCCAGCATCGGGTGGCATGGGCGGTGTGAGCATTGCAAGGCCCCAGGACCTGACCAGTGCGATGAACGCTAACCCAGCGGCTTTGATGCAATTCCGTGGAACACAGTTCGCGTTTGGCGGCGGCTGGGCCGAGCCTACTTTCAATCTAACGCAAACCAGCGATATCCCCCTCATCGGACCTAATCCTTTGATCGAGCCGTTTTCTGGCAAGTCGACCGCGCCAGGAACACCAGTGGGAAACATCGGGGTGACTCAAGAGTTGAGTGAGTTGGGCTTGCCAGCGACCTTGGGCGTCGGGTTCATCACAACGGCCGGTGGCTTCATCGACTATCGACATGTTCCGGAGAGCAATGGCACCAACACCGGACAGACGATTTTTAATATGCCTGTTGTGTTGGGTGTGAACCTGACCGATAGGCTTGACGTCGGCGGGAGCCTTTCGCTGGGAATCGCTTTTTTCGACGGCCCGTTCGTTGGCGTCGGAGGCATGACACCGGACTATGCGCTTCGAGGGACGGTTGGTGGAAACTACCTGCTCACGGACGCGACAACCGTTGGCGGATACTACCAGACGGCTCAGTCATATAAGTTCGACAATGCGTTCTTGCTGAATCCGGGACCGGGGCAAACAGCGATTGACGTGAGCATGGAACTGCCTCAAAACATCGGCTTCGGAGTTGCGAACAACGCTCATTTGGATGGCCGTCTGCTGCTGGGCGTTGATCTGGTCTACAAGCTCTGGGACGAAGCCGATCTGTATCGAGCCATCTACGAGAACCAATTGGTGGTTCAAACAGGTGCGCAGTTGACCCTAGGCCGATACCGATTGCGGTCTGGTTATGTTTGGGCGGAGAACCCGATTGACAACACGCCGGGGCTCAACTTGGGCGGCGTAGTCCAGCCCGGCGATTTAGCCGCCGTGCGCTATTCGCAGGGCCTGCTGGCAATTACCAGCCAGCATCGGATTTCTTTCGGTGTTGGTGTGACCGACGTGTTACCGGGCATCGACATGGACATGATGGCCGGTGGCATGTTTAAGGACACAGAGCAGCTTGGTAATTTTACGACGACGTCGATTGAAAGTTATTGGTTGGGCGTCGGACTGACTTGGCGGTTCGGTCGCGGTGCTTGCTGTGGGACATCAGCACCCACTTCTTGGTCCGGCATCTGATTGGCCATGATCAACGCCCGTATCATTCGCCCGGTGCGGTCCAACGGTCGCCCCAACCTGAATACAAATCGTTCAGGAGCCCGCGCCAAGCTTCGGATGAGCGGGAATTAGGGTATGGATCGGGAGCGACCGGCGCAGTGGCGGTCCAGACGACTTGAAATCTGCCGTCTTTGTCAGCCTGGCCGATACGGGGTGTTTTAAAGCAGTGTTGCGTTTCCGGATCGATTCGAATCGAACCTTCTGGTGCATCGAGACGCTGGTGTTGCATCGCCCGGCGAATGGCGCTCGGGTCGAGACTTCCGGCTTCTTGTACGGCGGCAGCCCACATCTTGACCCCTGCGTAAGCCGTTTGCATCGGGTCAGTGATTCTTCGTTGTGGGAACTTGTCATGAAAGCGGAGGACGAACTGCTCATTGGCAGGCGAGGCAATTGTTTCGAAATAAGGCCAAGCGGAGTAGTCACCCGCAATCTTCGCGGGACTCAAGCTTTTCAACTGCTGCTCGTCCACACTGAATGAAAGACACGGCAGACTCTCCGAGCGAATTCCCGCCTCGCGTAGCTCACGAAAGAAAGCGATGTTGGAATCGCCTATGATGATATTTAAGATCATGTCCGGCTGAGACTGTTGGATTGCGGCAACCAGCGGCTCGACGTCCGAGCTGCCCATCGGCAGGTACTGCTCACCGACAACCTCCGCCCCGAGTCGCTGTAGGTCGTCCTTGATAATTTCGTGCGATGCAAGTGGAAATACCGAATCAGAACCGACGAGGAAAAATCGCTTTTTTCCGAGCGCGGAGACGGCCCACTCGACGGCAGGGAGAATCTGCTGGTTCGGTGCGGCCCCCAAGTAAATAATATTCGGTGAACTCTCGAGCCCTTCATAACGCAAGGGATAGATCAACAAGTGGTCGTGCTCTTCAACGATCGGCCGCACAGCCTTACGGCTTGCCGATGTCCAGCATCCGAACACCGTGCAAACTTGTTCGTCGATAATCAACCGCTGAGCCTCTCCGGCAAAGGTCGCTTCATTCGATCGACCGTCAGCAACGACAGCCTTCACGGGGCGACCGAGCACGCCGCCTGACTGGTTGATCTCTTCAATAGCGAACAGCGTCGCATCAACGACGGCCGATTCACTCACCGATGTTGTTCCGCTGAGCGAATGCAACACGCCAACCTTGACCGGCTTGCCTGATGGAGTCGCGCCGACTGGCAAGTTTGGCGAGGTCGTCCTGGCGATTGATTCAGCTTGTCCGATATCGTGAGTCGCGCCCGATAGGAAAAAGAAGGCCGCGCTCGCGCCGGCAATTGCCAGAACGGCCGAACAGGCAATCAGTACACCGTTGAATCTCCGCCGACTGCCTGCGGTAAGTAAAGTTGCAGGGCGAACGAGCGAGGCGGATGATTGACTTGGCAATTGGATGCCCGTGCCCGACATAGCTGCCAACACGGCTTCCAAGTCGACTCGCATCTCGTCCATCGACGCATATCGCTCCTCCGGTCTCTTAGCCATCGCACGCTGGATGATCGCGGCGCAGGCGGCGGGCACCGTAGCACGCACTTCACGCGGATCGGGAGGTCCGGCGTTGCAGTGGGCGAACATCACTTGGACGACGCTACCGGTATCCTGAAACGGACACTTTCCCGTCAGCAAGCTGTAGTAGGTTGCGCCGAGTGAATAGACATCACTGCGTGCATCGACTGGCAATCCTTGGCATTGTTCGGGACTCATATAATAAGGAGTGCCAACGAGATGACCTTCGCGCGTCATCATCATCGACTGCATCTCAGTTTGCTTTGCCAAGCCAAAATCGGCGACCTTGGCCGCGCCATCTTGCGTCAATAACAGATTGGCCGGCTTGATGTCTCGATGGACCAGATGCTGACCGTGGGCGGCGGCAAGTCCTTTGCAGGCTTCGATCACAAGCTGGGTGGCTTCACTTACGTTATAAGGACCGACTCGTTCCAAGTGGTCGGCAGCGCTGCCGCCGGACACGATTTCCATGACCAGGTAGTGAACGTCCGCTTCATGCGCAACCTCATAAATCGTGACCGTATTGGGATGATTCAGCTTTCCCGCACTTTTTGCTTCAGCAAGAAATCGATGGAGCGTCGTTTCGTCGGCCGACAACTCCGCCGGAAGTACTTTGATCGCGACGTCGCGCTCAATCGATGGGTCGTGCGCTTTGAGCACCACCCCCATACCGCCTACACCCAATAGCGAGGTGATTTCGTATTTGCCGAGTTGACGCCCGATCCATTTTTCAGGACGATCCCGCAGCGCACTAATGGAAACGGGCGACGTATCGCCTTGAAGTTGCATAGTTTCGTCAAGCGCCGGCGGACCATCCGCGCGACGGGTGTCATTTTCAATCTTCAAAGATTCATCTGATTCAGGAAAGTTCATATCGTCGGTTCCATGTGCAGCTTCGTGTCGGTTGAAACCGTTGATCAAACGCGAGACTCCGAGGCCGGGGCAAGGGCCGGTCGGGTTCGGAGATAGACGGCAAAGCCAATCCCGATAGTAAGGCCGATGACAACCATCATCGTGGACGGCTTTGGGTACAGAAAGTCCGCCCAGGATAAGATATTGTGTATTATCGCGCTGAGTTCGTTCACGACGGGAAACCCACCTCCGGCCAAAATGGTCATCCTGCCCGTAGCACCAACCCTGAGCGGTTGGTCGGATTGATCGTCTTCAAGCAGGACGATCACCTGAAACTCTTGGCCATCTCGTGGGGTATCCGACTGTCGGGTCCGGCGTGGATCGGTGTCTGCGAGGTTGCCACTGGGCACCCCTTGGCCCTGAACAACGCCGCGACCGACTGACTGGACCTTGCCAGAGCGGACCTGCCCCGGATAGTTGCGGAGACTGAAGATTACGCGGTCGTCTGGCCGGATGAGTTCGAGCCAGTTCTCGGGAACAGCCGCAACAAGCCTCCAGCGGTTAGTGTCGATCAGGCTGGCGATCGGCGTACCTGGGCTGGCGTAGGTGCCTTCCGCCAGTTGAAAATTTGTGATCAGTCCCGTGACCGGTGATTGGACGTTCGTTTGGTCAAGCGAAAACTCCGCATCCTTCAGACTTTCAGTCGCTTGGCGTGTCGTGGGGTGCTCACCTTGCAGATATGGGACGGTTGCTTCTGCCTTTGTCTGATATCGCTCCACGTTGTCAATCTCGGCGCGCATGTCGGCAATTCGCGTCGATGAGTCGACAGTAGAAATAGCGTCTGGTGCTTTCGTCTGTTCGAGAGTGTTCAATTCGACTCTCCGATTATTGGCGGCCCGACGCAGCGTCTTGACGGGGTCGGTCATTGCCTCGGCCTTGACCCGACTCGCTCGCGCCTCGCGGACAGCGGCTTCGGCTACTGTCACTTGGGCGAAGGCGGTCTCGAGCGAGGTCTCCGCCCTGTTGGTCCGCGAACCTGCATCGATCAACCGGGTACGCTGGGTGGCGACGTTGCTGAGGCTAGTCTCGTACTCCTGGCGTGAAGCAGCCCCGTCCCGACCAGGCTGCTCAGACGAGCCAGTTCCTTTTCAGCGACTTCGAGCTGCTTCGAAACCTCGACCGCCGTTTCCTGAGCGGCCCGGGTATCATCTTTAGCGGCAACCAACCCCTGCTCCGCAATGGCCAAGCTTGCCTCTGCCCGGTTGATGCCTTCGTCGGCCGCGTAGACCGATGCTAAAAGACCGAGCACGTTTTCCTGGGTTTCGATCAACTTCGCTTTCGCGTGGTCCACTTTGAACTGATAGGGGCGTCGATCAATCTGAAAGAGCGGCGAGCCTTGCTCGATATATTGGTTGTCGCGGACGAAAACCTCGGTCACGGTGCCACCGACTTCCGGGGTGATTTGGATCACCGGGGCCTGTATGTACGCGTTTTGGGCAAACGGAGTGTAACGGCCTAAAGCTACCCACAAGAAGAGCCCGGCTGCAACGGGCGGGACACACAGCCCAACTTTCCAGACGGTCGTCAAACGTAGTAGCCGAAACTTAAAGAAGATCAAATAGATCGGCAGACAGTAAAGCAATAAAAGAATGACGAGCATGGGGCACTTTCGTAATTTATCAGAAGAACATATTGGATTCGATGCGGCGGCTATCGGTACCGCGAGAGAATCGTCACGCACCAAGCGGCCAGCACCGCGTGAGCGGCGGCGGCTGGCCAAAGTGCAATGCCGGTAAGGTTCAACGCTAAGCCGCCATACACCAACAGCATCGCGGCCAGCAGATCGTAAGACAGCACTGTAGTGAGAATACCACGACTAGCCGACGGAATAAGTGCTCTGCGCGCAAACCAGCAGAATCCGCCCAGCGACAAGATCGCGGCACCGGCAAGCCTCGCGGTCAACAAGGTTTCTGCAGCCGCCGAGCTAACCCCGAGCAGTAAATGGAGAACGGTCAATGGAAACAGCAGCAACATCAATCCCGTTCCCGCTTCCACCACTCCCGTAAATATCAAAATGTTCGTCGCGGGAATGTGGTCGGATCGCGTTTCTAAATCCATCTCCAAATCTGATCTCATATGCAACCTTAACGTTCTGATTCAGACTAAAGCCTTTCACCCAAACGGAGCACAAGCTTGTTGAGTTTTCCGTTCAGCGGGAATGGTGCAACATAGTCGTCATCATCCACGCCGGTGCCACTGTCGGAACCGATGTCGAACGTTTCACTTGCTTCCAGTGCGAACGGTAACGTACGCGACAGTTTGCCAGTTGCTACGTCCTTCCCGTCAACTCGAATCACTCCCGTCCCTCCCTTACCTAATCCTGGCGAGTTGTAAGTAAAAGCAAACTCGACGTTATGTTTACCGGCCGAGAGCGCTTCGGTGCCAGCAATCCTTGGTCGCTCGAGATCAAGCAAGTTGTATACGAAAACCGGCTTCCCCTTGAGCATGTAGAACCCCCATCCAGCGAAGCGGCCTCCCTGGGTTGCGATCATTCCATCGCCGCCCCCTTCAGGCACTTCGATGTCCGCGCTGATGGAAAACGATTTGTTAAGAATGTTTGGTGCGGTCGGCAACGGGATGCCAATGATGGGACGTGTGTAAGTGAACTCGGTTCGACCGGTCAAGATGCTGGGTCTCGGAGCAATGAAACGGGTGAGCGATGAGGCATCGAGAGGCAGAACCTGATACTTTGCGGCTTCGATCCAGAAAAGATCCTGTAGTTCCTTCAGCTTCTCTGGATGGGCTGCCGACAGATCGTTGTTTTGCGTCCAATCTTTGGTGAGATCAAACAGTTCCCACTTCGCGTCGTTGACGACGTCATTCGGCACGGGTCCGGTCCCATCCCACGGAGCACGAAACGGCAGCGTCGATGCGATCCAGCCATCATGGTAGAGCGCCCGCTGACCGAACATCTCAAAGTATTGCGTGTGGCGTGTCGAAGGCGCATCGGCTTTCGCTTTGTCAAACGTGTGTAAGCGTTCGGCGGGGGGATGAGATTTTGGTTGGTTAGTTTGTTGGGTTTTCCCGAATCCCAGGAGGCAACCATGCCACACTCTGCCGCTTCTGTTCGCCGTCAACTTTGGATCGCTCGGATGCAGCGTTATCGCGACA
>JBGSIA010000010.1:0-5184 GCA_041751935.1 Pirellulaceae bacterium | reverse complement strand
ATGTCAGTACTTCGCACGCTGCGAGTGCGAGGCCACCAGCCTCTGGATACAATTCTGTCTTCGCTGGCCGACTACTCAAAAACAGGCATTCTGCCACCGCTGCCACCCAAAGCTCTGACAGCAGGCTGAATAGTTACCTTTTTCGAACTTCGCGGATCATTCCTCCAGAATGCTGATTTGCCAGCAGCGAATTTGTGAAAAGGAATGAATGTGAAACAACCATTGGCGCAGCCCTCAAATCAAGCAGTCGTTTGGGCCACGCAGGTAGATGGTAGATTACGCACCGCCCATAAGCTGATTGCATCACTGGTCTTCTTAGCAAGTCCTTCTATTGCCATCGCGCATACGAATCGACAACTGCAGCAAGAAGTTCAACAAACTCGCCCAGAAGATACTGTGCATTTCGCTAAAAGCTCGGACTGTGCACTGTGTCATTCGTACTCAAATGCAGCTTCGGCGATGCGTGATGGTAAGAATCGCAACGTTGCTCCGTTCGATCTTTGGTCTGGTTCGATGATGGCGAACTCTGCCGTCGACCCGTATTGGAAAGCGGCGGTGTCGGCGGAGGTCGCGGCGACTCCATCCCAGAAACCGCATATCGAGGAGGTTTGTAGCCGATGCCACGCGCCCATGGCGGCCCCAATCAAATCGAGTCCCAACGGTGAAGTACTTTCATTCTTACGCGATGACCATACGAAAGCTGCTCTTAGTAGAGATGGAGTCTCGTGCACTGTTTGTCATCAAATCAGTAGTGAAAATCTCGGTACAGACGCATCGTTTACGGACGGTTTCCAATTTAACAAGAAGAGCGAGATCTATGGCCCGCACGCCAACCCGGTCACGATGCCCATGCAGCGCTATGTTGGTTTTACGCCTACCAAAGGCGACCACATCTTGAGCTCTGCTATGTGTGCCACCTGCCATACAGTCATTACTGAGAGTTTTGACAAGCATGGAACGGCCACGCACGCGCAACTTCATGAACAAGTGCCTTATCTTGAGTGGCGTAATTCCAGCTTCAATGACGAAGTCGATTCAAATCAAGCTACGGCCAGAAGTTGCCAGAGTTGCCATGTGCCCCAGACAGATATCGATGGCAACGCGATCTCCGCCAGGCTGGCTCACAACCCTGGAGGACGCGATTTCCCGTTCCTGAATCCACGCGAACCCTATGGTCGTCACACTTTCGCCGGTGGCAACGTCTTCATGACGCAGTTGCTGCGTGACAATCGTCAGTTGCTGAGAATCTCGACGCCACCAGAGGCCTTCGATCGCGTTATTGCGGATTCACGGAAGATGCTGCAGCGAGACACAGCCAAACTATCGATCGTTAAACATCAAACGGAATCGTCAGTCAGCACGATCTCCGTGAAGATTGAGAACCTATCGATGAGACATTAAACTGCCGCGCGAGTGCAGGTTCTTGATCGATGTTGACCTTTACGATCTTTGCCTGGCGTTCGAACTTCTTGGAAATGCGATCCAGCATCGGGCTGAGAGTACGGCATGGTGCGCACCAGTCAGCGTAGAAATCGACAACGACAGGCATCGAAGACTCTAGTACTTCGCTTTCAAAAGTTGCGAGTGAAACTTGGTTTGCGTGACTCATTGGAGAGTGTCCTTTCGTGGATATAGAATTGGAATGGAGCACATGCTCGGACCATTAATTCTGTTGTGGAGTGCTGGATGCATCGTTAGCTTCTAGAGCCTGGCTCGCAGATTCCTGGGATGGAATCTTAGACGGTGAGGAAGCCTTAAAGAAAACGCTCTGCAACGTCATTACCAGAAACAGGATGCCGGCGATCCACATCCCCGGGCATATCTTGCACCCAGAACCGCTTATGTCACATGCCATGATTTGAGTCCCTTACAAGAGGATTAACTGAAAGGACTATTGAGAAGTCAAGCTTGTCAAGCAAACTCCAACAATCCGGAAACACTTCAATAAGACTGATCCGCGACATGAAGCAAGGTTACATGTTGCAATGCGGATTGCGAGAATTCCGTTGGCGAAGGTCGAAGGCTTTTATTTGCGCCCTGCACCGCGATTGCCTTTGCCCTTCTGTGATTGAGGGGCCATTTGGTGATCGTTCGAGTTTGATGGGCCAGCACCCTGGTGCATTCCCTTCTCATTCCCTTGCCCCATTCCTTTTTGTCCGCGATCGTTGTCGGAATTGATGATACCGTTGTACTCCTGCGGACTAAGGAATTCAGGAGTATACGCAGCTCCCAACCTGTTCAATTCCATAGTGAACGCTCGAAGGTGGTTCCCGGATGCTTTTTGTAGGTGCTCGAGAACTCTTGAAATGTCTTGTGGAAGATTCTGTGACAACATTGTCTGAAGATCCTTGATATCCATTTCCTCGATTTTCGCGCCCACCGTGGCAGCAGCGATGGGCGAAGTGCTGCCCGATGTAACCAGTGATTTGTAGAGAGATTGGAACTGCGGATTTGAAAAACTCCCAACGGGTAATTGTGGACCTGCGATCGCTGGTGAATAACGTGAAACGAGTTGTTCAACTGCTCGCATGTGTTGCGATTCGGCATTTGCAATATTGTTGAAGATCTGCAAGCCAGAAGTCTGAGCGAGCGTCACATAGACATCGTGTGCCAATTTCTCTTCTTCACGCATGCGAATTAACTGCTCAATCTGGGCCGGCATTAATGAGCCCCCACTGGAATTGAGTCCTTGGGTCCCCGATTGTCGACTACCTTGATTCCCGAAAGCTTGTGCACCGTTTCCACGTTGGACGGAATGGCTCTTTCCTCGCCCATTTCCTTGGGCACAGGCAACCTGCGGCGTCAAAGCGGACGTTGCCGCGAACAAAACGATCGTTCCCATGGTCGCCGACACAATGCTTTGGACTTTAACTCTTGACGCCCTGAATCGACACATCTTAGTACCCATTCCTATTGAAAGGTTATTTCGAACTAATGTGTCTGATCCTCCAGCCGACGAAAGGTTACAAACGAATAGAAGCTGGGATGCGTTGCGAGTACAGCGGAGAGTCAGCCGTTGATATTCAAGCGGCTGATCCACAGCGTGACTGGGCGATAGAGAGGAACCAACGCGGCTTTAGCAGTAAAGGTCGATTAGCATCGATCTTCGATTCTATTTCTTTTCGGACTCGAAGCCAGCTTTAACCAGATCTTCGAAGCCAGGCCTTAGTGGCCGA
Source organism: Pirellulaceae bacterium (assembly GCA_041751935.1). Lineage (GTDB taxonomy): Bacteria > Planctomycetota > Planctomycetia > Pirellulales > Pirellulaceae > JBBSJZ01. The sequence continues at coordinate 2,008 of JBGSIA010000010.1, read as the reverse complement.
ACATCAAACTTGTGCTTCGCAATGATCTTGCCCGCTCGTGAAGAACGATATCCAACCGCACAATAGGTGTACGCAATTTTATCCTTGGGCAGCTTTTCGAGCAGAAGCCGATCACCGTTCTTGCCTTGTAAGTCACGCCACGGAAGATGGGCCGCACCTCGCACGTGTCCTGCGTTCCATTCGACAAGGTCACGAACGTCAACCAAGATTGCCTTTCCTTCGCCTATGTTCTTTCTTACCTCAGCTAACGAGTCCTTCGTGAACTCGAGTGCGTCGGAATCCTTGCTATAAAGGACTTGAGGTAGCAGTAGAAGGAAGGCAACTGCACAAGAAAGCTTCATCACGTTCGATCGATTCATGATCTTCAATCTCTATTTTTGATAGGTAGCAAACAAACAATCATTTTTCATTGGATGCGTTGTATTCGCCTAGCCTTTCCTTGACTGGCAAATGCTGATTCAATTCGAAGTCCGATCGCTTATGCGAGTTCACATAAGCCGCAACGTCGAGAGCCTGTTGGTCGGTAAGGTCTGTATCATCCAGTGGCATGGCGACTTTCAACCATGCCGCCAAATTCTCCACCGACGACAATCCAGCTCCGTCATTGTAAGATCGCTCGCCCCAGACTGGAGGGTTATCCTTGTCGCCTTGACCATCCTTCTGATGGCACTCCGCGCATCGCGAAGTGTATATAACCACGCAATCAAAGGAGTGTTTTTCGCAAACCGGCATCGACTGAAACAGCCGCACTTCATCATCAGTTCCGTCGAACACCCAGCTGTCACAGAGCCGCTGCGTTTTCTTGAAACCCTCGGGGCTCGCGTGACTCGAGTGCCCGTTGATGAATATGGCCTTGTTGATCCTACCGATGTGCAACGAGCGATCGAGCGAGAGACCGTTCTCATTTCGATCATGCTTGCCAACAACGAAGTAGGAACAATCCAACCTATTAAAGAGATCGCTGACATTGCACGGACTCACGGTGTTCTGATCCATACCGATGCCGCTCAAGCGGTCGGCAAGATCCCTGTGGACGTTGAATCGATGGGCGTTGACATGATGTCGATCGCTGGGCACAAGCTGTACGCTCCACAAGGCATTGGCGCGTTGTATGTTCGCGAAGGAATTGAGCTATCCCCTTTTATGCACGGCGCAGGGCACGAAGGCGGCCGACGCGCGGGAACCGAAAACATCCTCGAAATCGCTGCGTTTGGAGTCGCTTGCCAAGAAGCAGCAGACTGGATTGACGATAGTCGAATCGAAAACCTGCGTGACTATTTTTGGGAACAACTGCAGAATGAGTTCGGCGAGCGCGTCCATCTGAACGGACATCCAAGCAAGCGGCTCCACAATACACTGAACGTCAGCTTCGACGGCGTTGCTGGCTACGACCTACTGGCTCAATTGCCCTTTCTGGCTGCATCTACCGGTTCCGCTTGCCATGCCGGCAATCAGCATTTGAGTCCGGTCTTAACAGCCATGGGCCTGAGTTCAGAAAGGTGTATCGGGGCGGTGCGTTTCAGCCTTGGCCGATCGACTTGCAAAGAAGAGATCGACTACGTGACAAAGTCCTGGTCTTCTAAGTGACCAAATGACCATGAAAATGCCGCTCAGTCTCCTTTGTTCGCTCATTCTTGTGATTGGCCCTTGCCAGGGCTGGATGGTTGCGAGCGCTCAGGAGACGGTAATCAGCAAGGACAAGGATGCCGCAAGCACCTCGCGGTCGATCACGCTAAACGATGGAACACGAAAAGATTTTGAGCATCTTGATTTACCTTCTGACGTTCGCCGGATCTATCTGCGCAATTGCGATATCAACGACATTTCATTGAAGCGGCTAGAAGGTTTAACGCAGTTGCAGTATCTGTGTAAGCGTTCGGTAGAGCTAGCGTTTGGCTAGCTTTCGTCTACGGGCACGACGAGCTTTGGTGGCGGCGGCACGAGCTAAGGATTCTGCTTCGCGGTAGGTTCGGATCGATTCGGGATGCGTCGTTGCCCAGACATCCGG
>JBGSIA010000009.1:0-32654 GCA_041751935.1 Pirellulaceae bacterium | reverse complement strand
ATGTCAGTACTTCGCACGCTGCGAGTGCGAGGCCACCAGCCTCTGGATACAATTCTGTCTTCGCTGGCCGACTACTCAAAAACAGGCATTCTGCCACCGCTGCCACCCAAAGCTCTGACAGCAGGCTGAATAGTTACTCAAAATCTTTAACCCCAACGACTCGGTACCCGTTGCGGCACCTTACTTGACGGTCCCCAACGTTCAAAGCAATCAAGAACGCGGTCTGACGGACATTGCCATCGACCCCAACTTTTCGACGAATGGGTTCTTTTATGTTTACTTTGCAAATTCGGTAACCAAGAAGGTCCAGATCTCGCGGTTTACTCACAATTTTCAAACCAACGCCGCCAGTCCCGCGTCCCAGTTTGTGGTCTGGCAAGATCCGCAAACGTCCGGTGTCGGCAATGGGATGTGCTGTCATTACGGAGGCGGCTTGGATTTTGGGCCTGATGGAAAACTGTACCTTACCATTGGTGATAAATGGGACGTACCAGCACGAGCACAGGACTTGACCAATGCTGGCGGGAAAATCTTCCGTTTGAATAAAGATGGAACCATTCCTTCGGATAACCCAACATTCAACGGCGCGCCTGGAAACTTGCCGGGGATTTGGGCGTATGGTTTGCGCAATCCGTTTCGCGCCAGTTGGGATATTCCCACCAACCGCTTTTTTATCGGGGATGTAGGCGGCAATGTGCAGGCCACTGCTCGCGAAGAGCTGAACCTGGGTGTGGCGGGAGCCAATTATGGCTGGCATCTAACCGAAGGCGTGACGAACAATCCAGCGTATACAGATCCTATTTTCGATTACGGACATACAGGGATAACACCTAATGGTGGAGCGATCGCTGGCGGCCTCGTTTATCGCGGCAACCAGTACCCCAGTGAGTTCCAAGGTGCCTATTTCTTTGGCGACTATGTCGGGGGCTGGATTCGTTACTTGAAGTTCGACCAAGGTGGAAACGTTATTGATGCGAATCCAGCGACGAGCCAAATCGATGCGTTTCCATTCAGTGAAGCTCCCATTGCACCGGTGGCATTCGAGGTCGGTGTCGATGGAATGCTTTATTACGTTGACTACTTCACGAAGCAAGTTCAACGTTTGCGATACAACTCGGGTAATCAAGCTCCAGTTATCACGACGGCTTCGGCGACTCCGACCTCAGGCAACAATTCACCGTTGACGGTCGCTTTCACAGGCAATGCAACGGATCCCAATAATAATTCGCTGGCTTATACATGGAACTTTGGTGACGGCAATCAAGCCAACGGCAAGAACGTCAATCACACGTACCAGAACAAGGGCCAGTACACGGCGACGCTGCAGGTTTCCGACGGCAGCCTGACGACGGTCTCGGCTCCAATCAAGATTGTGGTCGGTCAAGTTCCGGTCATTCAGAGCACGTCGCCGGCAAATAACTCGACGTTCCGCGCCGGTGATACCGTAACCTTGTCAGCCGTTGTGACCGATGATGGCCCGATTACTGGCAGTAACTACAACTGGAATGTGCGATTCATTCACAACGCACATACGCATCCGGAAATCAGTAACGCCAGTGGCGCGACGTTGCCTTTTCACATACCGGTTACCGGGCACGACTTTTCCGATAGCACTGGCTTTGAAATCGAACTGACGATCACCGACAGTCATGGTATCACCGCGACGCAAATCAATCGTATCTATCCGGAAAAGGTAGACATTAGCATCGGTACGAATTTCCCTGGTACATTGACATACACGCTGGATGGGATTCCGCGGCCAGGAAACTTTGTGCTTGATACGGCAATCAATTTCCAGCACACGATCAGTGTACCGCCGGTGATGTCACATAACGGCAGCCAATACACGTTCACGCGTTGGAGCGACAACTCAACGAATCCCGTGTTGACGTTTACCGTCCCCACCGTGAATGCCAATTTGACGGCGGAGTACACACTCGCCGGAAATTCAGGATTGATCACTCAGGGGTTGGTGCTGCGATTGGACGCCGAAACGGGAGTGACCAAAACAAGCACGAAAGTGACCGCCTGGAGCGATGCGTCGGGACTCGGCAACAATCTGACATCGATCGGTAATCCGCAACTGGTCACTGGTGCGCTCAATGGACGTAGTGTGATTCATTTCGATGGTGTCGGTGACCAGCTAAAGGGCGTTGCCCAACAGGCGGGAGGTTTGCCCGGTGGCGCAGCCGACCGCAGCGTATTCGTCGTGGCCAAGTACGATGAAACCGGGTACGGCGGCTTTTCCTACGGCTCGGCGGCAACCAACCGAACGTTCGGCACCGTCGTCGCCCCGAATGGCAATTTGGCCGTGCAAGGTTGGGGAACGACCAATGACGCTAATAGCGGTGTCGCCGGTGTGGGTCAGGGTTGGTTGATCCAAGGAACGGTACTAAATGCGAATCAATTGACTCACTATAAAAATGGTGCGTTGATTGACGCGCGCACTCGGTCCTACAATACGCTTGTGGGGACGGGGTCGATAATCATGGTGGGTGCCGAGATCGACGGCGCTCCGCAGTTGGACATGAGTGTCGCCGAGATTCTCGTGTACGATCGTGCGCTGTCGCCTCAAGAACGTCAACAGGTCGAAAGCTACCTGCAAAACAAGTACTTCCACGTCAATCAGTCTCCTGTGGCTGTGAACGATGGCGGCGCCGCGTTCACCACGGCGGCGAACGCGTCGTTCACCACCGGCAACGTGCTCAGCAACGATAGTGACCCGGACAGTGGCGATATATTGTCGGTCCAGAGCATTGATACCACCGGCACCTTGGGGCAAGTGACGAGTAACAATAACGGCACGTTCAATTACAACCCCAACGGCCAGTTCAATACACTGCTTGTCGGTCAAACGGCGACCGACACGTTCAGTTATGTCGTCAGCGACGGTAACGGTGGCACCGCAACAGCAGCGGTAACGATCACCATCAATGGTACGGCTGTCTCCGGCACACCAATTACGCCCACAAGTCCCATCGCGCTGTTCAACGGAACTTCGCTGGCCGGATTGGATCCATACATCCAAGGTGTCGGTGCCGGCGATCCCAACCAAGTGTTTTCGGTCCAAGGTGGATTGCTGCGAGTCTCCGGAAATGGGATGGGCACACTGATGACAGCCAATTCATATCAAAACTATGTGATGGTGATGGACTTCAAGTGGGGTGACGAGACCTTCGCGCCTCGTATTAGCAAAGCCAAGGACGCCGGACTGCTGTTCCATGCCAGTGGTGCAGCGGGGTCGTGGAATGGTTCACTGCTGCCGGCAATCCAGTCGCAAATCATGGAAGGCGGCATGGGTGACATCATTTTGCTAAAAGGTGCCGCCCCGCTGTCGATTACATCCAAGCAGGAAAAACTTACTTGCACGTTCAATAACTGGAATTGTCGTGGCGGCTTTCGCTACAAGCCGACGGGAACCAATCGAATCTTCAACACCGATGTGGCGTCCGTGCATGCCTCCTCATGGGATCCGGACTGGCAAGACGTTCAAGGGTTCCGCAGCGATATCGATTACGAAAGTCCCGACGGTGACTGGAACCAAATGGTCGTCATCGCCAACGGCAATACGTATCAAGTCTATGTCAACGGACAATTGGTGAACGCGGCGACCAATGTCACGCCAACTTCAGGTAAAGTCGGCGTGGAGGTGGAGTTTGCGGAATACTTCATCAAGCGATGGGAACTGTTGCCGCTGGGAACGAACGTTGGTCCCGTGATCACGACCACGGCACTTGCTGGCGCAGCGGTCGGGCAAGGATACAGTCAAAGCGTTACAGCCAAGTCGATCAACGCGCCAGTGACGTATTCTTTGGTCAGCGGCACTCTGCCTGCAGGCTTGAGCTTGAATGTCAACTCGGGTCTGATCAGCGGTACGCCGACCACCGCCGGGACAAATTCACTCGTGGTTCGCGCTCAGGATGCCGCCGGCAAGTTCACAACGGCACCGCTTTCGATCACGGTTGCTGCATCCAGTGTGGTGAGTCCCAAATTGCAAACCGGCGTGGTCAACGTCAGCACCGGCACGTGGACGATGGTGACCTTGCCCCAGTCGTACAACGACATGGTGGTCGTGGCGACGCTGGCGACGACATCGAGCAACGCCGCGGTGACGACGCGAATTCGCAATGCGGCAAGCGGCAACACGTTTGAGATCATGCTGCAACATGCGGGCACGCTCGGTGGGTCCGCAATCCTGACACTGCCGGTTCACTACACCGTGGTAGAAGCCGGAGTTTACACCGATGCCGCTGGCGGTGTGAAGTTGGAAGCGATCAAAACGCTTTCCACCATCACGGACTCCAAGACCGGGTACGTGGGACAGAACCTGAGCGGTTCACTTGCCAACAGCTACACCAATCCTGTCGTTGTCGGCCAAGTCATGACGTATAACGATCCCAAATGGTCGACGTTCTGGTCGCGAGGAACATCGAGTTTCGATGCGGTGAGCAGCAACAATGTATGGGTTGGAAAACATGTCGGCTCGGACCCGGTCATCGCTCGCGCTTCCGAAACGCTGGGACTGATCGTCATCGAGCAAGGCAGTGGCTCCGTTGACGGATTCAGCTACAGTGCGGCCTTGGGCGGCAATTCGATCGATGGCGTGTTCAACAGTGGTGATAGTTATCCACTGACGCTGACCAATCCCACGTCGGTGGTCGCCAGTATCAGTGGCATGAAGGGCAGTGACGGTGGTTGGGCGGTGCTATTCGGAACGCAACCGCTTTCAAACCGACTTTACTTGGCGATCGATGAAGACCAAGCCCAGGACTTCGAACGCAGTCACGCTAATGAGCAAGTCGCGTATATTCTCTTCGCGCCAATCAGCTCGCCAGGCGGGCAACCGTTGATGAGTGCAGTTCCAACTGTGCCTGGGATGGTGCAGGCCACGGACTTCTCGTACCCGCTTGACGACGAATCGCCTCTCGCAAACCCGACGGGGAGTAACGCAACGACGACCGTGGGAACTGACGAGTCACTCGAACGAGAAGAATCGTCAAGCGCAATCAGCGGAATTGATCAAATTGATCACTCCGACGAAGAATGGACAAGTTGGAAGAACTTTCTCCGTGCTGGCGATGTCAACAACAGTGGTGACGTCACTGCCGGTGATGCCTTGGAGATCGTATTCGAATTGAATCAGCGACGATTTTCCGATGCTGCTTCTGGTCAACTCGTTGATCCTCGTAGAGCCGTACCGTGGCCGGGGCTGTACCTGGATCGTAGCGGAGACAACCTTGTCACGGCGTTTGACGCTCTGTTGGTAATCAACGACTTGTTCAATGAGTCCTTCGCAGCCCAGCTAAGCGCCGCGGGTGAACTCGATTCGACCCTGGGCTCGATTGTGGAATCGCCTGCTGCGAAGACGCAATTGGATCTAGAGAGTGAACTAACGAGCGACGCCTTAACTGGGCTGAACACACGAGTTCCCCGTGCATCGACCACCAATGATTTGCCGGCGAATTCGGCAAATGGACTGGCGATAAGTCAGGCTACCGTGCCGCTGCCGGTCGAGGGTGCAATCAATGAGGAAACGCCAGGAGTGGATGAATTGCTTGCTGATGCGGGGTTTCTGGCGTCACTCTTGCAATTGCCTAGCTAAGGAGGTGAATTACAAGCATGTGAGCTACGAGGATGGGCCCCAGACGGAAAGGCCTGATCATCAGTCACTCGCCACATGGATAAATCAGTGTCTGGCGACAAATTTTCGTATCCGTATCTATTGACTTTTCTTGAGTCAACGCCGAAACTAGCTTGCTGAGATTGATTCTCATTAAGGACAAAAGGCGTATTTGTGATCACACTCGACCAACTGCTACCGGGCCAACGGGCGGAGATTGTTCGCATTGACGGGTTCGATGCGATTGCGTCGCGACTTCGTGAAATGGGGTTTGTCCCCGGCCAGCCAATTGAGTTTTTAAGAAAAGCGCCGTTAGGTGACCCGCTGAAGTGTTCGATTCAAGGGACTCGAATCGCAGTGCGTTCGGGTGAAGCGCGCCGAGTTTGTATCCAACCGATCGACTGATCGAAAACCTGCGGCACACGCTATGGCTCAGGCCGTCCCACTTCAAGTCTCACCCGCAAATTCTAAAAAGACGTTTCGCGTTGCGCTGGTTGGGAACCCGAATACTGGCAAGAGCACTCTATTCAATGCTCTGGCCGGGATGAATGTGCGCACGGGCAATTACCCTGGAGTCACGATCGAGAAAAAGATTGGACGCTGTCGCTGTGGCGGATTGAGCATCGAACTCGTTGATCTTCCGGGAACCTATTCTCTTGCACCGCGTTCACCGGACGAACTCGTTGCGGTCGAAGTGCTTACTGGCGAGGTGGATCGCGAGCGGCCCGTTGATGCGATCGTCTGTGTCGTCAATGCAACGATCCTACAGCGAAACCTGTTTTTACTCAGTCAAGTTCTCGAACTTAGTAAGCCGACGATTTTAGCGTTGAACATGGTCGATGCCGCGGCGGCCAATGGCATATCGATTGATGTTGCAAAATTGTCGGAGAACCTTGGCATCCCTATCGTTGCGACCAGTGCGTCCAAGCGAGCCGGAATCGATCAGTTGCAAGAAACAATCGCCCAGGTGCTTGTCGCCGAGGGCCAGCCAAGTGGTCCACAGATGATGGACCGACCGCTGCCGGACGTTTTCTACGAAGTTTGCCAATGGCTGCAAAGCGAATTAGTTGCTAAGGCTTGCAACCCCATCACACTGGCCAGTGATCCGGCGAGTCCCTCGACCGAACTGCCGGATTCTTACTTGATCGAACGGATGCTGTTGGATCGTGGCGGCGAGGCGGAGCGACGAGCGATTCGTCAGTTGGGAGCCGCCGTGCTACCTTCGATCAGCGCCGCTCGCGAACGTTTGCAGCAACAGTTCGGCGACAGCGTCGACATGGAATGCTCCGCCCGCTACGCCTGGGCAAGGCGCAAGCTGGCTGGCGTTCTAGCCGCCGAATCAAATGGCCGCCGTTCGATGACTGATCGGCTCGATGCTCTGCTGACGCATCGCATCGCTGGGCTAGTCTGTTTTGTGGGGCTGATGTTTGTCATTTTCCAGTGCATTTACTCCTGGGCAAGTGTCCCAATGGACGCGATCGATTGGGCTACCAGTTCAATTGCAGATTGGGTGACCGCTGTGATGCCGCCGGGGATGTTGCGCAGCCTCATTACGGACGGGGTGATTGCCGGAGTTGGTGGTGTGCTGATTTTCCTGCCTCAGATCGCGTTGCTATTTTTATTCTTGGCGCTACTGGAAGATTGCGGCTACATGGCGCGAGCTGCGTTTCTGGTTGATCGAGTGATGATCGTGTTTGGGTTAAGCGGTAAATCGTTTTTACCGCTGATGAGTTCATTTGCCTGTGCCGTTCCTGGCGTCATGGCTGCACGCGTGATCGAGAATCGTCGCGATCGCATTGCGACCATCATGGTCGCGCCGCTGATGAGCTGTAGCGCTCGATTGCCCGTCTATTTGTTGTTGATCGCTGCATTCTTTCCGTCAACGCAGTTACTGGGCGGATGGTTATCACTGCCGGGATTGGTACTGATGGGGATGTATAGCGTCGGAGTCTTGGCAGCGATTCCCGTTGCCTGGATCTTCAAGAAAACCATGCTGCGAGGCGAAGTCGCTCCCTTTGTCTTGGAGCTTCCCGAATACAAAATTCCCTCGCTGCGGGTCGTCTTTCAGCGGGTATGGGAAGCGAGCGAAGCATTTGTTATTCGCGCTGGCACCTTGATCTTTGCCGCGTCGATCATGATCTGGTTTGCTGGATTTTGGCCGGGTGACCATTCCCGCCAATTCGCTTTTCAGAGCCAGATTGAGTCCTTGGACGAGGACTCCACTGTGGCAGATGATTTGCGAATCGCTTATCAATCTGAGAGCGCTCGGTTGCTGGAGTCCAGTGCGCTGGGATGGGTCGGTAAGAAAATCGAGCCAGTAGTGCGGCCGCTGGGATGGGACTGGAAAATTGGCGTTGGTGCCGTCGCCAGTTTTCCTGCGAGAGAAGTGATCATTGCCACCATGGGAACAATTTATGCTCTGGGCGGCGATATCGACGAGTCCGACGAGGGGCTTGTGGGTGCGATGCGCGATGCCAAGTGGCCCGACGGCAGACCGGTCTACAACACGGCGGTAGCATTGTCGATCATGGTCTTTTTCGCACTTTGTGCACAGTGTGTTAGCACGTTGCTAGTGATCAAACGCGAAACCAATTCCTGGATGTGGCCGATTGTAAGCTTCTCTTACATGACGATCTTGGCGTATGTTGGTGCCTTGGTCACCTACCAGGTTGCCTCGCGTCTGATTTGACGGTGACTATCCTGCGTGGCACTTTGCAACCACCAACAATGCAATCATTGTCGGAAAAACGCTCGCGGGGTGACCACGACGGGAATGTCTGCGAAAGCTGTTATAATGCAGAGTTCTTTTTGACTACCAAGCACTTTGAGGAACGATGATGGATTGGCAAACGATCATCGCTTGGACGATTGTCGCGTCGTCTGCGGTGTGGTTAGTCCGCCGAGTCGTTCGCATTGTTAAAAGTGGTTCCCGCGATGGTGCTGGGCACATGAGCAGCTGTGGACATTGCCCACGGAATCGTGAAGCGGCCAGTACACAACCGCTCGTGTCGCTGGGCACAAAACGCTCAAACCAAAACGAAACTTGATAGCGGAGTGAAATTCTTGGTGGACGACATCGTGGCGTGCAACGCGTTGACGAAACGCTTTGGATCTTTCGCGGCGCTTACGGACTGTACGTTGGGTGTTCGTCGCGGCGAGATATTTGGTTTGCTTGGTCCCAACGGAGCCGGAAAAACGACTTTGCTCCGACTGTTGCTGGGGTTCCTCAGTCCCAGTAGCGGGTCGGCAGTCGTCGATGGGTTTGACCCAACTCGCGATGGCTTGGAAGTACGTCGACGCATTTCGTATTTACCGGGCGATGCTCAGTTGCCAACGCACATGCGAGGCCGAACGGTTTTACGCTTTTTCGCCGACATGCACCCCGACGGTGATTTGGATCGCAGTCTCGCAGTGGCTGAGCGTTTGGAGCTTGACGTTAGACGTCACGTTGCATTCATGTCCACGGGAATGCGCCAGAAACTAGCACTGGCGGTCGTCCTTGGGCCGCGGACTCCGCTATTGATTCTGGATGAACCAACGGCAAATCTGGACCCAACTGTACGTTCGGCAGTACTTGATTTGGCGATGCAAGCCCGCCGCGAGGGTCGCACGGTGGTGTTCTCCTCGCATGTGCTCAGTGAGATCGAACAGACGTGCGACCGCGTTGCCTTTTTGCGGCAGGGTCGACTCGTTCACCAACTATCACTGGATCAATTGTCTCAGCGACATCGCATCACGGCAGTAAGGTCGGATGAATCGCCCGACGTCCCCGAAGAGCTACGCGATAGCGTCACGGTTTCTGTTTTCGGCGAAAGCTGCGGCAAACAAACTTTGCGAATCGATACAACCGGCGATTTAGCGTCCCTTTTCACTTGGTTGGACTCGCTGCAACTGCAGCGGGTTCGGATCGAGCCCATGGGACTACGAAGCGTCTACGAGGAGATTCACGATCTGGGCCAAGTGGGACAGCCTCGGATCACCTTACCCATGAAGGAGCATGCCGGATGATTCATCGAGTCCTATTGCGATCGTACATCGGCCAATCCTCGCTACTGTTTGTCTCGTGTGGCTTAGCCTTATTTTCCTTTGCCTGGGTTCGCGTATGGGTCACGAGCCTGCTGGATATGGGTCAGTTCCGAACGATCGTAGAGCAGTTTCGGGCGTTTGAAAAATTCGCGCCGGTCGAGTTCGATTCGCTGTTCACGTACCCAGGACGAGTCGGTATGACATTTGACGAACCGATCGTGATTCTGTGTATCGTGATCTGGTGCATCGCCCGCGGCAGCGATTGTGTCAGTGGCGAACTGGGACGAGGCACAATGGAGATGCTGTTGTCTCAGCCTCTCACTCGGCGGCAATTGCTGTTCTCACACGCGACGGTTTCGGTGTCCGGTTTAGCACTGCTATGTTTGTTAACGTGGATCGGAATTTACGTCGGAATCCAAACAACAAGCGTCGAGGAAACACTGCCGTCGCCCAGCGTGACAATCCCCTGGTTGAATATCGATATTCCGCTGTCAAACGCCGAAACAGCGAAAGAAACCGTCCCCCTCGCTCAACGAGTTGACGGATTGTTGATGGCGGCGCCCACCTTTCATTTGTTTTCGTTCGGGTTCTTTCTGTTGGGCATTTCCACCCTAGCGAGCAGCTTTGATCGGTATCGCTGGCGAAGTGTGGGATTGATCGTAGCGTTCTACATCAGCCAAGTCGTGATGTTTGGGTTGGGTAAAGCAACGGCAAGCCTGGCGTGGTTGTTGTCCTGTACATTTTTGTGTTGCTACAAACCTCAAAAGATGGTGACGCTGGCCATCAACGAATCCCTTTGGTCTCCTTGGAATATCACGTCACCAATTGCTGGTACCACGTTTCCGCCATTGATCTATCCGCTGATATTGATCGGTCTGGGAGCAACAGCCTACGTCGTCGCGTCCATCGTATTTACGCGACGCGACTTGCCGGCGCCGCTGTAAAGATTACTGGGTCTCTATACAGATTCACAATTCAAGCTTAGGCGTGATGCGGCAGGCTTGAGCCGTCAAACGCATCAGGCAATAACTGAGATAGGCGTTTGACTTTTCGGCTGCCATCGAGCACGTCAACGCAAATAACAAGCAGGTCGGTTCCGAACTCCGCCAAGAATTGACGACAAGCACCGCAGGGCGTCACTCCTCCCACACTAGCGATCGCAACTGCCAACCAATGTCGGTAGCCCCGCGCAACCGCAGTACTGGAGGCGACACGTTCGGCACAAAGTGTTAGTGAAAAACTTGCGTTTTCAACATTGCATCCCGTGACGATCTGGCCATCGCCCATCAATAATGCCGAGCCAACATAAAAGTGGCTGTGAGGTGCGTACGCCTGATCGCGAGCGTCGATCGCAGCATGGACAAGTCGGTTAATATCGTCAGGCTTTATTTCGGGCATAGTCGAATCGATCGCCGTGCGGTGAGGGTCGGAATCCGGAAATTGAAAAGCGTCAACTTTTCGCCGAAGAGTGGTTGGCATCAGTGGGTGCTAAATAAGAGAAAAGCTAGATCTTACAATTTACTGAGTACTAATTGGCGACTTGGCACGGCGGTCTCTGACCACCTTATTGCATCTCTTAGTGTAACAAGATACTCGCTAACGCGGGTAGCGGGAGCGTAAACCCGCATTAAGATCTGACCAACATCAGCCAGTTCCCCCACCGAGACCTGAATGCTAATCCCCACCGTGGGGTCAATGGAGTCGTCGGCGTTGCGGCGACCTCCGCCCAGACGCACGACCGTTTCGCCAAGTAGCCGACAGTCGATTCCGGCTACGTATCCAGGCCGATCGGCGAGTACGACGTGGTCTTGGGCGATCGCGAGAGGACGATCGAGGGACCCGCCTTGGGAACGGACCATGTGCTGGAAGACTTCGAATGCAGCACCACCATCAAGATTCTTTTCTAACAACTGATTCGCGGAGCCGAGTGATGTTGTGACGCCGACGGCGGTTAGTGCTTCGGCAGCAAGTTTCATCGTCAGTTCACGAACGGCGGGAGGCCCTTCGCCGCGAAGGACATCCAACGCTTCATTGACTTCGATTGCGTTGCCCAGGGCGTGCCCAAGCGGCTGGTCCATGTCCGATAGGATCGCACGAGTCGGCAACCCGGCGGCTGTGCCGATATCGACTAATGATCGAGCCAAAGCGATAGCATCCTCGGTCGTTTTCATGAACGCTCCTGAACCGACCTTCACGTCCATCACGAGAGCATCCAAGCTGGCCGATAGTTTCTTACTGAGGATGCTGGCTGTGATCAGCGGAATCGACTCCACGGTCCCCGTGACATCTCGCAAAGCGTACAGTCGTCGATCTGCGGGGGCAATTTCCGGTCCTGCGCTGATTATGTAAACGCCGGTTTGCTGTAAAAGCCGTTCTGCATCGTCGAGCGTCCAATTGGTGCGAAAACCTGGGATCGACTCCAACTTGTCGAGTGTACCACCGGTAATTCCCAGTCCACGCCCGCTGATCATCGGCACGTTGACTCCGCAGGACGCCAGAAGTGGTGCTAGTACAAGCGATACTTTATCGCCCAAGCCGCCGGTACTGTGCTTGTCTACGCGGGGTTTGTTCCCACGACGAGGTGCGGAAATTCCTGACTTCCACATTGCTGTCGTCAAGGAAGCCGTTTCTGCACGGGTCATCCCCCGCAGGCAAATCGCCATTGCTAGCGCTGTCATTTGGTAATCCGCAACGGAACCGTCGCAAAAACCGTCGATTAAGAATCGAATTTCCTCATCGCTCAATTCCCTTCCGTTACGTTTCTTAGCGATGAGTGAGGCAGTCAACATCGTGCAGCTTTTGGGGTATGATAGGTAAAATTGATTATTTAGACGTTTTCTGACCACGCGAGAACGATTCTTCGAGCCAATCTGAACAGGGGGCTGACCCTCTCCGGCGACAAAGGGTCCGCCCCCTGTTCGATTTATAAGTTTGTAAGCACAACCATGATTCTTAACGCAATTCATTCTCACTCGACACTGCCGCACGAGCCAAAAACAATCCGGAAGAATCAACACAGACCGAGTGTCGGTGTGGATTCTTCAAGAACGGGCCAAGGGAGTTTTCCTGACCACAGGACAACAGTGAGTTTCTGTCACATCGTCGTTGCGGCGGTCGTGTTGCTGTTTGATTTGTCATCATCCCAGAGAGTCGTTGCCCAGGACACACCGGTCGATCTTCAAGCAGGCCCCCGTGCTCTTTCCCTAGCGTTCCGTTTGGCCGCAAAAAAAGCGACGCCCAGCGTCGTAACTGTATTTACCTACGGCCAATCGGTGAACGTGAACTCAGAAAACAATGCTGACGAACATCGTCCCGGCCCGACTCCCCCTTCCCAGTCTGATGCTGGCGGGACGACTTTGCCGTTAACTGGGCTTGGTAGTGGCGTCATCATTTCCAAGGATGGCCTGGTGATTACGAATCATCACGTGGTTGCTGGCGCTCAGCGGGTAGTCGTCCAACTCGCGGACGAAACGGAAATCGAAGCCACGTCGGTTCATAGTGACCCTGATAGTGATGTGGCAACGTTGAGGATTCAGCGAGACGAACCGTTTGTCGCCGCGGAATTAGGAGACTCGGATATTCTCGAGATTGGCGACTGGGTATTAGCAATCGGCAGCCCGTTCAAGCTTGAAGCCACCGTGAGTGCTGGAATCATTAGCGCCCAAAACCGAACGATACCTAGGATTCGACGTGGCCGCTTGTTGCAAACTGACGCAGCGATCAACCCTGGCAATTCCGGTGGACCGTTGATCGACTTAGATGGGCACGTGATCGCGATCAATACAGCAATCGCGACGCGTGATGGCAGTTATCAGGGAATTGGATTTGCCATTCCGATCAATCATGTCAAATGGACGGCCAAGGAGTTGGATGAATACAACAAAGTCCGCCGTGCTGCACTCGGGCTACGGATTGCCGAATTGACGCCCAAACTGGCAGAAAAATTCAATCGTCCAACAGGCTTGGGGGTTTTGGTCTATCAAGTTGTCGCGGACTCGGCCGCCGCCCAGGCTGGTATTCAACCGATGGATGTGATCATGGAGTTTGCCGGTGAGCGGGTTCGCGAACGAGAAAGCTTGCAAGAAATCGTTGAACGCCAGCCCATTGGTTCAACACAAAGTATGAAAATTAATCGCGATGGCGAAGAAATAATACTGCAGGTGCAACTCGCCCCACTGGACGACCCAACAGAGATAGCCCCAGCGTCCCAGGATTCAGTCGCTCCGGATGACGCGGAGAATGCTGAGTCGCCGACGACACCTGAGTCGGCGCCAGAAGATGCACCGACGGATGCACCGGAGTGACGTTAAGTCGCGATCATTGTTTGCTTGCCGTACTGTCGGCAGATTGGTCCATGAGCTATAATCGCAACCATTCATCCTTCTTGCTCTTCTTGAAAGTGCCGCACCCACTCGATGGCGACACAACGGCTCACCAAACACAACACCGCCATGGTCCAAGCGGCCCTCGAACTGATGCGGTCTCGAGGGGCCGATGCTCTGTTGATTTTGCTCGACGGCAGTACGGACTGGAAACGAATATCCGAGCTAACTCTACCGACCGACAAGCCGATTATCGTGGCAGTCGATTCACCGGCAGATTTGGAAGGAGCGTCCGAAGCGAACCTCAAAACTCTGGCGTTGAATAAGGAGAAAGCGCCGCTGCTGGAACGACTGCAACACGCGCTCCTGGAAGCGGCTGCGGACGAACTGATCCGTACCAACGGGGAAGTGATCGCAGTTTATTGTGGCTTTCAACAGGGCCGACTGGATTCGATTTCGCATTTACAACTCGACGAGCGGATGCGACGATTGACCAGTCGTGATCTGCAAATGCTGGAAAGCAGCGTACCGCTAAAAACGGTGAAGACGGTGGTGGATTTGGCTGTCCAGATTGGCCGTGAAGGACGCGAGGGAAAGCCGGTAGGAGCACTTTTTGTAGTTGGCGACCATCGCAAGGTGCTCGAACATTCCAACGACAGTGGGGCCGACCCGTTTCGCGGATACTCTCGTAAGTTTCGCTCGCTGCTCGACCCGCGAGTTCAAGAAGACGTTAAAGAGATCGCGCAGCTCGATGGTGCTTTTGTGATTACCAGCGATGGAATCATCGAGCGCAGTCGTCAGATGTTGGAAGTATCCCACGAAGATCTGACGATGACCAAGGGGCTTGGTGCGCGGCACTGGGCCGCCGCCGCGATCACTCGCAAAACCAAAGCCATTGCCATCGTCGTCAGCCAATCAACCGGCACCGTGCGGTTGTACCAAAATGGCCTGTTGGTCATGCGGATTGAACCCATGGACAAAGCCGTAAAATGGCAAGAGTTCAATTTTGAGCCGCCAGCATCAGCGTCCGAAAACTAATTCACAGGATCTCGTTCTTGAATGCAGCTTGGTACGCCAAATCATCCGTCGGAATTCGATCATGCCATGAGCAACGCCATTCGTGTCCGACAGCGTTTAGGCTACATTCCAACCTAAGTCCAGGTATCGCCGCCAACTGGGAACTCCGACAAACGAGCAGACAGAACCGCTCCTAAGCTGGCCATCAGCAGGTACTGACATTCTCTCTAGTGTTGACTTACCTTTGAAGCCGCCCAAATAAGAGCGAACGAATCATGCGGTAGCCTTCCTCTGCTGCCTTCAATCGCAAGGAAGCGTAAACTCGTTTATAGCGTCCATAACACACGAGATCACCTTTAAATTTAGCCTTGAAATCTCGTGGCCCATACTCTTCCCCTGGCCAGCCTGCACCGCCAAAGTCGTAGTAGCGCAAGCCGCGATCGCAGCTAAAGCGGATTTCTTCCCATGTCAAACAATCAAATGGCGCCACTTCTGGAATTCGAAGCGAGCCTCCATACCACGCATAAAAACGTCCGCAGGACATCAGTCCAATTCCCGCCGCTACGTCTTTGCCCTGGTAAGTTGCCAACCGAATCTGGACCACGTCATCGGGGAATTCATCCAGCGCTGCGTGAAATAGCCGAACATCAACCAACGCCACTTTCGATCGTTGATAACTCTCTTTAACCAGCGAATACATTCGATCGACGTCAGCATGAGTCGAGCCGTGCGTGACTTCGACGCCTCGCTTAAACGATCGCTGGATCTTTTGCCGCGTGGATTTACTCAAGGCACGCCAAAGGCACTCACTGTCACGCGACACGTCAAGGACATAGTTAAGATACTCATTGAATTCATATCCGGAGCTTTTAAGTTGAGCAGACTCGCAACCAGGCGTATTGAGTGGGCGAACTTCGGAAAAAAGCGCTCGGTGGCACATCGCCCGATCGTGCTCGTCAATCAATTGCAACAATGCCCGCCTACCTTCTGGCGTCGGCTCACACAAAGGCTCCCCATACTGAATTGACCGCGACGTGTAGCGACTGGCTATTCCGGGAAAGATCGATACTCGCACTGCGCTAAGCATCGCAATGATTTCACCATTTGCATTGCAAATCGCTTGCGAAAACGGCTTGCAATGAGGTGTTTTAGAATAAGCTAGGGCCATCCACGACGTATGAAATACGGAACCTTTCGGATGCCGCATGACATATTCATCCCAACTGACAGGGTCCTCATCAGGTGTCAGCAAACTCCATCCAGGCGGCATCGAATTGCTCATTTCCTCACTCGCCTCCCGTCACGCATCACATGACAGGTGCACTCGCACTTCCACAATCCGACGTCATGAAGAATTTGCTTGATGCGGTGTGGCAGTGCGTCGCGAAAAAGCCCCGGTAGATCAAAGGTCAGATTGCTGACACTGATCGAACGATCTAGCGATCGCACGTGATGCCACCAGCCCCTTGGTATGAATATCATTTGTCCTGGATGCAAGACTAGCCTTTTGTGATGGACTTTTTCGAATAGAGGAAAGAGAGTGCGATCGTAAGCATCCATGTCCACTTCGCTTATTGTGGTACCTTGGTCGAATTTCTTGCCAGGATACATGTTTGGTGAATCGCGTGGCGATGCCAAGTGGATGCATTTGCGGCCTTCAATTTGCGCTAGAATATTGTCGCCCCAATCGATGTGATAGCCAGTTACTGTTCCGGCAGGCCCAATCCATCCCGAAGATGAAAATTTTACTTTGAACTGGTTGAGCATCGAAAAGTCGACGTCGCTTTGCAATTCAGGAAACGCATCGAAGATACGGAAAACAGACAAATAGGCTTTTCGTCCTGAATCACATTCATCAGTCATCAACTGTGAAATGAAATCGGCAAAGGTTTGCTTTCGAAAACCAGTCTGCCCCTGCATAACATTTCCTTCCTCAAGCAAAACCAATTGCCGTGACCCCAAATCACGAAAGAACTCAAAACTCCATTTCTGCATTGCTGGCCAGCCCCCCATCATTTGGGTGATCAGTAGTGGCTTGTTGCCACGAATATACTTTTGATGGAATTCTTGCGGCTCAATTCGGTCAACCGTATCGATGGACGAAGTCAAGCTCTCGGAATTTTGGGATTCGGCGGTTGGTACTTGTGTCATGGGGTGATATCAAGCTGGCGCTATTGCAATAGTGACTCGACTAGACCTACAATTCAGCCAAGTCGGCAGTTGAGAGAGTCATATTCGATGGTCGGTGGTACTCGTACGCGCCGTAGCATTTTAACTCGAGTACGAGCACTCCACACACAAAATACGAGTTGGAAACCATTTAAATTTGTAGTGTCTGTCTCTGAGGATTTGACTTCAAATAGTGATTACGCCCCATCGTTTCGTCAAGCGAGTGCATCAGCGACAGCAGGCTTGGCAACACAAGATTTGATCGCCAAATGCCCGGTAATTCGATGCGAACCCTCAAGTAACTCGCAGTTGCGCCAACACCTCACATTTTAGCAAACGAAAATTCACGATTTTCCCTGATCTGAACAAGTATATGCTTACTGTGTGGAACTTGAGTCACCATTCACACCAATATTCCGTGTGCACACTGCGTCTGGCTAGGAAAAACATTTGCACCACACCGTCTCCGCTTGTGACTTAGCTGGACTACGAGAATAGTCCAGGCTAATCGAGTCAAGTCTGCGGACAACGTCTTCGGCCTAACTTGGAGTGTTGTGGCGATATGAGTGCTGTGGCTAAAACAAATTCGCAGGATCAGCGTGCAGCAATTTTCTAAGTGCCAGCAGTCCGCTGATCAAACACATCGCCACCGTTAACCCCAGCACAAGCAAGGCACGAGGCACCGTGATCAGCATCGGTAGACCTGCAACGGATTGGAGAAGTTGGAACAGTCCCAGGCAAACCAAAAGTGCGACCACAAAACCGAATATCGATAAGTATACCGATTGCTCAATAACGAGTTTGACAAAGTATCGATTTGGATATCCCATCGCTTTGAGAGTTGCGAATTCGCTCATCGAATCATTGATGCTGGTAAACAAAATTTGATAGCAGATGATGACGCCCACTGCGAAACCCATCATCGCCCCGACGGTAAAAATGATACCCACAGGCGTTTGCCGACTCCAGAAATTGGTCTCCTGATGAATGATTTGCTCTAGCGTCAATACATCCCAAACGCCTGGACCAAGTACTGTCAGCCTGCTGGCCACTTCCTCGGAATTGGTCCCTTTTCGAATTTGTATTAAACCCAAGTCGACGATCTCTAGCGGTTGCCCCTGATTGCGAAAAGGAAAGTAGTCCGCAAAATTTTCATCGCTCATCAACAAGGTACCTTCATTCGCGAAATCTGCACCGATGGGGACGGTCGCGACAATTTGCAGTTTTCTCCCTGCCAACTCGATTGATTGGCGGCGAAGCTTTTCCAGTTCCTTGACCGCGAATCCATAAGGACTTCGTGTTTGATTATCCAGGGCCGCTGTTTGAGGCTGGCGAAGCTTGTCAGCGGTTTCTCGCAGCTCGCGCGTGGTCAACCAACGAGGTTCGTCGGCAATACCGATCACTCGAATTGGTCGTCTCGCTTGGCTTTCGACACGGACTTGAGCGAGACTGCGCTCGATGAAGATGGGTGTGGTGATCAACACCGCCGGGTCGCCTGATGCTCGACGCAGTAAATCACGGGGAAACTGTTGTTCGTTCTGCAATGAACTTCGCGTGCAACTAATGGCGACCAGATCCGTATCGAACAACTCCAACCACTGCACCGGACTATCCAACAACGCATTGCGAAAACCATTTTCGGTGAACATCAATACGGCGGCAAATGCGACTCCTGCTGATGCTAACGCCAGCCGACGCCAATCAGCAACAAGCATTTGCCAGGCAAGCGGGGTTCGTCTGAGCACGGTTCTCGAGAACATCAAAATAAACTCGCCGGTTCAGCTTTGGCTAATTTTCGTAACGTCAGGGTTCCCGCTGCACCACACATGACCAGCGTCAAAATCGTGACCAGTCCGATCCACTGCCACGTGAGCCGAATCGGCAAGCCCGACGCAGCGCTCGTGAAATGGAACACGATCCAGGCAGCGCCGGTAGCAACAGGCAGCGCGATCGCCGCTAATAATACGGCCTGAAGCAGTAACGTTCGGCCCAAGTACCCGTTGCTGTAACCAAGCGCCTTGAGCGTCGCGTACTCGGGCAAATGCGTAATCACATCGGCGGCGAGAACCATATAGCAGATGACTCCGCCAACGACGACCGCCAGCGCCACGCCGACCCAAAAGATAATTCCGACAGGCGTTTCCAGATACCAATGGCGACGTTCAAGCATCGCCGCTTGATCAAGCGTTAGCACGTCAGCGAACATCAGCGATCCACCGTCTTGAGAAAGTCGCTCGACAATGCTTCGTTGCCCATCGATAGCCGATACGGAGTCCGCAAGTCGTACAACGACAAGCGATACCTGGCCATCATGACTGCGTCCCGCAAGTCGGCGAAAACCATCGCGACTAGTGAGGACGGCACCATTGGCCGCTAATCCCGTTCCCATCTCGAATGTGCCAGCGATGCGAACGCTTTGGTAGTTGACGGTTGTGGTGATACCAATATCTTCATCGCCGAATCGAATGCCGTCTTGTGGACCGAAATCGCTACGACTGGTTCGATCCACCAGCAAATGGTCGCGACGGCGAAGCAGCGGCAAGAGTGGATCTAGACCGTCAATCCGCAGCGCCGGTTGATCAACATCCAGCCCCATGATTGCGACCGCAAGTTGCTGGCCGTTGATCGGATTGTGCCACAATGCCACAGACAAATCCAACGGCCGAACCTCAGTAACCTCTGGAAGTGAAACAAGTCGGTTGAGGACACGTTCATCGATGGTCCGTGGATCGTAAACGCTCAGGTATTCACGGGAACGAACAACCAGGTCGCCGGACATTCGCTGGTAAACCAGTGTCGCGGTGTCACCAACACTGCCAAGGAAACCCAATTGCATGAACATTAGCAAAACGGCGAACGCGATTCCCAAAATGGAAATGCCAGTCCGCGTTGGCTGGTGCCTCAAGTTGTGAACAGCAAGCGACGTGCGACGATTAGCAAGCAGTGAGCGAAAAAAACGGTTCGAGTAACTATTCCGCTGCGCAGACGCCGGGCCAGTTTCTGGCAACGGGTTACGGATACTTTCTTTGCGACCTATCCTAAGCTTGCTCATCCGTAAGAACGCGTTTCTGTCATGGGTTCAGCGTTTTTGAGGCGGGCAATGGTGCAAGAGTTGCCTCGCTTGTGACTTCAATCGCGACATCGACTTGCAGGTTTATCAGCCGAGCGGCCGCCGCGGTGTCCGCCTCGTCAATCAGGATGATTACCTCGGCGCTGCGCCAGTCCACCGGCGCCGTGGGATAGGGACTCGGCAATTGCGGTGAGCCCATCATGCGGCTGATCGAGCGCACGTGTCCGACCAGTGGTTGAGCCAGAGCCGGGCTGGTGATCCTTGCTGCGGCATCGAGGGCGACGTTTCGCAACTCGGCAACATCGATCTCCGCTCGGCACACCATTTCCGTAAGATCCGCTACGTGAAGCAGCGGAACGCCGGTCGTCGCTTGCCCGGGCGTTGCATCCACTCGCAGCACCAAACCAGCGATTGGACTTTGCACTCGCGTTGCGTCGACCTGCAGTCGCAGTAGCTCGATTTGTTTTTCCAATGAATCAAACTTAGTGCTCTCAATGCTCGAGGCCACCGATAGTTTAGCGGCCTCAAGTTCGCGGCTCGCAGACTCGACAGACAAACGTCCACGTTCGATCGATTGTTCGGCATCGATCCGCGCAGACTCTGCGGCTGACCGAGCACGACTAACGACGAGTTCCTGCTGATCTAGGCTGGATTGCGACACCAAGCGGCCAGCTGAACGATCGTTAAACGCCGAGCGAATCTGGTCCAGCTTATTTTCGCTGAGCTCAACTTGCTGGTTGAGCAAATCGAACTCGCCACCGGGAGCTTTAGCACTCGAAATCCGGTCTTGTGCTTGCTTAAATTCTAGCTGCGCTCGGGCTAGCACAGTGGTTGCCACATCCAGATTGGCCTTGGCGACCGCAGAGGCGGCGGCAGCACTACGTCGCGCTTCGGAAAGCTGTGTCTGGGCAACCGCCAATTCAGTTTCACGCGCTGCCAGACTCTGCAGCACCACAAGCGTTTGCCCTTCGGTCAGTACGTCGCCTTCTGTCACATTGACCTTAGCGACGCGATCTCCGGCAGGTACGAGAATGGGGCGTACACCTCCAGCCGGCTCGAGCTTTCCCTGGGCGACGACAATCGGTGCGCCACTGGCCGCAAACGACATGATAGCTCGAACATGAGGTGGGCTCTCCTCGCGATTCTCTGGCGACCGAAAACTATCGCAGCCGCCAAGAACAAACGGCGAAACGATAGCAATTCGCTTGATCAAGCCGAAAATCGAAAATGTCCGTGAGTGCCAAAACATCAGTAGAACGCCGGGGGTAATTTCGTGCACGCGCTGGTATGCTGCACGCGCCGCTGGACAGTCTAGCGGAAGTAGGGTGTCCAATTGAATCCTGATTGCATGAACGAGACCTCCACCAATCTCGCCAACGACAAACCAGCCGCGATAGAAATTCGAGATCTGCAGCACCATTACGGTAGTGGGGACGGTCGAAAACAGGTGCTGTTTGATAACAATCTGCGTGTCGAGCCAGGTGAAATTGTGATCATGACCGGCCAGAGCGGCTCGGGAAAAACGACTTTGCTGACCTTGATTGGAACCCTGAGACGTGTCCAAGAAGGCGAGATGTGGGTACTGGGGCAACCGCTGCACAGTGCCAGTGACCGCGATATTGTTTCACTGAGGAAACGTCTTGGTTTCATTTTTCAAGCACATAATTTGTTTTCCTCCTTGTCGGCACTGCAAAACGTGCGAATGGCGTTGGAGCTGCAAGACGATGGGTTGACGCGTCAGGAGATGAACACGCGGTGTGAAAAAATGCTTCAAAGCGTTGGCTTAGGAGAGCGGATGCATTACAAGCCGAAACGATTGTCTGGTGGACAAAAACAGCGAGTGGCTGTTGCTCGAGGACTTGTGCATCACCCGGAAATCCTGCTTGCTGACGAACCGACCGCCGCACTGGACGAGGAATCCGGACGCCAAGTAGTGACCTTGTTCCAGCAACTCGCTCACGAACTGGGAGTGGCGATTGTTATTGTCACCCACGACAATCGCATTCTCGACGTCGCCGACCGCATCGTAAAAATGGACTTCGGTCGTATCACTCGCAACTCGCAACTGGATGAAGTCGCCTCGATCAGCGAAATGTTGGTCCGTTGTAGTTTGTTTGAAGGAATTGCCATTAGCACACTGACCAAAATTGCGGAGCGTACACGCAAAGAATGTTACCCCAGCGGTACGAGAATCATTCACGAGGGCGAAATGGGTGATCGGTTGTACTTGGTCAAACAAGGTGAGCTGAAAGTTGTCCTAGCGCCCAATAATCAACGTGTCGCTGATCTCGTCAAAGGCGATCATTTTGGCGAGGCCGCACTGATTACCGGGCGACCGCGAAATGCCAGCGTGGACGCGGTGACTGACGTGACACTTTACTCGCTCGACACCGTTACCTTCAACGAAGCAATGGCGCAGCGAAAAACAATCGACCAAGAAGTCCGGAGCTCACTTTTTTCGGAGTAAATATCCAGCGGCGATGGAGTATCGGGGCGGCAGGAAGTGGTTTTCAGATGGCTCGAGAGTTAAATTGGTGCCTCTCTCCAACTCCTTGCCTTCCTTCACCTGGACCCTTCTTCGATGACTTTTAATCGCTTTTGCCGAACATTTGTTGCTTGGTGTTGTCTCGCGACGACTACGGGAATCTGGCTCGACGCATCGGGGCTGTTGGCCCAGGACCAGCCTGCACCGGCGGCCGCCACTGAACATCCATCACGAGAAAAAGTGGCCCCAGTTCGAATGGGATGCGGGCTGATGACGTTTGATACTGTTCCCGGTTGGGGACTGAGACCGGACGGGAATTCTCCGCTGGGTCCGACGCACGGTGCCGTCGTCATCGACAGCAACGGCAATATCTTCACCAGCACCCAACAGGGCGTATTCGTTTTCTCACCCGATGGTGTGGTGCTGCACTCATTCTTGGATAAGGATCATTCCAATATCCATGACATGGAAATTCGCGTCGAAGAGGGTGGTGAGTTCATCTACGGGGCTCGCAACCAGAACGCAGAAGGCATCAAGTTCGATGCTCGATCAGGCGAAGTCGTATTGCGACTACCGTTTCCCGCAGAGTCCGGCCTGGAACTGAAAAAGTTTAACCCCACTGCGATTACCGTCGCCAACAATGGCGACATCTACTTGTCCGATGGATACGCCAGCAACCATATTTTTCGGTTCGACAAACACGGCAAGTACTTGTCTCACTTTGGCGAACACGGCAACGACTTGAAGCAATTCAACACGGCACACGGCATGACCTTGGACACTCGCTATGAACCGAATCGGTTGCTGATCTGTGATCGCAACCATCAACCCAAAGGCCGACTTCTGCATTACGACTTGGATGGGAAGTTTATTGAAGAAGTCATCACGGGACTCGGTATGCCTACATCGGTTTCAATCAACGGCGATTATGTCTCAGTCCCCGATTTGAAAGGTCGCTTAGTGATTCTAGACAAGAGCAACACCATCATGGCTGTACTCGGACACAATCCCGATCCGACAAAGGGTGGCAGCTTCAAGGTTCCACAATCCGAATGGATCGAAGGTATCTTCAGCGGCACGCACGGTTCGTATTGGGACAAGGACGGCAATCTCTACGTACAGGACTGGAACGTTTCTGGAAGACTGATGAAGTTGGTACGGGTGAATTCGAGCGGTCGGTGACGCAAAAAAACGGCTAACGAATTCGGTCTACCGCCGCGGTACCCTCGTTTGATACAGGCATCCAGTGACGATGGTCCCAGTTCGTCTGAGTTTCGCGGTGTTTCACAGCAGCAGAGTTATATGCCCAGTCGATTGACGCGATATATTTTGGCGGAGATCTCCAAGATCTTCGTTGTCGCGCTCATTGCCTTGACGTTGATGATTCTACTGATTGGCGTAGGACGCGAATTGCTGCGGCAAGGTCTGGGCCCAGTCGCGGTGATTCAGTTACTACCCTACGTGCTGCCGATTTCGTTACAGCATGCGGTGCCTGCGACCGCCTTGTTTTCAGTGTGCTGCGTTTACGGTCGCATGGCTGCCGATGGCGAAGTCGCCACGGTGAAGGCTTCAGGGATCTCACCGCTGAAAATATTGCAACCAGCGATCATGTTCGCTGCCGTGCTCAGCCCCATGGCGGTGTGGTTGTCCGACGTCGGCGTTTCTTGGGGCCGCCCTGGGGTCAATCGCGTTGTACTGCTATCAATCGAAGACATCGTTTATCGCGTTTTGCGATCACAACACTCGTATACCTCCGATCATGGTTTTTCGATTCATGTTCGCGAGGTGGATGGTAAACGACTCATTCATCCCACGGTGACGGTTCACAATGGCGGCAATCGTGAGCCGATGAAGCTATCCGCTCGCGACGGACAGCTTACATTGGACTCCAAGACACAGACGTTGCTGTTGCGAGTTGTCGATAGCCAAGTCGAAAGTGGCAGCGGTTTCCAGGGGATCGTTCCCGGCGAGACCGTCTTTCCTATCCCTCTGGGCGGCAAACTCGACGAGAACGACGTCAGCCGCGTCAGCCCCGGCGAATTACCTTTGAGTGTGATTCGCGGCGAACGAGTGCGTCAAGATAGCCGCATGCATGCGACCGTCGGCCAGCTTGCCGCCCACACCGCATTCTCGATTTTGACGTCTCGCAATGAAGAAATCGCGGGTCCTTCAGGAGCCAGCATTGAAGCCACGTTGCACAATGGCACGAGTCGCTTAACACGATTGCACACAGAACCTTGGCGACGTTGGGCCGAGGGTTTCACTTGTTTTTTCTTTGTGCTCGTGGGCGCCCCACTGGCCATGATCGCCCGAACCAGTGATTACTGGACAACCTTTGGAAAGTGCTTTCTACCAACATTGCTGTTGTATTACCCGTTGTTCATCTTTGGGCTCGATCAAGCCAAGGACGGGGCTCTACCACCGTATGGTGTGTGGATCGGCAATATCGTTCTCGCTGTCATTGGAATCGCCTTGGTTGTCCGCGTTCGGCGGTATTGAGACGGTGAACCCGTTGACTCCCCAGCAACGTTCGCCAAGCTAGTGCGTGTGAACGTGGATCAACTGACACCTCCCCCGCCGCATTTGAGAATCAACATGGCCTTGGGAACAGCATTTCGGGCTTTCTTTGCCGCACTTTTTAACCAGGAAGTTGCCCAACGATTGCAAGTCGCTTTAGATCAATCGGCAGCAGTGGGAACGGAAAAAATCAATGCCCCCACAAGCACGAGCGAAGCACCGTTCTCCGTTTCGAAACCAACCTCGCGCAGCGATGCTGTCACGCTGTTGGCGACTTTACAACGAGAAGCACGGCTAGTCGATTTAATCAAGGAAGACTTGTCAGCATACGGTGACGCTCAAATAGGTGCTGCGGCAAGGCCCTGTTTGAAACAATGCGCCGCGACGCTTGAGCGATTGTTCGACCTGCATCCGATAGAGACGTACGCAGATTCAGCGATGGTGCAAATTCCACAGGGAGCATCCACGATGGCCTACCAGTGGATTGGTGAAGGTTCGGGCTCCACAGGTAAACTCATCCACCATGGCTGGCAAGTGACACGTGTCGAGTTGCCCAAGTGGACGGGAAACGATCAAGATGCAAAAATTGTTGCGCCTGTCCAAATTCAACGTGCATAACCGCATTCAAGCACTCCACCTATGACTGCACGTTTTTCGATCGGTATCGACCTTGGCACAACCAACAGTGTCGTTGCCTACGCGTCACTTGATAGCGAGTTGGCTCCAGGGCAAACGCCGCACTTGACGCTGCTTCCGATTCCCCAGTTGGTCGGCCCCGGAGAATCCGAAACTCGACTTTCGCTGCCATCGTTTTTATATTTGCCCCGCGAAGACGAAGTCGATTCGTTATCGATTCCTGGAGTGCCCGCCGCAGCGCGAGGTGTCGTCGGAGTTTATGCACGAACACAAGCGGCTGAAAATCCTCAACGAGTCGTTGTCGCGGCCAAGAGTTGGCTTTGCCATGTCCGAAGCGGTCGCGCCGAGGCGCTGCTACCTTGGCAATCGCCATCCGGAGTTCCGAAAATCTCGCCACAAGAGTGCACTCGTATTATCTTGCTGCATATGGTTGCCGCTTGGCAGACACATCATCCCGATGCACCACTGTC
Source organism: Pirellulaceae bacterium (assembly GCA_041751935.1). Classification (GTDB taxonomy): domain Bacteria; phylum Planctomycetota; class Planctomycetia; order Pirellulales; family Pirellulaceae; genus JBBSJZ01. Next base: position 6,322 of record JBGSIA010000009.1, on the reverse strand, counting down.
CCAGCAGCGCGTCGTACTGACAGTTCCCGCATCGTTTGATCCCGCAGCAAGAGACTTAACGCGTGAAGCCGCACTTGCCGCAGGATTACCGACAGATTTCGTATTGCTCGAAGAGCCACAAGCGGCAGTCTATCGCTGGCTTGCTGCTCAAGGTGAAGATTGGCGCAAGCAGCTCACCGCCGGCGACATGCTGTTGGTTGTCGATGTGGGTGGCGGCACAACCGACCTGACGCTTGTAGGTGTGCATCAAAATGACGGTGAATTGACGCTGCAACGCTTAGCCGTTGGCAATCACTTGCTGCTCGGGGGCGACAACATGGATTTGGCACTTGCACACTTTGTCGGTGCCAAACTGAAAGCCCAGGGTCACGAGCTCGATCCCTGGCAAAACATTTCGCTCTGGCACGCCTGTCGTGATGCCAAGGAAACGTTGTTGGCCACCGATGGCCCCGAAACCGTATCGGTGTCCGTGCTCGGACGCGGCAGCTCACTGATTGCCTCGACGATTTCTACCACGCTTGCTCAAGATGAGGTCCGATCATTTGTCGTGGAAGGATTCTTTCCTCGCTGTGAGGCAACGGATCGGCCCGAGCGACGCGTTGCATCGGGATTCCAGGATATTGGTTTACCTTACGAGTCGGACCCAGCGATCACGCGGCATGTGGCGGCGTTCCTTACCGATCAACAGTCGTCCGACTCCCGCCCATCACAGCCAACCCACTTGCTATTCAATGGAGGCGTTTTTCGCAGCCCCATCATTCGTGACCGTTTGAGTGATACGATTGATTCTTGGTTGGATAGTAGCCCCATGATTCTTGGCGGCGCTGAAGATCTTGATACGGCGGTAGCGGTCGGCGCCGCCTACTACGGTTGGTCTAAACAGCATGGCGGAATTCGAATCCGAGGCGGTACCACGCGATCCTACTATGTCGGAATCGAGACTGCGGGATTAGCGATTCCCGGCGTACCACGACCGCTGCGAGCTTTGTGTGTTGCCCCGCAAGGCATGGAGGAAGGAACGGAGACAGAAGTCACCAGCGATGAAGTTGGCATCGTGGTAGGGCAGACAGCCGAGTTTCGATTTTTCTCGTCCTCCCAGCGACCACATGATGTGGTAGGGACTCGATTGGATCGTTGGACACAGGACGAGCTGATGGAAAGTGAGTCGATCAATCTGAACCTGTCAACCGACGACTTTGATAGCGAGCGGTACGTTCCCGTGCGATTTTTGAGTCGCGTGACAGAGTTGGGGATGCTCGAGTTGTGGTGTCGCTCCACGCGCAGCGACGAACAGTGGAAGTTGGAATTCAATACTCGCGAAAGTTGAGAACGTTATGCATGATCCGTTTCGACTCGATGGTCATCACGCATTCATTACCGGCGGCACGCAAGGTGTCGGCGCAGCGATCGCCAAAGCCATCGCACAAGCCGGAGCTGCGGTGACCCTGGTGGGGCTGCGCCAGGATGTGTTTGCCGCCGAAACGCTATCCGCTTGCCGAAGTCTGGGTAGCGAATGTGAGCTGATCACGGCTGACTTGGCCCAGCATCCGTCGACCTACTTGGACCGTTTGTTTAGCGAGCACGGAGACAGGTTGAATTCGATTGACTTGCTGGTGAACAACGTCGGCACGTATATCGACATACCGTTTCTGGAGATGGATTTTGATCGCTACTTCACAACATTGAATTTGAATGTCACCAGTGGATACTTCCTGACACAAGTTTTTGCACGTCGGTGGGTGGAACACCAAGTCGCCGGACGCGTTTTGTTCACAGGTTCAATCAATGGCTTACTTGCCGAAGACTGTCACACCGCTTACGACATGAGCAAAGGCGCCGTTGCGGCGTTGGTGCGGTCACTTTGCGTATCGTTGGCCCCCCACAATATTCGTGTAAACTCCATGGCACCGGGGCTGGTGCGGACTCCGCTGACCCGAACCGTGATTGACCAGCCACGGTTCAACGAGTGGATGCGTCTGCACACGCCCAATGGCCAAATTCCTGACCCTGACGTGTGCGGCGGTGCTGCCGTATTCTTGTTATCCGATGCCGCCCAGCACATTCACGGACAAACCTTGTACGTCGATGGCGGCATGAGTGCATGGCAGCAACCGGACCTTCCTGCGGCCACACCATAGGCCGCACGCCGCGACCTACAACACGCCATCCTGACGCAGACGCTCGGCGAAACTCTCAGCTCCTTCCGGATTCAAGTGCAGGTGATCCGCAAAAGCGTTGTGGTCCGTGATTGCCGCAGAGTAGTCAAGGATCGGTCGGTCCAACTCTTTTTCCAGCCATTGAATCCACGACGATAGCTCCGGTACTGCGGCTAAGTAGCGAGGATGCTGTGGCCCCACAATCAACACCACCGGAATGTTCTGACGATCGGCAAGTGACAGCACTTCTTTCGCCGCCGATACATTATTTTCTGAGTACAGAATCTCTTCGACACCAACGTCTAAAGTGCGATCAAGTTGGGAGTCGGTAACGCGCCCCGTAGCGATCCAGTCTTGGTCACTACTACGGAAAAAGAACAGACTTCGCCAAGTAAGATCACTATTGAATCGATAAAGATGCGAGATTTGAGAGGCAACGAATTCCCGATACTTGTATTTTGCAATGCATCGGGTTAGCAATTCCGAGTGGCCCATGAACGTCGTGTATCCCTCCAGTGCGCCGCGCTCGTTCATCCGATTCACACAACTTACTTCATACACCAGCAATTCCGGACGCGAATGATGTTGCAAGTAGTCATGCCAAAGCGACGGCATCAACACCGTCGGCAGTGCGTTGAAACTGATATTTGCTGCCATGCGTCCTGTCGCCTTGCGAATCGCCGGCGGATGGAACATGTGCAAACCGCGAGAGTTGCCAAGCACGATAATTTCTGCTGGCAATTTTCCTTGATAAAGGTCTGCATAACGAAACCGCGTCGACATCACCACTCGATCCATGATGGTTGCACCCAAGCGGTCGCCAACAAAGACCAATGTGAAGAATGCAACAGTGGTAAACAGAACGTGGCGAATACGAGGCATGCAACTTCTAGAATTGAAAGTAAATGAATTGAGTCCCACTAAACGTGCCGACAAGTGCGATCAACCACAGCAGGCTCGCATAATAGAATGCTCGCGCGACTGGCATACGGGTTACGACATAGGTTGACAGCGAAAGCTTTGACGTAAGCTCAAACGAAACAAACATCGCAACCAAACCGCACGTTTTCAACAAAGGGATGCGATTTTGCAGCGTCGACGGACTCAGCCCGTCCAATGAAACGATCTGTGAGAGTATCTGCACCGCTTGGGAAAAAGTACCACTGCGAAAGAACACCCAAGTGATGCAGATCACACCAAACAGCGTCAAACACTTCATGGCGGTCGCAAACTGCTTTACAAACGGGTGAGGAGTAGTGCTTGAAACTGCTCTATCGAAGCTCGACACGTAGGTCAATCGAGAACGATTCACGACAAATCGATGAAGAACCAAAATGACTGCGTGAATGGCTCCCCAAATGATAAAGTTCCAGCTTGCACCATGCCACAGTCCTCCCAACAGCATCGTAATGAACAAATTGCGATACGTATTCCATTCGCTCACGCGATCACCGCCCAACGGAATGTAGACATAGTCTCGTAACCAAGTGGACAAGGTGATATGCCAGCGGTGCCAGAAATCCGAAGGCGAAGTAGCGAAATAGGGAAATCTGAAGTTCTCCGGCAACTCAAAGCCAAGCATTTTCGCCAACCCGATGGCAATATCACAGTATCCACTGAAATCGCAATAAACCTGGAACGAATAAAGCACGACGATTACCAGGGTATTGATTGCCGAGTACCCGCGTGGGTCGGCGAACATGGGGTCCGCAACGAATGCGATCGAGTCCGCAATGACGAGCTTCTTAAAAAAACCTTGCAGGACACGTCCAAACCCGGATTCGAATTGGGCCCAATCGAACCGCCGATCCGTGGAAATTTGCGGCAAGAATTCGTGGGCTCTGACAATTGGACCGGCGACTAACTGTGGAAAGAAGCTCACAAAAGCGGCAAACCGCATCAGATTCCGTTCTGGCTGCAAGTGACCTCGATAAACATCAATCGAGTAACTCAAAGTTTGAAATGTGTAAAACGAGATCCCCGCCGGCAGAATAATATGAAGGGTGGGCCAATCCAGGCTAAATCCGAATGCCGACACAACCACTTGCAAGCTGTCGGCAAAGAAATTGAAGTACTTGAATGTCGCTAGAATCCCAAGGTTGCTGAGAATACTGACGGCAAGTAGCGATCGACGCGTCGGCATCGACTTGCTTTCGCCGAGCAAGCGACCAACCGCGTAGTCAACCAACGTAGATATGACGATTAAGGTGAGAAAGCGATAGTCCCACCAGCCATAGAAGATGTAACTGCCGACTAAGCAAAGAAAAACACGGAGCGAGCCTCGCAGCAGCCAATACAATGCAAAAAAGCAGGGAAAGAAGGCCAGGAAGGCGAGACTATTGAAGTACACGACAGACTAATTCATGCCAGCGATGTGTTTAAGTGACTTGTAACCATATTCCGCAATTGCCAACAGCTTTGGTGAGTGAATTTTGCAGCAGCGATCATATTGTACTAAATCACCATGAAACCGCGACTTAAACTCGCGTGGACCGTAATGTTCGTTGGGGTCGCCAGCACCACCAAAGTCGTAAAAGTTAAGCCCCTGTTGTTGTGCCCACTTTATTTCGTCCCAGACAATACAAGCAAACGGGTGAACGCTCTTTGGTCGACTCGTCCCACCATACCAAGCGAAAAAGCGGTCACCCCAAGCAAGGCTGACGGTGCCAGCGACATCGCATCCGTCAATCGTTGCGACACGCACTTGTAGGATATCCCCAAGATAACGTCGGACGCCAAGAAAAAGGTCGATGCCAGGAGTAGGTACAAGGGATCGCCGATGGCTTCGTTTGATTTGAGCATAAGCACGGGCGATCAATTCAGCCGTATTTCCGATTTCAATTTTTATGCCTCGCCGAAGTGAACGCGAAATATTGCCTCGCATTTGCTTACTGATGTTATTCCAAAGTTGCTCTTCGCTGTGCCGAAGATCGACAATGTAATTGCAAAAATTCTTTGTTACATAACCTTGTGAAGCTAAAATTGGGCATCCTCTAACCGTGCCGGTTACAGGTCGGATTTCAGTGTATAAGGCACTGTGGTCGATGTTACTTGCGTGGCATTGCAAGATCATTTGCGTCGCGGCAACCGAGTTTTCTGTCGGATAGCACAGTGGCTCGGCAAACATGATAGCTCGAGAAGTGAACATCCGCGTGAACTTCGATAACGTGTCAACACGGATGGGTGTGATCATGCTGTGGATTGTTCCCTCAGCATCCTGGACCGCTAGCGCCAGTGACTCAAATCGACGTGCTTCGTCAAAGGCACGACACATACCCGATAGATGAAAAACCGACCCCGAGGCATGATTTCGAACAAACGAATCCCACAAATCGGGATTGGTTGATGGCGAAATGAATGAGAATTTAGTCGGCGACGATATCATCAGGGAGAAAGGTCTTCGGTTAAACAAAACGGCTGCAGCTTTCCACCTAAATTAGCCACAACCGCATTCATTGTCCCCAAATTTATCAGCAAAAGCGTCAATTTGGCGTCAACCCGACAATGGGCATCTGCGTTTGATAGAGTCCCTTACGTGCGGTAACAAATAGCGTTTTTCCGTCTGGACCACCAAATGTGACGTTTGCTGGCTGCTCAGGGAATTTAATAAGTCCGCATGCTCGCCCATGGGCGTCAAAAATTTGCACACCGATATGTGTCGTGATGTAGATGTTTCCCTGCACATCGACAGCCATCCCATCGCCACCGGTCTTATCGAGCCCTTCGGGCTGGGCGAGCTTACAGAACGCTCGACCATCGGATAGCTGGCCGGGGGCTTTTACGTCGTATACCAGCATCTCCGCTTGTTGGCTGGGAATTACGTAAAGCAACTTTCCGTCCGGTGAAAGACCGATGCCATTGGGTGCAGCCAGATGATCCGTCACGCGACTGACCTCACCGTTCGTCGAGACGTAGTACACAGCCTGGATGCCCTGGGGCAGTGGCGTGGGGGCACGAAACAGCGGGTCCGTAAAGTAGATTCCTCCGACAGCATCAACCACCAAATCATTGGGAGCATTGAATCGTTGTAACTATTCAGCCTGCTGTCAGAGCTTTGGGTGGCAGCGGTGGCAGAATGCCTGTTTTTGAGTAGTCGGCCAGCGAAGACAGAATTGTATCCAGAGGCTGGTGGCCTCGCACTCGCAGCGTGCGAAGTACTGACATCA
>JBGSIA010000008.1:0-15272 GCA_041751935.1 Pirellulaceae bacterium | reverse complement strand
CGTTTACCCCGTACGCAGCGTTGGCCGAATGATTACTTTACGAAGGCGGGTCTCTGTAGTCTGCGGGAGGCCCACAATCGTTTCGGACAATCCCATCCGGGCAACTACTAACTGGAAAGCCGTGTGCGGGAAAACCGCACGGTTTGGAGGGAGGGGAGTCCGGCTCAACCGGACTTCCCTACCCCTATCATCGGCTGCGGCTTCGACGCCTTAAGCGACATCAGCAAAATATCGCTCCATTCGGCGAAAGTAGGCCATGCCGCCGACTAACAGCACCAGGACTCCTGCAGTCGAAATGGCCAGCGAGGAGGCATCGGGCCAGGGCGAACCGAGCAGTGCCGCTCGATAACATTGCAATAATCCTGCGAGTGGATTGAGGTAATAAATCGCTTGCCACTTCTCTGGGACGACGGTACCCGTTTCATACACCACCGGGCTGACCATCATCCCCAGTTGCAACACAAACGGCACGGCAAATTGGACATCACGATAAATTCCGTTGAGCGCCGATAGCCACAGTGCAAACGCGGCGGCGACGACCAGAGTGGCAGCCACGAGTACTGGTAGCAACAGGATCGGCCAGCTCGGGAGAATTCCAAAGAACAACATCACGGCGGCGAGCATGCCGAAGGCGACCCCAAAATCGACGGAAGCGGGAACGAACGCCGACAGGGGCAGGATGACTCGAGGGAAATAGACCTTCTTGATCAAGTGGTTGTTCAGCGCGATCGAAAGTGTCGCCTGGGAAACGGCGGCAGCGAAGAATTGCCACGGCACCATGCCGCATAAACTGGTCACGACATACGGCACGCTACCGTCACTGGCACTGCCGCGGAGCCAATAAATCAACACTCCGAAGACGATCACGGTAAACAGCGGCTGGATGACGGCCCAGGCCAAGCCGACAAACGTTTGGCGATAGCGGACTTTCAAATCGCGAAACCCGAATGCCCAAATCAGTTCACGAAATTGCCACAACTCGCGAAATGAAATCAGCCGCCAAGCCGGGCTCGCTTCGACCCAGCGCATCGGAAGCTCGGTTCGCTCGGCGTCGTTCTGGGCTGACGAGTAGGTTGCGGCAACAGAGTCAGTCACCGGTACATCGGTAGCGCAAGAACTCGTCATTGCGAAGCGAACTTCTCTGCAAGCGTATTCAAAGGAAATACTGCAACCGCCGCTATCGATTATTGGCTTGGCTGTGGCGCGATTGGAACCAGGTGTCAGCGCGGACTTCGTCCACTTGGGTGACATCCCATTTCGATTTTTAGTAGTAGCTAGCGATTAGGTGGTCACCTAGAATGCGACCGAACTAATCCGACTGACGCGTGGTATCAGGTACATGAACGGGATTACGATGTGCCAGTTCTCGCACCAATCGAGTCAACTGTTGACGTTGCTTTTCGATCGAATGCAAAAAGTAAAAGCCTGTGACAGGGAAGCACAACGCCAATAAATACAGCAAGAAGTCGGTACCGCGGCCGACTTGCAGCCGGATGGCGATTTCCTGCAGCAGTCCTGGCTCGAGTATTAGGACCAAAGCTGCGGTCCAAACAGCCGCACGCAACAGACTGATTCTGCGGCGGGTCATGCCGAAGAATTGCAACAGGAACTCTGTCACTAGCGCGACTGCGAGCAGGCCGCCAACGATCCATTGAAATGGAGTCAATTGAAACGGGATCATCCGACCAGCTTCGCTACGAACATACGGAACAGAATTTCAAACGCAGCTCGGTTTCGTTGACCTTTGACAAGCGATTGCTCGGTGTATCGAATCGTGACGGGCACTTCACACCAAGGCAAATCGGATTTGGCTAATCTGTCCAGCAACTCACTGGCGTGCGCCATACCGTCTTCGGTGATCCGCATGCGTCCGGCGGCGCTTCGCGTCATCGCCCGCAATCCGTTATGCGTATCGGTCAACGGAAGGCGTGTCGTCAATCGAGTGAACAGGACTGCGGTTTTGAGCAATAACTTGCGTAGCAACGGCACTCCCGGCGCCGAACCGAGAAAGCGACTACCCAATGTCACTTGGAAGCGATCAGAAACGATCGGCTCCAACAAAGCGGACAAGTCCGATGCGCTGTGCTGACCATCGGCATCAAACGTCACGAGAAGTTCTGCGCCGTGCGACAGAGCGAAATCCAAACCGGTCTGAATCGCAGCTCCTTGTCCACGATTCAATATATGTTGCAGCACCCAAACATTCTGGCTTGTCGCAATCGCCGCAGTGCCATCCATTGATCCATCATCGACCACCACAATGTTTCTCACCCCTTCGCCACGTAGACCGCGGACCACGCTTGCGATGTTGGGTGCTTCGTTATACGCCGCGATCACAACCCATAGTTGGGTAGCGATGACATCGTTAATTCTGGTCGATTTCATGCGGGAGAGTTTAGGCGTGGTTTTTTTGGCGTACTAGCCAAACGGCGTGAAGTTCGTGTTAAGGTTCTGGATGACGATTTCACGACGGGAGACGTTTGCCGAAGCGTTCATAAAAACTGGCGGCGACTTTTAGCCGCCGTTTCTGACATCCACGCCTCAGGCCTCCATGCCTCACTCGTTCACGTTTCCGGCATCCACGTTTCGGGCATCGTCGACTAAAAGTCGACGCACGTCTGCGACCAGCTGGGAATGCAGCAAAGGGGCCAATTGTCTCTTTGGAAAAAAATAAAGGGATTTCTCCAGCCTTTCTTGGGCCAGCAGCGTATACTGAGTTGTAAGCCAACTCGGAGCGAATTCGGCTCGGTTTTCTTTTCCGATCGCTTACCACGACCCACTCTCATCCTTTCTGTGGTTCGCGTTTTATTCGTTACGAACATGATTCGGCTGATGCGAGCCGGCAGCCACCCCAGACTGACGTTTGGACCCGCTTTGGCTGATCTTCTCGGCTTGCTGGTACATACCTTGCTCTGGACCTACGGCAGCGGTTGGCTCGCCAAGTGACGAGTCCCGCACAATCGCACGGATGTATGTCTTCCGCGTGAAATTTTCGGAGGCTTAAGAATCATGGGTCATCTATTGGATGGAAGAGTGTCCTCGACAACGGATGCTGTTGCGCCGCTATTCGAGGCGACGAATTCGGCTGATGCCAAGGGATTGCGGCACTACGAAGGCGTTTGCGCACACCAAATTTTGGAGCATACGGCGCGTGCCTTGCCTGATCGCCATGCGATCGTCTATGGCGAACTTCATTGGACTTATTCACAACTCCACCACGACGTCCTGCGTTGTGCCGCCATGTTACAGCGGCTGGGAGTTTGCCCAGGAGATCGTGTCGGGTTGTTGCTCCCCAACGTTCCCGAATACATCATCGCTGCCAATGCCATTTGGCGAGTCGGCGGGACGGTGATTGCGATCAATCCGATGATGGTAGCTGATGAAGTGACTCGGCTGCTCGACACCACGGGTTGCCGCATGGTTGTGTCGCTGGACCTTCTTTCTCATCTCGTCGATCGTGGCACAGGAGAGAACTCAGTTCGCACTCTGTTGGTTTCGATTCGTGAACAGTTGCCCGCGCTGCAGCAGCTTGGTTATTTGTGGAAGCGACACAGTCACACAGGGCATTGGACGTTGCCAGCCAACGATCGCTGTAGTTGGTTTTGGGATGAAGTCGAGCGTACAAAGGTCGAATACGAACCCGTTGAAATTCATCCGGCTACGGATACGGCGTATATTCTGCCTACCGGCGGGACGACCGGCTCGCCCAAGGCGGTCGCGCTCAGTCATCGCAACATGGTCGCGAACGCTTGGCAGCAATATCGTTGGGTTCGAGAGTCATTCGGCGTCGAAACGATGCTGGGCGTCCTACCATTTTTTCACAGTTACGGCATGTCCGCGACGGTGATGTGCGGCACGATGATGGGCGCAACCATCGTGCTGCACCATCGATTCAATACTCGACAAGTGATTCGCTTGATTGAAGAGTACGAGCCGACAGTGTTTCACGCAGTCCCCGCGATGCTGGTGGCGATGAACGAACGATTGCGGTCTCACCCCGCAAAACTGAGCTCAATACGCTGGGTCATTTCTGGTGGCGCACCCTTGGAACCGGAAGTGGGAAGTGAATTCTCCAAGCACTCCGGTGCACTGGTCGTCGAGGGTTACGGTCTTTCCGAAGCATCGCCGGTGACTCACGTTGGCGACCTGTTTGCAGCGCCACACTACGGCACGATCGGGCTGCCGCTACCGGAAACCGAATGTCGTCTGGTCGATGTGAGCGATGGTTTGCACGACGTTGCTGCCGGCGAGGTCGGCGAATTGGTTGTCAAGGGTCCGCAAGTGATGTTGGGTTATTACAACGATCCCGAGGCGACAGCGCAGGCGATCTCGGGCGGTTGGTTGCACACCGGTGACCTTGCCGAGAAGTTGGCCGATGGCTGCTATCGCATCGTCGGTCGCAAGAAAGATCTGATTATCACGTCGGGATTCAATGTTTATCCCAGTGAAGTCGAAGCCGTGCTCAAAACGCACCCCGACGTACTCGATGCCGCAGTCGTGGGTCAGCCCGATTCACAACGTGGCGAGATCGTGAAAGCCGTCATCGTCTTGCGACCTGGCAAAACATGGATCGAAGCAAGTTTGCGTCAGCACTGCGAATCCAAGCTATCGAAATACAAACGGCCGCGAGTTTACGAAAAGTGTGATGGCGATCTGCCGCGGAATTTTCTTGGCAAAGTCATTCGTCGCGAGTTACGCGAAAAGCTACCTACTGCACCGGAGGAGAAGGCTTGAACAACATGAAACCACTAGCCGTGTTGGCTGGAGCGAGAACGCCATTCAGTAAAGCGTTTACAGAAATGCAAGGCGTCTCGGCAGTTGAATTGGGACGCATAGCGATGCTCGAAGCAATGAGCCGCGTGGGAATCGCTGCCGGTCAAGTGGACGAAGTCGTGTTCGGCAACGTGTCTGGGCCGCCCGATGCGGCAAACATCGGGCGCGTGATCGCACTCAAGGCCGGTGTGCCCCATGATCGTGTTGCGCACACTGTCAATCGCAATTGCGCTTCGGGGATGGAGTCGATCATCGCTGCTTGGCAAGCGATATCGCAAAATCGTGCCGCCGTTGTTGTCGCTGGTGGAACGGAATCGATGTCTCAGGTACCGCTGTTGGTCAGCCCCGCGGCAGCCAAGATTTGGATGAAGCTGGCGCGTGCCAAGACAATGCGTCAAAAGCTGTCAGCGTTGGCTTCGTTCCGCATGCGGCACATGAAGCCTACCGTAGGGATCGAACTTGGTCTAACCGATCCAGTCTCTGGTCTGAACATGGGCGAAACGGCGGAAGTTCTTGCGAAAGAGTTTGCGATCACTCGGGATCAACAGGATCTCTTTGCCTTAGAGAGTCACCAAAAGGCTGCGGCTGCGCAAGAAGCGTGCTTCTTGTCCGGCGAGATCGTTGCTGTCAACTCGTCAGGCGAAAACATTCAAAAAGACAATGGGCCTCGGGCGAAGCAGTCGCTGGAGCAACTCGCCAAACTGCGCCCGATTTTTGATCGTGCTGGTACGGTTACGGCGGGCAACAGTTGTCCGCTGACCGACGGTGCGGCAGCGCTCGTTCTGGCTGATGCGGACACTGCGGATCAATATTCTCAATCGCCATTAGGTTACGTCACGTCCTACGCGATCGCAGGCTGTGACCCACGTCGCATGGGGCTCGGACCAGTGTACGCAACCGCCAAGCTGTTGAAGCAGACCGGTTTGCGGATGAGCGACTTTGACGCGATCGAAATCAACGAAGCGTTCGCTGCACAAGTATTGGCCTGTCAGGCTGCCGCGGGTTCTAAGTCGTTCGCGGAGAAGGAACTTGGATTATCCAGTGCGTTAGGTGAGTTTCCACAAGAGCGATTGAACGTGCATGGCGGAGCAATCGCCTTGGGACATCCGGTGGGTGCGACGGGGACGCGTTTAGTACTCACCTTGTTGAGAACGCTACGTGCAAACGGCGGACGACGTGGGTTAGCCACTCTTTGTGTCGGTGGCGGTCAGGGGTTTGCAGTGTTAGTTGAAACCACAAAGGAAGGTTAATGATGAATACAAGAGAATACACGCATTTTCAGTTCCAGACCGACGCACGCGGTGTACGAACCGTCACACTGAATGTGCCTGGGCGACCAATGAACGTGCTCAACGCCGACGTGATGTCGGAGTTGGAACAAATTGTTAGCGACTTGGAACGCGCCAACGGCGTGCGAGTGGTCGTGATCCGTAGCGGCAAGGAGAGTGGTTTCTTAGCTGGTGCCGACGTGCATGTGATAGCGGACATCGACTCGGATCAACGAGCCGGTGAGCTAATCGATGCTGGACAAAAACTTTTCAATCGAATCGAGAATTTGCCGATGCCGACCATCGTCGTCATCCATGGCGTTTGTTTGGGCGGCGGCTTAGAGTTGTCCCTGGCATGCGATTACATCATCGCCCGCAATAACAGCTCGACGCAAATCGGGTTACCCGAGATCAAACTCGGTGTGATCCCAGGTTGGGGTGGAACGCAGCGATTGCCGCGACGTGTTGGCATGTCGTCAGCCCTGCCAATGATTCTCAAGGGTGATTTGCTTGATGCTCGCAAGGCGTCGAAAATCGGCTTAATTGATCGTGCTATCGATCCCCAGGATTGGGACGTCGGTGTCGAAAACTTTATTACTGAAGTGCTAGCGAACAAAGTCGCTAAACATCCGCATAATCGTTTGCCGTTGTGGCAACGATGTCTGGACCACAGCCGTATCGGGCGATGGTTGATAGGCCGAACAGCTATGAAGAGCATTGCTTCCAAAGTACAGCACTATCCGGCACTGGCGTCGGCAATGAAAGCGCTCTCGATTGGTTTTCACGACCGCAACACTGGTTTGGCATGTGAGCGGGAGGAATTTGTGAAATTGCTGCAAACACCGACCAGCCGCAATTTACTTCAGTTGTTCTTTGCACGTGAAAAGGCGAGGCAGTTGAAGACTTGGTCGGGTGATGCTGTGGCAGCGGTGCATCATGAGCCGATTCGCAAGGTTGCTGTAGTCGGTGCCGGTGCAATGGGTGCGGGCATCGGGCAACTGGCTGCCTATCGAGGTTTTGACGTCGTGATTAAAGAGATCGATGACGCGGCACTCGCTGCCGGGCGTGGCCGCATTGCGTCGCTCGTCGATGATTTGGCAAAACGAAAACGAATGAGCGACGAACAACGCAACGAATTGTTGAGCAAAATCACATTCACGTTGGATGACGCGGCGCTAGTGGATGTCGACTTGGTCGTTGAAGCCGTCGTCGAGCGAGACGATGTCAAACACAAAGTTTTTCGGTCACTGGATCGGGTGACGAAACCGCAAGCGATTCTGGCAAGCAACACTTCGTCTTTGTCGGTCACGCGAATGGCGGAAGCAACGAATCGACTCAGTCAGGTTGCTGGATTGCATTTTTTCAATCCGGTACATCGGATGGAACTTGTGGAAGTCGTTCGTACGGACCAGACAAGCGATGACTGTATCGCCAGGTTGATTACCTTTGTGCGGGCTTTGGGAAAGACTCCCGTGGTGACTTCCGACTCCGCTGGCTTCCTTGTCAATCGAGTGCTGTTTCCGTACTTGGGCGAAGCGGTGTTGATGGTGAACGAGGGCTACGACGTTGAGCAGATCGACAAGGAAGTTCGCCGTTTTGGGATGCCGATGGGACCTTTGGAACTGTTGGACCAAGTAGGACTCGACGTCGCGCATCATGTTGCATCGTCGCTTGATTCAATTTTGCCAGGGGTTGCACCGGTAGTAGTGTCGCTGGCCGCGATGGTTGAAAAGAACAACTTGGGCAAGAAAACAGGACGCGGGTTCTATCAATATGAAAAGGGAAAACGAAGTAAGTCGGCGATGCGAGCCCGAGCGGATATCGTCTCCACACCTACCGCTGCCGTAGAGGATTTCCGAGACGACGGATTGACGCCCATTCAACGGCGATTGGTTTATCCCATGTTGGCGGAGTCCATTCGCTGTTACGAGGAACAAGTGATTGCTGAACCGTGGGCAATCGACTTGGCGATGGTCTTGGGAACTGGCTTTGCCCCGCATCGTGGTGGACCACTTAGCGTCGTCGATTGTATCGGCCCAGAGGTGGTGCTCACGAATCTCAGGCGGTTACAGTTTTACTTTGGGGATCGTTTCTCGCCGCCGCAACGGTTGGTGGACGTGGCCGAGCAACGTGATGGGTCTTTCTTGGGACAACGGTGTCCTTCCATTCAATGAGGAGTTGAAACGATGAGTCTGGATCTAAACAACAACGATCGAGTTTCGGCTGCTGACAGCGAGAATGTGTCCATCGCCAGAGTTAAGCATTCGGTGACTCCGCCAACCATCGCGTCGCCAGCAAAGGAATCCTTTGCGGAGGTGGCACTGCGACTAGGCGGCGCATCCGAAGACGAAGCGAAACGCACCGGCGTTCTTGATACCGCGGATGATCAAGTTGAGGACCTGTTCGCGGATCGATACAAGACAGTCAACAGTCCGATTCACCGTGCGATATGGGACCGGCATGTTGAGACTGAGCTTTTTGCGAGTGAAGCCGTCGTGGATAGCGATGCGGTCTCGCACGTCGTCGAGCGATCGATTGAGGTCGTATTGGGACACCGCAATCGCGGTACGTTGTTGAACGCGGCGAATAAGATCTCTGACGGAGTGCTCGCCGATTTGGGAGATGCCGGTTATTGGGGGTTACTGGTTGACCGTGAATACGGCGGCAGTGGTGCTTCGATGCGACAGTTCGCCAAGATGATCACTCGAATGGCGATGATCGAACCAACGGTCGCAGGTTTGGCATCGGTTCACGGATGCATCGGTGCGGTCGATCCGGTGCGGTCCTTTGGCAGTGAAGAGCAGAAGCGGCGTTTCCTGCCGAAACTTGCGAACGGTCGGCGATTGTCAGCGTTCGCGCTCACGGAACCCGGTGCGGGTAGCGACCTGACGGCGCTGCGGACGACTGCGGTTCGCGATGGCGACGAGTTCATTGTCAACGGCGAAAAGTTGTTCATCACCAATGCGATCCCCGGTCGCACGATTGGCTTGGTGTGCAAGATCGAGGGCAATCCGAGTGTGCTGATCGTTGACTTACCCGACACCGAAGACGAATCGTTTTATTTGAGTCGTTACGGTTTGTACGCGCTGCGCCGAGCGCACAACAACGGGCTGGTGTTTCGCGACTTCCGCGTTCCAGCAGCAAACTTGTTGACCCCGGATCGCGGTGACGGGTTGACGATCGCGTATCACGGTTTGAACCTCGGCCGCGTGTCGCTGTGCGCCAACGCGGCGGGAACCATGCGCTGGATGCTCGCCGAGATGTTGCCCTGGGCCGCGTATCGCGAGACGTATGGGCAAGCGATCGAGCGGCGTGAATTGGTACGAAGAAGGATCGGCCGCTTAGCAGGTTTAATCGTTGCTTGTGACGCGTTGACCGCGTGGTGTTCGGGACTGATTGACGAGGGATATCGCGGCGAGATGGAGTGCATCATTGCCAAGATCTTCGGAAGTGAAGCACAAAAGGAAGCGGCTATCGAGTTGCTGATGAAAACCCACGGCGGTCGATCGTTCTTGGAGGGGCACTTGTTCGGAGACAACGTGCATGAATTCTTGGCTCCCTGCATTTACGAAGGCGAAGGTGAAATGTTGGGAATGGCGTTTTTCAAGTCGCTGGTAAAACATCACGGCCAGCGGTACTTCGAGCCCATCGGGATGCGGCTACATGAGCTGGGGATCACGCAACCGAATCTGACTAATCCGGCGCATGTTTGGGCACTTCGTGTCCCGGCGATGAATTATGCCAAGTGGTTTGCCACGCAAGGTGTGTTTGGGTCCAAGTGGTCGCCACTCAAAGTACAGGACAAGGAATTGGTCAGCCATCAGAAGTTTGCTCAAAGATGGCTGTCCCGAGCCGGTTTGCAGATCAGCAATACGATGCGCAAGCATCAGCTCAAGTTGGCTGATCGGCAGTGTCGAATGTCAACGCTTTCGTCTTCGGTTCAAGACGCAGTCGTGATGTTGGTAACAAGTCTGTATGGCGCTCGCAGTGGTGATCCGATTACGCGGGCAGCCGCGGACAGTGTTTGCCGTGAGTTGCGACGTCGGATGACTGGCGAGGCGCCCAGCGATAATGATTTTCGTCAGATCACCAGCGTTGGTACCTCGATTGCGAACGACGGTTGGAATGAACTCGGCGGGGTGAGTGTTTCCAAGATCATGATGCCCTACAAGTAAGGAACAACAGTGATGAAATGGTGGGATTGGTTGAGCGTCCGTAGCGAAGATGCTGCACCGCCGCGATTGGTGCGACGGCGAGCCGTTGTCTCACTCGGTGGTGGTGGCGCGCGAGGGATCTCGCACTTGGGTGCCATGCAAGCCATCGGCGAGTGCAAAGTACAAACCGAGCGTATCGTTGGGGTCAGCATGGGAAGTCTGATCGGTGGCATGTGTGCCGTCGAACCAGACATCCACAAAGTGCAGTCCCAAGCGATTGAACTTTTGCACTCGCCGACCTTTCAACGCAAACAGGTGCTGTTGTTCGGTGACGCGCCCAGCCAGACGGCGCAAGACGATGCAGGAATGTTTGCTTGGTACGATCGCGTCAAACAATTCGTGTCTGCGCATTTGCGGTTCAATCGGATGGTTCGTGGCCCGTCGCTGATGCCTCAATCGGTGATGTCGGATGCTGTCGAGCATTTGCTGCCCGATGTCGACATCAAGGACTTGCCGATCCCGCTGAGTGTGGTGTGTGTCGATTTGCTTAGCGGGCATCGCGTTGTGTTGGAGAAGGGCTCGTTACGAACAGCCGTATTGGCGTCGATGGCGATCCCTGGTTTCTTCCCACCAGTTCGCTGGGAAAAAATGTTGCTTTGCGACGTCGGCGTATTCGATTCGCTGCCGAACACGATTGCTAGGTCGTATGCCAGTGATTTGACGATTGGTGTTGATGTCGGATTGGATCGCTCTGGAATCGCCTCCTGTGAAACGGCATTCGACGTGATGATGAGGATGCAGGATATCGGTGAACAGATTTTGCGTCGGCACGTTCGACACTCAGCGGACGTTCTGATTCGACCCAAAGTCGGCCATGTACCTTGGTTCGATTTCCGGCACCCACAGAGGTTGATTGAATCAGGCCGAGTCGCCGGTCACAATGCGCTCGCAGGTCTGACTCGATTTGTTCCTGTGACAGACTCTGAGCCAACCTTCGACTGGTCGCGCGGTGGGCGACTACCAGCGGTGACCTCAGAGCGAAAGTCAACGTCAGCGTCAAGAGGTTAAAGCGAGAGCGGGAAAACGTGTCCGGTACAAATGGCATGGTTCACGGACATTTTGCGTTTTTGATGTCAGACGGGTACCTTTCCGCACAGCCTTGAAGGACGCGGTGTTGTGGGTTTCTTTTCCTTTCGTAAGGGCGTTAGATGAACGCCCCCGTCAAAAATGCGAATTCAGATAGGACGATACATTCTTCGTCGGCTGCTAACTTGGCCCCCTTTCTGCCCGCCATCCCCCAGGTTCCCGACGCGGTTTGATTTGCTCGGTGGCCCCTAGGAACGCTTCTGTTTTTGAAAATCTCGGGGAATCCCCTCGTAAATTCGCCCTGAATCTTTTAAGATAGTTACGTGTAGTAGGGGGCCTGCCACCACTTCTAAGGTACGGCGGTGCTCCATGTAACGCTTGTAGCCAAAGTCGCCGAATTTTGACAAGGCCGTTCAATCATTGGCACAGTCCACTTGGGGTACAAAATGGATGTCGGGACTTTGAGCAGAATTTGTGGTGAACGTATATGACCAATATTGAGCCGACGTCATCCTCGCTGTCGTCCTCATCCGTCGACTTAACGCAAAGTGACCAAGGTCATCCCACCGACCGACTCGGCGATGGCAGAGAGACTCGGTTTGATGATCGAGAAAAATCGGACCTTGCGCCGACCAAGCGGATCGAATATTCACGTGGCGATGTAATCGCTAAGCGTTTTGAGATCATCGAACCGCTTGGTCAAGGCGGATTTGGGACTGTCTACCGTGCTAAGGATCGAGTGTTGCACCGCCTCGTTGCGGTCAAGCGATCGACAGTACTCCGCAGCTTCGTCGCTGGCCGCGTCCGAAATGAAGCTCAGGCCATCGCATCGCTGAATCATCCCAACATCATTGCCATCCACGATCTGATTTCGGTGGGTGACAACGAACTGTTGATTGTGATGGAGTACCTCGATGGCGAGACTCTTTCCATGCCATTGCGCTCTGGTCGTTTAACGATCGGAACGGCCGTTGACGTAATCGAACAGGTCGCGTTAGCGCTGCAACATGCTCACGAACGAAATTTGGTGCACAGCGACCTGAAGCCGGCGAATGTGTTCCTGGCCTCGTCTGGTGTGGTCAAGTTGTTGGACTTTGGACTGGCGGTCGCATGTTTTTCCGATGAAACCTTGCCATGTGTTGGCGGTACGCCTGGATATATGTCGCCCGAGCAAGTTCGTGGTGAGTCGCACTTGATCGATGGACGCACCGACATCTGGGGCCTCGGCACGATGTTTTATGAACTGCTCACAGGCAAACGACCCTTTAGCGGTCCCAATACTGAAGCGATATATGCGGCGACACTGCGTAAAGAAGTTCCACCGCCGCGACAAGTGGTGCCGGAGATCGATGACGAGTTACAGCGGATCGTACTGTGTTGTTTAGAAAAAAGAATGTGCGATCGTTACGATGCGATGGTTTCCTTTCTTGAGGACCTGCGAGCCTGGCGGGACGCACATCCGACCACGGAGCATTTATTGTCTTCGGGAATTCTTGTTCGCAAACCAGCTTCAGTCAATCAACAAATCAACTCCTCGGGGAACCTATGTAACCGTGGCTTGCAACCGTTCACGGAAACCGATGCAAGCGATTATCGGCAATTGATTCCCGGTTCTCGCGATCGTCACGGAGTGCCCAACTCAATTCGATTTTGGCAACGCTGGGTAGAGAGCAACGATTCGGCAACGGAGTATCCGGTGGGTGTACTCTACGGTCCGAGCGGCTCGGGGAAATCGTCGTTCGTGCGAGCAGGATTGATTCCCGCTCTCGATTCCCGGTTTCTTACGGTGTATCTCGAATGTCGGCCTGGTGATTTGGCGAAGCGTTTGATTCGTTTGATTGAGTCGCAATACCAAACGCAGCCGAGTGGTTCATCGTTGCGCGATGTGCTGACTCGCGTCCGCACTGACGAGTCCGATTCTCGGAGGTTTCGCAAGCTCACGATCATCTTGGACCAATTCGAAGTGTGGGGCCAAGCGACGACACGCGAGGCTCGATTGGAGTTTGCGGAAGCGCTGCGTCAATGCGATGGTGTGCAATTGCGAGCCTTACTTGTGACCCGAGATGATTACTGGTTGGGCGTGCGTGAACTATTGAAATGGCTTGAGTTGCCGATCCAGGAAGGTCGCAATGTCGCGGCCATCGATTTGATTGATCCGCCCCACGCATTGCAGATTCTCGAATCGATGGGGCGCGAGAACGGCATGTTGCCGCCATTGCCACAACCACTATCGCAAGAGCAGCGGTCATTCCTCTCGCAATCTGTCGACGAGCTAACACACAACAACTCAGTTGTTTGCGTCCATCTGGTGATGTTTGCTCAAATGGCTCGGCTGCAACATTGGCAGCCGCACCTGTTGGCCCAGAGCGGTGGAGTCGTTGGCTCGTGTAGTCTGTTCTTTCAGGACCTGTTTACCGATCGCGCGCACCCAGAGTGCTATCGTGTCGCGTCCGCGGTGCTCGCCATCGTGGAGCGATTGCTTCCCAGTGTGGGCAAATCGGTGCTGGATGCATCAGCAACGAAAGCCGAACTAACTACCTGTTTGGCGAATGCCAAGTGCCTGCATTTACTAGACGACAGCTTACGGATTCTCGCAGAGGACTTACGGGTTGTTTCCGTTGTAGCCCCTGATGTCTCCGAATTCGACTCGGCTTCGAATATCGTCGGAGCGACAGTTGCAGCCTCCAATGAGTTTGCTGGACTGGCTCAAGAGACTCGCTATCGACTGGCTCATGATTTCCTAGTCGCTCCGCTACGACAATGGATTGAACGGATGCACAACCGGTCCTGGCAGGGGCGAGTCAAAACAAGGCTGACGGAGCTTAGCGAAACTTGGTCTCAGCGTCAGGGAACGATCGGATATTTTCCACGATTCATTGAGTTCGTGACGTTGTTTGCTCGTTCACGGTTCATCGACCGTTCGGAGAATGAGCAACGATATCTTCGAGCGTCCGCTCGATACCACGCAGGCAAGATTTCTGTCACGCTGTTGGCGATGATCGCACTTTTTGTCATGAGTCTTATCTCGTGGCGTCAATGGACCGACGCGAGAGAAGCTCGGCATGCGGCATTGATTTCAGAGATCGATTTATTGCTCGACGGTTCTCCCAGCGAAGTCCCATTGCATATTGAACGCTTGGGACGACTTGGCACAGTTGCGATCCAGCAGGCGTTGCGGTGGGCGGATTCAATCAACGTACAACGTCGTTTTCGCTCGCGACTTTTCGTCCAGTTGCGATCGAATTCATCGTTTGCAGCGGTCGCATCGGAATTGGAACATGCGGAACCAGAACTTTTTGAAGCTGTCCTCCGTGCGGCTAGCGCGTCACCAGATGGACTGAATCAACTTCGGGCCACAGCCATGGAATCCGCATCTATTGTCGCCTCTACGCGAGCTGCGATTTTGGCAATGTATTTGGGTGACAGCGAACCGCTGGAAACACTCCTTATGGGAAGCGACGACGCAACTCGCGATCAAACGATTGTTCTGGCCGCCAGCAATTGGCGGGCAGATCCAACTCCGTTTGCGACGATGCTCGCCAACGACCAGCTCGATGCACAAGTGCGCTTCCAGGCTGCCGTGATCCTCGATAGTTATCCTCGTTCGGAGCTTAATGCGGCAGCGGTGCCGATTGATACGGCGGCATTAGCGAATGCTTCTGACGCAGCACTCCACAGCGCGGGACGATTTTTAGCGTTTCACCTCGGCCAAGACTTCGCTGCGATTCCGTTCAGCCCACCTGCTGACGCAAATTGGAAAGTGGGTCCCAGCAATATTCCGATGGTGCGAATTCCCAAACAAGAATTAACCTATGAGACAACCAACCTCGATATCACCAAGTCAAACAAATTGAGTAACTATTCAGCCTGCTGTCAGAGCTTTGGGTGGCAGCGGTGGCAGAATGCCTGTTTTTGAGTAGTCGGCCAGCGAAGACAGAATTGTATCCAGAGGCTGGTGGCCTCGCACTCGCAGCGTGCGAAGTACTGACAT
>JBGSIA010000007.1:0-15907 GCA_041751935.1 Pirellulaceae bacterium | reverse complement strand
CGCGAAATGCTGCGAAGTGAATTTTTGAGCGATCTGCAAAACGCCGCCGACCAAGCAAAAATCCGCGACCGACTTGAACGCCTACTATTCTTGGCTGCCTGACGAAAACTTTTATCCTCACAACTCACCTAAAGTGCAGTTTTCTACCCAGTGCATTAAAAAATCCGTCTCACGGAATTTAGGCATGAGCTGCTCGCCCAGTCGCGTGATCGAGCCAGCGATGCCAAGGAAAATGACTGAAGTTACGATCAGTGTTGGCCAGCGAAAGCGAAGGGACTTGCTAAGTACGAAGCGATACACTTGCTTGAAGAACAGAACAAGCGGACCATCCACGTGACGTTTCGTTGCAGACTTTGGTAGAAGAAACAAAGACATTGCCGGGGTGACCGTCAAAGCAACTACCAGCGAAGCGAGAATTGCCAAAATGTACGCGGCCGCGAGTGGCTTGAAGAATGCCCCCGCAAGCCCCGTCAGGAAGAACACCGGCAAGAATGCCAAGATGACGATAATGGTGGCATACACCACAGCACTGCGCACCTCCATCGAGGCATCGAATACGACTGCGAATGCTGAACGCGGCTGCTCTGCGATCGCGTTCAGCCGCAATCTGCGCATGATGTTCTCAACATCAATGATGGCATCATCAACCACTTCACCCAACGCAATCACAAGTCCGGCCAAAACCATGGTGTTGATGGTCCCGCCTCGATAGTACAAGACGAGCATGGCTGCGATCAGTGACAACGGGATAGCAGTGGCACTAATAACTGCGCATCGCCAATCGAACAAAAACAAGACCAGAACGACAACGACCAACACGCAGCCGACCAACATGGAGTGACCAAGATTCTCCAGCGAGCGTTCGATGAAAGTCGCCGGACGAAAAATGGTTGTGTCGTACTCCACTTCGCCCATGGCGGGTTTCAGATCCGACATGGCTTTCTCTACAAGGCGAGTCACGTCGAGTGTGTTGGCCCAGGGTTGCTTTTCAACAATCAAAAGAAGCCCTGGTCGATTGTTGATAATGGCATCCCCGATGGGAGGTGCGTAGTCGAACATCACTTCTGCAATGTCGCGAATACGAAGCGGCGTGCCGTTGGCGGCGAGTGCATTACCGATTGGGCGATTGTTTGTGGTCTGGGCGAACGCGGCTCGAATTGGAATTTCACCTAGTTGTTCGGGTGTATACACTGCCGGCACATGTCGAAGGGCCAAGCGTTGATTGGGTGTATCAACAAAACCACCTGAACCGACAGCCGTCGCATCGCGAACGGTTTGCAGTACGGCATCGAGCGTGATGCCATGGTTGTTGAGTCGCACTGGATCTACGACTACTTGCAACTGTGGATCTTTCTCGCCCCAAACCGCGACGTTGGCAACTCCAGCTATGCCCATCAATCGCGGCCGAATGGTCCACTTGGTGAGCGTGGTCATTTCCATTTGGCTCTTGGTGTCGGACCAGAGTCCAATCTTCAAACAGCGACTGAGCGATGAGAGAGGAGGCAAGATGACTGGCGGACGAGCAACAAGGGGTAGCGATGCTTGAGCAAGTGCCAGCCGCTCTTGAACGAGTTGTCGCGCCACCAACAAATCCGTACCTGGTTCAAAGATCATGCGCACACTGGATAGACCTAAAACGGACTTCGAGCGAACGGTCTGTACAAACGGAATGCCATTGACCGCATTCTCGATTGGGACCGTGCTCAGACTCTCGACATCTTCAGGCGAGATCCCAGGTGCTTCCGTTTGTATTTCAACCAGGGGCGGAGCAAATTCAGGAAAGACATCTAGCGGTACCGAATCACTATTGCGAATGCCAACGACTACCAGCACAACAGCCAGAATCATGACGAGTAGTCGGAGTTCAAGAGAGGTTCTAATTAGCCAGCTCATTTGCCAGCTCCGAACTCGGTCCCGAACAACTCGGCAGCACCATCGGTTACGATCAAGGTACCAACGGCTGGTCCCTTGGAGATGATTGCCGAATCTCCCTCGACCCATTCTAGTAGTACGCGGCTGCGCGTGAACTTGGTTCCCTTGTCCGATGTAGTCGATTGCACGTAAACCCAAGTACCACCGTAGATGTCGTACAGGATCGCGGCGGCTGGAACGACGAACGCTTCGGTGACACTCGTCATGGGAATGTCGATGCCGACTCGTTGTCCGGGCATCAAATTCATTTCACGATTGTCGATTTCGTAGTACAAGTCAGCTGACGAGCTTGCCGCATCAGCGGTGGGAGGAGCTGAAATCGGCTTACCAAGTTGTGGCGTGCCAGCCAGCGATGAACCGTCGAGCGAAACCAGACGGACAGGTAGATCGCGCTTAAGTTTTGTGAGGAGATCGACATAAACAGGCACACGTATCCAAATCGTGCTTAGGTCGACGACTTCGAAAAGCGGTGCCGCTGTAGTTACCGTTTGACCAGGCGATACTTGAACGTTGCGAACGACTCCGGCGACAGGTGCGGTCAGTGTCATCGGATCAGCAGGATCGACGCGGCCGGTGGCATTCGCGCCGTCGAGCGATTGAAGTAGCGACTTCAGCTCCGTCTCACGCTGCTTGGCAGCTTCACGAACTGACTGCGCAATACTCAGTAGCGCCACTGCATCGTCGAATGCTCGACGGCTTCCGGCGCGATCCGTGAGCAGCTTCTCAGCTCGATCACGTGCGATCTGTAGTCCTGCTATTTCGGACTCACTACGAGCCACTTCACCTTGAGCGGTAACCAAGGCCACCATCAAATTTGCCTTTGCGCCAGTCATTTGAACCTGTTCGGCTGGCGTTGGTACATCACGCTCCGGTGACAACATCGGCTGGAGAATCATCAGCGGTTGGGCCGCCACAACTTTGCTTCCAGGCTGCGGGAATAGGTTATTCACGGCAGCGATGACACCAGGTACCGGTGCAGCAGCAATGATGGATCTGCCTGATGGAACGATGGCTTCACCCGCCAAAGTTCGGTGGCGTGAAACTTCTCGTTGCTCGACAGGCACTACTTGTATCGCAAGCCGTTTTACGGCCTCGCTTGTCAGGGTTAGGGTTGCCAACTCTGTCTCATGGGGCACCATTTCCACTTTGGCAGGGGCGACTTTGGTAGAAGCAGATTTTTCTGCCTTACCCGAGCAACCACTGGCACAGAGGAAAACTCCCAACGCAACATGTGATAATGCAGCGGTTCGCGTAGATTTGACGGATCTTAGTTCTGTAGATTTCATGGATGGCCATTGTAATCGAGAAATCTGCAGCGATTTCCGCTCTCATCTGCTTCTCACAATTCGGGATGGATGAAATCTTAATTGCCATCTTCAGGGGGACTTGTCGCTGCAAGAACTTCAGCGGCGGCCAGCGGAGGGGCGATGAGGCTGCGGCCGACGCTCCGTTCCAGTTCCGCGACGGCACGATTGCAGGCGGCAGTCTGAGCAAGAATCTGCCCTTTAGCGGTCAAGTACTGAGTAGTCGTCTGCAGCACAATCAAATAGTCAGACCCGCCATCTTCAAAGCCCTTCTTGGCAATTTGAAGGGATTCTACTAGCGCTGGCTCGACATCTTGCTTAAGAATTGTCAGGTTTTTGTAAGCTTGATCAAGCTGACGATAAGCGGTGCGGACATCGGAAATAATTTGATCCGAAATCGCGTCTCTATTGTGCATCGCGCCATTAAGCTCCCAGTCGGCGCGGAGGATGCCACCCTGATTTCGATTGAAGATGGGAATGTCGACGCGGAGGCCGGGACCGGAAAACGTGCGGCCTCGACCTTCGCTAATGTGGCGTGTGTCGAGTACGCCATCTAACCTTAGCCACAGCCAGCGCGACAATCGCGAACGCTCACTCGCAGCAGCCACCGCCCATCTCGCTGAGTGAAGATCGGGGCGACACACAAGCGCCTCTTCAACTAACTCCGCTTCGGTTTGAATTGGCGGAGTCGGTGTGACCAACTCTCCAGGCATTAAAGGTTGTTCGAGCTGAGGCAGTCCGATGAGCGTAGCCAATCGAGCTTCTGCGATGTTGATCGATGCCCGTTGAACACCCAAGTTCGCTTTCGCATTCAGTGCGTCTACCTTGGCAGCGATCGTCTCAAGCTCGCTGATGTCGCCGTCTTTCAAGCGATCATTGGTCAGACTTGATATCTGATCACGAATCTGTTGTGCCTCGTTAGCAAGGTTTGTCTGCTCCTTTGCCAAAACCCAATCCGCATACGCCAGACGAACATCGCGTGAAAGATTGAGTCCATTCTGAACCAATTGTTCTCCAACACGGCGATACTCCCGGTTAGCAACTTTGACTCGTGCCGGCCTTAATAGGTAGGACTCGATCGGCGCATAAAGCGTGTACTGCCCTTCCTTTGCTCCGCTGGGCAAGTAGGTCAGGAATTGAGGGTTCGCGAGCAGCGACGCTTGCACGGCATCGCCACCAGCTGCACCAAGCTGCGCGAGTGTCGCTTGAAAAGCGGAGTTATTCGACAAAGCCGTTAGAACCGCTTCATCTTCACTCAAGCCATCTTCGAGAATCACACCGGAAGGTACTCGGGTTTGACATGGCGGTACGGTTTCCATGGACTTGGATATCCGACACGCCACTTGGCGAGAGACCATATGCGGGTCACAGCAAGGTTGCGGCGTCCGACAACCAGCACTCAGCAAGTTTATGCAGCAAACGAAAGCTGTTAGGTTGAGTAATTTGACATCCATGTCGTTGTCCCGAGATCAATGCATGCAAACCACATAAATCGCAACTTGCTTACAATTGTTTCGACCCAACTGGATGTTTTAGTGCAGCAGCAACAGCCAGCATGCATCGATCATTCGCGGAGCATGCGTCCTATCCGATACAACCGGACTGACACGGCGATTCATGAGAAAAGAATGAGACGCCCAGCTTGGTAACCCACACACTGATGCTGATTAGAAAGGCTAATTCGATTGGCAAGGGAGTTTCAGTTCGATCCGAAATGATTGGTCGACAATGGACGCTTGAATCGAACCTCCCATCTGCCCTGCCAATCTTCTACAAAGCGAAAGCCCAAGCCCACAGTGTCGGCCAGTTTCATGACGTGAGGAGTCCGCTCGCCAAAACCGGTTGAAGACTTTATCGATATCGTTAGCAAGAAATGTTCGCGCTTGGTTGGAAATGACCACGACACAGTTGTTGTCAGATGACTCTGCGGATACTTCAATCGTGGAATCTAGGTCTGCGTAGCACACCGCATTGTCGACTAAGTTCCGCAAGATGACGAGCAGCGGTCGTTGTTGAATCAAAATCGACACATCCTTGCAATCACGGTGCTTAAATTGCAGTTTGCGAGACTGCATATTTTGTTGGCGTTCAATGAACAGAACATTGAGCAAGCTATGTAGATCGACATGCTCTGGAGGCGAGGCGGCCATCGATTCGCGAGTTGTTTCGAGCAGGCTTTCTACAATCTCGCCCGTTTGCTCGGTGATGCTCAAACATTGACCGATTGTCTTTTTGTATTCCTGTGTTGAGCGTTCCCGAGAAAGTGACAGGTCCAACTGAGCACGAAGTCCAGCCAAGGGAGTACGTAGTTCATGTGCTACATCAGAAGAGAAGGAGCGTTCTCGAACAAAGGCTTGCTCCAACCTGGTGAGCAGATCGTTGATCGTGGATAGTAGCGGGCGAAGTTCGTTTGGCTGCCTGTCCACCTGCTCAATGCGTTCGCTCAAAGTACCTGGAACAATACTCGCGATTTGCCGGGTTGCATGTTGGACGGGCCTCAAACCAATGCCAATTGCAAACCACATAACTGCCAGCGTCGCACCCCAACCGAAGGTTCCGACAATCAGAATTGTCCATCGAAGCGTTGTTATCGCCGCATCGAGCTCACGCGTTGTGCGAGCGAACATTATGGTCAGGACGGGGCGGGTCACGTGAGCGGCCTCCGGTTCCGATTCAAACACCAATCTCGGCGTAAATGGAAACGCGACTGCGCGAGCACGCTTTGAGTTGAGATTTAAATTGAAAGCATTCTCACCTGGTTTCTGCGATGGTTGGATTGGTGATGCCGTCGCCGGAAAGACTTCTAGTAGTTCTCCTCTATTCCAAATGGCCAGCGATTCTCGCTCTTCAACGATGGGCGTAGTCAGCCCGACACCTTCAAGCCACTCGAAGGTAATCCCATGCTTCTCATGTTCAACCAAATGGCTGAGACTACGGGCCCTTTCTATAAGCGACGAATCGAATTCAGATCTTAGCGACAGCTCGAAGATGAAACTGACGGCCAAACCAACAAGCGCCATTAGCAAACAAGCGGTTGCTCCAACGATTAGTACGAGTCGAAAACGGAGCGAATGGATCATCAGTCAATTCGACCTGTAAGTACGTATCCCATGCCTCTGCGAGTTTGAATCATCGACGGACCTTCCGGCGGATCTAGTTTCTTGCGAAGGTATCCAATATAGACATCAACCACATTACTCGACGATTCGGCTCCGAAATCATACAGGCTTTTCCAGACTTCCTCTCGTGTGACAACTTTTCCACGACGTCGAGCCAAGAGTTCCAGCAACCCATATTCTCTGGCCGTAAGCTCAATTGGTTTATCCTTGTGGTGAACCAGTCGAGCAGAAGTGTCGATTCTCAGCTCACCTACTTCAATAATGGAGGTTCCGTCTCCAAATCGTCGACGCACAAGAGCTCGTACCCTTGCCATCAATTCCGCGATGGCGAACGGCTTGACGAGGTAGTCATCTGCACCTTCATCAAGACCACGTATTCGCTGATCGACCTCGTCAAGCGCCGTGAGCAACAATACGGGAACATGGTTGTTGTTGCTTCGTAGCGATTGGAGTATCTCGATTCCATTGACATGCGGTAACAAAATGTCGAGCACGATCGCGTCGTATTCCCCGGACTTGGCATGCCAAAGGCCATCTCGCCCGTTGTCGGCAGAATCGACTGCGTAGCCTTCTTCGGTCAGCGCTTGCACAACTGCGCTTCGGACGGGCTCGTAATCTTCAACAACCAACACACGCATAAACAATTCTTCGGCAGTACGGGGGACTTGGACTCGACGGGTCGGATTCTAGGTCTTGAAGATGAGAGAACGATGAGAGAGTCTGTGGCAGCGGCTCGATTCTCCTCATTTTCTCTCATAATTACTAAACTTATCGTAGTTCGGCTTGTCGCACCTTCGCGCACGCATGTATTGTCCGCCCGAGCCACGACGCGGGTTACTCTCCGCCGGGCTCGAAATACGCGCCGTTGCACCTGAAGGCTATTGCTGTCCATGAATTGGCTCCCACTATCGCGGTATGCTCGCAAAAAGACACTGGTGACTAGAGGGATCTTAGTTGCTAGCATTCTTTTGTTGGGGTCGGGCTGCCGTGTGCCGCTATTGAATCCGACTGCGTTGGCAAGCGTGACCGCACCCATCCAACAGGTGAACAAACCACTTGCTGAACCAGCTAGTTTCGTCAAACAGGTGTCATTGGAGACTCCGGCTGAGGCGACTGAGGCTCGTCTCAGCCAGATCGATGCAGGCGACAGATCCACCTCGCAGGTTGACCAGTCAGAAGTTAGCCATTCGCCGGGCGATAATAAAATCTGGAATTACGATCCCAAGGCTCAAAGCGGAGCGGAATCGAATCTCGCCGCAGCCGAGTTATGGAAATTCGACCGGCCTTCTGACGCACAAACCGATCAAGGGGATTTCAGCGGACTGTTGGAACAAGACCGTCCGACTTCTCTGATTGGCCGAATGTGGGACGACCAAAAGAACTTCTATTCGGCGGAATCCTTAACATTGTTGGGCGGAGGCCTGATTGTCGGTGGTGCGATGGCCAACTCATCAATCGACGATGGTATCCATCGCCATTTTCAGAGCAGCGTACGTGGTGCCACTTCCGACGATTGGTTCGAGTCTCTTCACGCCAGTAAGGAACTCGGTAACGGAATGTACACTCTGCCTGTATTTGCAACGGCATGGGCTGCGGGCGAATTGTTCCCAGACAATGCCCTTGTGGAAACGAGTGGCAGATGGGGTGAGCGATCGCTAAGAGGTTTCGTTGTCGGTGCGCCGCCCTTAATCATCATGCAACAGCTAACGGGAGGTTCAAGACCGACGGAGACTGATGAAAATTCGGAGTGGCATCCGCTTCGAGACAACAACGGTATCAGCGGTCATGCATTCATGGGTTCGTTGCCATTCATCACAGCCGCCAAGATGACGGAGAACCGTGGTTACAAACTGCTGTTCTATGCTGGTTCGGCCATTGCGCCACTTTCAAGGGTTAACGACAACGCGCACTATCCATCGCAGGTCGCATTAGGATGGTGGATGGCTTATTTGGCCGCGAGTGCAATCGACGCAACCGACAACCCTAACGCTCGCTGGCGGTTTTATCCCTATTCAACTGGGGATGGCTCGGGGATGATGGCGGAATTTCGATACTGATTCGAACATGTATGCCTCATTGAATTGCTTCCAGAAACCGTGGTCGGAGCCCTTATGCCAGAGAATCAAAAAGATGCAGACTCAGCGAGCGTACGTCAGTTACCGCGTCCTGTGTGGATTCTGAGTTGGGTCTCTTTCTTTGCGGATGTCTCCAGTGAGATGGTCTATCCGCTGTTGCCTCTGTTTATGATTGGCGTTTTGGGGTCATCGAAAACGCAATTGGGAGTGATGGAAGGTGGCGCTGTTTTCGTTGTTGCCATCATGTCAGCCGTGGCCGGCATTCGAAGCGATCGCAAAGGAAGCCAAGGCGGCCGAGTCAAATGGATTCGATGGGGATATGGATTACCCGTTTTCGGCAAGGCGATCATCGCATTGGCGACTGTCTGGCCTCTGGTCGTTGGTGGTCGACTCCTTGATCGATTTGGTAAGGGACTGAGAGGCGCTCCCCGCGACGCATTGATTGCGGATGCGGTATTAAAGGATCAGCGAGGACGAGCGTTTGGATTGCACCGAGCATTCGATACCGCTGGTGCAATCGTTGGTGTGCTGCTCTCGGCCTTTCTACTGTG
Organism: Pirellulaceae bacterium; assembly: GCA_041751935.1. Lineage (GTDB taxonomy): Bacteria > Planctomycetota > Planctomycetia > Pirellulales > Pirellulaceae > JBBSJZ01. The sequence goes on along the minus strand of JBGSIA010000007.1, from coordinate 6,926 downwards.
GTGGCTTACTGGCACGCCACAATCGAATGCATCCGGGGAAGCAATGAGTGCGGCGACCGAAACGCCAGCTTGGATTTACCGATCAATCTTTGGCATTGGAGCTGTATTGGGATTTGCTTCCCTCATCCTAACCTTCCTCGTAAAGGAGTCTGAAGCTCGGCAAACGGAGGTTACAGATTCAGCGCTAACTGACAATGATACCAAGTCGATAAAAGCTGGATCTCCCACGACAACTGGCCCCCAAAAAGCTTGGGCTAGATTGCCAACATCCTATTGGTATGTGCTAGGTGTTTTGGTTCTTTTTTCGCTCGCAAACAGCAGTGACACTTTTCTATTGCTTCGAGCTCGCGACCTGGGTTACTCCCCGTGGGCCGTAGTCATGATCTATGCGTTCTACAATCTGTTCTACTCGTTATTATCCTATCCAGCAGGTGCATTAAGTGACCGCATTGGTCGCTGGCGAATCATCATCGTCGGTTGGTCCATTTACGCTTGCGTCTATGCCGGGTTCGCGCTCCTGCCAGTTTCACAAGCTTGGGGTATGTGGCCGCTCATGGCGATCTATGGTGTCTACATGGCACTGACCGAGGGCGTAGGAAAGGCGTTAATTGCCGACCACGCCCCGAGCGATTGCCGAGGTACTGCCATGGGGCTCTTCTACGGGCTCACTGGCTTGACCACGCTAATTGCAAGTTTAAGTGCTGGAATTCTCTGGGACCGGTTTGGTGCTCCAGCGGCTTTGCTGCTAGGATCTGGTTTCGCTGTCCTTGCTATCATCGCGTTAATGCTCATAGGCAAACGCGCTTTGCCGCTTAGCCAACCAAGGTAACCACTGCAAGCGAAGACACAACTTTGAAGCTGATGTGGAAAGTCCGCAATTCGAAAATCTACTTGCGATCTCAGCATTAAGTTATTCGAACTAACGATCAGTCTCGATACGCCAGCAACCGCAACGCATTGAATACGACTACCAACGTACTCCCTTCATGTAAGGCGACGGCAGGGCCAATGTTGAGTCCAAATATTGTGGCGGGGACTAAGAACGCGACCATGCCTAGGCTCATCCACAGATTCTGGCTAATGATCCGTCGCGTCGCTCGGCTGAGGCCTATCGCGAGCGGCAAGTGATCAAGGTTGTCAGCCATTAACGCAACGTCGGCGGTTTCCAAGGCAACGTCGCTGCCAGCCGCTCCCATCGCAATACCGACCAGAGCTGTGGCCATTGCAGGAGCGTCATTGACTCCGTCGCCCACCATGGCCACTCCACCTTCGCTTTCCAGCTTCTTGATTTCAGCGACCTTATCGTCCGGCATTAAATCACCGCGAGCTTCATCGAGCCCGATTTCCTTGGCAACCGCGTCTGCGACATGCTGGTTGTCGCCGGAGATCATGATCATTCTCTTGATACCCAGTTCACGCAGTCGCGAGATCGTTCGCTTGGACGCCTCGCGCGGAGTATCCATCAACCCGATCACCCCCAGGTAACGCGCCCCTCGACGTATGATCATTGTCGTGCGACCGCTTTGCTCGAGCGACCCAACCACCGCTCGAACTGCTTCAGGCAACGGCAGACCATCTACTTCGGCAAACAGATCTTCTTTGCCAACGTGCACGAGTTCTCCATCAACTATCGCTTGAATTCCACGCCCAGTGATACTTTTCAGATCAGTAGCCGATGGGACTTCAACTTGGCTCCCATTCTTTATTTCACCCAACTTCTTTCTACCGTCACGTACGATCGCTCGCGCTAGCGGGTGCTTGCTCAAAGTTTCAACGGCGATGGCGATCCGAAGCAATTCGGTTTCATCAACGCCGTCAGCGGCATACATGTCGGTGACCTTGGGTTCGCCTTCCGTGAGCGTTCCCGTTTTATCGAATGCGATCGAATCTAGACCTCCGAGACTTTCCAACGGGCCGCCGCCTTTGATCAGAATTCCACCGCGAGCCGCGCGTGCGACACCGCTGAGAACCGCACTCGGTGTGGAAATGGCTAGAGCGCATGGGCTGGCCGCTACCAACACAGCCATCGCTCGATAAAACGACTTGTTAAATGATTCGTCCATCACCAGTGGCGCGAACAGCAACAGAATCCCACCACCAATGACCGAAGGCACAAAATACCGCTCAAACTTCTTCGTGAACTTTTGCGTTGGCGAAACCCGCGTCTCTGCTTCGCTGACCATTGTCACAATTCGCGCCAACGTGTTTTGCGAAGCCAGTTTAGTAACCTGGATTTCCAGCGATCCAGATTGATTGATTGTACCTGCGAAAACGCGATGCTCCGGTGGCAACGACTCAGGGTCAGCGGCAGCATCGGTAGAATCGGCAACCGGTTGCTTGTCGCTAGGAACGCTCTCCCCAGTGATAGGAGCTTGATTGACGCTGGATTCGCCGGCGATCACAAAGCCGTCAGCGGGGACTCGTTCGTCGGGTTTGATGATGACGACGTCACCCACGACCAATTCTTCGACCGAGACTTCCGTCTCAGTCCCGTCACGTCGAACACGAGCCGTTTTCGGGGCCAGGACGGCTAGTGCTTCGATCGCCTTTTTAGCTCGGCCCATCGCATAGCCTTCAAGCGAATGGCCGCTACTGAACAAAAACAGCAATAGAGATCCTTCTGCCCACGCTCCCAAAGTTGCCGCGCCTCCAGCGGCCACGATCATTAGAAAGTCGATTTCGAACTTACCTGAGCGAAGCTTCTCGATCGCTTCATTGACGGTGAAGTATCCACCAAAAAAATATGCGAAGAGAAAGACCGCCAAAGGCACCCACACGCCGAGCTCGGAAAACGTTTCCAGCAACCAGCCTATAAGCAAAAACACACCACAAAGGCCTGCGAAAATCAGCTCCGTCTGTGAGCCAAAGATGCCGCCATGCACATGGGATGATTCTGCATGGGTAGTTCCATGGGAGTGAACATGACTGCTGCTGTTTCGAACCGCTGGCGCAACTGGCTCTAAGGCATCATTCGTCCAAGCCTGAAGCGATTCAGTGATCGTGGCTTCGTTCGTAAGTTGCCGATCGAATTCAACGCGAATCTTTCCATCGGGAGAAACAACCGCTTCAAGTACACCTTCAATCCTGCTGAGATGAGCTTCAATTGCCGATGCACGCCGCATGTGGGTCGCAGGGATTGCCTTGAACACATGGCCGTACTTCGCATCAAGTGTTGCTCCTGCTGTAAGTGCAGCGTCGCGAAGTTCAGCAGTCGAGACAACCGATGGATCGTAGTGGATGCAAACAACATGCGACTGGTCCAAAGCTGATTCAACCAAATGCGCCGATTCGACCCCAGGTTTTGATTTAACTGTCGATATTAAGCGTTCGATGCACGCATCGTCGGACGCTATGTTTGCAGGAAACAGCAATCGATAGTCGATCTTGAGTTTCTGCATAGCATATTCTTTTCGTCTGTAGTTGACTTTGGCAACGAACAATCAAATGTCTGCTCCATTGCGGACGCATATTGCTGATTGCTTCAATGCCTCCCAGGACCAGACAACCAGCGTTCGCGGATGTGATCACGGATGCGTTCTGTGGCGCTTTTGCTAAAATGGAGTTCACCGTCTAGATGAGCTTAGCATGATCCTTCCATTTAGACATCACTGGAAAGCCATTCAGAGATTCGTTGCCGAATCTCATCGCGAATACGCCTGAACTCATCCAGTTTTTCGTAATCGGAACCCGAGCACGATGCGGGATCATCGAATGGCCAAGACTTCACATCTCCACAAAATGGCCACAGCGATGGGCAATTCTTTTCTGCGTCAGCACAGACGATGATGGCATGACCAATCGCTACTTTTCCTAAAAATTCATCAACGCCTTTCGATCGGGCACCCACCATTGAGGCCCCGACCTCTTCCATGACCTGGATTGTTAGCGGATGAACTTCGCTCGGGGAAAGGCCTGCGCTGTATGCGGAAACCAAACCCTGGCTGAGATGTCGAGTCCAAGCCTCGGCCATCTGGCTACGGGCAGAATTTCGTGTGCAGAGAAAAAGGACGTTTGACTTCATCTTTCGTGCTCTAAACGAGGGACATCATGTAAAGCATTTCGCTACAGATCTGGGCGGAACGCTCGTCGTATCGCTGGGCCTCGAACTCGGTGTCGTCGGCTACTTTCGGGTCTTCATAACGAATCGGCATGCGCAGATCGCAGCCCATCACAAGCGGGCAGGCGTCGTCGGCTTGCGAGCAGGTCATCACTGCGCAGTAACCATTGCTTGGATTGGGTGGGTCGCAATAGGCCTTCGAGAAGCAAACCTGCGGAGTGGCGGAGTCGGAGTGGTAGACGTTGTACCGAGGATTAGTCGCGGTGGGATCATCGGCAACAATCTTGAGGCCGCATCGTTGCATGGCTGAGACAGCACGAGGGTTAAAGGCCGTCGCTTCGGTGCCACCAGAGAATGTCTCAACGCCAATCAAGCCGTAATATCCGGCTGCAACTTGCGCCCAGATCTGCGAGAGATGGCTTCGCCGTGAATTGTGTGTGCAAATAAAAGTTAGTTTGGCTGATTCAGACTTCGACAAGCGTTCACGAATGTAATCGGAAACCTTGGCGAGCTCACCCTTGCGTTCGCTAGGGATCACATCGAATCGTCGGGTAGCCTCGGTCAAGTACTGCTTTAGCTCAGGATAAAAATCGGAGGAAGCATCTTCCGTTTTCTTCAATGTCATTGCATACTCCTTGGAAAGTTGTTGTGATATTCACTGATATTCACAGAGGACTGGTTGGTTATCTTCTACGCAGGACACCATTTAGATTGGTGCCGGCACTGACCGTATTGAACACGGTTCCGTACTTCTTCACGTTCTTATGCAGCAGTTCAAGGCGGTCGTCGTTCTCGTCGGTATCGACGATGATCTCATAGTCGATCGATTCCATCTTGGGTGGGACATCTTGACGAACTCCAGATACCACAACCTCAATTCCGGTCAACTTGAAGTCGAGCATGGGCGATACACGCATGATCCCTTTGATCATGCAGGCAGAAAGCGCACCGAGCAGAAGTTCAGCAGGATTGAACGCGTCTTGGTTGCCATCGAGTGCGGTATCGAGCGAAATCTCCGCATTCTTGCAATGCGAGACGCTAGAGCGACCATCAACCCATTTTGATGTAACGTGAAACTGCATAACTTCGCCTCATTCCAAGGTTCGTCGTCGCGACAGAATCGCTAAGGGCCAACTGCATGGCCATCGAACGTTCCCCGACGTCTTTGTAATTGATCTTAACGGCTTGACCGAGTTTGCGATAGGTAGTATCTTTGCACGCTGACGCAAATATGCATTAAAAGAAAGTCCACAATGAAACCACAGGAAGCTTCCCAGTGTTGCGGGCCAATCGACGATTTGCTCGACGCTGAACTCTTCAAAGCGTTGGGTGAACCAACTCGATTGAAACTGCTTTCATGCTTGGCAAAATGTGGCCGGCCATGCTCGGTTACCGAATTGACCGAATGCTGCGCTGTCGACTTCTCCGTTGTGTCTCGGCACTTGGGAATGCTTGAGAAAGCCGGTGTTCTCACGGCGACGAAGGAAGGTCGTACAGTTTACTACGAAGTGCGGTACAAGCACCTTACGGATGCTTTTCGTTCATTGGCAAAGGCGATCGAGGGATGTCGTCCAAAACGCAAAACCGCGAAAAGTTTGTCGTAGCCGTCCCCTCGCAAAATCGTGCTTGTCCATTCGAGACCAAACAGCTCGTACACTAGTCATTTTTGTAAAACAGAAAGCAAATCGACATGGACAAAGCTGAAAGCGCTGCCATCAGTTTCTTCGAAAAGAATCTCACCTACTGGGTAGGCCTCTGCATGGTCGTCGGTGTTCTGATCGGAAAATTTGTGCCAGCTGTTCCCTCATTTCTTTCTAAGTTCGAATACGCGAACGTATCGATACCGATTGCGTTTCTGATATGGCTGATGATCTACCCCATGATGATGAAGGTCGATTTCGCCAGCATCAAGAATGTGGGTAAGAATCCAAAGGGACTGTATGTTACCTGGGTTGTGAACTGGCTGATCAAGCCGTTCACGATGTTCGGCATTGCAGCTTTCTTTTTCTACGTCGTCTTCAAACCCTGGATATCACCGGAGCTGGCCAAGGACTACCTGGCCGGTGCAGTACTTCTTGGCGCGGCTCCTTGCACAGCGATGGTTTTTGTGTGGAGCCATCTAACTCGTGGCAATGCGGCGTACACGGTCGTTCAAGTGGCAACGAACGACTTACTCATCCTCGTCGCCTTCACGCCAATCGTGGCATTTCTGCTCGGGATTGGTGGAATCACGATTCCATGGATGACGCTGATTCTTTCGGTCATTCTCTTCGTCGTTGTTCCCTTGGCAGCTGGCATCCTTACAAGAAATTTGGTCATCCGCTCCAAAGGCGAAGATTACTTCCAGAACACATTCATACCCAAGTTCAACAACATCACGATCGCTGGACTGCTTTTGACGCTTATCCTAATTTTCTCATTTCAGGGTGAAGTGATTGTCAATAATCCGCTTCACATCCTGCTTATTGCTATTCCGCTGATCATTCAGACTATCTTGATTTTCTTCCTCGCTTACGGTGCGTGTTACAAGCTTCGCTGTAGCCACGACATCGCGGCTCCTGCAGGGATGATCGGCGCATCGAACTTCTTTGAGCTCTCAGTAGCCGTGGCGATCACGCTATTTGGAGCATCGTCTCCGGTCGTACTGGCAACGATCGTTGGTGTATTAGTCGAAGTTCCGGTCATGCTAATTCTTGTGAAGTTTGCTAACCGTACCTCCAAGTGGTTTGGGTGCAGTCGGCTTGGTAACATCGCATTTCATTTAATTTGCGTGGGTTTTCCATCAATTGTTTGAGTTATTGGCGGCAAGCACGTCTTTGACGGTAGTAAACGATTCCAGACCCGTCGCCAAATTCCGCTACGGTTCGCT
>JBGSIA010000006.1:0-102665 GCA_041751935.1 Pirellulaceae bacterium | reverse complement strand
GCAGGGCGATCAGGATTGGGAGCTTCATGAAAGGTCTTTCGAGAGAACAACACCGGATTGGCCGCAGGGCATTATGATAGATCAAACAGACGGTGACAAAGGAGTTCAGCCGCCGGGTGCTTCGGCCCGGTGATCGACATCGTACCCTATCCGACAGCCGATGGCTCGCGTCGTGAGGCCGTGTCCCAGCGTATTCCGGAGTTTTTCGACATGCCGTTCATACTACTCGGTACTCGAACGCGATAGCAGCGATCACAACCGATCAAGAGCCGGACACTCTGAACGCTCTCATGACGAATCGGCCATTACGCCGCAGCACGGTGCGACATCAGGTGCGGGCCAAGCGACATGGCAAATCCGCCGGGATACTGACGAAGGACGGGTTAGTCACTCAGCACAAACAGATGGGGTTTCGTCTGTTGGCATCTGGTTCTGAATCGTTTTCATCGATCAGTGGCATGGAATCGTATCTGTCTCAAATCCGCGGCTAGGCTAAGGATTCCGATCGACGCCAATCCGAAGCATCGTCGCATGTTTCCAGATTGTGATTTAGTATGAATAACGTGCCAAAGAGTATTCGTCATTACGAAGATGTCGACAACCCACTGGCTAAGCAACACGGTGACTTTACGTGAAAGCTCTTGATACCAACGTCAAGCAGTATCGCTTGTTCGACACAACGACACGTTGGCAACGTCTGTCTTTGTTAGTCGAACTGGGTGGATATGCGCTCGATGAATTCAACGAGCGAGGTGTTCTACCCAAGTTCCAGCCATGGTTTGTCTCTGTCAAGGAGATGGCTGCGATGAAGCAGGTTAACTTTGACCACTCGGATGCCGAATGGTTATGGGACGTACTGCGATCCGAATCCTCTGTGCAGCGAGAATTGGGCAGCCTGCCACCGGCTGGCGTGTCGTGGTTCAAACAGACCGAGCATTTCCACCTATTGCCGAAAGGAGCTCGCTTCGCTATCGGACTGAGTCCATATGAAGTGCGGAATCTGCTGCAAACGCCAAGCGAGACAGCTCCTGACGCCCGAATCGTCGTTCGTCTGTTAGAGAAGCTACGGATGCGACCAGGCAAGGCCAGCCGACTGGAGTGCTGCAATGTTCTTGGGGAACTCACCATCAAAGCCGAAGAAACTTTTGGTAGTGATCGGGAAGCCGAAATCATGCGCGTTGAACCGCAGTTAATCACGCTGGGCGAGAAAACTGTGACAGTCATCACCAAAAGCCTGAACCAAGCGTATTCAGTTGCAAGTCGCCGGCTCGAACCCAACCGCCGGCAACATGGCGGACACACTTACGATCGTCTCGTCTATCTCGGAAGTTGCGAACGCATCAAACTCGAACACATCCGGCGTCGAGTTGAAACCGATGATTGGGAAGTGCCAGCGGATATGCTCGATGGCTGATCGCGGATAGGCGACGTATTGGGACCACGTTCGCACGTCCTGGGCCATCTTGTAAGGAGTGATCCAACTTCGCAAGCTCGAGGATGAGTTCGCGGATACCGTGGGGTCCAGTCGTTCAAGTTTGGTAAATGGGGACAACTTCTAGAATGCCAACTTGAATTGGCGCTTCACCACATTCCTACTCTCTCGCGAGGGTGATTCACCCGGTACGGCTGGACGCGGTCGATAGCGAGGTCGGTTGCACTATTTACGTAAATAGTGCAGTGGAAATCGCAACGTGGGTACTGCAAATTGTGACGGATTGCGAACTACTGGACCTCAGAGGTTGTGTGCGGTGCCGTCTCGATCTGCGACTTGGGCTGTGGACATAGCTGGTTACATCTGTTACAGCTTACCGTGGACCCGATTCTCGCTTACGTTGAGTCAACGATGACGGTAGCTGGTAGCGGAGCATTTCAATCTACCAACCTGGCTTTATCCTGTATGAGAGAACAACTCAACACGGTTAGAATGTGGGGGCTGCTCACTCATTCTCCGCCGCACGATGATGGACGCGAGTCATGCCTTTTATCGATATCAAAAGCTGGCCACCGCTAGAAGTTCTACCGGGTTGTCGCCAGAGAACGCCGTATGGAGTGAACTTGATGCTGTCGTATCTAGAGATGGACACCATCCTTTTCGAAGGTGAACCACATCAAGTTGACCGAGTCGTGCCAGCAGACACAAACCATTGAAACCTGAGTGCGAAAAAGCTACCTTACCGGTAGTGCCGCTCAACCTCTGCACGCACCTCATTTTCTGAATTCGATAATGACCGTGCTTTTCTTTGACCACAGATTCTGAGGATGAGGCATAGTTGTGTGCGCTTTCCTTAATCAGCAACTATGTACGTTTTTGCTGTGACGGGCCACAATAGTCAGGAATGTGTTGAGGGTACGTATCGTTTCTATGTCTGAGAAAGGGGATTCGGACAATGATATCACACGGCTATGCAAATCGATTCTACAGCTTAGTGGTAATCGCGTGCCTTTTAAGTGTTACGTCCTACACAAGGCCGGCCCTCACTCAGGCTCCTTCGACGAAACCGACCATACATGCGGACGAAGCGATTTTTGAATGGTTCGATCAACTTGGATTTAAAGACTATTCGAATTTGACGTTTGTGAAAGTGACGACGAGGTGGTGGAGCCAATCATCAGGGAGTGAACCGGAGAACCACGTGATCCACGCGTTCTTATTGGACGAATCCGATGATAGTTTCTCCGTTTTCACGTTGGCACTTAGCGAAAGTTCATTCAGGATCACACCGCCGGATGCCCCAGCCCACACTGTCGTGAAGTTCGCACGAGAAAACCTGGCGGAATATGCCCGAACAGTTCTTCGGGAACACGCCGAACGAGAAACGCGGGACCGCGACGTATGGCGAACGTTCGGGAGGCAAGTTAATGAAGGGACCGAGTTTGTGGTTCTGGCGCGGGCCTGTGCCGCACAGCAAGAACCTGAGCTGTCGAAACAGTTGATGGTGGCAGCCACGGAATTGTTGAGATTAAGTCGTATTAAGACAAAGCCAAATGCAACATTTCAGGAAAAGCTTTCTGACGATCTGGCAAACATGACGATTTGGCGCATCATTCTTGAGTTTGGCGAAACGGAACCATCTCGCGCCGAGTTGTTGGCAAAGCTCGAAAAGTATTTAAAGAACTACCCGGATTCAACACATTCAGAAAGAGCAAAATTAACGGCCATAATGCTTCGGACAATGCTCGCCGAAGAACAGGATCATGTTGCGCAAGTAGATTTCGAGAAGCTCACAGTTGAAGAAAAGGTTGCTGAGTTGATTTTTCGACTGCGTGACCAGAATGGGCGTCAGTTTATGCAGCCCGGTGAATGTGACATTTTCCTTGGCGATAGGTTTGCTAACGTGAGTGAGCAGTTAGGAGAAATAGGAAACGTTCAACGGCAAACCAAGAGTCCGGCTCAACAACTGGTCGAAATCGGATTTGACGCGGTGCCACAACTTATAGAGTCACTCGATGACCAGCGATTGACTCGATCCGTTGGATATCACCGAGATTTCTACTTCTCACATCATGTCTTACGAGTCGGAGATTGCGCTGAGCAGATTCTCTGCCGTATCGCCAATCGCAACTTCTATCAGAGAACTTACACAAACGGCGCGATGGTCAAGGATGGTGCGCAGATGGCCGTGAAGAAGCAGGTCGAGGATTGGTGGCGAGAGGTTACGACGAAAGGAGAAAAGCAAGTTCTTGTAGATGCCACAAAACTTGGTGACGACAACTCTGCGCATCAGGCCCAACGACTTCTCGACAAGTATCCTGACGTCGCACTGGATGCGATCGCGACTGGGACAGAGAACGCAAAGTCGATTTGGATTCGAAATCGAATGATCACATTGGCAAGCTCAATGGGTCAACCTGCTGGTGAGTTTCTGATGGTGCAAATGGAAAATTCACCAGATTTGTCGAGCCGTGTCGAGGCCGCAAATCAAATCGATCAACACAATATGATTCCAAAGGTCGCGGTCGAATCGATGATTCGTGAATGGAACAACGTAACCGAAATCGCTGGCAAAACCGCGTCAAAGACTGGGGCGATGGCGGAAGGCGTTGAACGACTGGTCCAGTTTTTGACGTCAAAGGACTCGCTAGAATGTGCCAAGGCATTGCATAACAACTATCATGTTCACTCGATAACAACTCGATTCGAGATCGTAACGGCCTTCGGAACATCCCGGGGATCAATCTCCTCGTTTGCGACTGGTTTGGGCGGAGCGTTAAATGTTCCGAGCACCATGCTGCCCGTCGGTGATCTGGTGCAAAAGGAAATCGAGTCGCTATTGATCAATGCATTAGGCGATACTGACCGCCGCGAAGGATTGTCTGGCTCTTGGGGCGACTTCAGTTTTTCTGATCCAAGGATTTGTGATGTCGCAGGCTATGTCTTGGCAGAACGATTTCCGGACAAATACAAGTTCAATCCGAACGCAGCGTCTGACATCGTCGAAGCGCAACGTGTGCGTGCAATCAACCTGTGGCGGAAAAATGTAGGCATCGAACTCTCGCCCGAGTTTGAGTCCCGCAAGATTGTGCGGTTACCGCTCGAGAAGACGGAACCGATACTGACAGGTTTGCTAGCCGCCACGGACGAGGCCGAACGAAATGCAGCAATGAAGGGTGTTGAGAAACTTGGAATCGGAGCCCTTCCCGCATTGATCGAAGCAATTGAAGCGAACCCTGCCCATCCAATGGGGCTGCCCGAGTTTCGAAGCCTTGCAAAAAAACTGTCGGTCACAGTAACAAAAGTTACGGTGGCGGACGAATCGTTACCCTTGACCGAACAATTGAAAAAGCAACTGGAATTCATTGAAGGACACCCGTTGTCGGAGATCGCGCTCGTCGACCTTTTACTCGTCACCGTCAACGATTTGCCCGAAGGTAAAACGGGTATCCAGTTAACCGCCATCCGCAACAACGGCGAGTCTGGAGTTGAATTGAAAGTCGAGATGACAAAGGAATGGCCTCCAGAAAACGGGACCCAACAAATGTGGAACTACCGTTGGAGTGTCTATTTAAACAGCAGAAACGTGGACAACGCCAGCGGCAGCGCAAGTGTTGACTACTCAACCAAACGTGAAGTGTATTCCGACTTTGCAATAGCCGCAAACAAAGCATTGGCGTCCGAGCATGATAACCCGTTTCAAATTAGGTTTTCTTTAATCAGAGATGAGTGAGCACGCAAGCCTTGGGGAGAGACGCTAGGAAGGTCACTGCAGCTGGCTGATCAACTTGGCAACTTCACTTTCATATACGCGTTGCCACTTCGTCGCTAGAACACAGTCACAATCATCCTGCGCACCACCGGGGTTCAGTAATTGCTCGGCTGTCGGTGCGTAGTATATGTAACCGTTCGTATAGCCAGCCACAAATGTGTGTTCGATCGACGATGCTTGTTTGATGTCCACTCCGATCGCCGTTGCGGAACGAGTCGTCAATCACCGGGACGGTGTTACGTCACGTGTCGCTTTGTATTGCCAGTTGATGTCGCCTAGCCAGCGCCGCGCTGGTTCAGAATCCAACTGCCTTTCTCGCTCGGTTGAGATGCCAAGGCTATTGTCGATCAGCTGATGGCAGGATTGCATTATTCTATGGCTGTTGGCAGCCCTCGCAATGAACCCGACGTAGTAAAGAGAGGAGAACCATGCCGAAGCCAATTGCCGTGCGCTCCAGATTGAGCCCTCTGTCCTCTATGCTTCTTGCCATTTTTGTCCTGCAGACAGGAATCGAAATCACAGCAGAGATCCCATGGCCGTCACCGGAGTGGCCCACTGCTAACCCAGCCGACGTGAAGCTCGATTCCGTCAAGCTCGACAAGGCCAAGGAATACGCACTCTCGGCCGGCGGCTCAGGGATGATCGTGCGACATGGTAAGGTCGTGCTCCGCTGGGGCGACCAAAGCGAACGGTACGACATCAAGTCGGCGACCAAGTCGTTCGGCGCCACCATGCTCGGTGTCGCGATCAAGGACGGAAAAATGGAACTGCAGGCGCCTGCCCGCAAGTATCATCCGACGCTCGGTGAACCGCCTGCGGAAAACGCCGAGACCGGTTGGCTCGACGAAATCACGATCCAGCACCTGGCCACGCAGACCGCGGGGTTCGAGAAGCCGGGCGGCTTTGAAGAACTCTTGTTCAAGCCCGGCACGTATTGGCATTACAGTGACAGCGGACCGAACTGGCTTGCCGAATGCATCACGTTGCAATACAAGCAGGATGTGGAAGATTTGATGTTCGAACGGGTCTTCACGCCGTTGGGGATCGAACGGGACGACCTCCGCTGGCGGAACAACCAGTATCGGGACCACCAGATCGAAGGTATTCCCCGCCGCGAGTTCGGCGCAGGAATTCATGCGAATGTCGAAGCCCTGTCGCGTCTGGGATATCTCTACCTGCGGAAGGGGCGTTGGAAGGAACAGCAGATCCTCTCGGAGGACTTCGTAGCGACCGCCACGCAGACCATTGACGCGGTCGTCGGACTGCCGGAGTGGCCCGGCGACGACCACGGCAACGCCTCGGACCACTACGGTCTGTTGTGGTGGAACAACGCGGACGGCGCATTGGAAAACGTTCCCCGCGACGCCTACTGGGCATGGGGTTTATTTGACAGCCTGCTAATCGTGATCCCTTCTCTCGATTTGGTGGTCGTTCGCGGCGGTGAACGCGGCCGGAAGTGGCAGCGCGACGAAGGTGCCGATCTCTACAATGTCCTCAAGCCATTCCTGGGACCAATCGTCGCCGCCGCAGATCCGTCAGAGAACACCAGCGACGCCGGCCAGACATTGAAGGGTTACCAGTTCGTTGCTTATTCGGACTCCGAAGCGCCCTATCCTCCGAGTCCGCTGATCACCGAAATCGAGTGGGCTCCGAAAGACGAGATCATCCGCTTGGGACGCGGAAGCGACAACTGGCCGCTGACCTGGGGCGACGACGGCCACTTGTACACAGCCTACGGCGATGGCTGGGGCTTCGAGCCGCGTGTCGACGAAAAACTCAGCCTGGGCCTAGGGCGAGTGGAAGGTGACCCGCCGAAGATCAAGGGCATCAATGTCCGCTCACAGATCGAGGAGCTGGGTGCCGGTCCTCGCGGCCGCAAGGCATGCGGGATGCTGATGGTTGAAGGAACGTTGTACATGTTTCTGCGCAACGCCGACCGCCAAGGAAACCAAAGCCAGCTCGCCTGGTCAAAAGACCACGGGAAAACATGGACCGAGGCAGCCTGGAGGTTCGAGTCGCTCGGCTATCCCACGTTTTTGAGCTTCGGCCAGAATTATTCTGGCGCGCGAGACGATTTCGTTTACCTCGTTACGCACGACGGCTCCAGTGCCTACCAGCCCGCCGACCGATTCATTCTGATGCGAGTTCACAAGGGAAAAATCGCCGAGCGGGATGCTTATGAATTCTTCGTCGAACGGAACACAGACGACCAACCCGTCTGGACAAAGGATATCGACAAGCGGGCCGCGGTCTTTGAGCACGCGGGCAACTGCTACCGATCGGGCATCAGCTACAACGCGGGTTTGGAACGCTACATTTGGTGCCAGATCATTCCGTCGGAAAACCTTGCGTTTGCGGGTCAGAAAGGAGATATGCGGTTCGAAGGCGGCTTCGGCGTTTACGACGCCCCTGAACCTTGGGGCCCATGGACAACCGCGTACTTCACCAGGAATTGGGATGTCGGCCCCGGTGAGAGCAGCAGTTTACCTCCCAAATGGATCAGCGAGGATGGCAAGACGATGTGGCTGGTCTTCTCAGGCGACGATTCCTTTTCGGTGCGCCGTGCGAACGTAACGACCAGTGACTGATCACAACGTTCTGCGGAAAGTTGTATCCAGCTGTTTGACAACGGCGTTGCCCAAGTGCAATTTATGTTCATTACTCCTGAGACTCCTTTTTGGGGAGTTGCGCAGATAAATCGCGTCAGCGCTTGACGGCCAGTAAGCTTTTTGCCCCCAATGTTGACCGTTTCGAGTTTGACCCCGCCGGCACCACGCTGGACCCATCGCCATACCGTTGAAATGTCGACACGTTGCGGTAGTTCAGCGGGGACTTGGTTCAGCCGGATCACATCCTCGGTCAGTAGGTCCAGTGGATTGTTTTCGTTTGGCGTGGTGTTACCTATAGGGGCGACCATTTTCTTTCTCGCATGTGTAGTGCATTTATGACGTTGCCGATCGACAACAAATGTCGAGGCAAGTCAACACACGTTTTGGCAGAGAAATCCAATAATGCCAAAAAGGCGAGACTGACGCGCGCCGGCACGCGAGCAAACTCGTGTTGGTAAGCGAGTGCGATAGTGGTAGCATCCCGCGAGTGGACTATAGAGTTCGTGGCATTAACCCGCTGATTGTGCGCATGCGGGACGCATCGTGGACGGTCAAGGTGGCGAATATCGGGCAGGTTCGCAGTTGCCTGGGTCCGGCCTGGAAGTGGGAATGCCGACGATCGGACCGAGGATGATTGACAGCCCTAATCACAGGGGTTGCGAAGATGAGCGTAGCTGCCGGGGATCGATCCCCGGCAAGAACTCGCTTTTGGTCGCCTTCGGGAAAAATTATTCGCCGATGCCGCGAATCAATCTTGGTGCCTCGATGGCTTTCTCTTCGGTCTGCTTTGCATAGTGTTCAGTCATTGATGCGTGCGAGTGACCGAGCAGTGCTTGGGCTGATTCGATACCGAGTGCTTCTCTGACCATAGTGGCAGCGGAATAACGAAGTTGGTAAGGCGTCCAGGGCGGTACTCCAGCTTGCTTCGCGGCGCTTTGCACCGCTTGGCGATAGCTGTCTCGCGAAAACCTGTGCCCGGGTTTCCGCTTGGCGTCGATTCTTTCAGTCCACCACGGTCTCGCTTTCGGCCTGGACCATTGCCAAGGGATGTTGAGACGACTCGCTTTGCTGTTCGCTGATCGCGGTACCACTGCACCGATTCACGTGGTGAAAAGCAAAAACTGTCGGAGGCACGATTCTCCATGAATGGAGTAAGTGCGAGGCGGGCGTCGCCGACGATCGGAACCGCTTTGGTGATCCCATGGTGTGCCGTCTTATGTTTTTCCGGCCGGTAGATCCATGTGTCTGGCATGGTTTGATCGATATCACACGGACGGATTCTGCATACCTCAGAGGATCGCATCCCTGTACTGGCTTGCATACGGACCATCGCTTTTAGCACAGGTGAAAGATGAGCAGCCGTTGCTTTCACTGTGGCGAGGTCGACTGGTTGACGCCGTTTCGGTTCGGGAGCCAAAGAATCTCCCAGTCGTAAAGGCTCGAGCGTCTTGAGACGAATCAGCACATTTACGTCTACGAGTTCCCGACCGACCGCATATTGAAAGATCTTGCAGATCACTCTGGTTTGCGAATTTACATACGTTCGGTTATTTCCCGAGGCGACGAATACTTCGCGAATCTCTGCTAGCCGACGTGGTCCAAACTCTTCGGCGGGTAGATCACCGCATTCAATTTCGAGCAGCTGGCAAAGTCCTTCGTAGTGTTTTCTTCGAGCCTTGTCGTGAGCGTACTTTACCTTGACATACTCGCGATATTCTGCGGTTACACTGCGAACCGTGATTGGTGATTTCGCTAATAGTGTGGATGCAATTTCTGGAGCACGTTTGCCGTTAGCGTTGTATTCCGCCAGCAGGGCGTAGTACTTGGCCTTCGACCCCGGCGAGTTGTACTCACCTAGCAAGAAGTCACGACCATCAAGTGTGACGCGGGCTTGACCAGAAATGTGGTAACGGTAGGACGGTGCGTCGCTCTTTTGACGAGCCATACGAATCTCTCCGATGGATTCTTGGGAACAGAATTCCCAACAATGATTTTTCGGTGAGTCGCACGGTCACGCAGACCGGTAGTACCCAGGGGCACTTCGACAGGGAAAACACGATGTAAAAAGTATACCACAAAAGTCGGGCTGGCGGGATTCGAACCCACGATCTCCACACCCCCAGTGTGGCGCGATAACCAGGCTTCGCTACAGCCCGCTCGGAAGACATCGATATTGAGTTTGGCGTGTGGTGTCACGTCTGCTCGGTCTCCAAGGGTCCTAGATGCTAGCCAAGTTGCGAGCTTCACGCTAGTGTGTTGTGCCGCGATAAATGCTACTTAAAAATCGGAACTCAAACGTGAACTTCGCTGACTGCCTTGCTGCAGCCGTTAAGAGAACTCGGTCGGTTGTCTGTGTTGGACTCGATCCTCGCGCCGATCAGTTGCCGTCAGTCTTCTGTTTGCCGACGGGTACAAGAACGGCATTGGAGGCGACCGCAGATGCCTATGTCGAGTTTTGCTTGGGGATCATTGACGTCGTGAAAGATCTGGTACCCGTTGTGAAACCGCAGGCCGCGTTTTTTGAGCAATTGGGGCCTGCGGGGATGATTGCATTGGGCCGCGTTGTCGCCTACGCCTCTGCGGCTGGGTTGATCGTGGTGATGGATGCGAAACGCAATGATATTGGTTCGACCGCGATGGGCTACGCACACGCGTATTTGGGACGCGGAGAAAAGAGCCCGTGGGGAAGCGATTCCCTAACGGTCAGTCCTTACTTGGGACGAGACAGTATCGAGCCATTTGTTGAAGTTTGTGACCAGCGCCAGGCCGGCATCTTTGTATTAGTCAAGACCTCCAATCCAGGCGGCGGATTGTTGCAAGACCGTGAAACTGGTGGGCAGACGGTCTATCAGCGAGTCGCCGAGTTGGTTTGCGAATTGAACGCGACTCGACTGGGTGCGTCTGGATACGGTCCGATCGGAGCCGTAGTTGGGGCAACCTACCCAGAGCAGCTTGTGCAAATGCGTCAAGTGATGCCGACGAGTTGGATATTGGTACCTGGCTACGGGGCACAGGGCGGGAGCACAGCGGATGTTTCTGGCGCGTTTGATTCCGCCGGGTTGGGTGCAATTGTAAATAGCTCGCGAAACATTATTTTCGCTCATCGAAGACCCGAATACGCCAGCGGTGAAGGAGATTCCGGGTGGCAGAGAGCAGTCGAGCTGGCGACACGGGCGATGAATGACGAACTGAATGTAGTTCAGTAGGACTTTGCAGAAACCAAATTTTCGGCTATGTTTCGCGGTTTCCCCGCCAACAATGCGTCAATAGCCTAACCGCCGTACGGAAAGATCGGATACGAATAGTCATGGGAAACAAGCAAAAAACGCACAAAGGAATCAAAAAACGATTCCGTTTGACGGCTAGCGGCAAGGCCAAGCACCGCTCCTGCGGAACCAGCCACTTGGCGACCCGTTTGACCGCAAAGCGTCGCCGCAATCTTCGCGGAACAACTACGATTGCTGAACAAGATGAACGAAATATTCGGGAATCGCTGAACGGCTACAGCAATTAAGGAACGAACGAAAAAGTGTCGGCTTTCGGAACACCGTGAGTCAGCACTGAAGGTGCTTCTCGTTGTAGGGCATTTTTTCGATCAAACCTCAACATACGCTCTGGGAAACGAAGCAACGCAAAGCCGCTATTTGGCGAGCGTGGCGACACCAACATCCTTGAAAGACAATTCTTTCAAATCGGCCAGTGCAAAACTTCGACGCGATCGTTTCATCGTCGGGGCCTGGGTCGAAAACAACCATTTCAAAACCACAGCTTTAACCACTCGAGAATTCGATGCGTACCACCAAAGGTGCCGCCCGGCGGCAATCCAAAAAACGTTTATTCAAAGCCGCCAAGGGCTTTCGCGGCGGTCGTCGCAAGCTGATTCGATCCGTAAAGGAAACGTTGCTTCGCAGTGGTGCGTTTGCTTATCGTGACCGTCGCGTCAAGAAACGCGAATTCCGTAAACTGTGGATTATTCGAATTAATGCTGCGGTGCAGCAGCATGACTTGCGTTATAGCGAGTTCATCTTTGGTTTGAAAAAAGCGGGGATCGAGCTGGATCGCAAGACGCTATCTGAAATGGCGATCCATGACGCAGCCGCGTTCAAAGACGTTGTTGATAAGGTCAAGTCAGCTCTGGCGGCGTAAACGACCCTTCATGTCGATCAACGAATTCCTGGCGACTCTGGACCAGCTGCAGCGAGATGCGACGGATGCGTTCGAGGCAAGCTCTACGGCTGAGTCTTTCGAAGCTGCGCGTGTTCGCTTTCTAGGCGTCAAAAGTGGCATCCTGAAAGACGTTCAAAAGCAACTCGGAGCGATCGCCAAAGACGAAAAGCCAGCGGCTGGCAAACGGTTGAACGAAGTCAAGCAAGCGATTGCTGCGGCGATGGAGTCGGCCCAAGTTCGTTTAGCTGATAATGTGGACGCAGGAATCGACCCGACGTTCGATCCAACGTTACCGGGAACTCCGCCGGTCATCGGTCACGTGCATCCGATTACGCAAACCATTCTTCACCTCATGGAAATCATGGGCCGGATGGGTTTCGAAGCGGCGGAGGGTCCCGAGGTCGAGGATCCCTGGCACAATTTCGTGGCACTGAATATTCCCGAAGACCATCCCGCTCGCGATCCGCTGGACAATTTTTATTTGGCGACCGCCGATGTAGCAGTGAAAACAGCTTCTCCAGGCAAACGAAACGTCGAAGGGACACGACTGTTGCGGAGCCAGACCAGCACGGTCCAGATTCGTGTGATGGAGAACCGACAGCCTCCCATTCGTGTGATTTCACTTGGACGTGTCTATCGACCGGACGCCCCTGACGCAACGCACTTTCCAATGTTCCATCAAATGGAAGGATTGTACGTGGATAAGCGAGTTACGATGGCGAACTTGAAAACAGTGCTGAGGATATTCGCGACCAATTATCTTGGCGGTGATGTCGAGATTCGATTCCGTCCGTCATTTTTTCCGTTTACTGAGCCAAGCGTTGAAGTCGACTTTTTCTGGAATGGCAATTGGATCGAATTCGGCGGTGCAGGAATGGTCGATCCTGCGGTATTTGAAGCCGTGGGTTATGATTCACGCGAGTACAGCGGGTTTGCCTTTGGACTCGGCGTCGAACGACTGTGCATGCGTCGCCATGGCATCACGGACATCCGCGACCTCTACAGCGGTGATATGCGGACGCTTAGTCAGTTCTAGTGTAGTGAAGAACGAAAGCAAGTGCCCCAAGTTCTTGCTACTTTGCTTCGCCCTCGCTGCGCTCGACCCTCCCTCCGGGAGGGTTATTTACACCGATGATGCTTAATGCCTGAGTAACACAGGGCGAAGGCCAGGGTGCCTACTCTTGCTCAGGACGTCGAGGTTTCACTGGTCCATCGGGTTGATCGTTGTCAGCACGTCGACCTCCGCCTTGCATCATTCGTTCGGCGACGACTTTCATCTCTGCGGCGTCAAGTTTTCCGTCTCCGGAGGTATCAGCACGATCAAAAAACTGGGCCATGCGCTCGGGAGCCTCGTCGCGATCCAGGGCACCGTCACCGTTTTTGTCCATGAGTTTGATTAGCTGTTCCGGCGAGGGTCGTTGACCATCGAATCCAGCGCCCCGATCACGCATCTCCGGTCGATCGCCATCACGTGGGCCGCCATCACGTGGGCCGCCGAAGCCTGGACCTCCCGGCCCCGGTCGATCGCCATCACGCATTGGTGGAAACAGTTCTTCACGAGTCAGTTCACCGTCGCCATTGTGATCGAGTGTCTTCAGTGAGACGATCGCCATGTCAATCTCTTCGCTGGACAATTTGCCGTCACGATCACGATCCAGAGCGACCATGACAGGAGGCCCTGCCATGAACATTCCAGGCCGATCACCCTCAGGACGTCCAAACCCGGGTCGTCCGGCGCCGGGACGGTTTCCCTCGGGACGTCCGATCCCAGGTCGGACGTCGTCTGGTCGTCCACCGTCTGGTCGTCCACCGTCTGGTCGTCCACCGTCTGGACGTCCACCGTCTGGACGTCCACCGTCTGGACGATCCCCATCGCGTCGCCGCGCTTCGGGGCTATCACCTTTTGGCCGATCCCCATCACGGGGCTCGGCATCTCGCGACTCTCGCTCAGATCCACTGCCTGATTTAGGCGAATCGTCATCGGCAAGCAAAGACATAGGCGAAGCCAACATGGTCACCGCTGCAATTCCGAACACATAGCGAAGCATCGAATGTACTTTCATGGTCAATCATCCTAAAACTAGGGAGTGAAGTATCGTCTGGTATCGGTGGGAAACAAAGTGTCAAGCCTTTTCCGTGCCAAGCACTCGAAGAGTTGGTTTTCGGCGAACGACGTCCGACGCAACTTTCCCGTTCATCCTTACCGCCCTTCGATAAAACCCGTCCCACGTGATAAGGTTTCGTTTATGAGTATATCCAGAAAGCTGCGGTCGATAGGATCGGATTGGAAAATGCAGTCGAGTTCCGTTGGTGCAAATCGTTCAGTTCGAGTTATTTCGCCAGCAATGATGGCGTTGCTTGTCATTTCAATCCTCTGTGGTTGTACGCGAACGGTTGATCCGCAATCCGCAGCTGTGCCCCAATCAACGCCTGCGGTATCGCCGCCCGCGAGCGAATTGCAAGTACCCGCTGAGGTGCCGCGAGAGACGGGGGAATTTGTTTCTGAAGCCTGGTCGGCACCGACCGTTGATTCTTCCGAAGAAAACGCAGAGCCAATCAGTGCATTGACGCTGGACGACTCATCGCCGTCAATCGATGCAACGGGCAAGCCGCCGCTTCAGCTTCGGGCTGATTTGACACCGGACAAGCTCGTAGAGTTTTTGTCTGCTTCGGATCAGGACATGCAATTGATCTACAGCGGTCGTTCGGGGATCACCGACCAGGACCAAGCGATGGCGGAGATGCAACGATTAATCCGCGGCAAGCTAGTCGCTTCCCGGAGATTAATCGACCACGCCGAGGCCACGGACGCTGAGCGTTCCATTGGCAAGCGAGGTGAATTGCAAGCGTTGTCACACCTAGCGAGCAGTGGCAATGTGAAAGCAGCTGAGGAACTCGAAACCATTGCGACTGAGGGACTACGATCCAACGATGCATCCGTTGTTTCGGATAGCCAGTTAGTATTGCTTGGGTTCGCGATCGAGTCGCTGCAGAATGGCGATGATTCTGCGGCACCAAGAATTGCTGAGTTAGTTCAACAATATGCAACAGCACAGACGTCGCCGGACGTTCCTGCAATGATGGTGATGGGCCAAGCACGCGAGATGCTTTCCAAGTATGGCCATGTCGAAGAAGCGCGTAGCGTACGAGAAAAATTGCTTGAGTCATTTGCCGATTCTGCTGATCCAGACGTCGCGATGATGGCAGCCAAGCTCGCCGGTGCCGTACGGTATGACGGCGTTGATAAATTGCGGGCGTCTGCGACCAACGGTAAAGCGGTTTCGCCGCAAGACTGGAAACACGCGGCACAGACACTGGTCGACGAATCACGGGATTTGTTGACGGTCCAGTATCTGGCTACCGCTGCACTCGAACTGGAGGGAGCCGGCAACCGCGAACTTTCCGACGTGACGTACGATGTGTTGAAGGAAAACTTTTCGGAAGGCTCCGATGCTCTTTCGCGTGAAGTTTCCGCAGCCATCAAGGCACACGCGGCGCGTCAAGACGTTATCGGAAAACCGTTTGATAACAAGCTGTCGTCGCTCGAAGGCGAGACCATTGAGATGTCCGATTATATCGGACGAATCGTGCTCATGCCGTTTTGGGTCGCTGAATACCCGGCGTCGTTACAGCTGCTTCCGAACATTAACGAGTTGCGTAAACAGCATCCCAATGACATCGCCATCGTCGGTGTGAATTTGGATGCCAAGACGACTACACAAGCCACCGGTGCGAGAGAGAAATTGGGATTCCCAAATCTGCACAGCCAGACCAACCCCGACGCTGCGGCGCCGAATCCGTTGGCCAGTCGTTTTGGGATGGTGTCCCTACCATTCTTAGTGATTCTTGATCGCCAAGGCAACGTCGCAGATATCTGTTTTACCGAGCGACAGTTGGCGCTAGCGATCGATAAGTTGATGGTGGCGAATTAATGTTGTTGGAGTTGAATCATGTCGATGAGGTCTTACCGGAGATCGATCATATCATCCTGCTTGATAACGGCCGCGTTGTGGCCGATGGCCCCAAAGCTGAAACGCTGACGACGAAAACATTGAGTGCCCTTTACCGCCGGCCGATCGAGTTGGCTCAATCGGCGAGCGGTTTCTTCCGAGTCTCAGTGGTTTGAGTTGCCGGTTCGTGCGTTAACAGCTTCCGTAATATGACTTGGGACGCGGAAGTATCGCGGATCCATCACGTTGTCACTGACGAACCACAAGGAACCATCAGGACGACGGTACATCTTGTCCATCTCGTCTTTGCTCAAAGGTCGGGCACCAACACGACCAAAGACAGCAATTTGATTACCGCTTTCGTCGACAGCTCGGTCACGATCCATGCCGCGACTAATTGCCAGGGCGTGACCATCCTTGGGTAGTTTGAACGTCGCGACTAGATATGGAATCGGACGCGGGCTGAAGCCATCGTTCCCCGGCACCTCGGGGCTTGTCAACTGGATTACACGCAGGCCGTTTTTGCCGTCAGCCACGTAGGCAAACTCGCTGATATTCGTAATTCCCAACTGGACGTCGTGGGCATCATTAATGCATCCGCCTGGGTTGTAGACTTGATCTACAAAAGCATCCAGTGGTTTTTCGATATCCAAGATCGCTAGGCCATGCTTGCCTGCGGCGACATAGGCATACGTTCTCGCAACATAAATTCCATGTGCATCGTGTAGAGGTACATGATGAACAACATGCGGATGTGCCATGTCCGTCATGTCCAGCACAGCAACACCCTCGTGATCGGTCACAAAGCCGTAGCGGAACTGGGCTGCCATCGTATGTGGGTGATGCAGGTGTTCTTCGCCCAAAACGCTCGTCACTTTCGGGCACGTTGGATCGTTGATATCGACCACAACAAGTCCGGCATGGCAACAGATGTAAGCGTACGTACCAGCAATCGTGATCGATTCGGCACCGTCAAGAATCCCGTTGGGATTGAATGTCAAAGCACGCTCAAGGAAATTGTTGAGCGGATTGCCGTCAAGCAATGTTCCGGCTCCGACGAGTACCAGCCCTTCGTGTTTGTCCGTAACGTAGATGTAAGCATACATCGGGTGCACGGCGGATTCTTCGTTCGTAGGATCTTGCAAGCGAGTTGGGTCCGGTGCAATCGTCGTCGGTGCAGCGACACCAGTCGCAAACTCCGTTCTTACGTAGAAGCGTTGGCCCAAGGGCGACACCGGAGCGGTTGTGATTCGCTCGCTGAACGCTTTGTCATCGATGAAAGCGATATCGAACACACGCAGTCCCCCTTCGCCACACGCGGCATACAGATACTCACCACGATGCTGGAGGTCGAGAACTTCTGGTTTATTGAATCGCAACGACAGCGCCTCGATTATATCGCGTCCAGGGTGTTCGTGCGAATGCTCCAACTTGCGTTCGTGCTTCAGGTGCTCTTCGTAGTTCTCGGGGTAGGCAATCTTATGCAACGAAGATCCGATCACCGCTTGCGGTTCTGTTTCTTCGGTGACGATGACGCCTTCGAAACCATGTTCACCGGCAGCGACCCAGCAATATTTTCCAATAAAGTTCGTATAGCCCGTGCCCTGCATTAGTAACTGGGCCATGATAGCGTTGTTGTCATTGTCGCCGGACAAATGACAGTCGGTGCAGCTCTTGGTTTCATACACACCGGCATGATTGTGGTCGGCTTCGTTCTCCCATCCGGGACCGCCACGGACAGTGTGAGGCACGTTCGTGCTGAACGCGATCCCGCTCATGCCATCACCAGAGATTGTCTGTTGTTGAACGTAAATTGCTTCGCGATTGGCGTTGTAGCTGGTAACGTGAATCGCACAGCTGCTTCGCGCTGGCCCGATCCGATTTCCGGTGACATTACCGTCTCGAGCAAGCATGAACACATCGTCGCGGAGTGTTTGGAAGTTATAGGAAGTGCGGTTTCGCGTGACGTCGCCGTTATTGTGCAGCTCCGGTGACTTGATATTCGCACGCTGTGGCAAGTGACACCCAAAGCAACTTGGGTTCCACGAGCTATGGCAGGCAATGCACGACATGTTTTCGTTGCGGTGAGCGCATCCGAGAAGTTCTTCCTTAGTCGTGCCACCCCAACTGATCTGACCCTCGCTGTCCATACGCACCGATTTTGCCGCATGCGACCGCGGGTTGTAGTCCGGATGATCAGGGCGAACCGTGTCGGCGGTCTGCGTTACTTCCCAATACAATCCCGGTTCGACGGTACTGCGTTGGATTAATTTTGGTTTTTGTCCCGGTTCGCGAATGATCTCAAACCGAGGTTGATCAAATGTCGTTTTCAACGTGAGCAGGTTCGTGCCGCCGACCGGTGCGGCGGGACCGCTAGTGGGCAACCGCGGTGGTTGGTTTGTGTTGAGTTGATGTTCGACTTTCTCAATCAACGATTCCTCAGGTGTGCCGTGACAATCAATACATTGGATTTCGATCGCTGCGCGCACTTCGTTGTAGAGTTTGGTGTTACCGTGGCTGTCTTGATAGAAATGGCAATCGGTGCAATGCATCCCGCGCTCCATGTGGATGTCCATCATGTGCACTGGAGCGTCCGGGCGACAGACGCCGTTTTGGTTTTCGTTTTTGTTTGGCGGTGCAACGGCAGCTTGTAACTGTTCGCTGGACGCGTGCTGGATTGGATCATGTTTCCAATCGAGCATGGTGCCCTTTCGATCTTTCTTGAATACGGCACGGAAGACCCAACCGTGGCCGTGGAAGTCGGCAAACTGCGTATGTTTCAGGTGCGGATTCAAGTCGCTGACGTTAGCCAAGAATTCCGGTTCGCTCCAATTACCCCGAGCTGCGGCTTCGTTGGGATTGAATTCGGTGGCACGAATGTAATCTTCCGCCGTAAGATGCTTTTGCTCCTCGGGATACATTTCTTCGCCATCGGTCTCGTTGTCCCACCACATGAAACCCAGGTACGTGTTCAACACATTGGTACCGGGGTGAACGTGACAGACCATGCACGTGCTGGTCGGCATCCGCAGTTCGAACTTGTGTTGAATCGGGTGTCCCGGCTGATCTTTCCGGATGGTCGGATCGATAAATTTCACCCACTCATCACGTTCTGCGGCGGCTGTTCCACGGTTGCCGTATTTCGCGAGAAATCCACTGGCGACCGCGCTGCGATCATTGGCGTACAGCACGTGACAGGCACTACAGCCACTGCTTCGGTAGTCGCCGGGGTGGTCGTTGGTGCCCAGAAAATTCAAAGTCGGGTCGAGCAGACGAGTTTTTGCCAAGCCAATAAAGACAGGGTCCGTTCGGTTCTCGGTACCAAATCCGCGATTGGACAATCGCTCGCGCGGACGACCGGGCTCCTCAAGTTTTTCCGGTATACCAATCTCGGCGCGGAAGCGACCGCCACGCTCAAAGATTCGCAGTGTGTTGCCTGGATGTGTTATTTGGTACGGGGCGAGCGGTCCCAGGAACGGCAGCACACCCTTGTTGCGAGTTTCTTCTGGGGTCGGCGCGGGAACCG
Source organism: Pirellulaceae bacterium (assembly GCA_041751935.1). Classification (GTDB taxonomy): domain Bacteria; phylum Planctomycetota; class Planctomycetia; order Pirellulales; family Pirellulaceae; genus JBBSJZ01. The sequence goes on along the minus strand of JBGSIA010000006.1, from coordinate 83,209 downwards.
TTTGCAAGATCTGCGGCGTACCGTTCATGCTGTACGATTCGCCATAGCGAGAATACTTCTCGTCGGTGCCCCCATTGTTGTACAACGCTGCTCCCCACAGCATACAGCCGTGAGTCATCATGCTTTTGCGAAGCTGCAATACTTCATTGGCGTGACATTGGCCGCATGCGATGTGAGCGACACGCAAGTCACCTGGATTCATGAAGCGAATAAAATCGGGTGACTCATGGTTTAACACCGTATAACTACGGACCGGGTTGGCGCTGTCCTTCCATGCCGGAGCGTAAAGGGGCCACACGTGGGCTGATTTCAAGTCGGTCGTATCGGCATTACCGCCGTGGCAATCCGTGCATCCGATTTGAATACTGTTAATCGGGTGCATGTGCCCGACATCGGTATGACAGTGGATGCATCCAGCACTCTTCATGTGTGCATCCGAGGCGGTTTGGCGGACCAAATCGACGTGACGTAAGTTTTCAGGAATGGGATAGGACGCGTTGTCAGCGACACCAAGACGCCGGGCCAGATCCCAGGGATCTTCGCCAATCCGACCGATGTCCGGCTCGGCTGCACCCGTGGGACGGTTCAGCGGTGCACCGTGAAAACGACCGTTGGAGCCATCAAAGGCACCGATTGGCGGCAACGGTATTTTTGCAGGTTGCGGGGCCATGATTGGTTGTGGCATCGGCGGTTGTTGCTGTGGTGGCTGCAACATCGGCGGTTGTGCCAGCGGTGGCATCAGCTGGGGCGCAACATCAGGCCGATTAGCAACGCGAGGAGCCTGTTGGCCAGTAAAGAAGTTATCGCCAAGGGAAAACTCGACGGACTCATTGGGCGGGACGACGTCATTGACTTGCCGGATAGGCTGCTGCTGGGCGGATTCGATCTCAGGCTCTTCGTAACCAGCACGCAACAGTTCGCGAAGCTTCGAGATTCTCTCGCGAGGAGACTGAGCTGCGACCGGCAATGTTGGAACGAGGTAGGCGGCAAGGGCCAAAGCCAAGACGAAATGTAAGTTGCTAGTCATGAGTCCGTTCATGGTCTTGGTAGGCAATCATAGGTTGTAATACCGTTGAACACCAAGCCTCGCAGACGCTAGTCAAGCCTTGCAAACGCAAGGCCATGCACCAACCAACGCGACTTAGTACTCAAACACCACTTCGAGAAAACCGGCGACCGGGTTGTCGGTTTTACCTTCGAGGGTCTGGAACAAGTCCTTGAAACCTTCGCCAGAGATTAGCGTCGCTAAACCACCCAGCAACAACACGTTGTTGTTCTGCAGTGGTCGATACTCCAGCCCCGAGCTAATATCGGTGCCGATGAACGATCGCACATTTCCAACAAACAAGTAGGTCTCAAGAACATCCGTTTCGTCAAACCATAAAGTATTGACATTATTGATGCTTTTAAGCCTAGGAGTGATGTCGGCGTCAAGACCGAGATTGAAAAGATGCAGTCCAGGATTGACAAAATTTGTCTGACCTTGGAACTTGCTTTGTCGAAGACTGGGGTTCAGGCTGAGACGGTTCGTTAGTTCAGTACCGAACAAGCGAATCCCTTGTCGACCCCAATAACTGAACTCATTTCCCGCAAAATTGGGGTTCGGCATAATCGCGTCAAATCCCGAAGCGCGTGTATCGTTGGGGTCGCTGTCCCCCGAGTTGTATAAATACGAGGTGCGGAATCGCACCCAATCTCGATCGTAAGAAAGTTCGAGTGCTGCCAAATAGGCACTGATGTCCACGCGTCGACCAGCAATCGGATTCAGGTCGTCACGGCCGAACACATAATAGAATGCACTACTGATATTGATCCGCTCGATGTGACCGTTGCTGGCCGTTCCGAAGTAGTACGACCGAACATCGTGCGGCTGGGCGACCCCAACCGGATCGGGGCGGACGAGAAAATTGTTCTTGTCGAACTCAGTCGATGCCTGATCCCGGTTGTAATGGAAAGAGGCGTTAACATTGAAGCCTGGATAGAGAAAATCGGCTCGGTAATAGTTGGCGATGAAAGTGTTCTGCCGACGGTCGTCGTCAATCACGTTCAACAAGCTGTTGGTGTCTTTCTCTGTCTGGTCGAACCACATCACGTTGAATTGATCGCGGTTACTGTGTCGGGTACCAAACAGTCGCACGGCACGATTGATGTCGGCGAAAATGAAACCACGAAAATCGCTAACGAATAATTGGCTTCCGGCGCGAACGGATGCAAAATCGTAGTACGGACTTAAATCCGACAGTTTCGCCTCAGCGAACCATTCCTCCAGTGCAACGTCTTGACGAAAGCGGCTTGTACCTGCCAATACGCTGGGGTTGACCACTCCGAGTTCGTCGGCGGTCAAGTTATTCATGTTGTAGACCAAGTTCGCCTTCAAACGCCAATCCACAGGTTTGAAGAAAGTGTTGCCGTGAAACAAGTCGATGGCGAGCGAGTCGTATTGAGCGAATGTGAATGAATCCGGATCGCCAAAGAACTCGGCTTGACCTTGGTTGCGAGTCGCTTCGAAGGGCGTCGTTGGCGTGGGCAATTGCCGCCCTTCGAAGAGATTCAAACTCTTGGCTGTTAGCCTCAGAAACGTGTGCTGTCCAATGATTGGAAAGTCACCCTTCAAAACGTTTTGGTTGTACGGATCGTACCAAGCACCCTTGATGCCAGGATAATCGTCGAGCATCGGGTGGCCCTTGCCATAGCGATCTGAATCCGCGAAACCGATGCGCCAGCGATCTTCGATTGGAATGAAATGGCTGCTGGTTTGATACTCTGTCGGCAGCACGCCGCTTGGTCCGGTGAAGCCCCACGGCGTATCCAGCGGCTGACTGAGCATGTCGGTCGTATGGTCCTCGCCAGCGGCCACTAACGGCAATCGCTTGTCCGGTTGCAAGGCACTTCGTAGTACTTCGGGCCGAATGCCGCCTTCATCCAGTGCCCGCATCTGCTCTTCGGTGGGTCGAATTCCATCAATCAACTGTGCTAGCGTTGGTGAGTCGCTTGGTTCGTCGCCAAATGCGACGACAACTCCCTCAGGCCGCTCGTTTTTAATCAGCGCCGACAACTCATTGGGATTGGACACGATTCGCGACGGAGCCTCGACGTCCGGTCCAAACTGCAGCATCTCGCCAAGGGTTTTTTCTTGAGAGTCTGTATTTCTCCAAGACCCGCTGCGATTTTGGGCTTGCGCTGACAATGGTGCAATCATCGCCAGAACCAACGCGCCCAGCATGGGCATACTGGCGATACGACGGAACGATTGAGCTTGAGCGAGTCGCATGGACAGCCATCAATGTCTGAGTTACATCGCCCCCCACTGGTGCGGCTGAACGGCGCCGGCTGTGGGAGACTCTGGTTGTATCGGTAGTGCTGTCTTTACGACTGCGACCGATTTTGACGGTTGTGCGGAATTTTCTCGAAATAAGTTGCGATTCTGGGCCAATTGTTCGTCAAATCGCAATGATTGAGTAGGATAGGTGGACCCCTTCGTACCGGGGTCCTACGGAGCCTAAGGAACGGCTCGCTTTAGAACGTTCGGATTGTCGAAATAAAGAGTGGTGCCGAGTGAGCCGATGGCGGTTGCCCCGGGTCATGCAGATCGAAACCAAGTTCCCGCGGCTAGCACCGTTGGCTCTCATAAAACTCTCTGAGTATGCAAACTATGAAACATCGAGTTTTACGCGCTGAATCGTTGGAACGTCGCCAGTTGCTTGCCGGGGATCTATTCGCCGGGGGATCGCTCTCGCCGCTGCACAACATCCAATGGCCAACGGATGTCAACGCGGACGGCAGTGTCACTGCGGCGGATGCTCTCGCTGTCATTCGCTACATGAATATAAATGGCTTGGATGCTCATGTTGGCGAAGGTGAGATAGCTCCGCTGGTCAATGAGTCCGATGATGCACCGCTGGTTGATGTTGACAACAACGGTTACATCACTGCCGTTGATGCGTTGATGGTGATTAACGAGTTGGCAGCCGAGGGGGAACTGTTTGCGGCACTTCCCACGCCAATCGACTTCAACTTGTTTGCGAAAGCTTCGGGTGTGGATGCCGATGGTGTTGCTGATCCAGGCGAGTTCGCAGCGGTGTTTAGTGCGAAGGAACCGGTTGGTGGCAACAATTTATTACTGACCACCGAAGTCGATAAATTATTGACCCGGGCTTCGCAGGCTTCCGCGAGTAATGACGCGATCATCGCAGTCGTTGACCGGAGCGGCCGAATCCTCGGAGTGCGTGTCGAGGCGGATGTGCAAGCGGCGTTCGCCGGTCGCCCCGAAGAACTTGCATTTGCCATTGATGGTGCTGTTGCCAAGGCTCGAACCGCCGCGTTCTTTGCCAGCAACGAAGCACCCTTGACCAGTCGTACGATTCGCAACATCAGTCAGTCAACGATTACGCAGCGTGAAACTGAGTCAGCGCCAACGGAAGCTGACCCAGCCTATCGGGGTCCAGGATTCGTTGCACCGATCGGCGTTGGCGGACACTTTCCGCCGCAAGTGCCGTTCACACCGCAAGTTGACTTGTTCGCGATCGAACATCAAAGCCGTGACAGTCGCATTCACGCTGGCGACGATGGCGTAAAGGGAACAGCAGACGACTTCGCATTGCAAACTCGGTTCAATGCTGACCCGGCATTCATTCCTGAGAACGCAGAACAGTTCTTTAAGACTTGGCCTGAGGCCTACGGAGTTCAAACGGAAACCTACTTGAATGCTCAATCGCGCGGCATTGCGACGCTGCCGGGAGGCATCCCACTTTTTAAGGCAGTAACTGACGTCAACGGAGACCCTGTTCCCTCGCCAGTCAGTGCGTCAATCAATTTGGTTGGAGGCATTGGTGTCTTCTTTCCTGGGGAAGATGGCTACGCGACACATGAGCAAGGATTCGTTCATGGCGCAGGGCAATCGGAGGCCTCTCGCACAAACGCTGCACGAGTTCTCGAGGCGGAGTTTGCCGCGCTTGTCGCGGCGGCTGGGGGTGGAATGGCAGGTCCGAGCGCGTTCCTGCGAGATTTGTCGGAGTTCAACAGCCAGCTTGAACCACTTCCGAATTTTGTGTTGCCGACCGGTCGCATCGATTTGGTTGGTATCACCCTCGAAGTCTTTGGTCCCAACCCGTCGGCCGAGTTCCGTGCCCCGGGGATTGATCGGTTGATTTCCGTGGGGCGAAATGTCGGCCAGGGTCAAGTCAGTGGATCGCTGGTGCAGGTCCTTGGCAATGGAACAACACTTCTCGCCGGCCAAGCGGTTCCCGAACAGTGGCTCGTTGCGCCGCATGATTCCAAAACGCCCGGCGGTTTGACGGCAGAGCAAGTGGAACAGATCATCCTTCAAGGCGTTGCGACCGCCGAAATCACGCGAGCAGCGATCCGATTGGATATCGACGCTGGTTTCCGACCCGGCGCACGCACAGCCATGGTTCTCGCGGTCGCCGATACAGACGGCGAAATATTGGGGTTGTTCCGCATGCCTGACGCGACGATTTTTTCCATCGACGTGGCCATTGCCAAGGCGAGAAACACTGCTTACTACGCGGACCCTGATGACATCCAAACCGTCGATCGTATCGACTTCAATGGTGACGGAGTCGTTGATGACAACAGCGTCTCGACGTCATTGGACGATCGTGGAGGTGACACCGTACCCCGGGGAACAGCGTTGACCAATCGTACGTTCCGGTTTATTGTCGAGCCGCGATTCCCAACGGGTATCGAGCTGCCCTCCAATGCAAGCTCTGGATTGCTAAACGATCCGAACCTAGATCTTGCTGACCAGAAACCTGCCATCGCCCAGCTTGTAGGTCCGCAGAGTATTTTGCGTCGCCCGGGGATCAACCCCTTAACCGCGGAGAACTTGGTCAACAACCAGCCGCTTGACTTTGAAGTCTACGCAGCGGCTGATACGTTCAGTGTGTTGGCCTTTGATTCGTTCAACGTCAGTCGCAACTTCCGAGATCCTGGTGACCCTGGCGTGCGAATCGCGGGAACAAACATCGTGCAACAGTTGGCCAATCAGAACGGGGTTGTCTTCTTCCCTGGTAGCACGGCGCTGTACTTAAACAACAACCCCGGGCAACTGGTGGGTGGCTTTGGAGTCAGCGGTGACGGTGTCGATCAAGACGACGTCGTCACGGTTGCCGGTCAATCCGGCTTTGGAGCTCCGGACAGCGTACGTGCGGACGCTTTTGTCGTCGGCGGCGTTCGGCTGCCGTACCAAAAGTTCAACCGCAATCCGTTTGGTGCGTGATTGGATGCTTACTCGTGCTTTAAGAAATGAAACGGTTCTGGCCCGCCAATGGTCTCATACGCGCCCTCGCCACCCTGGTTGCGATGGCGAGTGTAGTTGAGCCAAACGTTTGCATGGCCAAAAAGTCCGTTGTAATCCAATCCCCAGGTGCCTTCGTCGCTATGACGTGGACGTCCGCGGAAGAAGGCTGCTCCGCCCCCGGTGAACCAAGCACTATATTTTTCGTTCACGCCGCACTTCGCCCATCGTGCCACGCAATGCGGTGAACCGGCTCGCTCACAGTCATCCATCAAGTAACGTTTCGGGGGACAGTCTCCCAGATCTCGGTCTCCTGGTAGCGTTCGCTTTGGTTTAGCCGGAGTCCCGGGATGCTTGCACACGCCATGGCACGCTTTGCCAGCGGCGCATCCCGCGCACGCTTGCGGTTCCTCCTGGATGATTGGACTTGGAATCTCGTGCGGATGCGATTGAATTTCGTACAGGTCATTGGCGGACGTTGTCGGGAGGTCTCCCAAACTGTACGTTTTGCCACTTGTGGTTGGCAGTTCGTAAAACTGATCTTGACTCCACGCTGGGAAACTTGCGGCCAAGCAAGCGACAAGCAGCATCCAAATCTTGGGTTGGCAAACCAGTGCGATGCAATAATGAAGCGTGTTGAGCATGATACGACCGGCAGAAACGAAAGTGAACGAACTACCCTCAGGATCGGAATAGTCGATTCAACTAAAACACTCTCGATAAGCCATGCGGAACAATCCGTACAACCGTTACATCTTCCAGCGGAGCTTTTCTTTCATCAGTTAGTTACCACTCCCGGCTATATGCTCTACCGTTGTTGTTTTGTCCCGCTGGTTCTGCCTCCGCTATTTGGGATTAATGCGGCGTGTGGAACTAGTGGACCACACCGGTTAGCTTGAAACTTGAGAAAGAGAATAGGCAATGCTTACCGGTCAGCAGGCGGTTTGACAGCGCATTGCCTGTAAATCAGCGTTATTTGGATGATCGGTCGGAAGAGTATGATTGTGGTTGATAAACGAGCTGGCTAGTTTAGGAACTGGTTGATTTGCCGGTACGGTAGGACCAAGCGAGAAATCGAGTGGCGTCGAGGATTTCGGGGGAGATCGTTTGTGCGCGCGGGACTGGTGGCGAATCCCATTACAAAGAACTTGTCCCAATAGGCGTCCGACCCACTTCGGCGAAACTGGAAAACATCTCGACATGCGTTGGCTTATCGTCGTGGCAACCTTTCTTCTGTCCGTGCTGTTGTACGTCGATCGCGTATGCATATCGGTCGCCAAAGATGCTGTCGCAACCGATTTAAGGCTGACCGAGCCCCAGATCGGATGGGTGTTCAGCGCTTTCGCATTGGGCTACGCCTTGTTTCAAACACCATCAGGCTGGATGGCCGATCGGTTGGGGCCGCGACGTGTGTTGGCAATGATCGTCGTTGCCTGGTCAACGTTTACGGGTTTAACGGCGGCTGCGAATTCCTTTCTCTCCTTGCTGGCAGTCAGGTTTCTTTTCGGGGCTGGAGAAGCGGGCGCGTTTCCAGGCATGTCGCGTGCTGTGTTTTCATGGATTCCGATGAGCGAACGAGGTCGAGTGCAAGCGATCAATTTTTCCGGTTCACGGATCGGTGCTGCGTTCACGCTGCCGCTGATCTCATGGCTCATCGTCTCGTGGGGCTGGCGAAGCACGTTTGTGCTACTGATGGCGATCGGCTTTGTTTGGTCACTGCTTTGGTTCTTGTTCTTTCGCGACGATCCCAAGGATGCCGGTTGGTTAAGCGATACCGAACGCGACTACATTCTCGCTGCTCGCCAGAAGTCATCCGGGGTCGAGTCCCAGCCTACATTGTCGGTTCAGGACACAAAGGCAGGGTCGATGTTTACTTCGACCACGATGTGGGCATTGTGCGGTCAGTACTTCGCCTCCAACTTCGTGTTCTTTTTTGCGTTGACGTGGTACTTTCCCCAATTGAAATCTCGGTACGGGTTGACGGGTGTGGAAGCCAGTCTGTTTGCCGCAGCACCCTTGATTTGCGGCGCGATCGGCTGTTGGGTTTCGGGCTGTTGGGTGGATCGATTGTATGCTTCGGGTCGTTGGGCACTCTCGCGCCGACTGCCCGCAATGATCGGCTTCTCGTTCGCGGCGCTCGGTATTCTGGGAAGTGTGTATGCGACGACTCCGCTGTCATCATCGATCTGGTTTAGTCTCTGTATCTTTGGAGCGGACATGACTTTGCCGCCTTCCTGGAGCACCTGTGTGGATGTTGGCCGTACTCGCGCCGGAGTAGTCTCTGGGACCATGAACATGGCGGGTAATATCGGTTCGTTCATCACCAGCCTTGCCTTTCCCTATATGTTGCAATGGACCGGCTCCGCGAAACCGTATTTCTTTCTGGCTGCGGGTTTAAACCTGCTGGCAATCGGTTTGTGGACGTTCGTTAATCCAACAAGAACTCTGGATCATTCGAACGAGGAGACGCACTTATGAACCGGAGTGAAAATGGACTTCGCGGGCTTGTTGTCGGCGCCGGATACTTCAGCGATTTTCACCTGGATGCCTGGAGCCGAATCAGCGGAGCGACGATCATTGGCGTTTGCGATCTGGACAAGGCCAAAGCTCGTGCTGCAGCGAACAAGTACGAGATCGACCACGTTTACAGCGACGTAACAAGCGCGCTTGAACGAGACGACCTCGACTTCGTTGATCTGGCAACTGGACCAACGGGCCGACTGGAGCTCGTTCGACAATTGATTGAACGCCGACTGCCGATCATCTGCCAGAAACCATTGGCGGATCATTTTGACGAAGCCAAACAAATCATTGATGCGGCCAATAATAGTGGCTTGCCGTTCATGGTGCATGAGAATTTCCGATTCCAGCCTTGGTATCGCGAAATCAAAAGCTTGCTTTCGCAGGGCGCGATCGGCAAGCATCTGCAATCGATCACCATGCGAACACGCATGGGCGACGGATGGGCTGACAATGCGTACCTGAGTCGCCAACCCTACTTTCGTACGATACCTCGATTGTTGGTGCATGAGACCGGTGTCCATTTCATAGACACATTTCGCTTTCTCGGTGGAGAGATTGTCCAATGCCATGCGGAACTGCGGCGTTTGAACCCAGCGATCACGGGTGAGGACGCTGGTGTGTTGCGATTCCGTTTCGCCAACGGTGCAACGGCGACATGGGACGCGGATCGCTACCACGAATCGCTGGCAGACGATCCGCGATACACGTTCGGCGAGTTAACGATCGAATGCAATGGCGGCAGTTTGTGGATGGATGTAATGGGAAAAATTATCGTCAAGCCACTGGGCAAACCCGCGTACGTGCATGAATACACGCCATCAACCTCTGGTTTCGCCGGTGACTGCGTTCGGGTTTGTCAGGAACATTTCGTCGACGTTCTCAACGGCCGCGTCGCTTGTGAAACTTCACCGAATGAGTACCTGAAATCACTATGCGTGGTTGAAGCCGCTTATGAGTCGGCGCGAACGTCGCGCGAAGTCCCGATAGCTCGGACACAAGTCCCAGTCGGTCAACTTGAGAAGCGATACATCGACCTGAGTTTACCGGTTAGTGGCGCGATGCGAGGTGTCGAAATCTCAACTGCCAAACGGCTCGAGGTTGAAGGTTGGAATGCGACCACACTCTCGCTGTACTCGCATGCAGGGACGCACATGGACGCGCCTCGGCATTTTCTATCGGACGGAGCGACCTTGGATCAGCAAGCGTTGTCAGTTTGTTGCGGGATGGCCCGCGTTGTCAATTTAGCCCCCGCTTTGCCACGTCAGTTGATCACGATCGATGATGTCACGCACGGCTTGGGTGAAGTGCACGCGGGCGATCGATTGCTACTGCGTACGGATTGGCACAAACGCTATGGCACAACGGAGTATCGTGACGAATTGCCTAGAATATCGATTGAGCTGGCGCGTTGGTTGGTCGAGAAGCAAGTTGCATTAATTGGAGTCGAACCGCCCTCGGTAGCTGACGTGAACAATCAAGCGGAATTGACCGAGGTGCATCAGATGTTGTTTCGCGGTGGCGTTCTGATTGTCGAGGGCTTGGCGAATCTGGACCAGTTGACTCAGCCACACGTCGAATTCATTGCCCTACCGCTTTGTATCATGAACGGTGATGGGTGTCCCGTGCGTGCAATTGCGATTGAAGGCCCGTTAGGTTGCAGCAGGGAGGCGTTTTGGTGAGGGCTCCACTACTTGGATGCATTGCTGACGACTACACCGGAGCGACGGATCTTTCGTCGATGCTCGTGCGCGCGGGAATGCGTGTCGTCCAGTGTTTCGGCATTCCAGATACGGTTGATACAAAGTGCGAGGCAGACGCAGTTGTCATCTCGCTCAAGTCTCGATCGATACCTGCCGAATATGCCGTGAGCAATTCGATCGAGGCGTTGAGGTTCTTACAGACACTTGGGACTGAGCGATTCTTTTTTAAGTACTGTTCGACCTTCGATTCCACTCCCGCTGGAAATATAGGTCCCGTCGCTGACGCATTGGCGGAGTATCTCGACGTACGCCAGGTGCTGTTCTGTCCTGCGTTTCCGGAAAATGGACGCACTGTCTATTGTGGGCATCTCTTTGTCGCTGCTGTGCCCCTGCATGAAAGTTCGATGCGGTATCATCCACTGAATCCGATGACGGACAGCAATCTCGTGCGAGTTCTGCAATCCCAGTCAAAACGCCGCGTCGATGTGTGGAAGCGAGGCGAGGCAGAGGGTGGCCAAAGCGCTTGCCATGTGATTGCTGATGCAATTGACGATGAGGATTTGAAACGTATCGCCAGCCACGCCCGCCAGCATCGTCTGGTTACCGGTGGTTCCGCGATCGCGCGCTACTGGGCTGAGGAGTTGTTGGCTGAATCGTACCGCAACAATCATCCACACAATGATCGATGCTCAAGACCAACGCGGGCATCCATCGAAACGCTACGTGGTCGTTCGATGATCTTGGCCGGCAGTTGCTCTGAAGCGACTCGGTCACAAATTGCTGAGTTCGCGAAGCGGTATCCGGTGGTTCAACTTGATTTAGATTTTAGCAACATCGAAGAGTCAGCTAACGTGGCGTTGGCGTGGACCGATCAGCAATGGGAATCGCTTGACAACCAGCAGCCCCCGCTGCTGATCTGCTCTAATGCGGAGGAATCTGACGTATCCTTGACGCGAAAACTTTGGGGCGAAACCCAAGCAGCCGAGCGTGTCGAGAAAATTTTCGCCTTGATCGCACGAGGGTTGATAGAACGAAACGTCCAGCGTCTGATTGTGGCAGGCGGTGAAACATCAGGGTCGGTGATTGCTGCACTGAGCATTCGATCTGTGAGAATCCAACATGAGATTGCTCCTGGTGTGCCTTGGGTGCAAACAACGACATCGCCGACGTTGAATTTAGCGCTCAAGTCGGGCAACTTTGGCGGGACGCGCTTTTTTCTTGATGCGTTGGAGTGTGCGCCATGAGCGAACGGGAACTGCGAGAACAAATGGTAGAGTACGGACGATCGCTCTTCGACCGAGGCTTGACGGCGGGTAGTTCCGGAAACATAAGTGTGCGAATGGGCGAATGTCTGCTCGTCACCCCAACGAACTCCTGTTTGGGGCGACTGGACCCAGACGAGATCTCGTGTCTGGATTCGTCCGCCAACTTGCTCAGCGGTAAACAACCGTCCAAAGAAGCGTTTTTACATGCCGCCTATTATCGCTCGCGTGCAACCGAGCAAGCCGTTGTACATTTGCATTCAACTTGGTCCGTTGCTGTAAGTTGTCTCAGTGACCTTGATCCAGAGAACGTTCTGCCGCCGATCACTGCCTACTTTGTCATGCGAGTAGGACGCTTGCCGTTGGTCTCCTACTTTGCGCCGGGCGACATACAATTGGCTGATGCGGTGGCGCAAGCAGTGAAGGCATCGCGCGGAGCATTATTGGCTAATCACGGCCCCGTGATCGGCGGTCGCGACTTGGAGTGCGCTGTTAACGCCGTCGAAGAGCTTGAAGAAACCGCTAAGCTGTACCTGATGTTGCGTGGCCTGCCCACACGATTCTTAACGGCGGACCAAGTCACCGACTTGCATGCCCGATTCCCCAGCTAAAGCCTGTCCGAAAAAGAGTCTGACCCTTCGCCAAAGCGGCAGCACCCTTTTCGGATGCATTCTTAATTCTCCATTGTTGATGAAAACGGAATATGAACACACCGACCTTCGCGATCGCAGTAACGTTCCATATCAAACCTGAGTATATAGTAAACTTTCGGACTCGAATCCTTCAGCAAGCCAGCGATTCTCTAAGGCTTGAGGAGGGTTGCTGTCAGTTTGATGTCCTTGAGAGTGAATCCGATCCCACAATGTACTTTTTGTATGAGACGTATGTCGATGCTGCAGCGTTTGAAACACACAAGACAACGCCCCATTTCGCCGACTACGACCAAGCAGTTGCCGGATGGATTGAGTCAAAGCATGTTCATCGTTTGAATCTCTTGGAGAACCCTTCGTGAAGACATATCACATCGCAGCACTCCCCGGTGATGGCATTGGCCCGGAATGCCTCGATGCCACACTGTCGGTGCTGGATGCAATCCAGTCTCGATTTGATGTATCGCTGAACATCACCAGCTACGAGGCTGGCGCGAACCATTATCGCAAACACGGCGTCGCGCTTCCCGACGAAGTGCTTACTTCCTGTTTAGATGCGGATGCGGTGCTGTTGGCCGCGATTGGATTGCCGGATGTACGCAAGCCTGATGGAACGGAGGTGCAACCGGAAATGATGATGGGACTTCGTCGAGCTTTGGGGCTGTATGCGGCGGTACGTCCGGTAAAACTTTATCCCGGCGTGAAATCGCCGCTCAATACTGCCGACGCGGGCATCGACATGGTCATCTTGCGTGAGAACCTTGAAGGACTGTTTGCTTCCTTCGGCGGAGGATGTTTACTGAATGATCAAGTCGCCACCGACACGATTGTGATTACGCGTCAAGGAACCGAGCGAGTTGTCGACTACGCGTTTCAATTGTCCCAGCGTCGTAGCGGGCGGCCACGCGACGGAAAGCGACGAGTGACCTGTGTCGATAAAGCCAATGTGTTTCGTAGCTTTGCATTCTTTCGCAAGGTGTTCTGCGAAGTCGCTTCGCGTTACCCCGAGATCGAATCGGACACGGCATACGTTGACGCCATGAGCCTGTACATGGTGACCGCGCCCAGCGATTGGGACGTGCTGGTGATGGAAAATCAATTCGGCGATATTTTGTCGGACCTCGGAGCGGCGATTGTCGGAGGTTTGGGGCTCGGGCCGTCGGCGGAAATTGGTGATCATCATGCGTTGTTCCAGCCTTCGCACGGGACCGCACCGCAATTGGCTGGTAAGAATATTGCCAACCCCATCGCGACGATTCTATCGGCATCGATGATGTTCGATTGGCTAGGCCAACGGCACGACGACGAAAACGCTTGTCAAGCCGGCGCCGCAATCGAGACAGCGGTGGCTCAGCTATTGAAAGAAGGCAAATGCCGAACAGCCGATCAGGGCGGAACAACATCCACAGCTGCGGTTTCCAACGCCGTCGTATCCATGATCGAACAAGGGGCACGCGTCTGACGGTGGCTCACCGTGTTTCCATACTCACCCGCGATCTTCGTCACATAAGGACGGGCTTGCGGCAATTAACCAACGAAGACTTCGCTGTACACATAAGAACTGTTAAACATCTAATCGAGGACAGAACGATGAGAAATAGAATTTTGCGACTGCTTGTTTTGCAGTTAATTTCGCTCAGTGGACTGATGCTGAGTGGATCAAAGGCCACAGCTGCCGATGCCACGCGACCTATCGCAGCCGAGTCGCTGGTGTTTGCCGAACGAGACGGTCTGGTTGCAGTCGAAGCCGAGCATTTTGTGCGTCAGGAACTCAGCACCATTCGCGCTTTTCACATCACGACATCGAAATCAGCACCTTCGATTGAACCGGACGGAGATTCGTCACATGTCGCGGATGCCGTCGGTGGTGCTTATGTGGAAGTGCTTCCCGATAGCCGCCGCAATCATGGTGAAAAACTCATCCACGGCGAAAACTTTTCGAACCAGCCGGGTAAGCTCGCCGTTTTGACGTACAAGGTTCACTTTGAGAACGCTGGACGCTTTTACGTTTGGGTGCGAGCCTTCAGCAGTGGTTCCGAAGATAATGGTTTGCATGTGGGAATCAATGAGTCGTGGCCGGAAAGTGGCCGTCGTCTTCAATGGTGCGATGGCAAGAACTCGTGGCGTTGGGAAAGCAAGCAACGTACAGATGCCCAGCACTGTGGCGAGCCTCATAAAATCTATCTCGATGTACCGACCGCAGGCGTTCATGATATTCACTTCTCGATGCGAGAAGATGGCTTTGAATTCGATCGTTGGTTGATGACTAAGGATCGTGACTTTGCTCGGCCCGATGATGCGGGGCCAGCCGTTGTCGTTCATTCGGGAGTATTGCCAGTCGCTTTCCCGTTTGTCGAGGCGACCGCCGCAATCGTCGCCGATGACGCGACAGCCAAGGCAATGTCCAAGGAGCTGTCCAGCCCGACAACAACGACCAGCGAACTGCCGCTACAGCTTCCGCGCCAACCCAACGGTAATGGCAGTGTGAAGATTAGCGGCGAACTGAAGCAGTGGCACAAAGTCACTCTAACATTGGACGGAGTGTACGCGCACGAACTGGATAATGCACCGAACCCGTTCGTGAACTATCAGTTGGACGTGACATTTACACATGAGTCGGGATCGCCGAAGTATACGGTTCCCGGTTACTTCGCCGCTGATGGCGATGCAGCGAACACTTCCGCTCAAGCCGGCACCAAATGGCGCGCTCATCTGTCGCCCGATAAAGCCGGTCGCTGGAATTACAGTGTTTCGATGCGTAGGGGAACACTGATCGTTGAAACGGATGCTCCGGTGTTCGAAGCCGCTGTCGGCGACGGGGCGAATGGCAGCTTCGAAATTGCAGCCAGTGATAAACAGGGTCGCGATCTTCGAGCTCACGGGCGATTGCAGTACGTTGGCCAGCGGTACTTAAAATTCGCGGACAGTGGCAAATACTTCTTGAAAGCCGGAGCTGATGCACCCGAGACGTTGTTAGGTTACGCCGACTTCGACGGCACCGTTGCCGGAAAGCCCGCGAAGGCGCCCCTCAAAAGGTTCGCGCCCCATCTCGCGGACTGGAAATCGGGCGACCCATCGTGGCAGGATGGCAAGGGAAAGGGACTGATCGGTGCAATAAACTATTTGTCGGGCAAGGGATGCAATGCGTTTTCGTTCTTGACTTATAACGCCGGCGGCGATGGCGACAACGTTTGGCCGTTCGTGCAGCGCGACGACAAACTGCATTACGACTGCAGCAAACTGGACCAGTGGGGAATCGTCTTTGATCATGGCACCGCGATGGGGATGTATTTGCATTTCAAAATGCAGGAAACAGAAAACGACGACCATACAGCAGGAAAAAAGAACGATGCCAATGGCGTACCCGAATGCCTTGATAACGGTGACCTCGGTATGCAGCGACGTTTGTATTGTCGTGAATTAATTGCCCGCTATGGCCATAATCTTGCATTGAACTGGAACTTGGGCGAAGAGAACACTCAGTCGACGCGGCAACAGATCTCAATGATTGATTTCATCAGCCGAATAGATGCCTATCAGCACAACATCGTTATTCACACATTCCCTGAGCAACAGGACAAAGTGTATCGCCCGCTGCTCGGTGCAAAGTCGGCTCTCACCGGCGTTTCTTTGCAGAATGGCGGCATTCACGATACTCATTGGCAAGTGGCCAAATGGGTTCGTGAATCGCAGGACGCAGGCAAGCCATGGATCGTTGCGTTCGACGAATCAGGCACAGCAGCTCACGGACAGTGCCCTGATCTTGGTTATCAAGGCTACGACGGTCATGACAAAAGCGGCAAAATGACTTACACCGAACATGAAGTCCGACAACAAACGTTATGGGGAACGCTGATGGCCGGTGGCGCCGGAGTTGAGTACTATTTCGGCTATCAGTACGCTGAAAATGATCTTGTCTGTGAAGACTGGCGCAGCCGTGATCGCAGTTGGGACTATTGCCGCATTGCGATCGAATTCTTTCCTAACAACAACATTCCGTTTTGGGAGATGATCAATGCCGATACTCTTGTTGGAAATCCGAAACTTGACAACTCAAAGTATTGCCTTGCCAAAGCAAATCAGTTGTATCTCGTCTACCTGCCGCATGGCGGAACCACTGAACTCGATTTGACCCAGGCCAGTGGAGACTTCCAGGTTTATTGGTTCAACCCGAGGTCCGGTGGTGAACTCGTTAAATCGGATGTCAAGCAAGTTGTTGGTGGAGCGTCCGTTTCGCTCGGCCAGCCACCGTTGGATCGCGACCAGGATTGGTTAGTCGTCATCCAGCGATAAGTATTCGAGGAGCTGGTGTCGCTGGCTCGCGCGTATCGCCACTTTGTGGCTGTTAGGATCAAGTGCAGCCAAAATTGGCCCTGAATACGAACGTCACTGCCGCCTTATTCTTATGGATAATCCGTCAAGGTCGATACGTGTTGGAGCTTAAATCAACGGCCATGTCGATCGCCGCGAGCATGCTCGTGTGTTTGGCGATGCCCTGCCAAGCGATGTCCATTGCCGTGCCATGATCAACGCTCGTTCGCACAATTCGTGAGCCGAGCGTCACGTTCACAGCATCGTCAAAGGCAATCGCCTTGAGTGGAATCAGTCCCTGGTCGTGGTACATACAGACGTAAACGTCCGTTCGCTCGCGCATCGAAGGCGTGAACGCTGTGTCCGGTGGTACTGGCCCGACAATCTCCAGTCCTTCGCGACGTGCCGCCATGATCGCCGGAAAAATAATCTCTTGTTCCTCGCCGTGGCTCATCAATCCGTTCTCACCAGCGTGTGGGTTTAGCCCCAATACGGTCACTCGAACGTTGCCGCAAACACGCTTCGACAAGGCTTCGCCACCAAGGTGAATGCTGCGAACGATTCCCGCGATTGACAAAGCCCCAGGAACGTCCGCCAGCGGAAGATGGATCGTTACCAGAACGCAGGAAATCGCGTCCGCCGTCAGCATCATCCGCACATCGTCGTCGCCCGTTCGCTTGGCAATCAATTCCGTATGACCGGGGAAACAGATTCCTGCGTCACGCCACGCTTCTTTTTGAATCGGGCCCGTAACCACTGCCGCAACTTCGCCAGCCATCGCCGCATCGATTGCCCAATTCACAGCGTCGTAGGAAGCTTGTCCGGTAGCGGCTGTGAACGTACCTGGAACAACCGATTTGGCCTGTAAATTTCCAATATTGATCCAATCTTTCGCGTGATGTTCCACGTATTGTGTTAAGTCCACGCCATTCGCGGCTCCGAGCGGCAGTTCCGCAGCAACTCGGCGCAGTGCGTCAACGGGGCCGACAATAATTGGCTGGCAACGGGAAATCACCCCTAAATCGGCGGCACAACGAAGTGCTAGTTCAGGCCCCACTCCGGCGACATCTCCAACGCAAATAGCAACTCTTGGTCGCGCATCGGGCGATGATTCGTTGAAATCGAGTTTGCTTTTGTGCGAAAGTTCTTCCAACATAGCGGTATTCGTCGTTTTTTCCTGAGGAAGATGTAACGCTGTGGCAGCAACAATATTTTGGCGAGAAGTAGCGAATTGATCTGGAGGTGGGCAACGTTTTCCGCCAGTATTTTGCTGTCAACAATGAGATTAACGGTAGTCCGCGATTTGTCACCTCGAATACAAAAGAATCAGCTGATTTAGGATGAGGGAGAGCTCAATGAGGGATCCGAGAATGACTGTACGACGCGATCCGTTGCTGTTGTGGGCGCAAACTGCATTGCTGCTGGTAATCGGTGCTGGTGTGGTGCGACCAGTCGTTGCTCAATCCACGCCGTTGCCGCCACCGCCAGCAGGCATTGTCGTCGTCTGTCCGCCAACCTTTCGCCCGTCGCTTGAGCCATGGGTCGATCAGCGCCGAAGCGAGGAGCTTGTTGTGACCGTCATTGACAGCCAACCGACGGCGGCGGCGTTGTTGCAGTCAATCGGCGATGCGAGCGATGCAAATACTCGCTACGTGATGCTTGTCGGTGACGCCCCGCCGGTTGGACGCAATGCCGACCCGACGCAACGCGTTCCCACGTTCTATCCAGCGACGGCGATCACACAGAAGTGGGGCTCGACACCTACGGCAGCTAGTGACCTTGCATACGGGGACCTCGATGGCGATGGGAATTGTGACGTTGCGGTTGGGCGACTTCCCATAACACGAACCGAACAACTCTCGGGGCTGGTTCAGCGGATTTTGGCGTATGAACACAGCGACGACTTTGGCTCGTGGCGTGGACAAGTGCAACTCACCGGTGGCGTCGGCGGATTTGGCATGTTGGTCGATTCCGCAATTGAATCGGTAACTCGAACGCTCGTCACCACGACCCTGCCCACTGAAACCAAGACTTTGGTTTGCTACGCCAGCCCAGGGCACATGTTCTGTCCAGCGGGTCGCTCGTTTACTGATGAAGTACTCGATCGTTATCGACGCGGCGCCCGATTCTGGGTCTACGCCGGTCACGGCTGGATCGATTCTCTTGATCGCGTGCCTCAAAGCCGAGACGGAGTACCCGTGTTGGATACAACGAGTGTGACACGATTGGCTGGTTCGCCAGCGGCGCCTCCGATAGCGCTGCTACTCGCCTGTTATACCGGCGCGTTCGATGCCCCCGACGATTGTCTGGGCGAACGCATGTTGTTGGCTCCGTTTGGTCCGGTCGCGGTACTTGCCGGTTCGCGGATGACCATGCCGTACGGAAACACCACCACCGCTGTTGGTTTAATCGACAGCATCTATCGCGATCAGAGCCCACGGTTGGGAGATGCGTGGTTAGCAATGCAACACACGTTGTATCGCGACGATGAAACGGACCGGACTTCCACACGCGTTGTGATTGATTCGTTGGCAACGATGGTCAGTCCCGCAGGTACGGTACTGGCCGATGAGCGTCGGGAACATGCCGCGATTTACAACCTGCTTGGCGATCCGACATTGCGACTGCATCATCCTCAAACAGTCACGCTGACGGTGTCTACCGGAACGCCGGCGGGAGCACCCATGGTGATTGGTTTCAACAGCCCCATCGCTGGCGAATTAACGCTTCTCGTCGATCGACCACTGGGCAGCGACACCGGGGGCGACCCCAATATGACCACAGTCGCTTCGATCACCAACTTGGTCAACGCCGGTGAAGATCGACAGCACGAATTTCGCTTGCCCAAGGATGTGCGTGGTCCGATGATTATTCGCGCCTTTGTAAGCGGCACAAAAGCATGGGCGACCGCCGCAGCAAAGACGATTGTTCGCTGAGAACAAAGGGACCGCTGGGAAACAAGGCCTTTGCCGACTCAAGCCCAATTCAAGCCATCGTGCAATTGATTCAAGTTGCGGCACCCGTCATCTGTTACCACGAGCATATCCTCCACTCGCACGCCGCCGTCCTTGCGACCGTACAAGCCAGGCTCGATCGTGAACACTTCGCCAGCAAGGATTTCGCCACCACCGTGGTCCAGTAGGATCGGTTCATGAAGATCCAGCCCAATGCCGTGTCCGGTACCATGTTGAATGCTCGGATGATCCGTGATTACACCACGCGAAACGTCAAAGCCGCGTTGCTTTAATACGTCTTCGGATGCTTCGTGGACGCTTGCTGCGGTAACTCCACAACGCAGGGCTTGTGTTGCGGCCTGTTTCGCATCGAGGACCGCGCGGTGCATTGCCACAACAACGTCCGAGGGTGTGCCGTTCACCACTGTTCGCGTGCAGTCTCCCCAATAGCGTGTCGATTCGTCACGAGGAAACAAGTCAATCACAATCGGCACGCCTGAACGAAGCGGCCCTGATCCACTGTGATGACAATCAGCGACTTGGGGCGCTGTGGCAACGATCGCACCGTGGCTCATCGAGAAACCTCGCTTCAAGAAAGCGACCGCTGCCATGGAATAAACTCGCTCGCTGGTTAACGGCTGGGCGTCATGCTGCAGAATCGAGTCGGCGCCGACGATTGCTGCGGCAATCGTTTCACACAACTCTCGCATCACCGTTTCGGTCACCTTTTGGGCAGCGGCGAGCGCGTCAATCTCTTGCAGTGTTTTCACACGTCGATCAATAACGCCAAGTTCGGCGTCATAAACGACTTCGATATCGGCATTGAGCAAGTGATGTGCGAAGATGAACGGCAGCGTCCGATCGACCTGGACCTGGCGGATACCCGATTGTCGAAACCACTCCGCTACGGCTTGAGCGGTGGCGGTTTCGCGATCCGCGTCCAAACCGGTGGGCGGAGAAAGGTCCGCAGGACAATAGACCGCCGCGACGTTGCCGTGTTTGCGAACGCGATCCATTTCCAAGTCGCGAACGATCGCGAGGGTCAAGTTGTCTGTGTCGATCCATGCCGCTGGGTCACCCAACGCCACGCCCAAGCGACGAAACAACGACGCGTTGCTATCGGCAATTCCAGCAATCAATTTAGGCATGGGATGTTTCATCGAGATTCATTTCCAGAGTATGGGCTAACAATTAGATCAAGGGGAAAAACTGTGCAAAAATCACGGTGACTACCAGAGCGTTGATCCCCATTGCTGTACTCATCGGCGACACGGTCAGCAGCCCTTCGCGTTCGGTCATCCCGCTCATTTTGCACATCACCCAAAAGCCGCTGTCCGTCATCCAGGCGATCGGTTTGCTACCGGCCCCAATTGCCATTGCTAGGTACACCGGATGAAACGGCAAGCCTTCGGTGTGTGCAAAACCTTGCAGCACTCCCGCAGCTGTAATCATCGCCACCGTGCTGCTGCCTTGCAACGTTCGGATCGCGGCCGTTACGGCGAACGCGATCGGCAACAGCATCACCAAAGGGACATCTTGAGCCAAATCACTCACTGCGCCGGCGATCCCAGCTTGCCGTAGCATTGCGCCAAATGCACCACCTGCAGCGGTAATCAGAATGATGTTGCCAGCTGAGCCCAAGGAGCGACTGATCAACGATTTTCGTTTACTATCATCGACAAAGCGAAGCAACCTCAGCGAGATTACTACAGCAATCCCTAAGGCCACATTCTTATCACCGATTCCTAGAAAAAAGCTTGTCAGCGTTGACGGTTCGATCCGTCCAGCACCGAGCATCGAGTCGACCACCGCTGACGTAGCGATCAGGATCACCGGGGTAAAGATCGGCAGCAGCGCCAGGATGAGCGATGGCTTGGCCAATTCCGCGTCCTCGACCGTGTCCAGATTGGCCTCTGGGGCAGAAGCCTCATCCGTCGCGTCCAAGGACCGCAGTGGAACATCAACAAAGCGATTGATGACCCGTGCCGCAAAAAGCGAGAGCACGCTACTGCACCCACCGACGGCCAAGCCGACCAGCAACATCGTCCCGATATCGACACCGATGATCTCGGCCACTTGAAGCGGCCCAGGCGTGGGTGGAACTAACGAATGTGCGATCGATCCTCCGGCGAGGATTGCTAAAATGAATAGCACATAGTCTTTACCCACTCGCTGGCGCAGTGATCGGGCGAGCGGCACCATCAAGTAAAATACGGTATCGAAAAACACAGGGATTCCAAGCACAAAGGAGCTTGCCACGAGCGCCTCGGCGGCCCGTTTTTTTCCTGTCAAGCGGAGCATCGCGTCGACAATCGTCAGCGCTGCCCGCGATTCCAGCAAGCACTGACCCACGATACTTGCCAGGGCGATTAGTATACCCACGCTGGCTGCGGTCTCGCCAAAAGCCGTCGCAAGTCGTTCTGGGGCTGAGCGATCAACAAACGCGGCGGCCGCCTTTTCGGTCCAAGCGGATTTGGCAACCTGTTCGCCCGCGTAATCGACTAGTGCCGTATCACTGGTGAGTGCTGCGACGATTAGTCCCGCCAATAGCAGAGTCAGGAACGCGTGCAAGCGGAACGCCAAAATACACACCAGCACGACGGCGACCGACAACGCGACAAGCCACCAAATTTCGAGTTCAAACATCCGCTTTTCTTTTTTGCGACGTAACCGCTGGGCGACAAGGAGTCCCCGGGCGACAAACTTGACTAACGGCCTTGCATTCTTCCCCGTCCCACCCTACATCACCGTGCATACCACGTGATACACTACCGAGCACGTTAACTGGTCCGCTACTGTGCGGTCCGTATGTTAGTGCAACGCCGCTTCCAAAACAGCCAGACGAACAAGCGTGTCCGACACTTCCACTGAAACCTCTTTTTTTCTCCGTCACGAGTTTCTAATCCGACGACTGCATTCGCTATCGGGGATCGTGCCATTGGGTGCGTACATGGTCGTTCACCTAACGACCAATGCGAGCCTGCTAAATGGCACTGAAACTTTCCAGCGAGCCGTATTCATGATCCACTCGCTCGGATTGGCTTTGCCGGTCGTGGAGTGGGCATTCATTTTCTTACCCTTGCTTTTCCATGCAATTGTCGGGGTCTGGATTTGGCGAACGGGTAAGAGCAACCTCAGCCATTACCGCCTGCCGGGGAACGTTCGCTACGTTTGGCAGCGGTACACTGGATTGATCGCTTTCGTTTACTTGATGTTGCATGTATTTCATCTTCACGGTGGGATGCACAATGATCCGTGGCTAGCCGTCGTCAAGCCGCTAGGTGGCGCCGAATTCAGTCCTTATAACGCGGCCAGCAGCCTCATCGCGGCAATGAGCGGCTGGCTCTGGCCCGCAATCTACCTCGTCGGCATGTTGGCGTGCGTCTACCACTTGGCGAATGGATTGTGGACAGCCGGAATCACTTGGGGGTTGTGGATTTCGCCTGAGGGTCAAAAGCGGGCATCGAAATTTTGCACAGCATTTGGAATCTTGTTGGCAGTGATCGGTACAAGCGCTTGGTTCGCAGCAGTCGCTCCTGGAGGATCTGCTGTGACGCAAGCTCGCGAGGTCGAGAACCGCATGTACGAAGCCGGCGTGACTGCTGGAACGGTTTATCCCAGCGAAGAAAAACGGTTTCATGAAGTGGACAATTAACGTCGTTCAACGCGCATTTATCAATTCACTAGAACACAACAACAATGTCTGAATATCGAGTCGTAGTCGTAGGTGGTGGTTTGGCCGGTTTGGCCTCGACAATGAAGCTTGCCGAACTGGGAGTGCACGTCGATTTGATCAGCCTGACGCCGGTAAAACGATCACACAGCGTGTGTGCACAAGGCGGGATCAACAGTTGCAATGACCAAACACGCCAGTTGGGCGATACGGAATGGAAGCACCTGGATGACACCGTTTACGGCGGCGACTTTCTCAATCACCAGCCGCCAGTAAAAGAGATGGTGTACTGGGGACCAAAAATTATCGATCTGATGGATCGGCTCGGCGTTCCCTTTAACCGTACCGGCGAAGGGTTCATCGACCGACGCCGATTCGGTGGAACGCTTTATAAACGAACAGCGTTCGCTGGTGCGACCACTGGCCAACAACTGTTGTATGCATTGGACGAACAAGTTCGCCGCCGTGAGACCGAAGGCATGGTCCGCAAGTTCGAGTTTTGGGACTTCTGCGGCCTGATTCGCGACGATGCGGGGCGATGTCGCGGCGTCGTTGCCCAAGACATGGTGTCGATGAAGTTTCAAGCGTTCTCTGCCGATGCCGTCGTCGTCGCTACCGGTGGCTGCGGTTTGGTGTACGGTCGCAGCACGATGAGCGTTTTTTGCAACGGCAGCGCCGCAGCTCGTTGTTTCAAAGCGGGCGCTAAGTACGGTAACGGCGAATTTATCCAGGTTCACCCGACTGCGATTCCAGGTGCGGACAAGCTGCGATTGATGAGCGAGTCCGCGCGTGGTGAGGGTGGCCGAGTTTGGGTTCCGCGAACGCCTCATGATCCACGACCACCGAAACAGATCCCCGAGAGCGAGCGTTACTATTTCCTCGAAGAGCGTTACCCCAAGTATGGGAACCTAGTTCCGCGAGATATTGCGACTCGCGAAATTTTTGATATCTGTGTCAACGAAGGATTAAGCGTCGAGCCGGATCGCCAATGCGTGTACTTGGATTTGACCCATATCGAGCGTTCCGAATTGGACCGCAAACTGGGTGGGATTCTTGAGATCTACGAGAAATTCCAAGGCGTCGATCCGCGTGACGAGCCGATGAAAATATTCCCTGCGGTTCACTACAGTATGGGTGGGCTGTGGGCTGACTACGTCAAGAGCGCTGACGGAGGAATGGAAGCCGGAGCCCCGCGAAACCACATGACGAATATCGAAGGTTTGTACGCGATCGGTGAATGCGACTACCACTACCACGGGGCAAATCGTTTGGGTGCGAATTCCCTTTTGTCATGCATTTTTACGGGGCTCTTTACCGGGCCGTCGATTCTCTCGCATATCAACGCGTATCCTGGCGCGGGATACAAGAACGTGTCGTCAGCCGACATCGATTTTTCGCTAAAACGGGAACAAGATCGCCACAATCAGTTGCTCAATGGAACACCCGGCAGCGACGAGAACCCGTATCTAATCCACCAAGAACTCGGTGATTTGATGACCCGGGTTGCCACCGTTGTTCGGCGAAACGATCAACTGCAGGATGCAATAGAAAAGATTGACGTACTGCACCAGCGGGCGATGCGAGTCAGCCTGTCGGACACTGGCGCTTGGACGAACCAAAACGTGATCTTCGCCAAAAGTGTGCAAGATATGTTCCCCCTGGCAAAGTCGATATTGAAGGGTGCACTGCAGCGTGATGAATGCCGGGGAGCACATTACAAGCCGGAGTTTGAGAAACCCTCGCTGACAAGTGACGATCCGATCGAGCGTCGACGCCAAGCAGAAATCTGGTGTGATGAGTTCGAGGCTAATAATCGCAAATTCCTCAAGAGCACCATCGCAACTTGGAACGAAAAAACAATGCAGCCGGAGATTACGTACGAAGATGTGGACACATCGTTGATTCCACCACGTCCGAGGCTGTATGGCTTGGTTGGTGCCGAAGAAATTGAAAAAGTTTGGAAAGAAAGGGCCGCTGCGGCAGCGAGTAAGAGCAAACCGACCGTCGATATGTTGGCTGGAAGCTGAGCCCGAATTCAACCTATTAAAAATTACTAAAGATCTCTTTTATCCATGATCAACACCCAAAAGCGTCCCGAGTTCATTAACGTTCGTGTGCGGCGACAGGACGGTCCAGCAATGGAACCGTACTGGGAGTTGCATCGCGTCAAATACGAAGTCGAAATGAACGTCATCAGCGTTCTGCAGCGGATCGCCGCCCAGGCAACAACGGTTGATGGCAAGAAAGTCACTCCAGTTGCTTGGGACTGTGGTTGCCTGGAGGAAGTTTGTGGCGCTTGTTCGATGGTGATTAACGGCCGTGTGCGACAGAGTTGTAGCGCGCTGGTCGATCGGTTGCTTGTGGAAAACCCCGACGAAATCGTCTTGGAGCCGATGTCAAAGTTTCCGGTACTGAGAGATTTGCTGATTGATCGCCAGCGATTATTCAATTCGCTCAAGCGTATCAAAGGATGGGTTCCGGTCGACAGTTACTACGACATGGGCCCCGGCGAAAAGCAGTTGATGTCCCAGCAGGAAAACAACTATCCGCTCAGTCAGTGCATGAGTTGTGGATGTTGTTTGGAAGCCTGTCCCCAGTTCACCAAGATTGAATTAACACGTCGCGACGGGGAAACGGATGCGGAGTTCGAGGCTCGCAAGAAGGCAGCTTACGACGCTGGGTTCATTGGCGCTCACGCGATTTCGCAAGCGATGTTGTTCAATAATCACCCCACGGGAAAATCCCTTGCTGATGAACGAATCGATGCGTTGATGGAGCCGGGTGGAATTGCGGCCTGCGGCAATGCACAAAACTGTGTCGCCGTTTGTCCGAAAGAGATTCCGCTGACCCGCTCAATCGCTCGTGCCGGTCGATCGGCTACCGTGCGTGCCATCACAAAGTTCCTTGGCAAGTAAGCCAGACTCGAAAAGGAACAGGTGACGCTCAATGCTTCGGCAACCACAACGTGCTGGACGGTGTGGCGGAGACGCAATCCGATCGGCGCCGGGCCTTGATTCGAACGTAGGGTGCGATGTAGCCGGCGCGATCAGCAAACGACGCTGGTTCTGGCTCCTTTTCCGCATGCAACGGTTCAACTAAGTCTTCGATCACGAATCCGGCTCGGCACATGTCGCCGATGAGTTCCTCCCAACGATGCAGAAATTCGATGCCGCCGGGTTCTCGCAATCGACGGGCCGCCCCGGAGTTACGTGTACTTGGCGGGATTGGGATATTCCTTCCTGCAGCGCGGCGATAGTATCGTTCAAAAATCGCGTAACCACCTCCTGCCATCGGTGACGTGGACGCTTGTAAACTCGTCGGTTGCTTGTGCTGGCTGATGTACAAGCCATTCGGCTGCAGCACCCGTGCAACCTGTAAAAAAACCGTCTTGATGCAATCGATGTAGCAAGTGCTAACCGGGTGGATCACGATGTCAAATTCCGCAGGCTGTAACATAGACAAATCGTCCATTGACGCCTGGATCAATCGCATCGACAGCCCACGCTCGGCAGCCACTGTCCGATCCAGTTCCAGCATCGCGGGACTGAGATCGACGACCGTCACTTCGGCCCCAGCAGCGGCATATAGGGCACTTTGGCGACCACCACCGGCGGCCAAACACAGTACTCGACGACCGCTGATTGAGTCGCCCAACCAACCGCTAGCGTCGACAGTGTGAAGCGGATGAACCAGCTCGTCGTCCTTTGCCGGTCGGCACAGGGGCGAATTCGAAGCCGCCATGGAGTCATACAATCGCCGATTCGCTCGCAGGATTTCGTCTCGCTCGACCAACTTGCTGGATACCTAAATTCGGGGGTGATTCTAGTTTTCTTGCCGAACTGTACTCGAAAAAATTGTCTTTTTCCGCTATTTCCTTGCACTTATCCCTGTTATTCATGGCCTCGAGGGGAACTTTGGGGCATGGCCAAGCATCCGACGTGTTGAGTATTCGATGCTTTGGGCGTCCAAAACCGTCTGGAATGCACCGGATACCTCAACATCCCGTTATGATGCTGCGACCGTCAGAGTGATGAACACCAGAATGTCTTTGCCAAACGAAATCACCGATCAGTTGCTCAGTGGGTATTTGGATGATGCCCTCTCAGCGGACGAACGCGCTCGCGTCGAATCGATGCTGGAGTCCGACCAGTCGGTACTGCAGGATCTGGAGTATTTTCGTGAATTGCGGGCATCGTTGCAAGCAATCGATGCGGCTGATCGCAGCGTAATGTCGCTGAGCATCGGTCCAGGATTGGCTGAGCGTATTGTTGATTTGGCGATTGAACAAGCACGTCACGAGGGTGTGGGCGAAGATCATCCGCTAATCCGCTCGTCAGAAGTCGCAGTGAACTACCGCCTCGAAGCAATGACCAAATTCGGTGGTATTCGTCGTATTGCAGTGACGGTTGCGGCACTTGCCGCTATGGGGCTGGTCGCTCTTGCAACCTGGGCGTTGTACCAGTCGGATCAAAATGGTGGTGCGTCCAACATGGGGCTCATCGCTGGGAATTCCACAAATGAATCTGCGATTACACCAAATCGAAACCTGTCGAACGAAATTGTCGATCCGGTAGTTGTCGAATCGATGGTTGCTGCGACAGAGCCAGCGATTGACTCAGAATCGGTTCCGTCGGTTGGTCCCTCAGTGACGATGGAGCCAGCAAACGCGGACTTGATGCCCAATGTCGCCAGCAATCAGCCAGCGACAAACGCCACAAACATTGGCAGCAAGCCAATTAGTGGCGTACCCTCGCTCAATGGTGATAACGTTCTTCCGATTGCGGTGATGGTCTTTAGTATCAAGCGGACAGAGCACGGTCGATTCGGTTCTCCGATTCGCGCGGCCCTCAAGAATGCGGGAATCGAGTTGGTCGATCAACGACCGGTTACCGACGCGATTGTTAGTAGCGTAACGCAAGCTGTAAGCATGCTGGACGATCATGCTGAAGCCGCTGCTGACGAGATCCAAGGATCGGTGATGTACATTGAGGCTCCAGCTAAGCGAATCGACCAGTTACAATTGAACTTGTTGGCTGACGTCGAAGGTATCGAGTCCGTGGAGTTTCATATTGCCTTGAACACGCCGCTTGCAGGTGTTGCAAAGTCGCTGTCGGCTGTGCAGGCGACAGCAATTCGACGATCACGTGTCTTTGATTTTGGCGGTGAGCTGCAGAACGCTTCGCAACCGTTGGCTCGTCACTTGAGTTCGCGCGATTTCGTTCGGATGGACAAGTCGATGCTGGATCTTGCGAGTCTTGCTGGTACTTCGGTTGAGGATGGCCCTGACTTCCCTAGCCAAGTGTTTCTGTTGGTGCGGTAGTCACCAGATGACGATCTGCGGGCTCGATCTTTAGGCGATTGGCGGTAATTTTTCCACCATAGCGGGGTTCGCCAGAATTCCCCGCATGTAATAGGAATTCTTGCGAATCCCGCTACATCGGGTACGTTTTCATCTGCGGCTCGCTTTACGCCGCAGCATGCGAGATTTTTGCGACGGGCAGTCGGATAATGAAGGCCGTTCCGCGGCCAACGCTGCTCTCTACGCGAATGCGTCCCATGTGTTCGTCGATGATTTGTTTGCAAGCGGCAAGTCCCAATCCTGTACCACCCTTGCCGCTGTCATCGGGGCCTGATTTCGTCGAGTAGAAGGCATCAAAGATATGCGGCAATGTCTTGGGATCGATTCCACTTCCACAGTCTCGAACGGACAATTCCACCATGTCTTCGTCGGAATTCTTTGCCAATCGAATCCACACCGTCCCACCCTCGGGCATTGCTTGACGAGCATTAATTAGCAGGTTCAGTAGCACGCGTTGAATCTGATTTCCGCTAGCCGTTACTGCGGGGGTTGCTTCGTCAATGTCGGTTTCTACCGAAATGTGATACTTTCGCATCTCACGTTCGAGTAAAACCAATGCACTTTGAATGACCGGTGCTAGCAGTGTCGGTTCGAGCGAGTCGCCCCGATTTCGTGCTTGAGCTAGCACCGTGCTGGTGATTTTTGCGGCGCGCTCGGAGGCTTCGAGAATTTTGCTAAACGCTCGATCACGACTCGCAGCGTCCTGGTTGCGCAACCCCAAACGCGCATAGTTGATGATTGTCATCAGCACATTATTGAATTCATGCGTCGCCGTGCCCGTTAGCTCTCCAAGAATCGCAAGCGATTGCAGTTTCCGCATTTCCGCTTGGAGCCGCTGCACCTGCAGTTCGCACTCGGCCGGATTGACGTCACTGTGTTTCACGTTTGGGGAGTTTGTGGCCGGATTCATAGAGCTCTGCGGGTAATCGTGAAACGTGCCGGTCCAATCGACAAACACCGATTGGATCGACCGCCTCTGTTGCGATGATCTCTTTGGGTGCCGTAATAGAGCTATCGTCAGTCGGCTGCGGTTTGCTACAGAACCAGCGATTCAATCGGCAGAGTTTGCCCACTCTCGCCCAAGGACTTACGCGGGATTCAAGTAACGCAAACTAAGAGATCAACGAAATGCACTCATCGGTTGTGCGTCAGCCCCCAGCGGAACGGAACATCATCGAGCGAACGCGCGCCAAGCTGGAATTGGCTCAATCGCTTGGTTTCCAAATTCGTGAAGAGTTAACTGACTCACAAGAAGCGACGTGGTGCGAAGTTGGTGACTCAAAGTTCTTATTCATCAACCTCGCACTAGGCGTCGTGGAGCAACTTGATCAACTTGATCGATTGTTGGCCGAATACCAGCAGCGCGTGATCACGCCATCAACAGGATCGCCAGCGCGTCCAGATAGCGATTGACCGTCTCTGCCGAGACTTTTTCCCAGCCGCTTGTTTTGTGGCGCAGCACCGCAAGCTTAAAAGACTCAACCGCATCGGACAAATCTGGCGGCAACTCGGGCAACCCAACAAACGGTTGCACCGGAGATTTCACAGGCTCGTCTGCATCGTCGTCCATTCGCGGACCCACTTGTTTGTTGCCATCGAATGTAGTCAACGGTTCTTCTTCACCAAAGTCGGGACCTTCGCTACGTGGACCCGTAGCCACTCCGCTATCGTCGCCATCGTAATCTTTGGATCGACCACCGCCTTGAGCGGGCAGCGTAACGTCTTCGTCCAGATCCACATCGACAAGATGACTGGATGTTGGTCGTTGTGATTCGACAGCGCCGTGGGCCTGCCACCGCATCTCTCGCATCTGCGATACGCTCCACGATTTTTGGCATGCTCCTTCAAGCCACAGTGGAGCATCCTCCCAGTCCAATGCAGTGAGAAAATGTGACCAGTAAATCGAGGGATAGGTCGCATATGTGGATGCAAAGCGGTCATAGACGCGACGCAATCGACCCACGTGGGGTGCAGTGACGCCACCGACACGTCTCGCCCAAGCATCGTCGGAGTAGGACGTGGGGGCGCTTCCAGCCGCAATGGCTGCGGCTCGCCACTCACTAATGATACGACCTTTTTCCCAATTGGTTGTACTGATCAACTGGTTCCACTGGCCCACAAACGGCTGAGCCAAGGCGATGATTGCCTCGTCGTCTTCGGTCTCGACGTCGACGTATTCGCCAGAAACGACTTCAGGGCCGTCCCAAGCTTGTTTCGCCTCGCGAACGTCGCTATCCACGTCATCCTGGTGGGCTTGTGGGTCAGCGGTTGAATTCGCCTCAACGTCCAACGAACTGGGGTCGCTCGACTCGGAATCATCGAATACGTCGGTTTCTTGGGGCATATCGTAGGAATCGTCGAAACTCATTGGCATCCATCGCGCGGGAAAGGAGCGGTGAAACGGAACATCTTTAACACATTCGATACGCTAACGAATATTGCCTGCGTTAGTGAAGCGTCCATTCCATTTGTTGCTCAAAGAACGTGATTTCCCGCTCCGATTGACCCAATAAGTAAAACTTTGTGGTGGGGAAAAGATGTGGAGGGCTCGCCGATTTTTGACAACTTGCGTAGACTTAAATAGCTTTGATGCGACATACACGAACCCAACAGAACACATTCGCCATCACCCATGACGCCGAGCGAAGAAGACATTTACCAGGAGCACGTGCTGGATCACCACGAAGACCCATATCATCGGGGATCGCTAACGACAGCTACGCATGCTCACGAGGCCAATAATCCGTTGTGTGGCGATGTCGTTCACATCGATTTACAGCTTTCCGAAGATGGCAAGGTTGAGCAAGCGTGGTTCACCGGTTCCGGATGCGTCATCAGTCAAGCTTCGGCATCGATGTTAATGGAGAAAATCGAAGGCAAAACAGTCGATGAGTTGAAGAAATTCTCGGCACACGAGATGCTTGAGTTGTTCGGGCCAAAACTCACTCCGAATCGCCAAAAGTGCTGCTTGCTGTCGTGGCGAGTTCTGCAGTCCGCCCTGCACTCGCCGGTCCAGTGAATATGCTCGAGTCAACCCGCGCCGACTTCCCAATCCTGTCACGAGCGAGTGCCAGTGGTGCCTTGCTGGCCTACTTGGACAACGCAGCGAGTACACAGCGACCAAGGGCCGTCATTGACGCGATGAGCGATTGTTACGCGCGTTACTATTCCAACGTGCATCGCGGTATTCATACGCTGAGCGAAGAATCCACTCACGCGTACGAACAGGCACGCCAAATGGTGGCGAGATTTCTCAATGCAGCGTCGTCGCGGGAAATCGTCTTTTCCGCAGGGACGACGGCGGCTATCAACACGGTGGCTCGCGCGTGGGGCGACGCAAACATCAATGCCAGCGATGTGATTCTGTTAACGATTGCTGAGCATCATGCCAACATTGTGCCCTGGCATCAACTTGCCGAGCGAACTGGGTGTCGCATTGAGTTTCTCCCGCTGGGAGAGGATTTCTCGATTGATGATGACGTTGTCCGGGAGCACTTGGCTCGCCTATCACCAAAGCTGTTCTCGTTTGTCGCTGCCAGCAATACGCTGGGGACTGAGTTCCCTGTTGCCCGCTGGACACGGCTTGCTCATGAATATGGCGCCAAAGTGCTGGTAGATGCCGCCCAGGCGGCGCCCCACCGGTCGCTGGACGTACAGGCTCTTGAGGTTGATTTTCTTGTGTTCAGCGGACACAAAGTTTGTGGTCCCACGGGGATTGGCGTTTTGTATGGCAAGGAAGCACTGCTGGATTCAATCCCACCATTTCTCGGCGGTGGCGGAATGATCCGTCAAGTGACCGTGGATGGCTTTCTGCCAGCACCACTGCCAGAGAAGTTCGAGGCTGGCACGCCCCCAATTGTGGAAGCGATCGGACTCTCAGCGGCCTTGAAGTACGTTAGCAATCTTGGGCTTGACGCGATTCACGCTCACGAGAGCGAATTGTGTCGCCAAGCAGATTCTTCTTTACGCGAGATTGAAGGGGTTCGAATCATCGGACCGACGCCTGAAAAGAAAGGCGGAATTCTCAGTTTCATCGTCAACGGTGTCCACGCACATGACATTTCGCAGTGGTTAGATACTCGCGGAATCGCCGTTCGCGCCGGGCATCATTGTACGATGCCGTTGCATCACGCGTTGGGGGTCACAGCAACCACGCGAGCAAGCTTCTATTTCTATAACACTGAGGATGAAGTTGAGCGGTTCGTCGCCAGCGTCAAGGAGGTTCGGGACAAATTCGCGCCGACCGGTCGTCGTCGACGCACAACTCTCTAGCATTTCGCTCGTAATGCTGCATCTGCGCCTACTACAAGGTGCGGAGAAACGACCCTTGGATTGGCGATTAGCGGCCTTGACGCAAGTTCTTGTTTTTGGAACCCAGCGTCACGTAGGCAGCCAAGTCAGATTCGAGGCTAGCGAGTTGCTCGTCAATCCAATCCCCAAATTCGAACAGAGGCCGCTCGGCCACCGCAGCGGTGACTTCATGCCAATCGAGGCCCTCGCTACCAACGGATTGTTGGTTACCGGGTTGATTGTTCCCCGGCTTGGGAGCGTGGGGGTTGGAGTGGTTGCTTGGAGTAGTCATGGGATGAGTCTCGTTCGCTTGCGTCCATGCGGATGTGGGAATGATCGGACAACCGACTGTCGGGTATCGCAATCAAAGACAAATCAAGGCCAACAAAGTTCAGTACATTTCTTCCATTTGCAATCTCCGTGCCATTTGCCACAACGATTGCGTCATTTTTACCCAACGTGATATGCTCGAACACTTTACGTCACAATAAACGTTCTGGCAGCACGTTTGGGATGAGTTAATTTGGCGACACCGATGTCTCGCTATGCCAACGCGACAGGCAACACTACTGAAAAACTGTGCTAGCTGCCACAATAATAACCTTACTTCCCTTATCGCGAATTACAGCGCATTTGTTTGCCATTGAATCGCGTTTTTTTCAAGAAATTCTCACTCCCCTGCCGGTTGGCGAAAGTCTGACGGCATCGGATGAGGTTCAGGGTGCAAAGAATCCAGGCCTCCGCTGGATGTTTTTATGTCACGAGACCTTTGGTGACGGTCATGAAAACGTCTTCGAGGGTCGGGTCCTTGTCGTTGAAGGATCGTAGCCGGGCGCCCTCCGTGATCAAAGTTTGTAGCAGTTTTGCCAGCCCCTCATCGTCGGTTTCAAGCTCCGCGATCACGCTTGTCCCCTCCATTTCCAGTGACCGTAGCGCCGGATCGCTTCTCAAGATGGATAGCCCGACATCCGAGTCCCCGACAAATTGAATCACCACAATGCGATTCCTCCGTATTTGGCGATACACGCTCTCGATCGGGCCGCTCATCAGAAGTTGCCCTCGCTCGATAATCCCAATCGATGTGCAACAATCGGCCAACTCGGTCAAGATATGGCTGCTGATTAAGATGGTTTTTCCCATCCGACGCAACTCCTTCAGCAACGCTTTGAGCTCGACCCGGGCTCGTGGATCAAGTCCACTGGCGGGCTCGTCCAAGATCAGCACCGGTGGGTCATGAACCAGAGTTTTAGCCAGACAAAGTCGCTGCTTCATGCCACGCGATAAGCCATTCACGAAATCCTCACGTTTGTGAGTCAAATCGAGCAGTTCCAAAACGTTGTCAATAATTTGACGTCGTTGCGTTCGACTGATTCCATAAGCGACAGCGAAAAAGTCGAGAAACTCCCAAACTCGCATCCCGTCGTAGACTCCGAAGTTGTCCGGCATGTAGCCAATCGCTTGCCGCACGCCGATGGGGTCGCTCATCACGTCAATTCCAGCCACGCAGCCGCTGCCGCGGGAAGCGCGAAGAAGTGTTGCAAGAAAGCGAATCGTCGTGCTTTTTCCCGCACCGTTGGGGCCGATGAAGCCGAACGTCTCGCCAGCCTCGATGTGCAAATCAAGACTGTCGACGGCGGTGAAGTCGCCATAGTCTTTGCCAAAACCAGCCAATGAAATCATTATTCGTCCAGTATCAAAGGTTCGTCCGGGGCTTGAAGGTGGTCCGGACGCCGATCCAACAACGTACTCGCCAGATTCTCATCCGGTTGGATCTCACGAAGTGCGGCATAGTTTAAATGGGCCAGTACAATAGTCTGGATGTTGCGTTGGTTCGCTTGTGGATTAATCTCCATTCCTGGCAAGGCCGCATCAACCCGCGCCACAATTCTCGAGGCCCCAATTTCTAGCGACCTCCCAGATGCCAAATCACTGATCAACAGTTTTGTTTGCATCGGCAGGTCGTCGGAAACGGTAACTTCATCAAGATTGCGAAAGCGAAGTCTTACTTGCCCGCCGGCGGAACAAGTAGCCACCGTCGCAAGACGTAGCGAATGATCATCCATTCGCTCGACAACGAAAACGTCCGCCAGCTCGAGCGACGTGAGGTTAACCAGGTTGTCGCCAACAACTTGGATCGGACCGCCAACGTCAAGTATTTGCTCGGTGTGTAACAGACGCACTTGGTTGCTTCCGACAGCAAATCCAGCGAGTCGGGGGCCATCGCCGATAGCGGTCTGCAAAACAACGTCGGTCGCCGCCGACTGATCCCGCAAAATATCCAATGGCGCAGCGGCCGCGTCCGCCGTGCTGAATTGGATGTCGTAACGCGTTGACAGCGAGTTGTAGACGGCGATCGTACGTGTTAAATGCCCGCGCGAAT
This sequence comes from Pirellulaceae bacterium, assembly GCA_041751935.1. Taxonomy (GTDB): domain Bacteria; phylum Planctomycetota; class Planctomycetia; order Pirellulales; family Pirellulaceae; genus JBBSJZ01. Next base: position 47,851 of record JBGSIA010000006.1, on the reverse strand, counting down.
AGTCCGCAGGTAGCTCTAACAACGCTAGTTCCGTGTGGCTGCGTGCAAAACCGATATCCAACTGCGCCGACCGAGCTACCCAAGCGGCACCAAAGATGGCAATTACAGGTGCTGCAAGCCACGCGTACTCCAAGCGACCCAGTAACCTAAAAACGAGGTAGTTCACGGGCACCAAAATCAACAGATACCAACTGAGCGATCGAACGACGAGCGATGACTTGGGGATCACAATTCCCGATTCACTTTTTAAGATCTCGCGCATTCGCCGCATCACATCGCTGTCGTCCGTCCAGCCGGAAACTCCCGAAGCGACATCGATTCGCGTTAGCGCCGGCTCGGCTCCAACCGAAGTATCATCGGGACTGGTTTCTATCGGGTCGCTGCCGATGGCTGGGCGAATCTCCGCCTCGGTATCGATCGGCACCAGAGCTGACGGTGCTAATACAGAAACGGGCAATACCGCGTCACGCGAAGCGAATCTCAGACCCGTATTGATCGCTGGCAGATGAGACGATTCCACGTTTGCATCAACAAATTCTTCGGCAATCAATCGCAATGAATCATCATTTCCAGCAACGTCGGGATCATAAACACTGGCAACCATCGAGTTGATTCGAGTCTCAGTCTCGCGAAATCGACGTGCCGGACGATTCAAGATAACAGCATTAAAAAAACTGTCGTAGGACTTCCAATTCGACAGCCAGTCGCTTGTCAGATCGAAACGCGACTGAACAATCACGCCGCGACCTAGCCGCCGCGACGCTACGAGCCCCTCTGTATTGACGACCCCATCAGCGCCATCGCGGAGATCTCCACCGACCGCAATTCGGTGCGTGACGTTTCTCAGACGAGCAATTTGTTTTTCTGTCGAATCGTCACCGACGACGGACCACTGAGTGAGTAATCTAGACGCTAAATCAGCTTCCAACTCGATGTTCCCGGTAGACGCGATGGGAAGCAACTCCGCAAAGGAACTGGATGCCATGCAGGCTGCTGCATCGGAACCATTGATAACGAGCCGACCACCGAATTGCAGCCAGTCTTCAAACGCTTGTCGTTGATCGGGCGTCAACGCATCGATCGTGACGTCGTCCCAGATAACGACGGCAATCGATGTCCAATCGAGTACCGTGCTGGGTATCGTCAGTAACGAATTGACGTCCGGAAAAACAAAACGATAGTTGATCGTAGTTGGCTTCCCGGAATGCGGATCTCGGAATGGCCTTGCCCAGTCACCGGTTTGCAACCTTGTGAATCGCTCCGGTGCATGAGTCAGTACGGCAATAAAATACTCTTCCGGGGCCATTGTCGCACAGAGCTGTGGCATCGTATCGACGTAAGCTCCGCCGCCACCCGTAACAAACCGGCTGCGGAGTTGCAAGTTCGTGCCCAGCGATGTGGTGAATCGGGGGCACAAGGTGCGAACGTCAAACCGACGCATTTGCCCCTTAGGCAAAACCACGCCTCGCTCGCACACAATTGACTGAAGTCGCACCCCGTCCGCCGCTCCGCGATGCACTGCCCCCACAGCCTCGGTTCGCAATTCGCCACGGGCATCGATTTGATTGCTGCGAAGTGATTGCGAAGCGGTGAACCAATGCCCGGGCTTCAGCGCGTCCTGAGCCCCACGCGCATCGCTTGGCAAGGGACGCGGTGGACCAGTGGTGTAGTCGTCTTGCGGCGCCGAGTTAGCAGCCTGCTCGGCCGGAGGCGCACTGCCTGGTCGACAGCCATCGCATCCAGTGACTAATACCGAAAGGAATGCGAGTAAGCACCAAGTTTCGCCGATTCGCGAAACGATCCCCCTAACAATCCTCAGGCCCGGAACTGTTTCGCGAATCTGCTCATTGTGTGAACATGGGGAAACGACATGATGTCGCCTGCCGTATCGTGACGCGCCAGCAGGAGTCGACGCGCCAGCAGGAGACTTAGGGCAATGCATTACCGCAGCACTACCAACCCATGACCATGTTGGACTCGATCGCTTTGCGAGCATTTTCCAAGTCACTTCCTGTTTCCATTCGATAGAGTCGAATGGCGTTGACTTTATCACCCGCTGACTTGCTCAAACACTCTCGCGCGACGCTGCAGGGATCTTGACGCATACTCGTCAAACCCAATGCGCCCTTGCTGATAACCCACGTATCACGTGGGCGCTTGGTCAATCGCATGAGTTCATCATGCGGGTATGCGTCCGCGACGACTTCGCGAGCTGCGGCTTCATCATCCGCCCAGGTGATGATGATGTGTGAGTCAGTTTCTACCTCGAACAACGGCATGAGAGTCACCCTCGGCTAAGTGAACCGGTACGGTATCCGTGAGTCGCCAACAGCACAGCCCCGCACTGCGCCTAAGACAACAACTCACCTGAACACTTTCCGATTATAGCGGGGCTAGCGTTCGAGCGGGGTGCCCCTCAAACACAGAAATCCAAAACCGACACAGGCAGCCGAGATGATCCCCCACTGAGTAATACTCATGTGATTGAAATAGCGTGTGAACTCGTACGTGGCCGCCGAGACCCAGTCGGTCAGAAAGAACGCAACAAGCATTTCGGTACACATAGTAAACCCTAGCAATAAGGAATTAACGGAAAGTAGACGCCTTGCTCGCTTTGCCGGTACCCACCCCCATTGGGTGCATTGCGCGACAGAGCGAGCAAAAATGCTTGGAATACAAGTCGAGTTGTCATGCGGAACAGACAGGATGGAAGCCAGTCCCACTTGTCAGGTCCGGCACTTAGCTCGCGTCAACCCCGAGCAATTGAGCAATTCAACCGATTCAGATACCTTTAACAATCAAAGGATAGGTCATTCTGCCGGCTAAATTAGCGGGATTTGTACATATGTCGTCATTCGGCAAGCCTGACAGGGACGTGCTCTCGGCGTATTCGTCACAATCCCAACGCAGCGTCGGAATCTCGTACCGGATCGATACGTAAACGGACTTGCGAGCCAAGAAGTTGCCGATATAATCCTGCCTCAGCCTAAACGGTCTTGGTGGCTCAAAAGCCATTTCATCCTTCAGGCGCGGTAGCTCAATTGGTTAGAGCCCCGGACTGTCGATCCGGAGGTTGCGGGTTCGAGCCCCGTCCGCGTCGCTTTTGGTTTTTCTTGTGATTAGCGGTATCAAACCGCTACCCATCGATGGCGATGGAGCACTCTTTCGATTCGCACCAGACGGGAATTTTCCCGTTTGCGTTTTTGAAAGGTGCATCCGATGCCCAAACTCACCAAGTCGGTACCCAAATACCGCAAGCATTCTTCCGGTGAAGCCTGTGTCACAGTCAATGGTAGTGACTTTCTCTTGGTACCGTGAAACAACAAAACGTCGAGCCGTTAATACGTCCGGATCGTGGCTGAGTTTCTCGCCAGTGGTTGAAGTCCATCATCGGCATCGAAGCCGTTGCCTATAACGTCGCGACGCTGATTCGCGATTATTTGAGGTACTGCCGGACGTACTGCGGCACAGGCTATTCAAGCGAGTACATCTGAATCAAGCCTATTGAAAGTTTGTACTTCCGTGGCATATCGAGTTCCTTTTGTTCTTTTCAAGGTAAGGACACGCGTGGCCCCCGAAACTCAGGCCACCTCAGTGAACCGTCTTACAGGTGCAGTGAGCGATAGAATAGGCAAACAATTCCTTGATATTGAATTGAGTTTCATGCTGCGGATCTGCAACGCCTGCGGCATCAACGCATGTGACTCGCAGCCTGCATCGTTGTTTCAAGCGACCTTAAGTACAGGGGGACTAAACTGTTACTTAATGCTGACGCACAACTAGGTTGGAATGTAGCTTTGGGAATGGGCTTCGCGGCGAGCCAAGTCGTAGTCGTGCTGGGTCATGATGCGAGCGAGTTCTTCCAGATTGGTCGTTGCCACCCAACCAAGTTTCCGTTTGGCCTTGGTCGGATCGCCTAACAGCAATTCAACTTCGGCGGGACGAAAGTACCGTGGATCAATCTCAACAAACTCATTGAAGTCGAGTTCAAGCTGTTCGAATACAAGTCGACAGAAGTCACGAACGGTTTCGGTACGTCCGGTCGCCAGGACAAAATCATCCGGCTCGTCGTGTTGGAGGATGCGCCACATGCCCTCCACATAATCCTTGGCGTAACCCCAGTCTCGCTTCGCATCGAGATTCCCTAGGTAGAGTTTCTTCTGCATTCCGGCCTTGATGCGTCCGGCGGCACGTGTGATCTTGCGAGTGACAAATGTTTCTCCACGACGTTCGGACTCGTGGTTAAACAAAATGCCGTTGCTGGCGAACAGTTCGTAACTATGTCGATAGTTCACCGTTTGGTGATAGGCATAAACCTTGGCACATGCGTAGGGCGACTGTGGATTGAACGGCGTCGTTTCCGACTGGGGCGTTTGCAACACATCGCCATACATTTCGCTGCTGCTGGCTTGGTAAACGCGAACCGGTTTGGTCTTGTTTAGTAACCTTGCCGCCTCGAGTACATTGAGCGCGCCCACGCCGACCGTTTGCAGCGTGTAAACGGGCTGATCGAACGAGACACGAACGTGACTTTGGGCACCGAGGTTGTAAATTTCGTCGGGTTCGATTTCCAGCACCAGGTTGGTCAGCGCTTGGCCGTCCGTCAGATCGCCGTAGTGCAAGCGCATCCGCGAGCTTTCGTGAACATCCCGATAAATATGATCGATACGCTCTGTGGAGAACGTGCTGCTGCGGCGAACCAGTCCATGAACCAGATAGCCTTTCTCGAGCAACAACTCTGCGAGATAGCTGCCGTCTTGTCCCGTGATGCCGGTAATAAGTGCTGTCTTCGTCATGGCCGATTGATCAGATTTGGAGTTAAAAGAAATCGTAAGAGTAGAATGTTAAACGCTGCGAACTTCGCCAGCGGTTAGTTCGTTGAGGTACGCGTGGTAGGTTCGCCGCAAACCTTCGCCAAGTTCGACGTGATGCCGCCATCCGAGCGAATGCAGGAGCGAGACATCGGTGCATTTGATGGGAGTACCGTCCGGTAGGGATGGATCGGTAACGATCTGACCTTGGAACCGCACCGTCTCAGCGACGGCGGCGGCAAGTTCTAAAATCGTTTGATCGACACCAGTTCCGATGTTGACCCAATCGGGCGGATTGTCAACGGCGAGTAAATGCAGCACGGCGTCGGCAAGGTCGTCAACGAACAAAAATTCCCGTCGCGGCGAACCACTGCCCCAAATGGAAACTTGTCTTGCCCCTGTTTCTTTGGCTTCGTGGAATCGAGCCAGTAATGCCGGCAGTACATGGCTGTGCTGAGGATGGTAGTTATCACCGGGTCCATACAGATTTGTCGGCATCGCGCTGTGAAACATCACGCCATACTGCTGGCGATAGTACTGACATAACTTCAACCCAGCGATCTTGGCTAGGGCGTAGGCTTCGTTAGTTTTTTCCAGCGGTCCGCTCAGTAGTGAAGTTTCGCGGATTGGTTGTGGGCAGTCGCGAGGATAGATACAGGTGCTGCCGAGAAACAAAAAGCGGTTCACGCCTGTTTCATAGGCCGCGTTGATCGAGTGCGTGGCCATCAACAAATTGTCGCTGAGAAACTCAACCGGATAAGTATTGTTGGCAACAATACCACCGACTCGTGCGGCGGCAAAAATAACCGCTTCGAATCGATGCTGCGAGAAAAAACGCCTCGTAGCTTGTGCATCACGCAAATCGAGTTTGTCACGACCCGCCGTGATCACTTCGCAATCTTCATCCGCTAGCCGTCGACAGACCGCGCGCCCAACCATGCCGCGATGTCCCGCGACATAGACTTTCGAGAGTTTCACTTTCGGTGGTAACTGGGAGTTCGGTTCCATGCGTTCAAAAGATAATCGAAGTTTCCGGATTGCCACAGCGGCGTCATGCTCGCAATAGCAGGCGGTTTTGCCGTTTCTGTGGAAAACGTCGCTTTCTGGCGGATGGACGGATTAAACCGATGGCGGAAAAAAGCCGATGTTCCTTATTGAGCAACAACCTCCCTCATGGAAGAGTCCGACAAATGCGTCGAGAATTCAATCGACCACTCGTCATTTGGCCCTCGTTGGCGACGGCTGTGATCATCGTCTTGATGTGGATCACAGCCCCCGGTAACCCGTTTACCGAGCGGGTTTCAATGCAGACAGCCGATGTCGCTGCAGGAGTCGCGGCGTCACGATGGACCCCCGAAGGGGCGAGGGATGCCCTGCGTCGGCTGGAAAACAGTCTCCACCGGTCGTGGGACGATGAATCGGGAGTGCCGTGGTCAGACGCCGGCGAAGAGCCCTGGATGAGCGATATGCCACTGTCGGATTATGCTATTGAACCACTCGATCGAAGAGAGCGAGGCTCTCGGTCCGTTGCTGTGCCGCCGCGAATCGCAGAAGCATTCGGGATCGACACTTCGGAAGACGCCTCGGTTCCCGCGCCAGTGCTGGACCAGCAACATGAACTTGCCGGAATGGTCAACCCAGTGGTCCAGAAGATAACGACCGAGTTGACACTCCCAGAACTTGATCTGATAGCGCAAAGTGCCACGGTCAACGCCCTGTCTTCGGATTATTGGGGTACTGGCGCCACGGGCAACAGCAGCGAGGGTGACGACAGCCCCGATTTTGGCAACAGCAGCAATGTTGATGCTGAAATTGCGATGCTGTTTGAGACGACTGCAGACGGTGAGGTTGCAGAATCCGATGCCGAATTGGGGTTGGCGTTCCCCGTAGCCACAACGCAATCGGAAAATCAACCGACTTCGGGCGTAGGTCCGATGGCGTCCACAGAGGATATTCCAAGTATTTTGGAGCTGTTTGAAGTTGCACATGACGGGCTTGCACGATCGCTTGAAGATGTTGCAGCCAATGCATCGGATTCAAAGTCCCTGGAGCCAGACTCTGCAATTCCCGAAAGTGTTCGCAATCTGGCTCGTCCGGACAATAAAACGCCTGACGATACTTTCATTCCAGAAAATATGCTCAGCGACAAGTTGAGGGGTGAGCCCTCGACCAACGATCACGAGTCAGCAAACGATCTTAACGCGTCCAGCGAATCTAATCCGACCAGCGAACCTGTTGCGTCCAAAGATCTCGAGTCAGCCAACGAGATCGAGTCGATGTATATCGGTGATGATGTGGAACACGACGGGCAAGATACTGGCTCGCAACGTGACTCCTACGAATATGACTCCGACAAACGATTTGCCGTAGGCAAACCAGGAGGTTGGCCAGTTGCAGCTCAATTGGATCAGCAGCTCTCCAGCCTGAGTCAATTGCGTTTGGGTAAAGGCCAGCACAGTGACAAGACGCAATTCGTCTCGGACTCGTCGCTTTTCAAGGGCGGTTCCGAGTCGATCGCCAACATCGCGTCTTGGTCTGAACGAGTCGCCTTATCTCTTCAGGATTTGCGGTCGTTGGATCGGATCGGTGATACAGGAGCCGGCGCGATCCTCACCGACCTTGCACAGCTTGCTGAGCAAGGTCGAGTTGGTGCCGAGCAGGTCGTGGACCGAGAATTACAGGTCCAATGGTTGCGTGCCGCGCACGGTTTGAATCGACGTGTCCAGGTTTGGCGACCGGTATGGAACATCGCTTCGGGAAGCACTGTCGAGCAGACAGAACTGGGCTTTCCGACAAGTTCGGATATCCAGGAGGCCATCGCGGTTCTGCGCAGCGAATTATCGGGTACAGGCGACGCGGCCGGTTGGTCGCGGTTCTTGATGCTGGATGAGATTACCGCTGCAGCCAGCACTGCGGATGCGAACGAACGAATGATTGTCGCACAACGTTTGTTGTCCCGATTTCATAACCCGAACCTCAGTGATGATCAGCGTCGTTGGATGGCACGCGAGTCGGTCGCGCGATTGAGTGAGTCGGTGCGTCCCTGGGCCAGCGCTGCGATTGACTACTCACAACTGGTTTCGCAGATCGAGCGTCAAGAATCCAATGCCATTGATTTGGCGAGTATTGAGATCGCGGACGCCGTTCAAACACTGCGTTTTACGGCGTCGCCCGAAGCAACGCGTTTGGCTGATGCACTGAATTCCTACTACCGCAACGCTAACGTCCGTGTGGCGATCAGCAGTGAGATGCTACAACGATTCTTGCCGCCTATCGATCCACAGATCGTTCCTGTCCGCACGCATATGCTGGGAAGCGACGTAAGCGGTTACAGCAACATCGCCAGCGGTTTGGATCTGCAGCTTGTTCCCGCCAAAAACCGCTGGGTCATCGAGCTGAGAACTCGCGGAAACGTCAACACACAGTCGGTCGGTCGTAAGAGCGGCGTTGCGGTCAGCACGGCCGGTAACTCGCGGTTCAACGCAGCAACTCCCATCACGATTACGCCGAATCGTGTCACTATCAACGAGACTACCGTTGATGTGCAAAGCAATAACCGCTTACGCGGTGTGCATAGTGATTACGACAGCTGGCCGCTTGTCGGAGCTCTGGTTCGTAGCGTCGCGGTGAGCCAATATGAAGAGATGCAAGGTGCCGCGAGGCAGTTAACGAATAATCAAGTTCGGTCGCAGGTCGCCCGTGAGATCGACCAGCGTGTTGATGAGCAATTAAGTGCATCGACAACTAAGTTTGGCCAAGCCGTCCTTGGACCGCTTGGGCAACTGAAGCTCGCGCCAATGGTCGTCGACATGGAAACGACGTCGGATCGCTTGCTGGCGCGTTATCGCTTGGCAGGTGACTGGCAATTGGCCGCATTCACGCCACGACCGCGGGCTCCCGGGTCAAGCATGGTCAGTGTGCAAATGCATCAGTCGGCGATCAATAACACGTTGGAACAATTGGTACCGCGTGACCAACAGCAAACGGTGGCTCAAGTTATCGAGAATGGCGCGAAACTCTTCGGATTTAGTTTGTCGGATTCGACCGAAGAATTGCCCAATGATGTGCTGATCCAATTCGCTCAAACGCGGCCGATCACGGTTGAGATCGAAGACGGGATGGTGTGGATCACGTTGCGAGTGATGCAGTTGTCGCGAGAAAACAGTGTCGACCTGAGACGCTTCATTGTTCGTGCCGCGTATGTACCGCAAATCGATGGCGTTAACGCTTCACTCGTTCGCGACGGTCACTTGCGAATCAGTGGCCCCAATCTGTCGATGCGTGAACGCTTACCCGTACGGGCGATCTTCAACAAGGTGCTCTCTTCAAATCGATCGATTCCGCTCGTGCTGCCACAGCTTTCCGAGCACCCAGCGGCCAACGGACTAGCCGTCAGCCAGCTGGAACTGCGTGATGGGTGGTTAGCTCTGGCGATCAGCCAAGCAGACCCAAGTCGCGTCGCCGTGACCACGCCGCGCATTGCGGAATCCGCTACCGCAACGCGAAACGAATAACGATTTGTCTTACAGTTCACGGATTCGGATATCGCGCCAGCGCACTTCGAAGGGGCCATCGCCTTTCTTGATTCCGTGGACTTGCAGGCCGAGAAAACCTGTCAAGAAAGACTCTGGGTCGCGAAAATCGGCGATCGCTTTTCCGTTGACCCAAGTTTGAATTCGGTCTCCCTTGGCGCGTATGACGAATCGATTCCATTGGCCGTTGATGTAAGCGTCCTTCTCCGGTTGTTCAGTTGTAATCCAACCGCGCCCCGTGCCTTCGCTGTAGACGTAACCCGATTCACCGGGAGTCGTTTCAATCTCTACCTGCGGTCCATGGACGCGGAAGTTATTGAAATCCTTTGTGCTTCGCGAGCGAATCTGAACACCGCTGTTTAGTCCCGGATCATCGTTGACTTCGAACGTCAATTCAAAGTCACCGTATTCTTTTTCACTGCACAAAAATGAGTTCGGGCTGCCTTCCGATGTCTTGCCGATGATCACACCGTCCTCGACGCGATAGGTTGCGGTGCCGTTTTTTTGTGACCAGCCACTGGTATCTTTGCCATTGAACAGACTGACCCAACCTTCACCCTCCACATCAGGCATCGCGTTGAGTGCTTGGTCGTTTGCAGAGATCGTTGCCGGATCGAGTGTGGCAGCGCGGTCACTGGTAAGCGTCGTCGCGTCAATATTGGGCAACGTCACATCGCCGGTTGCCGCCCACTCGGCGCCGCGCTGGAGTGTGACTTGAAACGCTACACCTTGCATCGCTGCGACGTCGTGCCCCAGAGGCGTATGGAAAATGCGTCCTTTACCATAACGAATTGTCATCAAGATCGGCTCATGTTCGCCGGTGCCGCCGGTTTCTGGATCGCTGTAGGCAGTAGCTAAAACATGCAAGTTTTCAGCGGGACCACGTAGCTTTCCGTACAACTCATCGCCAGCTTGCATGAACGATTTCGGTATGCCGCGGGTGATCGGATGATCGTCTTGGCGAACGACAATCGTAAACGGGACTCGTTGTCCGTGCGAGCCTCCGCCACCGGGTGATTTGTCCCGCACGATGCGGCCGTCTCGGAAACGAATGTACGGTCCGCTCTTCTCGCTACGGCCACCCCAACCGCCCAATCCAATCATGCGGTTGTACTCTGGCCAGTCGGGAAAGGCATTATCCGCGGCATGAACGCTGACGATTCCACCACCGCCAGCCACATACTTTTCAAAAGCATCACGAGTCGCTTCCGGCCAGGGGTCGCCATCGTAATTCAAAACCAGCACGTCATACTTGGAGAATTCGGGCGTAAACCCGCTCATGTCTTCGCCCTTGGGCGGACTCGTCGCAACGTCGACAACAAACCGACCGCATCCCTCAAGCGTTTGCTTCATGACTGGCGTCGTTTCAATCCACTTGTGGTAGGGCGGATGTTGCCCATCAATAATCAAAGCTCGCAAAGGATCGGCACCCGTCGCTGTGGGGTGGCCGATAAAATCGTTGAGAAACACGGTCAACGCGGAGGCGACCAAAACGAGTCGAAAGTGTAACATGGGTTCAACTGTGACAGTGGGTGAGTTGTGGTGGGGCAGTATTACGTGTTTTTTGGCGGACACGTGATGGCATCTGGATTGTAGCATTTCTCCGATAACTCCACGACACGACTTGCATTTGAATTGACACGTCGCAATAGAACGGAAAGTAGCCACACATGACACACTTTGCACGGGGTTCCTACCCTGAGACTCGCCTGAGACGCACGCGACGGCACGATTGGTCGCGGCGATTGGTAGCTGAGACCCGACTGGGTGTGGACGATCTGATCTGGCCGTTGTTCGTCACCGAGGGTTCGGGGCGACAGGACATTAGTAGCCTGCCGGGGGTCAGTCGTCTGGGAATCAACGACGAACTCGCTCGCGCCATTACGATGGCCTGTGAGTTAAAGATTCCGGCGGTCGCATTGTTTCCGGTCACACCGTCGCAGCTTAAAACTGACGACGCGCGCGAGGCGACGAACCCCGATAACCTGATGTGCCGAGCGATCGCGACCGTCAAACGAGAAGCTGGTGATTCACTAGGCGTCATTGCCGACGTCGCACTGGATCCGTACAGCCAGCATGGGCACGATGGACTTGTCGTCGACGGAGACGTTGCCAACGACGAGACGATCGAGGTCCTGTGCCAACAAGCGCTGGTTCAAGCTGCTGCGGGTTGCGATATCATCGCCCCCAGTGACATGATGGATGGACGTATCGGATGCATTCGAAAGGCACTTGACGGTCACGATTTTTCGCAAGTGCAAATCATGTCCTATGCCGCCAAGTACGCCAGCGCGTTTTACGGACCGTTTCGTGACGCGGTCGGTTCCGCTTCGAATTTGGGAAAGTCCGGCAAGCACACTTACCAGCAGTCGCCCGCTCAAAGCGACGAGGCACTACAGGAGGTTGCCCTCGACTTAGCAGAGGGTGCTGATACCGTGATGGTAAAACCGGCAATGGCCTACCTGGACATCATTCACCGAGTAAAAACGACGTTTGGCGTGCCGACGTTTGCTTACCAAGTCAGTGGCGAATATGCGATGATCGCAGCAGCGGCTGAGCGCGGATGGATCTCACGTGAGGCGGCGATGCTAGAAAGCTTGCTGGCCATTCGCCGCGCCGGCGCTGACGGAATCCTCACCTATTTTGCCGCTGATGCAGCCATACTATTGACGGCTTGAGCGAGACTTTATGAGCACGTTACTGCACTATCACGATGATTCGCCAGTCGCCGTCCGCGAGTCGCAGCGTTGTGAACCGGCGCTGGTTACGCTGGCTCGGCGCGCCAGTCGCCGATTTGCTTGGCAATGGCGTCGAGTCGCGATCGCGGGTACTCATGCGGATCTGGCGGTGGCGACCGACCCCGAAGCAATGTTGCTTGAAGCGTGCGAGCGTCAGGACAATGGCGAGACCGGCGTTATCGATCCATTTTGGGCCGCGACATGGCGTGCCGCCGCTGGTTTGGATACGTACCTTGATCGTGTGGATGTAACCGGCCAGCGTGTGTTGGAAGTCGGTTGCGGCACCGGGTTCGCTGGGCTTGCCGCCGGATTGCGAGGAGCTCAGGTGACGTTGACCGATGGTGTCAGTGATCCATTGTTGCTGGTCCAGATGAGCGTTTGGCAAATTCGAAGTCGCGCAAGCGTGCGTCGTTTGAGATTTGGTCAAGATCGATTAACCGAGTCACCGTTTCCGCTGATTCTAGGCAGTGACGTTACCTATTTGCGAGGTCTGTGGCCGGAACTCGACGAATGCCTCCACAATCACTTAACGGACGATGGCGAAGTGCTACTGAGCGATCCATTCCGGTTGATCGCCAACGAATTTCGTGACTGGATACGTACTCGGGGTTGGCGTTATGAGGAACATTCGATCGATCTCACCGATGACCTGCAGCACCCAATCCGCGTGATGCGACTCAGACGCTGACGAGCGACTTAGTTGCCCAGCCCCACGAAGGCTTCGTCACTCAGGGCGGATTGCCGGATCAAGATGCTGCCGACGTCATAGCAATGCGCATTCAATCGCCGGCAACGAACAACCTTCAATGTCAAGCACAACGTCGACAGTACCAAACGAACGACTTCTTCGGGATAGATCTGGATCGGTGACACAAAACCGCATCCGCGGAGGGAAAAGTCCTTACTGTAGATGCCCACGGGTTCATCCGAGCGGCAGACGGCTTTCCAGGGCTCTTCAAATACCAAGACTCCATAAGAACGAGCTTTCATTCGCCTGTGTTGTCGAGCGTCTCCGCTGTAGGCGTTGCATTCACCACGCTCGGAAAAGAAGTTTTCCCAGTCATCCGGTAATTCAATCGCCCAATGGACCGATTCAACTACTTGATTGAATTGGTCTGTATAGTCGTTGCCCAACACTGAACCATCTCCGAGTCAAATGCGATTCCGGCATCACGCCGCAGTAGTTCGATTGCGTCACGTCGCGGCATTGGTTTTCGATAGGAACGATTGCTCGTCACCGCCTCAAACACATCCACGACGGCGCAAAGTTTAGCCCAAGGATGGATTTCGTCGTCTGGAACCCCGACTGGATATCCCTTGCCGTCCAACCGTTCGTGATGTTGATACACCATCATCATTTGGCCAAACGTCAGGTCCTCGCGATGCACCAAGTGACGAAAGCCGATCGTCGGATGTGTTTGGATGATCCGAAACTCCTCAGCGTCCAGCCGCCCCGGCTTGCAAAGGATTGCTTCGGGTATCTCTAGCTTGCCCAAATCATGCAGCAAACCACCGGAAGTGATGAGGGTGATGTCGGCTACAGAAAACCCCAACCCCTTGGCGAGCATGGCACAGTAAAGTGCTACGTTCGCCGAATGAGTAAACGTGGTGTAATCATGGTGCAAAACCTTGAACAGATCGCTGCAGGCGAACTCCTCATGACTGACCAAATCACAGGCCATCTCGGCAAGCTCACCGGCGACTTGGACCGTTTGGTCGACGTCGTCGTCACCAAAAGATTTTTTCAACACATCGCGGACGACTTCATTAAGAGCACCCACACGCGCCGCCATGGGAATGTTGCCAAGTGACTCATCGCCTTGGGCAATTTGTCGCAAGTAACTCTGATAGGCCTCTCGTTTGTCTGCGGCAATGTAAAGGCACTGTATTCCTCGCTCACGCAGACGATTGATGTCATCCAGCTTGAGCGGATAATCGCCGCCACGAAACAGAACCGGTCGCTGAGTCTCTTCGCTGAGTTGATACAGGTCCATCCCGACCGACGTCGTCGGTACGAGCGTGGAAATGCTAATCGGTAGGAACCCGGGATCGAACATGCATATCAAAATTAGTGTAACGGGACCGTCGTTCCAGCCCGCTTAAATGTAGAAGATTGCCCAGGTATTCGCCGCTGGGAATATGAACGCAGCATCAATTTCTTACGCCCTACGTCGATGCTGTCGTCGTTGTGACGACGAGCCAGCCATCGCGACATTGTTTCGTTGTCGCTAGTTGGTGCTAAACCGGGGCGGAAAATCTTCGCTATCATCAGTCCCGTTGTCTTGGGAATTGCCTTTTAGCTGTGCTTTTCCGCTGTTGAGTAGCTCAACCAATTGCTCGGCACGGGCGTCAACATTATCCACGTCGAGTAACCGTAGCTTGTCATCGGTATCAAATGGCATTGTATAAGAGATTATGTCGGTAATTGGACCAAGACCCATTTGCCCCGCCATCAGTTCTTGCAAATTTTCTTTCGCTGACGGCGACGAAGGTACCACGTTACCAAACGCTTCGAGAAGTTTGCGTTTGAGCTGCTGACGATGCCCAGCACCGCAAGGGGGGTAGATGTCGGTGGCAACTTGAACTTCGGCGATACGGAAGGGGCGTCCCGTGTCCGTCTCACGAATAATCCTGGCACGCTTTGCACCCACCAACAATATGTTGTGGCGGTCATGCTCCAGTTCAGCATGCGTGACGATTCGTCCGATACAGATTTGCGAGGCGATTGGCGGATTGATGCTCGTCCAACTCACGCAGCGAGAATCAAGTGTCGCGATGGCGATCAACCGATCGGAGTCCAGCGACTCCAACAGCATTTCGCAATAACGCGGTTCAAAAATATGCAGCGGCTGCATCGCATGCGGAAACATAACCAGCTCTGGCAGCGGAAATAGCCTCACTCGACCGTCGAAATCGTCCGGCAGTCGAGTGATATCATCCAAATGATGCATGGAGCTGAACCTAACTAATCGCGATTAGAGAACGCCATCAAGACGCGCAGTACGTAGTAAAACAGCAGTGCCACTGAGGCAAACAGTGCCAACGAGGCTGCGACGTATTGGTCCGTGCGATAGTGATGCAGCACGTTGGACGTATCGTAGAGAATGTATCCACAGGCCAGCGCAACCATTGCGCCGCTAAAGAAAATTCCTAACGAAAACCCAGCAAATATGCCGACGATGGCCACCGCCATGGCGGCGATCCCAGCGATGGCCAAGTACTTTCCCCACGGCGCCATGTCGATGCGTGTGGTGAACACGAACGCCGTCAGTGCTGCAAAGCTGATCGAGGTGATCAAGCCGGCATACATCGGGATTTTGGGATCCAAACGCATCGCGATATACAGCAGCGGCAAAAAGATGACGGCTTCGGCAATGACGTACATGCCTAAACCAGCGTACTGCATTCCCCGCGACTGTCCGCCGCTGGCCCACGATCGCGCCATCCAGCTAACGGCCATGAACGCTCCCAACACGACCAGCCAACCGTAGCCGCTGGTCATGGTGACGATCAATTTTTGCATCGTCTCGGCCGGAACGAGCGAAAATAGCACGACTTCCAGCGCTACAAATGACATCACTGCGGCGGATAAGTGCGTGTAAGTTCGACGAATGAACGTGGCGCGTTCGGATTCCTCGGCGAACATCGCCGCTCCCATGCTCGACACGTCGTAAGGATTGATTTGGCTCATCAGCGATCTCGAATTCGGGACAGTGAAAGGGTTGGATACCGTCAGTATATCGTCGCAGGTTTAGTATATCGTCAGAAGTGTGGTGTTGGGCAAGCCGAACGATTGACAAGTCTTCTGCCCGCAACGCACAATAGACAGCACGCAAGGGAAACGTAAGGACCACAGTTGCTCATTTGAGAGTTACGGTCAGCCTGTCTGCTATTTCACCAATTCATTGTAAGCCCCGCTACGCCTACACGGATGACGATCTCACGATGATCCTTTCGGGTGACGAGATTCAGCGACGATTCGGCCGAGAGCTGCTAATAGATCCATTTGACCCCAGCCGGCTCAACCCCAACAGCTACAATCTCTCGTTGCACCACGAATTGTTGGTCTATGAGGAAGTGGTGCTGGA
The DNA here is from genome assembly GCA_041751935.1 of Pirellulaceae bacterium. Taxonomy (GTDB): domain Bacteria; phylum Planctomycetota; class Planctomycetia; order Pirellulales; family Pirellulaceae; genus JBBSJZ01. The sequence continues at coordinate 31,682 of JBGSIA010000006.1, read as the reverse complement.
CGCGGCGACCCCGAACCGATACCGCCGCATCGAAATCCGCCCGGACGGGATTACCCTCCAGCCCAACATGCTGTATTTGGGGCGGAGCGTCGAGCATACCGAGACGCACGATTTGGTCCCCATGATTCAGGGGCGTTCCTCATTGGGACGGCTGGGTTTGTGTGTCAACTCAGGCGGCAGTCTTGGTCACGCTGGATACTGTGGCACGTGGACGTTGGAAATGCACTGTGTACAACCGGTTCGAATCTATGCGGGGATGCAGATCTGCCAAATTTACTACGTGCAGCTCAATGGCACCTGTCGCGAATATTGCAGCGATAAGTACCAAAACAGCAACGATATTCAGCCAAGTTTGATCTACCGCGAGCTGGGTGGCGAATTCGCGGATGTCGGACAGTTGGAATTGAATTTTGATGAACTGGTTCGCGGCATGCGATAGCCGGGACATGCGATAGCCGGGACATGCGACAGTCGGGGAATTCAATAGTCTGCCAAACCACGCGGAGGAGCATCTGGTTTATGAAAGCCGCTTTCATTACTGAAACGGGAACTGCGGATGTCATCCAGTACGGTGACTTGCCCGAGCCAACGCCCGGTGCCGGACAGGTGCTCATCGCTGTCCAAGCGGTTGCGGTCAACCCGATCGATACGTACGTGCGCGCGGGCGTGGTTGCATTCGAATTGCCCCAGCCCTACATCATCGGCTGTGACGCAGCCGGTGTCGTTGAAGCCGTCGGTGAGGGTGTCAGCGAGTTTGATCGCGGTGACTCGGTTTGGTGTACCAATCAAGGATTGCTTGGTCGCCAAGGTACCTTTGCAGAAAAGATCGTGGTGGACCAGCAATGGTGCTTCCCCCGATCGCCAGCCGTTTCTGCCGACGACGCGGCCGCATCCGCACTGGTTGGAGTGACCGCGCACCTGGGGTTGTTTCGCGAAGCCGCGAACTTTTTTTCGGCAACAAAATCGGCGGTTACCTCGTCCCCCACGATCTTGGTGATCGGAGGCAGCGGCGGTGTCGGATCGATGGTGGTCCAGATGGCGAAAATTGCTGGAGCCACCGTGATCGCAACGGCTGGTTCTGACGAAAAGTGCGAGTTGGTGAAATTGTTGGGTGCCGACCATGTGATCAATTACCGTGAACAATCGATTCCAGATACGGTCGCAAGAATTGTTCCGGGTGGCGTGGATCTATTTTGGGAAACGCGGCGAGAGCCCGACTTTGATTTGGCTATTGGAATGCTGCGACCACGCGGTAAGATGATTTTGATGGCTGGTCGTGATGCTCGCCCTGCGTTTCCGGTTGGTCCATTTTACGTCAAGGAATGCTCGCTCTCCGGTTTTGTGATGTTCAAAGCATCTGCGGAGGAAATGCGGATTGCCGCCCGAGATATTGATAGCTGGTTGGCTAGCGGTCAACTCAAGTCGAACATCGGCAAAACGTTGCCCTTAGCGGAAGCCGCCCGGGCACATCGTTTGCAAGAGTCGAATACACTTTTTGGCGGTGGTGATTTGATCGGAAAGATTGTGCTGAGAACGTCCTAATCAAGGCAACGCATTTGCGAGTTGCGACAATACAGTATTCATGAGTGAATCCCCCAGCGAATTCGGTGCTGAGCAACCTGCTGTCGCGGGATTCGACCAAGCTGCGGCGAAAGTGAAATCGTTTCCACAATCACCCGGCGTGTACCTGATGAAGGACGTCGCTGGTCGTGTGATCTACGTTGGCAAGGCCAAGAATCTTCGCAGTCGAGCGGGCAGCTATTTCTTGAAAGCAGCCGCAGAAGACACACGCACCGCAGATTGGATCGGAGATATCGCCGATATCGATTTCATGCCGTGTGATAGCGAAGTCGACGCGCTGTTGCTGGAGTCGCGGTTGGTAAAGGATATCCAACCGAAGAATAACCGCGACCTAAAAGACGACAAGACATTCCCCTACTTGATGATCACCACGCGAGAAGAGTTCCCTCGAGTCGAGGTCACGCGTGAGCCGCCGGACAAGGGCGTCAAATTGTATGGCCCCTTTCCTAGCGCAGGCGCGCTGCGAGGTGCGATCCAGGTACTGCAGAAAATTTTCAAATTTCGTACTTGTTCTCTCGATATCAGCGAAAGCGATGAGCGGTGGCGTTGGTTTCGGCCGTGTTTGTTAGCAAGCATCAACCAGTGCACGGCGCCTTGCAACCTGCGGATTAGTAAAGAAGACTATCGGAGAGATATCAAACGCTTGCAAACGTTTCTCGAAGGCGGCAAAAAACGGTTGCTGAAAGAAATGCGAGATGAAATGCTCGTGGCGAGTAAAACACTCGATTTTGAGCGGGCGGCGATTCTGCGCGATGAACTGAACATGCTCGAGCGATTGGACGAACGAGGTGAACTGGACACGCATGCACAACCGGAAGTGTTTTACATTGATCCCAAAAAAGGACTCGCGGGACTGAAAAAAGTCCTCGACTTGAAGGAACTTCCGCGTGTGATCGAAGGCGTCGACATCGCGCACTTGGGGGGCGGTGAGACCGTTGCTAGCCTCGTTCAGTTTATCGATGGTTTGCCGTTCAAGCCTGGATACCGACGATTTCGTATTCAGGACGTCAAGGGCATCGATGATTTTCGCAGCATTTACGAAGTGGTCTCGCGGCGATTTCGCAAGCTGTCGGATGAACAAGAGTCTTTTCCGGATATTTTGCTGATCGACGGAGGCAAGGGGCAACTAAACGCGGCGATGGCAGCCTTTCGCGATCAACAAATCACGCCCCCGACGGTGATATCCTTGGCAAAACGCGACGAAGAAATCTTTCGCCCAGGTGATTCGGAGCCGCTACGGTTAAGCCGATCGGCGTTTGCACTGCGATTATTGCAGTACGTTCGCGACGAATCGCACCGTTTTGCTCAACACTATCATCATATACTAAGAAATAAATCGACGCTCGAACGTTGAACCCGCAGTCGGCTACCGGCGTCTGTGATGCAAGCAAGCTGGGCCATGCGAGCTGGACCATGCAAACTGGGCATTGTGTGACCGACCAACTACACTGAAAACTCCTTCTTACTCTCAACAGGAACCCCAACAAACCGTGCGAGAACCAACGCAGCTTCAAGATGATCGTGCCGAACGCAGCATCTTGGCCCGTCTGATTTTGCCCGACCAGCATGTCGAAGCTGACCCGCTCGAAGAGCTGTACGGATTGGCAATCACTGCGGGCACCGAAGTCGTCGATGAACTGATTCAAAAACGGTCGACGCCCAGCGCTTCAACCTACCTGGGAAAAGGAAAAGTGGATGAACTCCGTTTAATGGTTGAAAAGCATGAAGCAGACGTCGTCATTTTTGACAACGATTTGAATCCGGCTCAAGTCAAGAACTTGGAGAAAGCCATCGATGCCAAGGTGCTGGATCGAACGGAGTTGATTCTGGATATTTTTGCTGCGGGAGCACGGACCTACGAATCGCGATTAGCCGTCGAGCTGGCTCAACTCGAATACTCCCTGCCGCGATTGAAACGAATGTGGACACACTTGTCACGCCAGTCGATGGGCGTGGGGATGCGCGGTCCCGGCGAAAAGCAACTCGAGGTCGACCGCCGTTTGGCTCAAAAACGGATTCACGATTTGAAGGAGTTGTTGACAAAGGTCGAGAAACGCCGTGAACGCCAAGTTCGTGCCCGCGACGAAGCACCAACCGTCTCGCTGGTTGGCTACACCAATGCCGGCAAGAGCACGTTGATGAACGCTCTCACTGGGGCAGGGGTCGAAGCGGCTGACAAATTATTTGCGACTCTCGATACGCGGACACGACGCTGGCTGCTCCCAGGCTGGGGAACAGTCTTGTTGAGTGATACGGTTGGTTTCATCCGCGATCTGCCGCACTCGTTGGTTGCCAGCTTCAAGTCAACGCTCGAAGAGACTCGGCAGGCAGAATTGCTGTTGCATATAGCTGACGCCGCAAGTCCTTCTGTGTTTGAACAAATTACGGCAGTCTATCGTGTACTCAAAGAACTCGACATCGACGAAAAGGATGCACTGTTGGTGCTCAACAAAATCGATCAAGTTGAGTCAGCCGATGTATTGGCGAAGATCGTCGATCGCTACCCGAACGCAGTCCGTGTCAGCGCAAAAACTGGCGAAGGACTAGCAACGTTGGTCGAAGCAGTCGGTGAAGCGCTCGGTCGTGAGTTTCTTGATCTGGAAGTTGACGTCGATCCGGCAGACGGAAAGTTGCTGGCATACTTGGCATCCAAGGGAGAAGTCTTGTCACGCGAGTACACCGATTCGACGATCACAATCCATGTTCGGATGCCGATTGGCGCGATGGGAATAGTAACCAAATCAGCAGTTGCCGTGCGTCCAGCCGAAGTGAGTTTACCCGTTTCAACGTCCAACCTTTTGACGAACGAGAATCTAGACTCGTCTAGCGAAGTGGCCTGAACATGCGCTGGAAACCCCTGGGTAGTGTCGCTATCGTGACCGGAGCCAGTAGCGGGATCGGACGCGAATTGTCCTTGTTGTTAACTCAGCGCGGTGCGACGGTGATCGCGGTCGCCAGGCGCGAGGATCGGCTCGCCCAGATTGCCGGTGAAGTTAGCGAGCGGGGAGTGATCGGCAAACTAATTCCGATCGTAGGCGATATCACTCAGCAGATTGTTCGTCGCCAGGTCATCGATGTGGCTTCGGAACAGCGGTATGGTGAGGTGGATCTGCTAGTTAACAACGCTGGCGTCGGTGCGATTGGACCGTTTGCGGACGCCACGCCCGAGCGCATGCGTCGAATCATGGAGATCAACTTCTTTGCCCCGGTAGAGTTAATTCGGGAACTGCTTCCGTGCCTCAAACGAGGCCGAGATGCGGTGGTGTGCAACATGGGCAGTGTGCTTGGCCATCGCGCGGTGCCGAACAAGAGTGAGTACTGTGCAAGCAAATTCGCTTTGCACGGAATGAGTGACTCGTTGCGAGCCGAATTTAAATCGCTGGGAATTCAAGTGACGCTCGTCAGTCCAAGTACGACGCGCAGTGAGTTCTTTGACTCGTTGATTGAAACGGAGGCTGGCCAGCTTAGCCGCAGCTTGGGAAGCTGGCCTCCCGAACGTGTCGCGCGAACAACCTTGGCTGCGATTCAAGCGCGTCGAAGTGAAGTGATCCTCTCGCTTGGCGGCAAGGCGCTCGTCTATGCCGATCGCATCTCTCCACCACTTGTCAACGCTCTTCTCGCACGCGGCGGCTGATTATGATTTACAATCTCAGTCATCGTTGTTAAGCGTTGTTGTCAGCTCATTCACGCCGCAGGTGACCCATGCGAGTCGTTTTTTTTATGCTCTGTATCGCCATGTCGGGGATCGTTGTTGCTGCGGAGCCGCAGGTTGCGTTGGGCAATGGCATCAATCGCTGTGAAGTGATTCCTATCGCCGAACATCAGGTCAGTTTTCGAATTGAAGGTGACGAGAAATTCAAATGGAATTTTGGCGAGACTTATCCGCGACCGTTTTTCTATCCATTCGTTGGCCCGTCGGGAGCCGAGTTAACGCGGATGGGACATCCGGGTGCGCCCGACCATGACCATCACCAATCGATCTGGTTTGCCTACAACAAAGTAAATGGCTTGGATTTTTGGGCTAACAATAAGGGAACTTCGATCGTTCAAAAGCAATGGTACGCTTACGAGGATGGCGACGATGAAGCAATCATGGCCTCCTATCTGGCGTGGATTTCCCCAGACGGCAGCGAAGTACTGCAGCAAGATTTGGTGGCCGCAATCGTGCCCATGCCAGATAACGAATACTCGCTTGAAATTCAGACAATATTTCGAGTACCGACCGCGACCAGCAAAGTGGAGCTAGAACAAACGAACTTTGGATTTCTCGCAGTTCGCGTTGCAAAGTCACTCTCGGCTATCTTCGGTGGCGGCCAACTTTCCAGCAGTGAAGGTCAAGTTGGTGAAAAAGATATTTTTGCCAAGCGTGCACGTTGGATGGACTACAGTGGTCCGGTGGCGGCGCACCAAGGAAAGGATCGCCAAGTGATTATGGAAGGGATCACTTTTCACGACCATCCAAGCAACCATCACTTTCCGACTCCTTGGCATGTCCGGCAAGACGGATGGATGGGCGCCGCCGTCAATTTGGAACAGGGCATCACGCTCGATAGCGACACATCACTCACTCTGCGATACCTGTTGCACGCCCATAGCGGTCTGTATGACGCAAAGAAGGCTCAAGCCGTTCATTCTCAGTTTGCCAGTCGACCTGGTTTTGTCCTCTCCAAGGGAACCAAACCGGGTTACCAACACGAAGTCCGCCGCGCAGTCGCTGAGTGAATTACGAGATAAATGGACTGCCGCCCGTTCCGTATCCAAACAGACTATTACACGGTTCGGTTTCTCGCTTATTCATACGGTTTTTGCCATGCAGCTATGCCACCGCGTTGGATGTGAGCGCGGAGGGCTGTGGCCAGTTCGCTAAAGACTTTCTTATTCATTGCGGCAAGGTTGTATTGCTCTTTGGGGTCGTCCTTGAGGTTGTAGAGTTCCAGAGGGCTGTACGGCGAGTTCTGCATCAGTTTCCAATCGCCACGAATGATGGCCTCGTAGCTTTTTCCGCCATAGACTTGCCCACCTTCACGTCTGACAAAGTAGAGATCGCGCGGCGTGGTAATCGTCTTGCCATGGAGCAAGGGGACAAGGCTAACGGCATCGAGGTCTGGCGAAGGCGTCGCGCCGGCAAGTTCAAGATACGTGGGGAACAGATCGAAGTTCAAACCAGCGTAATCGCAGCGAGATCCAGGCGCGATGTGTTTCGGCCAGCGAGCCATGAACGGGACCCTCAAGCCGCCATCGTAGTGACTCTGTTTGCCGTCGCGCCACGGATCATTGTTCTGGGCGTGAGGCAGCGAACCACCGTTGTCCGCGGTGAACACTACCAGCGTGTTCTGGTCCAGCCCCGTCTGTTGTAATGCGTCCAGCACACGGCCGATGCGGTTATCAAGGTGCTCGACAAAGGCGACATTCTTAGCTCGAAGCTCATCGAGCTGAGGTGCCCGCTGTCGGACATTCACCAGCCATTCTTCTGGTGGTTCGATCGGAAAATGCGGTGCGTTGAACGCGAGATACAAAAAGAACGGTTGATCTGGTGTTTTGGCCCGTTCGCTCAAGTAGTCGCTGGCCCAGTCGGAAAACAGATCGGTTGCGTGGCCCGGTGGATCGATGACCTCCGCATTGCGGCGCATGTAGTTGTGGCCTTGACGCAGGTGCGTGGTATAACTGTCCATCATGTCGCCGAGGAAACCATGAAAGAAATCAAAGCCACGTGCATTCGGCGTGTTCGGCAGCTCGAGTCCGAGATGCCATTTGCCGATGATCGCCGTATGGTAGCCGACCTTTTTCAACTCGTCGGCAATCGTGGGAACTTGCGGATCAAAGTAGCCCCACGAATCCTCTGGCTTGGTACGAATGACCCCCGGCACACCGACACGGTCCGCGTAACGACCGGTCAACAGGGCAGCTCGCGACGGTGAACAGACTGTGCAATTGGCGCGCATCGTCGTGAACAGCATTCCCTCAGCGGCGATGCGATCGATATGCGGTGTGCGTACGTCTGATTCGTGATAGGTGGATACATCACCGTAGCCGTGGTCATCGGTGAAGATCAGCAAAAAGTTCGGACGCTCCGCAGCGTGGACCGTGCAGCACAACAACACGAATAGAGGAAAGACTCGATTCATTGGGAATTCCTATCGTGGCCCAGGTGCATTGACGTGTGTAGCATTCTTGGGCTCGCCGGGAAACGTGCCGCGCGGAGATTTTGAGGCGGACTTGCCACGAACCAGCGAGGCACCGGTTTCGCGGTCGAACGTGTCACGAGTGAGGCTCTCAGGAGCAGCGTCTCCGGTCTCATCAATCCATTGATCGAGTAATGCGGCGAGTCGCATTTTTGTTTTCTCGTGGTCGAGGTTGGTTGCCAGGTTGTGAAGTTGTTCCGGATCGTTCGCGGTGTAGTACAACTCTTCGCTGGGTCGCGGAGCGGTGAACACATCGGATTGAGCGGCCGTGAGTTTGTGTTCGTCCCGAAGCGCCTTGAGTGATCGGTGCGATGGCGAACGCACGGAATCCGCTGGACCTTGCCAGGCTAGGGCGGGACGTGCGTTGCGGATGTAGAGCCAGCCATCGCTTCGAATGGCGCGACCATGAGCCTCGTAGTCGTGCCAATTGTGTTCAGAAAAAGCGTGTCGACGAGTGACGGCCAACGGGTCACGCAAAATTGGCGAGAAGCTCAAGCCCTGAACACTCGGCGGCAGTGATTTGACTTCGGCCAACTCCAACAGCGTCGCCGCGATGTCGATGACACTGACAAGGCTCGCGCTGGTGCTGCCTCGTTTCGTGATCCCAGTGGGCCAATGCGCGACAAGGGCCGTCTTCATCCCCGAGTCATGCAGTCGCGTCTTCGCCCGCGGAAAGGGGCGGCCGTTGTCGGCCAGGACCAGCAACAGCGTGTTGTCGAGTTGTCCTTGTGCAGCGAGCGCGTCGGCGACTTGGCCGACGAAGTAATCAAACCGCGTGATCTCGTTGTGGTAGGACGCAAAATCATCACGCGTGTCGGTGTCGTCGGCCAAGAATGGCGGGACGACAACATCGTGCGGTCGATGCTTGGGACCGTACTTTGACTCGACCCATTCCTTGTCCGCGTCCCAGTCTCGATGGGCATCAAGCGAAGCAAACCAAAAGAAAAACGGTTTGTCCTGTGGCCTCTGCTGGATGGCCTGGACCCATTTTGACTCTCCACCGTGATTGTCCGGCGTAACTCCCGAGTCGATTAGATCCCAAGTCTCGGCACCAACCTTTGCGCTTTCGCGGGTCATATGGTTCTTGCCGACAACAGCTGTGTAGTATCCATGCTCGCGGAGTACCGCAGGCAGCCACGGGATATTCGCGGCGATTGGTTGATGCAGCTCGGCCGCCGGACCAAGATTATGCGGATAGCGCCCCGTGATAATACTCGACCGACTGGGGCTGCAACTGCTGGCTGTTAAGTATGCCTCGGTGAATCGCAACCCATTCGTCGCAAGTGCATCAATGTGTGGCGTGCGAGCCGTCGAGCTACCATAGCAACCGAAATCATTCCAACTGATATCATCCGCGATGCAGACAACAAGATTCGGACGTGATGATTCAGCAGCAGTGTTCTGACCACTACAAACAACGAGCAACGCAAGCAGAGTAAAAATCGATCTCATGGCAACTTGGTAATGATGGCGTAATAGGCTCCGATCTCGTTGCCCGCATCATCCACGAAGGTGGGCGCGAGCTGGTGCGAGCCGGCGGTCAATGGTGTGGTAAAGGTAACATCCTTGTCACTAGGCAGAACGGGTTTAGTTTCGATGTCGCTGCCGTCCAGCCGCAACGAAGCGCTGGTGACTGGAAGGGCAGTGCCGGGCCTCGATCGGTAGGCTTTCGTGGCTCCAGGAACATCCGCGCCCGGAGGCAACGAGTCAGTGATCGCCGCATCAGCTTCGACCGGCCAACGTCGCAGACTGATGCGATAGTTGCCAGTCGTGACCACTTTCACAGCCCAGTGACCACGGTGCACTGACTGCTGCGGGTTCGGCGGTGCGGGTACAGCCTTCTTGCCCTTCTGTGCCTTTTGCGGAGCGTGCGCGTAACCATCAGCCTCGCGGATGTGCTGCTGGTTCCATGGCGGCAACGCTTCCTGAATCCAATCGTGTCCAGTCAAACTCACCATCGGGTGATCCGCATGTCCGACGTGAACCTCGGTTGTTAGTGCAAACGTCGGTTCAAGTTCCGACCACCACTTGTCGTAGAACGCACGCATCTTCTCAGCTTGTGATGAATTGCGGGCGATGACATTGCGTTCTTGCCCGGGGTCGTCTTTGAGGTTGTAAAGCTCTGTGCCGTTCACAAGCCGCCAACTGCCTGACATCACCGCAGTCTGTTTCCACTTGATCGGATCACGTACTCGTTGAGAATCCGTAACGAGCATTCGCTCGTGTGGCCAGTGTCCGGTATCGCCGTCGGGATCGAGTAGTGGGCGGATCGTGACTCCGTCCAGCGTCACATCCGCAGGTTGCTTCGCGCCGGTGATATCGAGCAGCGTGGGCACAATGTCCACTGCATGGCAGAGCGTGTCGTTGACGTACTCTTTGTCCCATCCGCCTTCTGGCCAGTGAGCAATAAACGGCACGCGATGGCCACCCTCATACTCGCTGCCCTTGGCGCCACGCATTCCAGCATTGAAAACCTTTGCCCCAGTTGCCGTGCCGTTATCGGTCGTGAAGATGAACAGCGTGTCGTTTTCAAGGCCGAGTTCACGCAGCAGAGCTCGCGTCGTACCCACGTTTTCATCGATGTTGCTGATCATGCCGAAGAACGCCGCAATGCTTGGTGGCTGGCTCGCATAAAGATCGAGATATTTTTGTGGCGCATGCAGTGGACCATGCGGAGCGTTGGGCGCGATGTAGGCGAGGAAGGGCTGGTTCTTGGCGGCACACTCGCGGATGAAGCGTTGCGCCTGGGAAAAGAAAACATCGGTGCAAAATCCATCCGCGGGCACAACGCGACTATTGTGGAAATAGTGACCGTCGAAATACGCGTTGTCCCACAGGTCAGGCGTCTGTCCCACGCCGCCGCCACCATGACGATACACTTCGGTAAAGCCGCGGTCTTCGGCACGATAGGGAAAGTTGTCGCCCAAATGCCACTTGCCAAACATTCCCGTCGCATAACCAGCATCCTTAAGCATCTGGCCCAGCGTGACCTCATTCTCGCGCAACATCGAACGGCCATTGACTGTGTGCCAGGCACCGGTGCGGTCGGTCCAATGGCCAGTGAGCAACGCTGCGCGAGTGGGCGAACACGTCGGTGCGACGTGGTAGTCCGTAAGCCTGGAGGACTCGGCGGCAAGTTGGTCGATATACGGCGTCTTGATAATCGGATTGCCCGTATGTCCAAGGTCACCATATCCTTGGTCATCGGTGATGATCAGCACAATATTGGGCCTGTCTTCAGCGACTGCACACGAAAGTTGAACGACAAATAGCACCAAGGTCAGCAGATAGGTTCTGTTCATCGACGCGTCCGCAGTCGTGGAATCGGATAACGCTTGATCGCGACAAATAAGCTTGTTCGCCAAAAGTATATCAGCGTTTGAGTATAACTGTGTTCGAATCGCTACCGGTCAACAGAGATCGACTCCGCGTAGCTCAGTTCACCAGTGCGTCCGTCGTAGTACTGAAACACAACTTGCGGATGCGGGTAGGCAACGAGGCGCTTTCCCCCAAGTTCTTGTGGCAAATTGAACACGTTGTTGACTTGGACGACACAGAAATTCGGATACAAACGCTCCAGTCGCGGCAGGTCCGGCAATATATAACTGCTCCAGCGGATGTCACACTCACGCGGTCCAAACTTAAACTTGCCTGTTGCTGGCCGATCGCTTTCGTCAAGTTTTGGAACGTGGTTGACGCTATTGTGTGGCCCACAGCAGAATTCCCAGATGTCGTCGGTGACGCGAATCGCAAAACTGTTGTGCAGGTCGCCTGTCATTACGAACACTTTTTTGTTCAGCTTCTCCCATTCGCGAATCAGCATTTCGCGTTCGTCGAAAAAACCCGTCCACGCTTCCTCCTTATTTTCTGCATCTGCCTCGAAGCCACCCGCACCACTGTGCGGAATCATGAACGGCACCGTCGAGATCACAAAAAAGAAATCCGCGTCGCTCTCACGCATCGAATTGAGCAACCATTCGCGTTGAGGCTTACCGAGCATCGAGACCCCCGGCTTGGCTCGATCGCGAACGTCGTGCATGTCGCGATCACCGCGAGTATCGACAAGAAAAAACTCGCAGTTGGATACTCGAAATGAACCGTAGCTACGGCGACCGATCGAGTAGCTGACCGTGTCATCGATCTTGGCGGGCATGTGCAACCGCAACGTGTGCGCATCGATGACTTCAGCAATGTCGTAGACGTACGAGTTTTTATTGCCGACAGAATCATCGTCGTACCGCATATCATTCGTGCCAGCTTGCGGCGTTCCCCAGTGAACGTGCAAGTTCAGCATCTCGTCCAAAGGCAACTTCGAAAAATCAGTATCCATATCGACAAGCATGTCGCTGCCAGCGGTCATCTTTGCCCGGCCGTAGTGAATCGGGTGTGCATGCTCGACGGGATTTGCCCAACCAAGATAGTCGTACCACGCTTGTGTTCCGATGTCGCGAAAAACTGTGCGTCGATGACGTTTACCGGCTTCGGATGAGCCCCAGATATCATTGACCAACTCGTGATCATCAAACGTAAAGTAGCTTGGTACCTGCCGATGCCACTTCGCCAGCTCGACGCCTCGCGAGAGATACAATTTGTAGTTTTCCCAGACACCGACGATGGTGGGCATGATTTGAACGATCGTCGGAAGTTGCGCCAGACCGAGCGTCAGCCGCCACGCTTCGGGCGGATACTCTCGCAGTTCTTCGTACAACCAATCGCCGTTCATGATGTGAAAGTGAACTTTCTCTGCCCAATCACGATTGAGCGTTTCGTACGTCGGCGTGCGGTGGCCGATTCCATGGAGCGGATTTTGATTGGCACAGGATCCGATCTCGAAGCGAAAGTTGAACAGTCCGCGAGGATTGTGCTCGGCGTTTCGCGATTCATCAGCACTGGGCAACGTTCGAAATGTGCCCGGCAATCCATGCGGCCGATCGTTGACCCAGAGTTGGTAGTGATATCGAGTGTCCGGTTTGAGCGAACTCAGTTTCACGCTCGCGGTATTGTCGTGCTCAATGGTTGTTTTTGTTGGCTCGCTCGACTGTTCCAGCTTGGCGGCTAATTCACCAAAACGAACGGTGAATTCGCCAGCATCTGAAGTACGGCCCCAGACAATCACACTGTCGCTGGTCACGTGCCCGAGCATCGGCCCGTGCGTGAGCCAAATCGGATCACGTTCGGCGTGGACGGTCGTTGCCAGTGTCAGAAGTAGTAAGAGTGCAAACTGCGATGAACGTCGCATGGAAATACGTCGCTGCATGGAAACCGGCCAGAAGGAAGAACGAAATTTTAGTTGTTACATCAGGCATTGTAGCCCCATTGGCTGACGGTTGTGGGATCAAAATTTCGTCGGCAACGATCTCACGATCCTATACTGCGATCCGACTTCCGTTTTTGGCGATACCATTTTTCAGCCACTGCGCGTGCGGCAGTTGTCGAAACGCGGATCCCGCCGGAATTTATTCTGAGGTGACGCGGTCGGCAATAAAATCTGATGGCACGATGCGGTATTATGGGAGTACCAACAACTCGCGTCTGTCCTGGAGATTATTATGTCTCGAATTCTGTCCATCGTTACGTTGATCTTGCTATGCCCTGGGGTCGATGCTGCGGACGAACGAGTCTTCGAGGGACCTTGGAATAATCGTCGAACCGGGTCAAGTGGAAATATGACTTGCACCGCATTGGAGGTAGAACCCGGGCAGTGGAAAGCTGTCTTTCGCGGTGCGTTTCAAGGCCAGCCTTTTGAGTATGCAGTCGACTTTCGAGCATCGGGATCTCGCTCCGCAAGCGAACTCGCGGGAGCCACTACGATCGACGGAAAACAGTATCAGTGGAAAGGAACGTTGAAGGCGAGCCAGCTTCGAGGCCAGTACCAAGCGACGAATGGATGGAACGGAGAATTCGTACTAAACGAGACAGCCGCTAGTCGGCGAAATACGCCAACGTCTGTTGAACCCGAATCGATCGAGGAGGTCGAGATCAAGCCGATTGTACGAGATGGCGACCATCTATTGTTTGTGGGCAACAGCTACATGGCGAACGAAGGTGGCGTGTACAACTACTTTCAAGCGGCGTTGCGAAAACGGGGGATTGAGATCACTCACGAAAGCAAGATCGCTTTCGGCCAGCCACTTAGTGAGATGGTGACTCGCGAAGTTGGCGACGCGATGATGAGTCCAGATGTCGACGTCGTTGTGATAACCAGCGGCGACCCGAAGGTGATGAAGCAGTTCGCAACAAAAATCAAGAGTAGTGGAAAACGTTTGGCAGTCTTTATGACATGGGAAGCAAAACATCCAGGTAATCGGGCAACCTTGCCACAGTACACGACGGCCACACGAAATGAAGTGCGAACGATGCGTGAAATAGAAAAGGAGACTGGTGCAACGATCGTTCCAGCCGCAGTGTTGTTCCACGATCTCACGGTCAACCCGCCTAGCGACGTGCCTCGTATCGATTATCTCTGGCGTCAAGCAAACATTCATCAAAACTCGCTCGGCACGATGGCTAACGCGTTGCTAATGGTAGCGATGCTTACAGGAGAGTCACCTGCGGGGCTGAATTTTGATTTTCCGCCGCACATTGTTGGGCAACAACTCAGCGCCGAGCCTGAGTTGCGTCTGACACGCGAACTGCGCGAAACACTTCAGTACCGCGCATGGGCTGTCGCCCAAGACTGGACCAAAGGAAAGACGCATTTGGAATAGTTGCCACAGCATTTCGAAGCTGAAATACCAACGCTCGATAGGCCATAGGCAGATAAATACGTAACCACTGGCAGTAGGATAGACGTACTGTCTGTCACAGATTAACGGCCGGGACGTCCGTTGTTCGGTACTTGTTCACCGGCCGCTCACCAAAGGGACTGTCCCAAAGTAACTTTCGGACCGTATAAATCATTGTGAGCTCTCGCGAATGGATCTTGCCGCGCCGCGTCACCAATTCGTATGGTCCAGACATGGGACCAGCGTATTACGTGACCTGTCTGTGGCCAGGGATGGCCGAATTGTGGTGGCGTGGGCGGTTGTCAGCGATCCCGACGGCCGTAGCGTTCACTGCTGCGCTCAATACGCTTTTGGTGATGCGGTATCTGTACCCCGAGTGGCTTTCCAGCGGATTGGTGCGATTGGCGTTCTGGATCGGAACCGCCGTGTGGCTTTTTTTTGTCATTCGCAACGTGCGCGAGCTGCCTGCACTCATCATGCCGCGAAGTGTCAGCAAAGAGCCGGACCAGTTTCCGCGTGCTCGTCAGGCGTATCTCAGCGGCAATTGGTCCGAGGCTGAGGGGTTGCTGACTGATTTATTAGCGATCGAGCCACGTGACCCACCGTCATTGTTGTTACTGTGCGGTGTTTATCGACAAACCAATCGGTTGGAAGCAGCTAGTCAGATGATGGCACAGATGCGACTGTTGGAAGTCGCCGACGCTTGGTGGTTGGAAGTTGCGGCGGAGCAACAACGAATCGATCGACAGACAGGGGCCCAGGCGAGCAGCGACGACCGTGAAACTGCCGATCTGGCATCGACGGACAAAAAAGCTGCTGGCGATTCACCAGTTGCCTCAGAACCAGTGCACTACATGTTATGAACCCGCAAGTTAAGTTGTAATGACGCACTAGGGCGCCGGGCAATTTGTCGATGTAGACGTGTCGACTGAACTCGTCAGAAAAATTTTTCACCCGCGATTCGATGGTTGAGCAGCAGCGAACCGGCCAAGAGTCATGTGTGCCGCAAAGTGTTTGACACGGATTCTTAGTTTTTTTGACCCCTTTTTTGGCGAAACACGTAAAACAGACGGTTCTATTCGTAAAAGCTCCTATCCCCGGTATTCGACATAACCGATAGAATCCAACGTAGGGATGGACGCAAATGACGCTTTGCCAACAATCATGGCGTAGGTTTTGCTTTCAGTAGCACCGGTGACGAAAGTTTCGCCAGTTTGACAGTAGCACATCGATCGTAACGGGATTTCCGAGCGACGGGATTCACGAACGACCAGTTTTCACGAGAACTAATAATGTACGAACGATTTACAGATCGTGCCCGCAAGGTCATGCAACTGGCCAATCAAGAGGCCCAGCGATTCAACCACGAATACATCGGAACCGAGCACATCCTGCTGGGGCTGGTGAAGGAAGGCAGTGGTGTTGCCGCGAATGTCTTGAAGAACTTGGAAGTGGACCTGCGCAAGATCCGCCTCGAAGTCGAAAAGTTGGTCCAGAGTGGTCCGGAGATGGTCACTGTGGGCAAGCTTCCGCAAACTCCACGAGCTAAAAAAGTCATCGAGTACTCGATGGAAGAGGCTCGTAATTTGAACCATTCCTACGTCGGCACCGAACACATCCTGCTCGGTTTGTTGCGTGAGCAAGAAGGCGTCGCCGCACAAGTGCTGATGAACTTGGGGTTGAAGCTCGAAGACGTCCGCGAGGAGGTCCTCAATCTGCTCGGGCACGGCCTGGAAGGTGCCGAAGTTGGCGAACGCGGCGGTCGTTCCAGTGACGGTGGCGGCGAAAGCGCCAGTTCGTCGGGCAAGAGCGGTAAGAGCAAGACACCCGCCCTGGATAGCTTCGGTCGCGACTTGACCGAACTAGCTAAAAAGAACGAACTCGATCCCGTCATCGGACGTGCACGCGAAATTGAACGTGCGATTCAGATTCTGTGTCGCCGTACCAAGAACAACCCCGTTCTCTTGGGCGAAGCCGGCGTCGGCAAAACGGCAATCGTCGAAGGCTTTGCACAGCGAGTGATCAGCGGCGAAGTGCCGGAAATCCTCGCTGACAAGCGGATCGTCGTTTTGGACCTAGCGATGATGGTTGCCGGTACCAAGTATCGCGGTCAGTTCGAAGAACGTATCAAAGCCGTGATGACCGAAGTTCGTCGTGTGAAGAACACGATTCTGTTCATCGACGAGCTACACACGCTGGTGGGTGCCGGTGGTGCCGAAGGTGCGATTGATGCCGCGAACGTGCTCAAGCCGGCGCTCGCTCGTGGTGAAATCCAATGCATCGGAGCCACGACGCTGGACGAGTACCGCAAGTACATCGAAAAGGACAATGCACTGGCACGTCGATTCCAGGAAATCATTGTTGAACCGACGAGCAAGGAAGAAACAATCGAGATCCTGAAGGGACTTCGCGAGCGCTACGAAGAACATCACCGTGTCCAGTTCACCGACGACGCAGTGGCTGCGGCTGTCGAAATGAGCGAACGGTACATCACGGCGCGTTGCCTGCCTGATAAAGCGATCGACGTTATCGACGAAGCTGGCGCTCGAGTGCGATTGCGTACCATGACTCGTCCACCGGATTTGAAAGAGATCGACGAGGAAGTCGAGAAACTGAATAAGGAAAAGGAAGACGCGGTCGCGAACCAAGACTTCGAAAAAGCCGCGAATTTACGCGACCAAGCAGAAAAGCTGCGTAAGAAGAAGGATCAGATCACGCAAGAATGGCGTGACAAGAGCCAACAGACCGACGGGGTTGTTGACGAAGAAGTGATCGCGGAAGTGGTCAGCAAGATGACCGGTATTCCGTTGACGCGTCTGTCGACCGAAGACAGTATGCGGCTGATGAAGATGGAAGAAGAATTGCACAAACGAGTAGTCAGCCAAAGCCAAGCGGTCACTGCGGTCGCAAAGGCCGTTCGCCGTAGTCGTAGCGGATTGAAAGATCCCAAGCGACCCACCGGATCGTTCATCTTTGCCGGTCCGACAGGTGTCGGTAAGACGTTGTTGGCTAAGGCGCTGGCGGAATACATGTTCGGTGATGCCGATGCACTCGTGCACATCGACATGAGCGAATACATGGAGAAGCACAACGTCAGCCGCTTGATTGGTGCCCCTCCAGGATTCGTTGGTTACGAGGAAGGCGGCCAATTGACCGAGAAGATTCGCCGTCGTCCTTATGCGGTGGTCCTGTTCGACGAAATCGAAAAGGCGCACCCGGATGTGTTCAACATGTTGTTGCAAGTAATGGAAGAAGGCCGCTTGACGGATTCGTTCGGTCGCAACATTGACTTCCGCAACACGATTTTGATCATGACGACCAATGCGGGCGCCGAGGCGATTAAGAATGAATCGGCGTTCGGGTTCCAGAAGCCTGACGGTGACGCAAGTTACGACTCTATGAAGTCACGAGTGATGGACCAAATCGAACGTGTGTTCCGTCCCGAGTTCCTTAATCGGCTCGACGACACAATCATCTTCCGGCACTTGACCGAAGAGGATTTGAAGCTCGTGATCGATTACGAATTGACCAAAGTTCGCGAACGCTTGCTCGAACGCGGCATGGTCATCGATTTGACCGATGCAGCCAAGGAGTTCCTGATCCGCAAGGGTTGCAGCAATCTCGATTACGGCGCTCGTCCCTTGCGTCGCGCACTGGAACAACGCATCGAAGACCCGCTCAGCGAAGAGTTGCTCCGAGGCACGTTCGAAGGCAAGGACACGATCGTCATCGACGTGTTCAAGAATGACGAAGACAAGCCGGTTCGTTTGGACTTCCGCGGTGAAACTCGCGGTTTTCCCGAGCCCGTGCCGGCTGGCGCGACGTCGGGTGAAGAAAAAGACAGCAAGTAAACGGTTGACGGCTTGGATGTTCGATTAGTTTTGAAAAAGGCAGATTCCGTAGGAGTCTGCCTTTCTTCTTACCCAGCATTACACTGGGCGTTCAGTTTTTAGTGTTAAAAGGCACGTGATGAAATTTCGCTTTCCCATTTTGATTATCGACGAAGACTTTCGCTCCGAGAACACGTCGGGGTTTGGCATTCGAGCCCTTGCCGAGGCCATCGAAGGCGAGGGTGCTGAAGTCATCGGTGCGACAAGCTACGGAGATCTGTCGCAGTTCGCACAACAGCAGTCGCGAGCCTCGGCATTCATTCTCTCAATCGACGACGAAGAGTTCTCCGGTGGCGAGGAAGTCCCAGCGATCGCGAACTTGCGCGAGTTCATCCAGGAGATTCGATTCAAGAACGCTGAGATTCCAATCTTTCTCTATGGCGAGACGCGTACGTCCAGCCACATTCCTAACGATATCTTGCGGGAGCTGCACGGCTTCATTCATATGTTCGAGGATACGCCGGAGTTTGTGGCCCGGCACATCCTTCGCGAAGCTCGCGCTTATACCGACTCGCTTGCACCGCCGTTCTTTCGCGCGCTGCTGCATTACGCTAGCGATGGGTCGTATTCGTGGCACTGTCCCGGTCACTCCGGCGGCGTTGCGTTTTTGAAGAGTCCAGTGGGCCAAATGTTTCACCAATTTTTTGGCGAAAACATGTTGCGTGCCGACGTGTGCAACGCGGTTGAAGAACTCGGCCAACTGCTTGACCATACCGGCCCCATCGCCGCCTCGGAGCGTAACGCCGCACGGATTTTTGGTGCTGATCATTGCTACTTCGTCACCAACGGTACGTCGACATCGAACAAGATGGTGTGGCACTCCACGGTCGCTTCCGGTGATATCGTCGTCGTCGACCGCAACTGTCACAAATCGATTCTGCACTCGATCATCATGACCGGTGCAGTCCCCGTTTTCTTGACGCCGACACGAAACAATCTCGGACTGATTGGCCCCATCCCCTTGGATGAGTTCCGACCGGAGAACATCCAGAAAAAAATCGATGCCAATCCATTCGCTCGAGAAGCCCAGGCGGCTAACCCTGGTCGTAAGCCGCGGATTCTGACGATCACACAAAGCACGTATGACGGCATTGTGTACAACGTCGAGACGCTGAAAAAGTTGCTCGACGGACAAATCGATACGTTGCACTTTGACGAAGCGTGGTTGCCGCATGCGACGTTCCACAGTTTCTACAAAGACATGCATGCCATCGGTCGCGATCGACCCACGTGCCAAGAATCGATGGTCTTCGCAACTCACTCGACGCACAAATTGCTTGCCGGTATCTCGCAAGCATCACAGATTTTGGTGAAAGAATCAGCCAAGCGGAAGCTCGATCGCCATATCTTCAATGAAGCGTACTTGATGCACACGTCGACATCGCCGCAATACGCGATCATTGCGTCGTGCGATGTCGCCGCAGCGATGATGGAACCGCCCGGTGGTACGGCACTGGTGGAAGAATCGATCGCCGAGGCCATGAATTTCCGTCGAGCGATGCGCAAGGTGGATGCCGAGTGGGGCGACGATTGGTGGTTCCAAGTTTGGGGCCCCGACGATATCTGTGAAAGTGGAATCGGCACCCAGGAAGATTGGATTTTGCGCGGCGATGACAATTGGCATGGCTTCGGTAACCTCGCTCCCGGGTTCAATATGTTGGACCCGATCAAAGCGACGATTGTCACGCCTGGTTTGAACGTGAAGGGTCAGTTTGCAGCAACTGGAATCCCCGCATCGATTCTGACTCGATACCTTGCTGAGCACGGCGTTATCGTTGAGAAAACGGGGCTGTATTCGCTGTTTATCATGTTCACGATCGGCATCACCAAAGGACGCTGGAACACGTTGCTATCGGCGTTACAGCAGTTCAAGGACGACTACGACAAGAATCTGCCGATGTGGAAGATTCTGCCTGAGTTTGCCCAGCAGTTTCCGCAATATGAAGGAGTGGGGCTATATGATTTGTGTCAAAGCATTCACGATACGTACAAGAAGAACGATATTGCTCGTGTGACCACCGAGATGTACCTGTCCCAGATGCATCCGGCAATGAAACCATCGGACGCTTACGCGATGATGATGCATCGTGAAATAGATCGTGTCGAGATCGATGAACTCGAAGGCCGCGCAACAGCGGTATTGTTGACGCCGTATCCCCCAGGCATTCCGTTGCTGATTCCTGGTGAGCGATTCAACAAGACGATTGTCGAGTACCTGCAGTTCGCCCGCATGTTCAACAAGCGATTCCCCGGTTTCGACACCGACATTCACGGTCTGGTAGAAGAGACGGCACTCGGCGAGCGACGATACTACGTCGATTGCGTCCGCACCAAAACGAAGAGCACAAGCGTCTCGCTGTCAACAACTCAGCAACAATTGCCTGAGCAATATGCCGCTGAAAACGAGCTGGGCGGAGTGAGTCTACCTTAGTCGCCAAACCTTGATGTCATTATCGTTTAAGTTTCGATTTACTCAGTATTGCGTGCCGAAAAAAGGAGACTAACTCTGGCTAGGCGCGGTAACGCACCAGGTACCAGCCGCGTCCGATTGCGGTTGCGGTTGTCAGTTCATGTGGTTCAGCGAGGCCGCCGACGAAGGAACTTGGCTGGCTGTGCGGTGGATGCCACTCGGCCCAGTCGCCTCCGTCGGTGCCAGTCAGTTGCAGCTTGATGGCGCCGTCACAGTTGCATTCAACGGCGCTGACATAAACCAAGTGGCCAGCTACTCGAGGAGCTTGTAGTAGCACCAATGTTGTTGGACGACCGAATGGGTAGGCCATGAACGGACCGATCTTGCTTAACTCACCGTCTCGCTGGGGCCATTCTTCACGTAGTGGGGCCGCAATTGCTTCCAATTCGCTGACTCGACAAGCAAAGCGTACTCGCTTGCCTTGCCAAGCGATCGAATCATGATGCAGCGCCAGTGAACACCATACCGCGATGACAGCAGTGATGCTGAGCAGTTGACGCAACGATCGGTCCGGTAAGTTGTCTGGAGAAGGTCGCAGCAGTTTAACGAACAGGCTCATTAGACTGGATACCGCGATCACGGTAACCAATGAAAAACCGACGAGTCGAATCCAGCCCACGTCCACCGACGCGACCGACAATGAACGCGAACGAACCATCGGGCTAAACGCAGGATCGGCTGCCGCCCAAACGGCCAGCGAAAGAAGCGTGGTGAGATGGATTATCCAGATTCGACTCATTCTCATACGATCTACTTGCAGTACGCCAGTGCCATGAGGGCAAAGCTGGTCGCCAGATTCTTGTCATTCTCAAACCATCGTTGATTGTCATTGCTCCAGGAGCCATCGGCATTTTGACGCTGAGCAAGTTCGTTCACGAGGTCCACTTTCCAGTCGTGATCCTTTCCATCGGCGTCCGTGAGCGTTGTAATGCCGGCCGCTTTTAGTCCCGAAGCAAACGTGTGATAGTAGTAGTACAAACCTGCTGATCCCATACCGGGGTTGGTCTGGACGCTGTAGTGGTCCTTGATCCACTTCGTCGCCGCCTTCACGCGTGGGTCTTCTTTGCTCAGTCCCGCGAAGATCATGCTCTTGAGTCCGGTGTAGCCCATCGATCCGTAGCTGCGCAGTCCGCCATCAGCCGTATATCGTTCTTCGGAGGTGCTGGGGTCGATTTTTGTTGTGGGGATTTCATAGTAGAAACCGCCGTCGTCAACCTTCGCTGCGAACTCGGTATCGTTGTATTTGCTATCGAGGTTTTGGCATCGCGAAACGAACGCGAGCGCCCGTTGGATCGCCGGATCTTCTGGGCCTGACTCGGTCGCTCGCAATGCTTCGATGAAGTACCCCGTATTCGACAGGTCAGGCCGGCCCTCGCCAGCATAGCTGGCGCCACCATACCAAGGATCAGACGGATCTCGCTTGCCTTCGCCATACTGGACGCCGGTGACAAAGTCCTTGGCCCGTTTAAGAATCTCGTTGTACTTGCCGTTCTTGTTCGCTTCGGAAAAACAAACCATCGCCACACAAGTTTCGTAGTTCTTTAACCTTCCATTGCCGTAGATTCCACCGTCAGGTTTGACGTAACTCTCCAAGGCTTTTAAACCTGCGGCAACCATCGGATCACTCGCATCGCGGCCATTTCGCAAAGCGGAGGTGATGGCCAGTGCCGTTACGCCGGGACCGACCTTGTCCGAAAACGTTCCAGCATCGGATTGTCCTTCCTTCGCCGAGTACGCGAGCCCCTTGTCAACAATTTCCTGCCGTAGCTTTTCCGTCTTCGAGATTGTCGCCGCTTCCTGGGCGAGCGTCGGAGCATAGCTAACCGCGGCGACAATCACGGTGACAAAAAAACGCCGACTGTGGTGAAATTTCCATCGTTGGTTCATCAAGTGTCTTCCATTTGGCGTGTAAGGACATGAAAACGCGTACCGGTAGTCACCTTCTGCAATACACATACCGTGCCCCTATGGTTCCATGCAAAAGCGAATCTGTACGGATTCATCGCGAACAATCCCAGCTTGAGCGATTCGCGTTTTGGGGCCAGAAAACTCAGTAAAACGAGATTCAATGCGTCGAATCCCGTCGTCTGTAAACAAAAAATTCGCCTGCATCACGATTTCGCTTGGTTCTGTCCCTCGACGTTTTGACGGGATCAATCACAATAGTCATACTCTCGCCTACCTTCCCTCCCCCGCCTTCTCCCGCCTCGGCACCCTTTCCACATGAAGTTCTTGGTGACCGCTATATTTCGACTCCTGATTCCTGTCGGCATTCTGGCCGGTGGTGGATACGGTTACACCGTTTTGTCAGTCGAACCAGATGAGGAGCAAAGCGAACCGGCTGAGGAACAGGTGCTGCGCAGTCGAGTGTTATCGCTATGCGCGGCAAACTACCCGGTGAAAA
Source organism: Pirellulaceae bacterium (assembly GCA_041751935.1). Lineage (GTDB taxonomy): Bacteria > Planctomycetota > Planctomycetia > Pirellulales > Pirellulaceae > JBBSJZ01. The sequence goes on along the minus strand of JBGSIA010000006.1, from coordinate 8,430 downwards.
TTCAAACCCATGGCATCGTGGGGCCGCACAATCGCGTCACGTTGAGCGCCGAAGTCACGGGAACGATTCAAACAACCGAAGTTGCCTTCGAGGTGGGCTCGTTCTTCAAAGCTGGTGATTTACTGTTGCTAATGGACGACCGTGACTACCAGACGGAATTGAAGATCGCCCAGGAGCAACACAAACTCGCCCAAGCGACGTTGAAAATTGCCCAGTCGGCGGACGATCGCACCAAACAACTCGCGCGACAAAATAGCGCTTCGTCATCGGAAGTTGATTTGACATTTGCGGCGCTGGTGCAAGCGCAATCGCAGGTCGAAATCACAGCCGCGGCGATCGATCAAGCCGAGCGGGATTTACAGCGGACGAAAATCTACGCGCCTTTCGATGGTCGTGTCGTGATGAAAATGGTTGGCGTCGGCCAACTAGTCAGCCCAGGCACGGTACTCGGTGACGTGTTCGCAGTTGATTACGCGGAAGTGCGGCTGCCGATTGCTGGTCGTGACATGCGACACTTGAAGTTGCCGGAAATGGAAGGCGACGCGCCGGTCGACGTCGAACTGCGCGACGCCATTGATCCTGGGTCCGAATCTGTCTGGCAAGCAAGGATTGTACGCACCGAAGGCACGTTGGACGCCAATTCATTGGAGCTATTTGCAATCGCTAGGATCGATGATCCATTCTCGCTGCATTCGGATCACGCGATACTGCGAATTGGTCAACCCGTCGTGGCGACCCTGCAAGGCCAAACACTTGACGATGTGATCGTGATTCCGCGAAACGCAGTGCGGCGACTGGACCAGGTGCATCTGATTGACGAGGAAAAGCTGACACTGCGGACGTTGACTATCGATCCGCTTTGGTCGGACGAGGACAACGTCATCATTCGTAATGGAGCGATCCGTGAGGGAGAATTGCTCGCCACCACGATGCTAGTTTATGCACCGGAGGGAAGTTTGGTGGAAATCATCTCCGACGACGACGTAAGCGTATCACTGGCCGGTGAGCCGCCTGAGATGGAAGCGATGCCGTGATTCGTTGGTTTACAAACAATGGCATCGCCGCCAATTTTCTTATGGTGGCGATCATCGTGGCTGGCGGTTATGTCGCCATCAATCATGTTCCTCTCGAAGTCACCCCAGCACTAAGTTGGAACACGGTGATGATCGAAATGGAGTATCGAGGTGCAACGGCGAAGGACGTCGAGCGCGCGATTTTAATTCCCGTCGAAGCGGCACTCGAAGGCGTTGATGGCATCGAGTCACTAAACGCGGATAGCTTTCGTGGCGGTGCGAAATTTTTCTTGCGTGCAACTCGCGGAAAAGATTTGCGCAACTTGATGGACGACGTCAAAGCAAGAATTGATACGATAACGACATTTCCGGCTGAGACCGAACCGCCGCGAGTAATGATTCCCGAATCGGCGAACTATTTCGACATCCTGCAGATCGCTGTGATGGGCGAGTTGTCGCCGCACGATATGCGCCGCGTCGCGCGACAGGTCCAGCAAGACTTGCTGGAGATGCCTGGTATCAGTCGCGTCGATATCGAAGGTGCCAGGGAGTCGGAAGTTTCTATCGAAGCGAACGTTGACAAATTGCTGGCCTACAACTTGAGCTTTCAAGATTTGGCGGACGCGATTCGTGGCTTTTCCTTGGACCTACCGGCGGGCGCGATAGACAGCGACAGCGGCACCTTCATCGTTCGAACTCGAGGTCAAGCATACACGGAAGCGGAGTTCGAAAACATTCCGATCCGGTCTGCAGCCGGTGCTGAAGTTCGTCTGGGCGAAATCGCGACGATTCGCGATGGCTTTGTTGAAGGTGACCAAAAACTATTCTTTAACGGCAAGCCGGCGTTATTCGTGCCCGTGATGCGGGTTGGCAGTGAAAGTGCCTTGGGGATTTCCGACGAAGTTCGTGAATATGTTCGTACCGCACGAACGCGATTTCCCGACGGCATCGAGTTGGAGATCTGGGATGACGAGTCGCTAGCGATTCGGCACCGGTTGAGCACACTGGCATGGTCATTGTTGCAAGGCGGTTTCTTCGTGCTGCTGATTCTCGGCTTGTTTGTTCGGCCGATGCTGGCGTTTTGGATCGTGATCGGCATTCCCTTCAGCTTTGCCGGTGCGGCCCTGTTCATGCCCTGGTTCGATTTGACCGCTAACGTGATGAGCCTGTTCGGATTCATCATTGTCACTGGCATCGTGGTCGATGACGCAATCGTCACTGGAGAAAACGTGTACTCCAAAATCATGGATGGCGTCGATCCGCTGGAAGCTGCAGTGGAGGGCACGCGCGAAGTGGCGACGCCGGTAACGTTCGGGGCACTGACCACCATGGTTGCCTTCTTGCCGCTGATGTTCTTTGACGGACAGTGGGGCGACTACGCGCGGCAGGTGCCACCGGTGGTTGCGCCAGTGCTGCTATTCTCGTTGATTGAATCGAAGTTGATTCTTCCGGCGCACTTGAAGCATTTGCGCCGCAAAACCGGTCGCGGAATATTCGCCAGATTGCAGGCCGCGATCGCCTCGGGCCTTGAACGATTCGTCGCCGCCATCTACCAGCCTTCGTTGCGAGTAGCGGTGAGAAACCGTTATGCCGTGATCGCTGGGTTTGTGTCGCTAGCACTACTGATCGCCGGTTACTGTGTCGGCGGACGTTTGGGTTTCGTGGCGTTCCCGAGCGTTGATAGCACCAAAGTCAGCGCGATGCTGGACCTTCCCGACGACACGCCATTGGAAGTGACCGAGCGATACATTGACCGAGTTTCACTGGCACTTGATAAGCTTAAAACTGAGTTCGTTGATCCCGGCAATGGGCAATCGTTGGTCCAAAATATCGTCCGCTTGAGCGGCGCTCGACGTCCCGGTTCAAGTTTCGATAAATCGCTCGGCTACATGGCTTTCGAAGTGATGCCGCCTGAACAGCGAACGGTTCCTGGGCCGAAGAACAGTGATTTGGTGCAGCGGTGGAGTGAGTTAGTCGGCGATATCCCCGAAGCGAGTCGCTTCGAGACGCGATCGGAATCGTCACTGGTTCGCGATGGTGAATATGACGACGAGGATCTGAACATCGAACTGCGTGGGCCTTCCTCACCGGAAAAAACGCAGGTCGCTCGCGAGATTAAGGCGATGCTGGATGGCTACAGCGAACTCAAGGATCAATGGGCGAACATCACTGAGGGTCAAGATGAATTGGAGATTGCGTTGAAGCCGCGAGCTGCTGAATTGGGACTGAATCAAGCAGCATTAGCCAGCCAAATTCGGCAAGCATTTTTCGGCGAAGAGGCCCAACGCTTGCAACGCGGCATCGATGATATTCGCGCGATGGTGCGGTTGCCTTTACAGGCGCGTCGATCATTGCACACGCTGGATCGGTTGAAGATCCGCACGCCTCGAGGTGCTGATGTGCCACTGGAAACCGTCGCGACGATCAACCTCGTGAAGGCTCCGTCACAGGTCGAACGCAACGATCGAGCTGAAATCATTCGCTTGGGAGCGCAGCCAGTTGACGAGGCCGTCGATGTCGTCGGGATCTCTAAAGAAATGGCGCCCAAGCTGGATGCGTTGTGTGTCCAGAACGGTTTGTCCTACCAGTATCTCGGTTACGTTGCCGAGGCAGAGAAAACCAAACGACAAACGATTGTCGGAGCAACCTTGTTGCTGCTGTCGCTGTATGGACTGCTCGCCATCGCACTAAAATCGCTCGTGCAGCCGATCTACGTATTGTTGGCGGTGCCCTTTGCGATCAATGGCGCTTTGCTCGGTCACCTTTGGTTGGAACTGACCCCTTCGTACCTGTCGATCTTTGGAATGTTGGCTCTGGCGGGTATCGCTGTTAACGACACGCTCGTGATGGTCGACTATATCAACCGCCGCCAAGCGTCTGGCGTGTCGCTATTGGACGCGGCACTTGAAGCAGGCGGCAAGCGATTCCGCCCCATCTTCTTAACGTCCATCACGACATTCGTCGGGTTGTGCCCACTGATGATGGACAAATCCATACAAGCGCAATTCCTGATACCGATGGCAGTGTCGTTGGCCTTCGGTGTTCTGTTCGCGACCTGCATCACGTTGTACATGGTTCCCTGTGCGATTCTCGCCGGCGCAGATATCGCGCGTTGGTCGATGGGTGCGGCACGGTGGTATTGGACGCCGTGGGCGGGTATGTCTCGACCAAGGATCGCCGGGGAGACGGACGTGGCGAAAAACGCGCAGCTTTAAATTCTCAGGCGAAACACAGCGTTACTGTGATTTAACAGCGTTACTGTGATTTAGCAGCCTGGCATTCACGGATCATCGCTGTGAAACCAGCAGGCGTGAGGGAATAGCCACCGGCGAATTTTTCTTTGACGAGAAATTTTTTCTCAGTCAGCAGTTTCAGCGCGACGGTATCACGCTGCAAATCCGGTCCCGAAAAGCACAACATCCGACCGGGAGTCATCAAGTACTGCCGGAACGTGCGAAATACCCGCTGTTCAGCCGTCGTCATCATGATTCCCCCCTGCGGTACTTGGGTCGTGAGTACTGTAATCGATCGATTTCGTAGAATCACCGTCCAAAGTGTCGGACCCCTTCTGCAGATCAAGCCTTTTGCAGAAGGGGTTCGACACTTTCTTCGCTTAATCCTGTCAAACTTGCATCCAAAACGAACTCCCTGGAGTTCGAATCTCTACATCACCGCCTAAAAAGTCAACAAACTTCCACAGCAAATGAGAGGCATCATTGGCCCTACCGAACTTTGGCAACCCGCGCGCTGTAATTTCGCCGTTCGGCTCGTAACTTTGCACGACGTTTGATTTCGCTCGGCTTCTCGTAGTACTGCCGGGCTCGCATTTCCCGCTTTAAACCACTTCGTTCAACCAGTTTGCGGAAGCGTCGGACGGCTTCCTGAATCGATTCGCGGTCGCGAACACGCATGGATATCATTCGTTCTCCTAAGTTTGACGGTGATCCAAGACCGCACTATAGCTTATTTCCAGACAATGTACATGCGAGCTTCGCTGGCTTTTCCGACCGGCTGTACTTCTTTAGGTAATGAGAACGCGTCGATGTGCGTGAACACTTGACTCTCTGTTGGCGCAGCTTAACCCTCTGAGAAGTCAGCCGGGAAAAAAATACTGATTTTTCCTTTTCTTGGTGGTGTCTTCAAATGTTGAAACGCCAATCGTTTAGCGGTCGCGAACTCATTAGTTTCGCCATCTGCTTTTGTATTCCAGCGACCATTCGATTCGCTGACCAAAATGTGCCTTTCCTTCACCTCGTTCCGCAACCATTTGGCATTCCGTCCAGTATTGTCGCCGTTGCCATCATTTTCACAATTTATTTTTTTGCGGCCCATCGGATGGTCGTTGGGCGATCCCGTGATGACTAAGCCTGAATGCATCTGTAATTGCCGATGCACTTCGTACGATCATCAGGCAAGTTCTAATCCAGGTAGCGTTCCGCTGGTGCCGGCAAATGTGTCGATCTCTAAGCCCATTCGCTGCAGCATTGTCACAAAGAGTTGAGGCAGGGGGTGATTGTTGTCTTGGTCAAATGCCAAGTGTTGGCCGTGACGGTAGCCGCCGCCCACTAACAAGATCGGTAGATTTTGATTGTTGTGGCTGCTGGCGTTGCCTAAGTTCGATCCCAACAGAATCTGCGTTTGCTCCAACAGACTGACGCCATCATCGTCGGCGTCACGCAGCTTGCGAAGGAATCCGGCGAATGTCCGTATCTGTTGAGTCTCGATCACAGTCAACTCTTCGATCTTCTCGGGATCTTTGCCGTGATGCGACAGGTTGTGGTAGTCCTGTGTCACGCCTGCAATTTTCGGAACAGCGTTGATGCCGTTACTAAAAAAAGTGATTAACCGCGTGCTGTCAGTCGCGATTGCCAAATGCATTAGGTCGTACATCAATTCCGCTTTACCAATAATCTCGGTCTTATCGGCAATATCCTTTGGAGCGGGGCGGTCAACTTTTGGTTTCGGCTGCTGTTCCCATTGTTCGGCAAGCTGTAATCGCTGCTCCGTGTCGCGAACGACCGAAAAATATTGCTCCAGCTTTTGTTGATCGCGATTGCTGACGCGTCGCGACATACTGCGCGCATTCTCGCGTACCGTGTCCATGATCGATTGGCCGTCACGCAGTCGTTGCATCTGTTTCTGCTTTTCGTCACGCTTGCCATCGAGAAACAGTTTCTCAAACAGCTTGGATGGTCGCGACTCGCTCGGCAATTCGACGCCACTGCGCGACCAAGAGAGACTGCGACCGGAAAGGCTCAGTGCGAGATATCCGAATCGCGTTTCGGCACCCATCTTTTCGGCCAACAGCTGATCGATTGAGATGGTGTTCTTGAAACTGGCACTCCCCGGATGTGGCGCGGCGGTCAGGAACGATTTTTCCGCCGAGTGCCCACCGTCGACACCTGGGTGAGATGTCTCAGAAAGAACCGTGAACTGATTTCGAAACTCCTTCAACTCACGAAGGTACGGTGTCAATGGGAAATCGCTCCCGCTCTTCTCCGGAAACAAATTGGGACCGTGCAGACCAAGCCCAAAGTTGATTGCGACGGTGCGACGCCGCAAATGATTCGTTGACACCGGAGCCGCAAAGGTCTCCAAATACGGAAGGGCAAGTAGTATTCCAGACGCACGAAGAAATTGGCGACGATTGGTCATGGCAAAATACTCTATGGTGGTTATGGCTTGCGAAACGCGTCGCTCTGGACGACTTCATGAATCAGTGTGCGAAATCCGAAATCGTCTTTCGCAGTTTTATCGACAATGTTCTGCAAAGTTGGACGGTCCGAAAATCCTGTTTCTCGGCCCAGCCCATACGCTAACAGTTTCGCCGCAAGATTGTGTGCTATCAGAGTCTGATCAGCGGCCAATATCTGCTTGAATTCCCGGAAGTCGTTAAACGCTTCGCCATTTGGCGTGACACCGCTAGCGTCGACCGGCAGTCCCATGCGGTACCGAACGCGGACTTTATTGATCGGCGAATCGGCAAAACGATCTTTGATCTGCTGACCCGCACCCATGCTGCGATACCAATCACGCCAACCACCGATTGGGTCAAAGCGTTCCAAGGCAAATCCGGGAGGATCGATCTTATCATGGCATCCGGCACATGACGGTACATCACGGTGCTTGTCCAATTGCTCTCGCAGTGTCGTCGCTCCACTAATATCAGGCTCGACTGCCGGAACGCCTGCTGGCGGCGGCGGAGCCGGTTTTCCAAACATGTTTTCCAACATCCAGACACCACGCAGTACCGGAGAGGTGTTGGTGCCGTTGGCGGTGACCTTCAGTACCGCAGCTTGTGTCATCACGCCGCCTCGAGGACTGTCACTGGGCAGCTTGATCCGCCGATACTTTAGCCCTTCAACACTCGGCACGCCATAATGTTCGGCCAAGCGACTGTTCAGGATCGTCCAGTCGGCATCAACAAACTCGCTAACACTCAAATTGTTTTGCAGCACTTCTCGGAAGAAACCATGAGACTCCGCTAACATCGCATCGCGAAGCACATCGTCGTACTCAGGGAACAAGTGTTTGTCGGGCTCGGTGAAATCGATATCGTGCAAGTCGAGCCACTGGCCCGTGAAGTCTTCGACAAATCGCTCTGCTCGCGGATCATTCAGCAGACGTTCGACTTGGCTGCGTAGCGCCTGTGGCTGAGTCAATTGTCCGCCCGCGGCAACACGCAACAACTCTTCATCGGGCATCGATCTCCAGAGAAAATACGACAAGCGAGAGGCAAGTGCAAAGTCACTGATTCGCTCTCGGCTCGGTTCGTCGAGAAACAGAAACTCAGGCGAGACAAGCATCGCCTTCATCCCGTGTTGCAGGGCTTCGATCCACGGTCGACCGTCAGCAAGCATTTGCTTTGTCAAATTCGCAAATGGCTGCACTTCGTCTGGCCTCGTCGCTCGTCGAAAGGCGTACGGCAGAAACCTCGCCAGGATCGCCACAGCATCCTCGAGCGTCGCGGTGTCTGGATTCACATTACCAAGTAGTTTGATCCGACTCGGTGGCGGCCAAGCGTCGATGATTGGTCCTTCGCACTCGACCTCGCCGATCAGAATTCCGGACCGCTCGGTGTGAGCTGCGTCCTTTTCATGACCACCGTTGCGATAAGTCTTCAACTGGATACTGCCATTGGCGTCAAGCCACTGTTCCAGTTCGATCACCGTCCACTGGTCACTGGGCGCGACATCAGGGTGAACGCATCTAATTTCCCTTGCTGGAGGTGTTTTTGGGGTCATTCGATGGCCGACGGCGACTCGGTTGATCGCTGGCGACGCGTCGCAGAGGCCCATGCTCGCCCGATGTGCTAAGATCTCGGTTGGTCGAAACTGATTCTGAACCGCGAACGGATTCGCTGCAATGGGAAATGAGAAACAGCCGTCGCTGGACAAAAGCCGGCACTGGGAAGCGT
>JBGSIA010000005.1:0-54233 GCA_041751935.1 Pirellulaceae bacterium | reverse complement strand
GCTGGAGAGTCGGGCGATTGTCTCGGGAGTTCAAGTTTCAGGCGAAGTACCCGCATCATCAGTGACGCCTACTGCACCGCAGCTTAGCAGTAACGCAGCGCCGTCAATGGCCTCGGTCAGCAGCGACACGAAATGGGAGATCACGGTTGAGGAAGCGTCGAGTGCAGAAGCCAGCGCCGTCGACACATTGCTCGCCGACGAAGATTTCCTGGCAGCACTTCGCGGTTAGGCGAAGTTGCGATTGAGTTTGTGCCAGTAGATTGGGAGTCCAGTCCCAACACCGCACTTATCTTTGTGGGCCAGGAGACCCGCTCTACGGGTAGATTCTCAACTGCTGCTCGCAGTTAGTAGCGGTCGATAACACGTGGCGTCGGCTTTCAGTCGACGCATAACGCCTCGACCGCTAAAGGCCCACACCATTTGTTCTCCATCAGCCAAGTGCTACCGCAATCTCGCGCAAAGGCACTTGGGGACTTACGAGTACTTCGTGGTGAGAATTGTTTGGTACAATCCAGTGGATGCTTTCCTCGCTGGAGAACGACACTTGATCAGGCATTACCCTCGTTGTGTTACTGTAATTGTGATTGCGTTGCTGTTGACGAGTTGTATGCGCAAGTACCGGGAAGATCTCCAGTACGACTACAACGTCTTACAGACTTGGACGGTCGACGAGCTTCCCAACCGCGAACTCGTTCAATTTGAGTCGGTGTTTTGGGAATCCGACGACACAACGAGTTTACGAAGGATGATTGCGCAGGAGTCGATTGCCGAGAACCGCGATTGTTTAGAGATTGGCACAGGTACTGGCTTGCTTTCGATACTGTGCTTGCACCACGGAGCCAAGAGCGTTGTTGCCACGGACATCAATCAAGCAGCTGTTGACAATGCGCGATACAATGCGGCGATGCTTCGTTTGGATCGCAACTTGGAAGTGAGAAAAATCTCGCTGGACCAACCTGGGGCGTTTGCGGTCATCAAGGACAGTGAGAAGTTTGACTTGATCGTTAGCAATCCACCTTGGGAAGACGCGGCCGTTAGCACTCCGGCCGAGCACGCGTACTACGACCCAAATTTCGGCTTGATGGATTCGCTGTTGGACGGGCTTCCCGATCACCTGCGAGTGGACGGTCGATGTTTGCTAGCTTACGGACATCGTCCGGCGATCGAGCGGTTGTTGACTGAGGCATCCAAACGAGGTTTCACGACAAAAATCCTCGATGACCGCAAATTAGCGGAACTCAACTCGAGTTTTCTGCCGGGAATGTTGATCGAAATCAAGTGTCCGTCCCTCGTTTCCGCGCCGCCTCGTGATGGTGAGCCGGCCACGACGAGCGACTGATTGCGGGTTCGAGAGGGTTGTTTTCGCGTCCTCATTTCGACACGAGTAAGTCGTTGCTGTAGACGTTTTGGGATGAGAAGTGAGATCGACTCACAGGTTTGACGCCTTGTCAAGGGCGTTTTTGTCGCTGACAAAAATTGTCCTGACTTCGACTGCTGAAGGCCAGCATTTGTCTTGCCAGCGACTCTGTCGGCTCATTAACATGAATTACATCAAGTGCCCTTGATTGGTGCGTTCAGGTTTTATTTATCAACTTCCATACGATGCGGCACGTCGTATGAACACATCCTTGTCACGGAATCGCGTTCGATGATTCATTACACCTGTGATCGCTGCAAACGTGAAATTGACGCCTTGCACCAGACGCGTTATGTCGTGCAAATCGAAATCAATGCCGCGTTGGACAGCGGTGTTGGTGAGTTCGAGGACGACATCGATCACTTGTCCGAGTTGCATCAAATTCTTGAGGAATTGCACAACGATTGTGATGACGAGGACGATGCGTCGGCTCAATCGAGCCATCGTGGTCGGTACGACCTGTGTCCCGATTGCCGTCGGCATTTCCTGAGAAACCCGCTCGGTCGCGACGCGCTCTTGGCGTTGGGGTTCAGCAATAACTAGCGGGATTCAGCAATTACTAGCTGATCGAGTTCTTTGCTAACGGTGCCGAAGATCCGTCGCGGCAGTCTTTCGGACTTTCAAAACAGCATGCCCGGTCTCGTAGCGGGCTGGCGATTCGCTATCTTCATTACGTACGGTGGCTGCTATTGCAGCGCCACCTCGCGTCACAATCCTTCGATATAGCGTTCCGCCATGATCCGTACTCGTTTCGCGCCCAGCCCCACGGGTTATTTGCACATTGGTGGCGTTCGAACCGCGCTGTTCAATTGGCTGCTGGCGCGCCAGTCTGGCGGACAGTTCATTTTGCGGATCGACGACACAGATGCCCAGCGCAATGTCAACGAAGCCATCGAGCCAATTCTCGAAGGCTTTCGGTGGTTAGGAATTGACTGGGATGAAGGCCCCGGCGTCGGTGGACCACACGCACCCTATTATCAATCACAGCGAAGCGACCGACATCGCGCTGCGGTCGACCAGTTACTGGCAAGCGGTCACGCTTACCGCGACTACGCGACGGCGGATGAATTGCAATCACAACGCGACGAGGCGCAAAAGGCTGGACGCTCTTTCGTTTACGATCGCCGCTTCATGGCATCGGATTCTGAAACGGAAAAGAAATTCGAAGCCGAGGGTCGCAGCGGCGTCGTAAGGCTGAAAACGCCTCGGGAAGGCGAATGTGTCATTGACGACATCATTCGTGGTGAAGTCCGCGTCGCTTGGGAGAACGAACAGGACCATGTCATCCAGCGTGGCGATGGCAGTTGCCTGTATCACCTAGCCAGCGTTGTGGACGATCACGATTTGCAGATCACCCACATTGTTCGCGCCGAAGAACATTTGCCGAACACGCCACGGCAGATCTTTATTCTTGAATCGTTGGGTTATTCGCGTCCAGCGTATGCGCATTTGCCGTATGTCGCGGAACCTGGCGGAACGGCAAAACTCAGTAAGCGAAAGCTTTCCAAATATTTGAAGAACAAAGACTTTGCCGACTTGCTCGCGCGAGGCAACAAAATCGCGAAGACCTGCTTTTTGCATCCCGACGCAGAGACTTTCAATCCAGTCATTGTGGACTTTTATCGCGAGATCGGATTCACGCCCCATGCGTTATTGAACTATCTGTTGTTGCTCGGTTGGTCGTTGGATGGTGAAACAGAGAAGTTCACGCAGGAGGAGATGATCAAGCACTTTTCGCTCGCGCGAGTCAACAAGTCACCGGCGTCGTTTGACCCACAGAAATTGATGGCTGTCCAAAGCGACACGTTCGTAGCGTTACCCGTTGATGAACGATTACAAGCTGTGATGCCCTTTGCCTTCAAGGCGGGGATGGTCGATACGGAAGACCCCGATGCAGTAAGTTCGGTACGAGTCATTGTCGAGGCTGTCGGTGACCGCTTAAAAATCGCGGGTGACATTATCGACTACGAGTACATGTTTGCGGACGAGCTCAGTTACGACGAAGCGGCATTCGAAAAGCGAATCACGAGCGACCACGCGATGCGGGAACTGCTGGCGAGTCTTGAAGCAAAGCTTGGTCTAGCCAGTGTTTTCGACGCGGCGAGCATTGAACAGACCGTTAACGAATTCTGTCAGGCCAAGGAGGTCAAACTCAAACAGATTATCCATCCCCTGCGTTTAGCGACGACAGGTGTCACGCAAGGTTTCGGTATGTTTGAAACATTGGCAATCCTCGGCCAGCAGACAACGATCAACCGAATTCGCGAAGCCTTGGTACGAGCTACGATTCATGAAGGATCGCAATCTGGAACGCAAGCAAATTCCTAGTGCTCGGTTCACGCGGTCAAAGTTCGGCTGCGACGTTTTGTCCATCCGCCGTGAGCCAATGATTTCCGCAAGCTGTCACAAGTTCCGCTGGTAAATTGTTAACGAACTCGCCGGTTCGTGCTAAGATCGACAGCTAAAGAGTACCAGAACTGAATGCGACTTCCAATTCAATCCGTTTCGAGGGCACGAGCAAGTATGATCAACCCCATTTCGACGCCGTTCGATCACAAACTGTGCCAACAATTATGGACAGCGAGTGCGAGCTGGATTCTTGTTGCGTGTGCGATGGTTAGTTTGCTACTGACCGGATGTCGTCAAGAACCGATCGAAGTGTTCGAGCCGAATCTGGTTCAGGCAATGAAGTATCAGGTGAAGGATGGTTTGCCGATGGATCAAACCACCAAGGATGTCACTTGGGCATTAACGCGAATGTTTGGCACTCCCAACGATCCGAAATTGCCGGAGTCGGTCACCGTGGACGAGGAGCTCGCGTCCATCGTCAGTCAAGAGAATTTGATTCGCGCCAGCGGTCCGGCAGACGCTGATGGGCGGGGGCGGTATCGCAAGCACTGTGCGCTTTGTCATGGGATAACCGGTAACGGTCGCGGCACCACTGCCGCGGTGTTGACGCCATATCCTCGCGACTACCGCATGGGAATTTTTAAGTTCAAATCGACCGCTCGTGGTGCCAAGCCGACGCGTGACGATATCGCTCGGTTGATTCGTCATGGTATCAGTGGTACCGCGATGGTACCAATTCCGGCGCTGACCGAATCGGACATTCAAGCACTGACGGACTATGTCATCTATTTGTCGTGGCGTGGGGAGCTGGAACGTCGGCTGATTGATGACGCAGCCTTAGAATTGGATTTGGAAGCGGGCGAGCGAGTGTTCAACACCGAGTGGGTGGATTCCCAGGAGCCGGATCAAAAGATGGCGTTTGAAGAGCAGTGGCAGATCGCCAACGACTATGTCGCCGAAATTGGTGAAGCTTGGTTGGATGCTGAGGATGACATCTACGACGTTCCCGAACCTCCAGCGGACTTGCCGGTCGCACAGTCTCGGGAAGACTACGAAAAGCTAATGCAGAGCGACCAAGCAGAATCATTGGCCGCGTCTGTCAAACGCGGGCAAGAGTTGTTCGTCGGCAAGATCGCGACGTGCAGCAAGTGTCACGGCGATAAAGGTCTTGGCAACGGCCAAACGACGGACTACGACGATTGGACAAAGGATTGGACAACTCGTGTGAATTTGAAGCCCGAGGATCGTGATAGTTTGATTCCTCTTCTTGCTCGTGGTGCGTTACCTCCGCTCAATGCGCTACCTAGAAATTTTGCTCAAGGCATTTTTCATGGTGGATCAGCATCCGAAGACTTGTATCGGCGAATCGCAGTGGGCATCGAAGGCACACCGATGCCGGCAGCAACCTTCGTCGAAGGTCAATTCGACAAGGACGATGTTTGGGATCTGATTAACTTCATCCGGTCGCTACAAGTGAACGAAGACGCCGCACCTGTGCCTGCTGCATAGCGAGACAACCATTTTTGCAAAAGCCTCTCATGAACCAGCCGTTATTATCACACACGGAACTGTTGCAGCTTAAACGTTGGAACACGCCGACGATTTACAACGGTTGGGAGCAAATGACCAAGGGCGATGCAGCTCGCGATGCATTTAATTTGGAAGAAACACGAGATTTTATGCCGGAAATGGGGCCGATGGTCGGCTATGCGGTCACCTGTGTGATCCAACCTGGTCGACGTGATCCAGTCGACGCGAACCCAAGGGCTTGGAGCGAGTACCGACAATATATCGGTTCAGTCGCCGGTCCCAAAATCGTAGTGATCCAAGATCTCGATAAACCGCAGACGTACGGTGCATTTTGGGGCGAAGTAAACAGCAACGTGCACCGTGCGCTGGGTTGTGTGGGGACCATTGTTGACGGCGCGATCCGTGATTTGGACGAAATGCGAAATGCCGGTTTCAAAGCGATCGCGCGGCGATTATGTGTCGGTCATGCACACGCTTGGCCGGTTCGTTGGGGTTCTGACGTGGAAGTTTTCGGACGACGAGTTTCTCCTGGACAATTGATCCACGCGGACAAGCACGGTTTTTTGGCAATTCCTTCGGGAGAAGCACAGGGATTGCTCGACGCAGCGAAGTTCATGGACACCAATGAGTGCAATCACTTAATTTCCGTCGCTCGCAGTGCAAACGGCAAATCGACGCCAACCATTCTTGCTGAATTGGATGCTGGTGCGCAAGAATTTGGGAAGGCGGCACGTTCTAAATTCGGTCGTAGCGGCGAATTCTAGGCCGCTGGCCCGTGACGAGTAGGGGCGGGATGCACCAGTTCGAATCGTAGGCAGCTACGAAGAACCGAACCGAGTCGCTACGTTACGGCTCGAGAACGTGTCACGATCACAGTGCATGAAAGAGCAAACGGAATGAACGAGCCGCTGGAAAAACGAATCCAAAAACACTTTATTGAACAAGCGATCGACGCCGATCTGGCCTCCGGTCGCTACGATCGTGTCGCCACGCGTTTTCCACCTGAACCCAACGGATACCTGCATATTGGTCACGCCAAGAGTATCTGTCTGAACTTTGGACTGGCGCGAGATTATTCGGGGACGTGCAATCTTCGGTTCGACGACACGAATCCTGCTAAAGAAGAAACCGAGTATGTTGAGTCGATCAAGGAGGACGTCCGTTGGTTAGGGTTCCAGTGGGACGCAATGTTCTTTGCCAGTGATTACTTTGAACAACTCTATGAGTGGGCAGAGCAATTGATTCTTGGCGGTCATGCTTACGTGTGTGACCTGACAGCGGAACAAACGCGAGAGTATCGTGGCACGCTCACGGCACCGGGTCGCAACAGTCCGTTTCGCGATCGCACGCCCGAAGAAAACTTGGACTTGTTTCGTCGAATGAAAGCGGGTGAGTTTGTCGACGGAGCGCGGACGTTGCGAGCAAAGATCGACATGGCTTCGCCCAACGTCAATTTGCGTGATCCGGTGATGTATCGGATACTGCGAGCGCACCACCATCGCACCGGCGATCAATGGTGCATCTATCCAATGTACGATTGGGCGCACGGCGAGAGTGATTCGATCGAGGGCATCACGTTCTCGATCTGTACGCTTGAGTTTGAAAATCATCGCCCCTTGTACGATTGGTTTTGCAAGACGCTGGGGATTCATCATCCGCGTCAGATCGAGTTTGCCAGATTGAATATCACCTACATGGTGATGAGCAAACGCAAACTCTTGCAACTGGTCAAAGAGAAACACGTCAGTGGTTGGGATGACCCGCGGATGCCAACGATATCGGGACTGCGGCGCCGCGGCTACACGCCGGAATCGATTCGCAGTTTTTGTGCTGACGTCGGCATCGCCAAGTTCAATAGCACGATCGACATCATTCGATTGGAGAACGCCATTCGAGATCATCTAAACGCGGTTGCACTGCGTCGAATGGCGGTGCTCGATCCCTTGAAATTAACGATCACGAACTGGCCTGACGACCAGATCGAGATGGCCGAGGCGGTAAACAATCCCGAAGACGTATCAGCGGGCGTACGTGAGATCCCGTTTTCCAAGCATCTGTGGATCGAACAAGACGACTTTCGCGAGGACGCACCAAAAAAGTATTTTCGTCTGAAACCGGGCGGCTCAGTCCGTCTTCGCGGCGGTTATATCATCGATTGCCAGGACGTTGCCAAAGACGCTTCGGGAAAGGTCGTTGAAGTGTTGTGCACTTACGATCCGGACTCGCGCAGTGGTCACGATACCTCAGGGCGAAAGGTTAAAGGTACGATTCACTGGGTCAGCGCCGAGCACGCTGTGGAGGTCGAAGTACGAAATTACGATCGACTGTTCGTGTGCGAAAATCCGGAAGACGCTGGCGATGGAAAAACATTCTTGGACCAGATGAATCCAGATTCACTCTACGTGACACATGCGCTGGTTGAACCTTCGCTCGGTGACGTAGCCGCAGGCGAGCATTTCCAATTCGAGCGACTTGGGTATTACTATACAGACCTCGATACGCGGCCCGGCAAACCCGTGTTCAACCGCATCGTTTCGCTGCGCGATACTTGGGGCAAGCTTGAATCCAAAGGCAATGCTGACTGAGCGCTATGGTAAGTTTGGTGGAACGTTTTACTTCAGGGAAACGCCCGGCAGAGTTGCGGTCTGGTCGCCGGGCGCCGCGGGTGTAGTTCCGCTGAGAGATTGCAGGCCCCGGATGCGTGCTCGGGGCGCGAGGCCTTGAGCGTCGATCGGCGAATCCAACACGTAGGTACCGACGTTTCCAGCCTTATCGGTGGCGTCGATCCGCAAGTAAAACTGTCGTGGCAATTGCGGATCGGCCGGCCACACATGGCTGCCATCGTTACGAAGTCCCGAAGCGATGGTCGTCCAAGGTCCATCCAAGGTTTCGCTGAATGCGAGCGCGACGGGGCGTGGTAACAATTGCTTGTCGCTGCAACTGTAGCCGATCACCAGAGAACCGATTTGATCACCATCGCCATACTTAGCACTAGAGATTTTCACCTCGGGTTTTGTTGAATCGACAACCACCGCGATATCCGCAGGCTCGCCAGGAAGCGGTCGCGGACTGGCTAGCCCGCTGGCGCTAAGGACAACGATGCGATAAGCGTAGACGCCCTCTCCGGTGGTCTCGATATCGAAGGGACTTTGCTTATCTGGGTCCGCGCCCCACCGTTTCCACGATTGACCACCATCAAGACTTCCCCACAGTTCGACAGCCTCCACGCCAACACTGCCTACCGCTTCGAGTTCGTACTCGAGACTGAATCGAGGCGAATCGCTAAAGCGAAGCGGAGTGCGAGTGTCGATTTGTGTTTGAACCGGAACGCTCGGGGCCAAGCGGCTGGCCGAGTATGGCATAGGATCTTTGGCAACATCCTTGGAGGGTGGCACCATTTCAACATTCGGTGGCATGCCACCCGCTGGCAACGTCGCCGCCGTCATTGTGTCCCGTTTAATTGCCGCATCGGGTGTCAATTGCGACGGGCCGTTTTCGAGCGGCCGCATGGCTTCGGCAGCCGTTTTGGGGCGGGACACAAACGGGTTATTGATCGGTTTTGGCTCAACCGATTCCCAAGGCGTGATTGGTGCTTGGGCGGTTCCGGTCGATTGTCGTGCACCACTTCCAATCGGTGGACTTTGATCAGGCGCCGATAGTCCGAAGCCGTTGGCGATTTCGTCAGGAGAAGCTGGCGGAGGCAGCGGTATATTTTCGTAACTGCCGCCGCTTGAATGCGGGACCGCGGTCACTGTGACACTGCGAGAGTTGGCGTTTGCACTGGACGTTGTCGTTGGAGTAACCGGCCCACCCCACTGGACATTTTCTACGTGTGATTGGATCGTCGGGGGACTCTCTTGGCTGTCCAGTGACGGAACTCGATACGGCGCGGCTTGGGCGGCGTTTGATAGTGGAACCGGTGTGGCAGCAAAGCGACTGGTCGGCACGGCAGCGATTCGTGGTCGTTGGACCATTCGTTGACTGGTTTGTTGATTCCCAGCCGAGTCGATAACTGCTAAATGCACGTAGGCTTGTTCCCACGCATGACTCGGCGTGAACGACCGTTTGCCGACAGCGGCAATGGAAGCCTCGTTTCCGGATTCACCAACGACTGGTTTCCAGACTCGCTCGACATCGGTCATGTATTGAACGCGAACCTCTTTCAGCGGGCTGCGGTCGATCACTTCGTAAGACAAATCGATGCGTCCCGAATCGTCAGCATCGGCGTCCAAGCGAATTTCTGGTCCAGCCGTATCGATCACCACTTCCAGCCGATTGCCCGGTGGATGGGGGCGTCCGGTCACATCGATTGTGCGGGTAGTAAAATAGAAAACGCCATCGCCCGTTGCTGTGAATTGAAATTGCTGAGCGTCCGGTTGGGCTTCATCGAACAATTCCCATTGGATCGAAGAACCGTCTTGATCTGCATCTGGACGTCCGACGAGCAATTGCACCTTTGCTGGTTGTGTCCCGGACGAGTCGACCGTAAACGGGATCTTGAATGAGCGAGCGTTGATTACCGTGGCATTGGGAGATGCTGGGGCACTGTTCGCCACGTCGGGCGATTGCGGGGCAGCGGATGCCACAATTGCTTCGGGCGAAGCTGATGTGTCAGAGAATGTTGTTGTTTCGGCAGATACTGTGGCACCCGTGACTTGGGCGCCGGCGATGTTATGCTGCACGATCCCCGCGACGTGCGCCGCGAAGCACGTCGCGAGAACGAAGAACGCGGGAGGGGCAAAACGCATCTGGATCACTCTGGCTGCCTGGGGGATCGATCGTACAACGGCTTTTTGCAGGCGTGAAACTCGCACTGATTGCGCGTGTCGACAGCTTCACCTGTTCGGCTTCGACATCCGGATGACTGCGACTTGAGAAAACATTCGAAAATGAACATGAAACATGAATAATCGCATCCATTACGAATACGACGTCGTTGTCATTGGTGCCGGGCATGCTGGAACCGAGGCGGCTGCGGCTGCGGCACGTCTGGGAGCAAAAACGGCATTGTTGACGACCAACCTCGACACAGTGGGCCAAATGTCGTGCAACCCAGCAATTGGAGGCGTGGCGAAAGGCCAAATCGTTCGCGAAGTCGATGCCCTGGGCGGATTGATGGGTGAAGCGATCGATGCTACTGGAATTCAGTTTCGTCTGTTGAACTGTCGTAAGGGACCGGCGATGCATAGTCCCCGCGCCCAGGCTGATAAAAAGGCGTATCAGTTGTGGATCAAATCTCGCATCGAATCACAAGTCAATTTGGACTTGCGACAAGAAACGGTTGAGGACCTTATCGTCGAGGACATCGCGGCGGACGACAATCGATGTACACGCCGTATCGTGGGCGTTCGCGTACGCGGTGATGCCGAATACACGGCGCGTTGTGTCGTGCTCACCACGGGTACGTTTTTGCAGGCGATCATGCATACCGGGGACGCTCAAACCGCAGGCGGCCGAGCTGGTGAAGGAACGACGACCGGAATCAGTGGAGCGCTTGCCCGCCTCGGTTTCGAGATTGATCGCTTCAAGACTGGAACACCACCGCGGCTGAACTCGCGCACGATCGATTACTCGGCGACGAATATCCAGCCCGGTGATGACCATCCTCAACCATTCTCGTTCTTGACGACGAAACTTGACCTCGAGCAATTGCCCTGTCACATCACCTACACCAACGATGCGGTACACAAACTGATTCGCGCCAATCTGCATCGGGCACCCATGTACAGCGGCCAGATTCATTCTCGTGGTCCTCGATATTGCCCGTCGATCGAAGACAAGGTGGTACGTTTTGCGGAGAAAAACGAACACCAACTTTTTCTCGAACCGGAGGGGCGGAACACCCATGAAGTGTATGTCAACGGAATTTCGACGAGTTTGCCTCGCGACGTTCAAGATCAGATGTTTCGCATGATTCCTGGGTTGGAAAAAGCTTCGATCATGCGATATGGGTACGCAGTTGAATACGACTATTGTCCGCCGACCCAACTGTGGCCGCACTTAGAATCCAAGTCGGTTAGTGGCTTGTTTTTCGCTGGACAAATCAATGGAACCACGGGCTACGAAGAAGCGGCCGGCCAAGGGCTCATCGCGGGACTTAATGCCGCGCAACTTGCTGCGGGTAAGGCAACTTGGGTACCACTTCGAAATGAGGCGTACATCGGTGTGCTGGTCGACGACTTAGTTACGTCAGGGACCGATGAGCCATACCGCATGTTTACCAGTCGCGCCGAATATCGTCTGTTATTGCGTCAAGACAACGCCGATCGCCGCTTGACGCGACACGCAGATCAATTGGGATTAATCGATGCCACACGCCGAGATCGCTACAAAGAAAAACTTCGGCAACTGCAGTCAGCCGTCGAGATACTAAAAGAAGCTCGCGTCGACGGTTGCAGCGGTGAAGTTTGGCTGCGGCGACCGGAAATCGAATGGCCGCAAATTGTCGCGATGATTCCGGCGTTGAGCGTCTTCAGTGACGAGGTGGCCAAACAATGTGTCTATGACATCAAGTATGCCGGTTACGTTAGTCGCCAGCAGATGGAAGTTGATCGTCAACAGCGTCACGCGCTCAAACGCATTCCCGCTTCATTCGACTACCATCGAATTGGATCCCTTCGGACCGAGGCGAAAGAAAAGCTAACGCGCATCCGCCCGCTGAGCTTGGACCAAGCGCGGCGAATCAGCGGGATTACGCCAGCCGACATTGCGCTCGTTTTGGCCCACTTGGAAGCTTAGTTGCTGCATCTCGATTGCAGCGAGCCGCGATGAGCCGTCCCGTCGAATGATAAGCCATCCGGTCGGATGCGGTGGTCCGACTGGTGGAGTCGTTGTCCATTCCGAGTAGGGCAGCGGCATTTCCCCCTTTCAGTGGTTGGCTGGGGGATTCTTTTACCGAGTTCTTCCCATGAATTTTTAGTGTCTTCGCAGGCCGAATTGCCATAAAGCCCACGATATGAGCGACTTACGTCAAATGAATCGATCTTGACCCAGCCGTCCGAATCGGTAGAATTCGCTGTCGAGGTAAGTTTGGCAATTCAGCAAGGATTGGAGTTTCTTGCTGCTTACGTTCTTGGCGCAGCTTGGCACGGTCAGGTGCTAGTGCGGTAAGTGACGAAGGTCTGCTAAACAACTACTTCGATTTCACAAGCACAGTGGGTTAGTCATGCAGGGAGGATGGTTTCTGACATGACCACAAAAACAGTCTTTACGACAGGCGAAGCCGCCAAAATTTGTAAGGTTAGTCAACAGACGATCATTCGTTGTTTCGACAACGGCTCGTTGAAGGGCTTTCGCGTTCCCGGAAGTAAATTTCGGCGAATCCCTCGTGAGCAGTTGTATCTGTTCATGCGGGACAACGGTATACCAACGGATGCACTCGAAAGTGGCAAGAAGAAGTTACTGATCGTCGACGATGACCAAGATCTGGTTGAGTTGATGAGCGAGGGATTCCAGCGAGACGGACGATTCGATATTCGTACGGCCAACAACGGTTTTGATGCCGGGATGGGCGTGAAGGAGTTTCGACCGGACTTGGTGGTTCTGGACGTGATGCTTCCAGATATCAACGGCAAGGAAGTTTGCCAAAGAGTCCGGAGTGATCCGGCGCTGGACATGGTCAAGATTCTATGCATCTCGGGCATGGTCGAGCACAGCAAAGTGGATGCATTGCGAGCCGCCGGGGCGAACGATTTCATGCAAAAGCCGTTTGCTGTCGAGGAATTAATCGATCGCTCGTGCGACTTGCTGGAAATTGATCGCAGTGTGATCGGTTAAGGTCAATTCGAATTTGTGCGCTGGGTAACCCAGCGACCAACCGATGGAAGCGTGAATTTTTCCCCGAGCGGTCGCCCTGCGGCGGCAGTTGTACGTTCTTGGAGAGCCGAGCGTGATAGGTTGGTTGCCGTGTTTGAAATGGAATGGCGCACGTTGGTGGCTGCCGCTGTCGGCATCGGCGGCGCAGGACATCGCCAGCTGTATGCTGTTGAGCAATAAGCCACAGCGATTTGTCGCTGCGGAACGAAAGACCCTTCTGGCAAGGATGCTGAATGATCCGCCGCTAATGATTTATGCGGCGCTTCATCAGGATTCCGAGGCAACAAGTCCAGAACGACTTTCCGATTGGCTGGCAACCAATGTGGTAACGCAGTTTGCCTGCGGTGATACGACCCTCGGTGCGCCACCTTTGGTAGCACGCTACCAAGCCCGGTGGCGAGAAGTCAGTTCCTTTTTTCAAACGATTCCGATTTCCCGCTGGGTCGATGAAGCGGCTTTGTATCTCGAGATTACTGGGCCGCCAGTTCCACAAGAATGGCGAGAGCAGTGGCCGCGAATGGAGGATGTGCCGGGAGATGAGATGATTACGTCGATAGAATCGCCAAGTAAGATGCTGGGACAACTCGCCCGATTGGTTCAAAACCACCGTTCACTGCAGTTTGCGTTTGACTCGCATTTGCAACGCCAGAAGCTGGGTGCGTTAAAGCAACTCGCCTACGGGCTCAGCCATGAGATCAATAATCCATTGGCGAATATTTCCACGCGTGCTCAACAGTTACAGCGAACGGAACTGGATTCCAATCGACAGTCTATTTTGCAGCGAATCGTCGACCAGACCTATCGTGCTCACGAGATGATTGCTGACTTGATGTTCTATGCGAACCCGCCAACGCCGATTCCGCAGGCGGCTAACCTGAGAGCCATTATTGAGCGGGTTATAGAAAGTATGGCAGACCAAGCGGATCGTCATTCAGTGAGGTTAAAGCAAGAACTGCCAGAGACGCCAACCGTTTCGAATGTCGACGATACGATGATTGGTGAAGCGGTGCGTTCGCTGATTCGCAATGCGATTGAGGCAATTGGTTGTGAAGGAACGATTGTCGTCTCTCTTGTCGAAACCGCCTCGACTTGGCGAATTCACATCGCCGATAGTGGACCTGGGCTTTCCGATGCTGCTCGCCGACACGCCTTTGATCCGTACTTTAGTGGTCGTGAAGCCGGCCGGGGACTTGGGCTGGGGTTGTGCCGTGCCTATCGCATCGCGCGGCTCCACCACGGCGATATCTCGCTCGCTGGCGGTCCAGCTGGATGTGTCGCAACGCTGTCGTTGCCGCGATAGCTTGGCCAAGACCGCCGGTAGTCGCCGCGCCAAGATTTGTTGATAATGGATTGTCAATCACCATAACTCGTTCGGTACGACTGCCTAAACCAGCCACCATGCTTGACTCTGTCCACGAGATTCTGCGTTTACAAGCCAGCGGTGACGCGACTGCGGTCGAGATTGTCCGCCAAAGTCTGGATCGTATCGACGCCATCCAATCGGCTCTCAACCCATTTACCTACATCGCCCGCAATTCGGCGATCGCGGCAGCCACGGCCATCGATCGGCGGCGACGAGCCGGTGAAGCGTTGGGACCGCTTGCGGGAGTTCCAATCGCGATCAAAGACGTGCTTTGCACCAGGGATATGCCGACGACTTGTTCATCGCAAATGTTAAAGGGTTTTCAACCGCCCTATGACGCGACGGTAGTGGCGAACTTGCGCGCCGCTGGCGCGGTGATTATCGGCAAAACGAACATGGACGAGTTCGCGATGGGTGCCAGCACGGAAACAAGCGTCTTTGGTGTAACTCGCAATCCTTGGGATCTTACAAAAACGCCTGGCGGAAGTAGTGGTGGTGCGGCGGCCTGTGTCGCGGCAGGATGTGTGCCACTGAGTATTGGCACCGATACCGGCGGTTCCATCCGCCAGCCGGCTGCATTTTGCGGTATCACCGGTTTGAAGCCAACGTATGGTCGGGTCAGTCGATTTGGATTAGTTGCGTTCGCCAGCAGTTTGGATCAAGTCGGTCCGATGTCTTGGTCGGTCGAGGAAACGGCGTTGCTGCTGCAATCGATTGCTGGTTACGAGCCGCGAGACTCGACGTCGTTGAATCATCCAGTACCCGATTATGTTGCTGGCATCGCTTCCTACGACGTACGTGGGTTGCGTATCGGCATCATTCGCGACGCGGTCGATAGCGATGGTTTGGGCGACGATCTACGCAACGCACTTAACCAGTCGGTGGACGTCTTCAAGAGTCTCGGTGCAGAGGTTGTCGATATCAACTTGCCCAACAGTGAGTATGCGGTACCGACTTACTACGTCATCGCACCGTGTGAAGCGAGCAGTAATTTGTCTCGCTATTCCGGCGCCCATTACGGATTCCGAGCGACCAACGTCGATAGCAAGAGTCCGCTGGGGCCGCTCACGGCAACGTACTGCCAAAGTCGGGACCAGGGATTTGGTGCCGAAGTCAAACGGCGGATCATGCTGGGAACGTATGCACTGAGCACCGGATATTACGATGCCTACTACCTCAAGGCACTGAAAGTACGGCGGCTGATTCGCAACGATTACGACGCGGCATTCTCGCAAGTCGACTTGCTACTTGGGCCTGTAACACCCACAACCGCGTTCAAGCTGGGTTCCAAGGTCGACGATCCGATTCAAATGTATTTGGGTGACCTATTCACCGTCGGAGCAAACTTGGCGGGTGTCCCAGCGATCTCGATCCCTGCGGGCCAAGATGTCGATGGCTTACCGGTTGGAATCCAACTACAAGCACCAGCACTGGAGGAGTCACGATTGTTACTTGCCGCCGCAGCATACCAACGTGCGACATCGCATCACACCGCGCGACCGCGTGAGTTTACAGGAGCTGCATTATGAGCGCGAGTACCACGACGTATCCATTTACTATCATTATCGGACTTGAAGTTCACGTTCAACTGAAAACAAATAGCAAACTGTTTTGCGGTTGCAGCACTTCGTTCGGAGCGCCGCCAAACACTAATGTTTGTCCTGTTTGCTTGGGGCTACCCGGTGCGCTGCCGGTGCTCAACCAGCAAGCGATCGACTTAGCGATTGAAACTGGCCTGGCGCTGAATTGTTCGATTCCGCCCATGACAAAGTGGGATCGCAAGCAGTATTTTTATCCCGACTTGCCCAAGGGTTATCAAATCAGCCAATTCGATTTGCCGATTTGTGCGGACGGTGCGTTGGATATCACCGATCCTGCCGATCCTGAATCCAAGCGTCGTATTGGAATCATTCGCGCGCATCTCGAAGAGGACGCCGGCAAGAGCATGCACGACGAGTCTGCGGGCGTTGCGGAATCTCGGATTGATTTGAATCGTTGCGGTACGCCGCTGTTAGAAATCGTTAGCCAGCCGGATATGCGGTCGCCCGCTGAAGCCAAAGAATTTCTCACTGAGTTGAAGCTGTTACTGACGCACTTAGGCGTCTCGGACTGCGAGATGCAAGAAGGCAGCCTGCGCGTGGACGCCAATATCAATTTACATATCGATGTCGACGGAAAAACAGCCAAAAC
Source organism: Pirellulaceae bacterium (assembly GCA_041751935.1). Lineage (GTDB taxonomy): Bacteria > Planctomycetota > Planctomycetia > Pirellulales > Pirellulaceae > JBBSJZ01. The sequence goes on along the minus strand of JBGSIA010000005.1, from coordinate 37,569 downwards.
GCCCATTGTCGAAGTCAAAAACATGAACTCGTTTCGCGCCGTCGAGCGAGCGCTGGTATATGAGATCGATCGCCAGTACCTCGTGTGGACGGAGACCGGAGCGACGATCGAGTTGAATCCGAAAACCACGCGAGGCTGGGATGATGCCAAAGAGCAGACGTTTGCTCAACGTGAAAAGGAAGAGTCAGCCGACTATCGCTACTTCCCCGATCCCGACTTATTGCCACTGCGCATTCCCGAATCCCACATCGAGAACATTCGTGCCCAACTCGGTGAGCTGCCCGCAGAAACCCGCGAGCGTCTGCAAACGCAATACGACATCAAGCTTTACGACGCCGAAGTCATTGTCAACCAAGGTCGCGAATTGATCGCCTACTACGAAGCGGTCTCGGAACATTGTGGTGACGGTCGTCGAGCCAGCGCTTGGATTCAACAGGATGTGTTGAGAACGATGAAAGAGCGGTCGCTTAGGATCACTGACTTTCCAATCTCAGCAGCATCACTAGGAGAGCTTTTACGCCGCGTCTCAAAGAATGAACTTGACACCACGCGTGCACGTGATGTGTTTGCATTCTTATGGGAACACCCACAAGAAAGTGTGGACGAAGCAGTCGCTGCGCTGGGTATCAAATCCGTAGATCATAGTGAAATCGATGCGCTTTGTGACGAATTGCTCGCCGCCAATCCGCAAGTCATCGACGACGTCCGAGCGGGAAAAATGCAAGCGGTAGGGATGTTGATCGGCCAAGCAAAAAAGAAAAATCCCAACGCTAATCCACAACTCGTCCGCGAGACATTATTAGTCAAAATCAACGGGAAATGAGCACGTCATCTCCACGCAAAAGTATTTTTCTCAGCTTGATATACGTGGTCATCGCGATGATCGCGATGTGGATTCTGTTGATGCCTTGGGTGCCCGCAATTGCAGCAGTTTCAATGCGGCGATTTCATTTGACGAGCAGCTCGTTTGTTTGGTGGGCGATCCAGCAACCGATCCCGTCGATGTACAACTTTTGCAACACTTTTGAGATTCGGCAGTGGCCACCAGGTGTAACCAACTCTTTGGTTTCTGACCCGCTGTTTTTTGATTTGTCGAGCGACAAGACAATCGATTTTGGAAAAATCCATGCGGACCATATCAATCATTTCCCTTCCCGTGTGTTGACGTTCTCAGACCACCGGATTCATTGTTGCAGCTCTAATCAGAACCGTTGGCTGGTAACCGTTTCCACTTATCGCGGTCAGCGAATCGAGACTCTCACGCAGGCGAAGCCCGTCGGTGGTGGCAGGTTTCTTCTCACGCGAACTGAACTCCTTGCCGATGAAGCGATATCGCCGTGAGCGAAAATGAACCCCTCGTGTGCTCCCCACGGCGGTTACTCAACATTCACCGCATCGTTCAATGTTTCGTCGTCGTGGGGCTGATATGGAAGATTCAGTTTTTTCGCTGGACAGACGACGTTTATCTGACTTTTCCTCTTAGCGACCCGTTCTTCCCAGATTGGTTGGAATCCCAGCGGACATTACGGATCGCCTATCTCGCGGCGGTCGCCAGCGGGTTGCTTGCGATCTTGCTCAACCGACGATTCTTGCTTGTGCTTGTAACAATCATTGAATGGGCAGCACTGAGTGTTCTGATGATCCATCAAGGAAGCTACAACGATGTAACTTTCACGACATCTTGGTGGACAGTGTTGTGGTGCTTGTTCGTCAGTTCGCAACTGCAAGCTTCCAATCCGTTGTTAACCTCTCAGCGTGCTGCGCGACTCGCTTGCGTGATCTTATCGCTGATCATGTTGGGAGCGGCAGTTGGCAAGTGGACAACCGAGTATTGGTCAGGCGTGGTGTTGTATGAGATCTATTTTCGTGAACGCGATTTTTGGTTTTTTAATTGGCTTCGCGATTGCTACTCCGAGGACCAATTGCAAGTGCTCTCCCTGGTCCATAGCCGCATCGTAATTATCGTGGAAACGATCGCCGGCTTGACCTTGTGGTGCCTACCCTCGCGAATCGCCGGATGGTGCGGCATGCTGCTGATGCTGTTTATTCCGCTATCCAACAACTACATGTTGTTCTCAGTCACACTCTCGCTGCTGGGCCTCGGTTGGGCAGCGGTGATGCTTTCAAAGGGTTCACCGTCACCTTGTTGCGAACAGGTCTGAGAAGGAATCATCTTCGGGACCTGGATGAGCGTCACCGCAACCAACCTTTCCATCGACGGAGTCAGCGAATCAAAAGCCGCGACAGTATTCCGCGTGCAATTGGTTGAGTTACTATGCCACCCCGACAAAGGTTATTTTTCAGAATACACTCGGCAGCCTGAACGCCACTAATAACAGCACCTTCCATCGTGGCAGGCCAACCGGTTTTTGTCCAATCTCCGGCCAGACAGAGCCCCGGCAAAGCAGTCATCGGTTCGGGTCGGATCGCCTCAAACTCTGGTGTTACAGAAAAGACACTATTTGGGTCAGTAACAATTTTGAATCGCAGGACCGTGGCACTTTTTGCTTCCGACAGGACGCAGGATAGATCGGACATCACGCGGCGAGTCAACTCATCGGAATGGACGCCACGAATATCGTGCGATGCACTAATGACGACTTGGTAATGATGCTCGCCAGGGCACCGGGCCGATGCCAACGGAGCACGAAATAACCACTGTGGCAACAAACCCACGATTGTCGCATGCGGCTCTTGCATCACCGGGCGATCAAGCCACAAATGGATGCCGGTGATGGGTGAACCAACAATGCTTTCGTATCGACCCAAATCAGGAAAATAGGATTGCAGGTAACTGTTGCGGATCAACCTCGAAAGCGGTTTCCAAGGAACAGCTAACACGACGTCGTCGGCCGGAAACCTTTTACCATCGGAGGTCTCGACTTGGTGGATGGGCGGCGTGCCCGAGGGTTGAATGCGATGAACCGTTGCGGATTTTTGGATGGTCACCCCCAAAGAGTTCAAGTATCGGGGCAATTGGTCACCAAACAATTCGCTGAGGGGCCGACGCGGAACAAGAACATCGGCTGCGCCGCGCGCTCCCAAGAACCCATCCATCAGCACCTTGCGTGTGGCGAGCATCGAGACTCGTGAGGTACTTTCGCTCAAGGCACTCACGAGGATCACATCCCAAAACTTAGCAACGGTTGTTTCGTTTTGGCCCTGCTTTGCTAACCATTCTCCTGCGGTCTGGCCTCGAAGCGATTGCGCCGAGGCACGCATCAATTGCCACAGACCACGACGAATCTGGCGGCGGCTTTCGGCGTCCAAAAATTGAAACTGCGACAACGTGGGCAACAAGTGCAGTGGTGGAGGCAGCCACGGCGAGGGCATGAACCGACTTGGTGGTGTGCTGGGAGACAGAAACGTTAACTGGGTGTAACGTGTCCAATCGGCTAACTGACCGCACCTTTCCAGTAGTCCCAGCAAGTGAGTGCAGCAGCCCATGGCGACGTGCTGGCAATAGTCAACTGTTTCGCCGGAATCATGATCGATAAATGAACCGGCTCGACCACCCGTATTTCGTTTCGCTTCCAGCACGGTGATATCGAAGCGATTCGGATGAGAGCAAGCAAGCCGCTCCGCCGTAGCGAGTCCCGCCAAACCGCCACCAACAATGATGACGCGCCGTCGGTCGCTCATGAGCTGCTCACTTCCAGAGGAGGCACCGGCAAACGACGAAACTGGGGTGTCCAAAAATGCTGTGACACAAGCTGCAAACGTTGGCTCGGTGACAATTGAATACGCCCCGACGCGACCCGTCCAGGATTCTCTGCGATACGATCCAAAAGCATGCGATAGGTTCGCCACATCATGCTAAAAATCGGTCGCCCGTCTGGATGCAGAGAATCCCAAACGTGCCAGCCAGAGTTGAACAGACATTTGGCGCGAGCAACCTCCTCCAGCACCAAACATTTCAAACGATCATCACCTCGCGGCTGGAGCAAATCATCCTCACACAATCCGTGCAGTTCGTAGTGTTGACGGGGAAGATAAATTCGACCTCGCCCGGCGTCCTCGGCAACATCACGCAGCACGTTCGTTAACTGAAAGGCAAGTCCGCAATCGACGGCAGCCTGTACCGGAAGTGGTGGTTGAAACTGCCAGATGTGCAAACACGCTAGACCTACCGCTGAGGCGACGAGGTAGCAGTAGTGTTCGAGTTGCTCGAATGTATCGAAGCGAGTTTTCTGTTGATCGGCGATTACACCATCGACGATTTCAAGCAAGTACCGAGTTGGAATTTGGTAAAGATGAACAGCGTCACTAAGTGCCGGAAAGATCTGATTCGCACGTGCATGAAGATCGATCGGCCAATCGCGAGTATCGTCCGACAATCCCTCCGCCAGGACGACACGCGCGGGTAGTCGGTCGCCGATCAAACTCAAGGCTGTCGTTTGACGCCACCAAGCGAGCCAAGTTTTTCGAAGTGCTGCTGGCTCATGGCAATCGCCAAGGTCGTCGGTGACGCGCGCAAATGCGTAGAGTGCGCACATCGCATCACGTTTTTCACGAGGAAGCAGCCAAAACGAATGATAAAAACTACTTCCACTGCGACGAGCGATTCTGCGAACGTAACGATAGCTGGCGGCGGTCGAATGAGGCTTGGACACCATCTACAAACGCCTCAAGAATGCTTTTGTCAGCATTGCCAGACGCTGCTTTCGGGACACGACGGGCCGCACTCGCAGGACGTCGAAATCAATTTGCTCGATTGCGTCGATCACTGCCAATCCCGCGTGAGCAAACAATTGCACATCACGAGCGAACCAAACCGGAACTCGCTGGGCCAATGGAAAACCACGCAGCAGATGCTCTCTTGCCAAACGGCATTCATCACGGATTGCGCAGCGCAAGGCAGGGGGTGTCGAGACTTCAGCAAACATTTCTTCACGCACATCAAATTTTGTCATCGTTTCCAGCGGGAGGTAAATCCGTCCAATCGCGAAATCGCGTTTTACATCCTGCCAAAAATTGACAAGCTGCAACCCAGTGCAAATATCGTCGGAAAGCTGTTTGTTCGCCGTCGAGTACCCGTCACAGAGCCGCAGCATAATCTCTCCCACGGGATTGGCGGATTTTTGGCAATAAGCGAGCAATTCACCTCGCGATTGATAACGAAACGTGGATTGGTCCTGGCGAAATGCCTGGAGCAACTGGTCAAAAGGCAACTGTGGCAGAGCGAACTGGTCCACGGTATCTGCCAGGGCGACAAAAATCTCGCATTTCGGCTCTCCGGTGAATGCTGATTCCAGTCGACGCTGGAATTCTTGCAATTGGTCAATAGCCAATTCAGTTGATCCCGATTCGTCCGCTAAATCGTCGGCGAAACGACAAAAGGCGTAAACATTGTAAAATGGTTGCCGCAACCGTCGTGGTAGAAACAGAGTTGCAAAGATGAAGTTCTCGCGGTGTGAACGGGCAAAGCGTCGACACCAAGCTTGGGCGGCACGCAGCGATACGGGCCGGTTAGGCACCGGGTTGAGACGGGGGCGGTTGGACGAAACGTTGCTCACGCGGTTATTCTAGGAAGTGGGCAAAGACTTGACGATTCACTCACCCGCCGCGTCAGCGAGGGATTAATATCACGATGAAGATTATACTGGCCGCCCCCCGAGGATTCTGTGCGGGTGTCAACATGGCGATTCAATCCCTTGAATTGACGCTAAAAAAATTCGGCCCGCCGGTCTATGTGTACCACGAGATCGTTCACAACCAATACGTTGTCAATACGTTCCAACAACAAGGTGCCATCTTTGTCGACTCGATTGACGAGGTTCCCATCGGTAGCGTGTTGTTGTTCTCCGCTCATGGCGTTTCGCCCGAAATCCGCCAAGCCGCTCGTGACCGAGAACTGCACGCCCTGGACGCTACCTGTCCACTCGTTACCAAAGTTCACTTGGAAGCGTTGAAGTATGCCAAGAGCGGACACACCATCGTATTGATCGGTCACGAAGGCCACGATGAAGTGCTGGGTACGATCGGCGAGGCACCTCATGCAATCGTGTTGGTTGAAGATGAGGACGATGTCGATGCATTGCAGTTTCCTGCGGGGACGAAACTCGCCTATCTGACACAAACGACACTGAGCGTTGATGACGCCAACCGTGTCATCGGTCGCTTGCGCGAGCGTTTTCCCGCGATCGAAAGCCCTCCCAAAGACGATATCTGTTACGCCACTCAAAACCGCCAGGAGGCTGTGCGTCTGCTGAGCGGTGACGTCGATGTCGTGATTGTTCTCGGGAGTCAGAACAGTAGTAACAGCCAGCGACTGCGAGAATTAGCGGACGAACAAGGCAAACGAGCCTATTTGGTCGACGGTCCCCAGGACTTGGAAAAAGGTCAGTTCGAGAACGCAGAAACGGTACTGATTACGGCGGGTGCTAGTGCTCCAGAGTCGGTCGTGCAATCAACAGTCAATTGGCTGATCGCAGAGTTTGGTGCTGAAGTCGAAAGCCGCTCGATTCGAGATGAAAACGTCGTTTTCCCTTTGCCCAAACCGCTTCGCGAATTCGCTAAAAATCAAACCGATGAACGTTTAGAGTCCTTGGTCAACGAAACCCTGCGGCAACATTGACAATTTTTTAGGCAGACACCGCTTATGTCCAGTCGTAAGAAACGATGGTCGGAAACTCCGCGCGGAAAGGCGAATTCAGGAAATCAAGTCGCGCCGCCAGCCAGCGCTCCCCGCTTGGTCTCGATCGATGTATTTCGTGGCTGGGTGATGTGGATGATGATCGCGCACGTACTTGGGTTTTGTGCGATCGCTGAAGCGAAACCCGAAAGTCAAGCTTGGCAGTGGTTATGCTTTCACTGGAGTCATGTCGAGTGGCGCGGCATGTCGCTTCACGATTTAATCCAACCGGGATTCTCGTTTCTCGTAGGGACGGCGCTTGCGTTTTCAGTCGCTAGCCGATTGCGGCGTGGTCAAGGCAATCGAGGATTGATTTTACACGCGGCCTGGCGAGCGGTAGCATTAACGCTGCTGGGTGTTTACCTTCGGTCACTCAATCGCGACCAAACCAATTGGACCTTTGAAGACACCCTGTCTCAGATTGGTCTGGGCTACCTGCCTTTGGTGTTGATCGGGATCGGGCCAAAGTGGCTGACATGGTCGTCCATTGGCATCCTGTTGGTTGGATTCTGGACAGCCTTTGCAACGTATCCATTGCCAGCGGACAACTTCGATTATGCGGCCGTTGGCGTTCCTTCGGATTGGCCGCACTTGCAACCAGGCTTTGCGGCACATTGGAACAAGAACAGCAATCCTACCTGGGCGTTTGACCGATGGTTGAAGAATATCTTGCCGCAAAAATCAACGTTTGAGTTCCATCCAGGCGGCTACGGCACACTGAGCTTCATCCCGACTCTGGCGACAATGTTGCTCGGACTTGTTGCCGGACGGTGGTTGCAAGCAGCTGACAAGGCGAGAGTGACGATGAATCGATTCGCGTGGGCCAGCGTGATCTGTTTAGGAGTCGGGTACGCGCTGGATGCCACTGGAATCTGTCCAAGCATCAAGCGAATCTGGACCCCCTCCTGGGTACTCGTCAGTGGCGGTTGGTGCTTCCTTATTCTTGGCCTGTTGCACTGGATCTGTGACATCCAAGGGTACAAGCGATGGGCTAATTTTTTTATCGTTTTTGGTATGAATTCCATCGCCGCTTATGTGATGGATTGGTTCATGCCTGCGTACATCCGCAAGAATATGGCGACGCATTTTGGCAGCGAGTGGGCTAGCGAGCTGGTCGGCGAGATCTATGCCCCACTCGTTTCCGGCAGCGTGGTGATACTCGTAATCTGGCTCGTGCTTTGGTGGATGCACCGCAACCGCCTGTACATCAAGATTTGATGCTGGGGCGTCAAGCAAATTCGTTACCACCGGCACAGTCCCAGCGTCAAAGTCCCCGAATCCATTAGCTTCATCACATCCTGTCGACCTCACGGCGGGAATCAAAGTAGCTTTCAAGTTGGAAACTGTATAGCTCAAATGTAGATGAGCCTACCTTGTTTCCACGCTACTTTTTGCTGATGAGGAAACAAAAAATGGTAGGCAGCGAAACCGAAGAACATCGCTCATTGTTATCGACTGACGCGATCGATGAAGTCATGGGGTTGATTGCTCTTTATGATGCGGACGCCGATGACGTGAACGAAGTTTTGGAACTAGCAAGTCAACGAATGGTCTCGCGCAAGGACAAATCAAACGTCCGCGTCCATCCCACTCAAGAAGCGGAGAGAATCTTATCGTTTATGCCTTAGCAATGCGAGGCGTACGAAGTTCATCCGGTCGGCTTAAAGCCGAATTAACCGAGCGCTTTGTCGCTGATGTCTTTGCGACACCAGGCACCAGGCCAACGGATTTCCTTCACCGCTTTGTACGCTTGTAGCTTAGCGGTGCTGATGGAACTGCCGATCGCCGTCACACCCAAGACGCGTCCACCGTTATTGACAACGCGATCATCGACCAATTGCGTTCCTGCGTGAAAGACTTTTACATCGGGAATTTCTGCGGCACGTTCCAGGCCGATGATCTCGCGGCCAATTTCGTAGCTGCCCGGGTACCCTTCGCTGGCCATCACCACACAGATACTTGGTCGCTCGTCCCAAACCAAAGGCTCCAGCTCACCGAGTCGTCCATCGATCGTCGCTTCGATCACTTCCACAAGATCCGTTTTGAGTCGCATCAAGAGCGGCTGGCACTCTGGGTCACCAAAACGCACGTTGAACTCGAGAACTTTGGGACCTGCGGCTGTGAGCATCAGTCCAGCATACAGAACTCCACGAAATGGACGTCGCGCACGTTTCATCGCATGCACGACGGGGACCAAAATATCGCTTTCGACCTTGGTCATCATTTCTTCATCCAAGATTGGTGCGGGACAGTAGGCGCCCATTCCACCTGTATTCGGCCCGCGATCCCCGTCAAAGGCTGGTTTGTGATCTTGTGCTGGGGGCAGTGTGACGATTGTTTCACCGTCGGTGATGGCCAGCACGCTGACTTCGGGGCCGATCAATCGCTCTTCGATGATCAACGATTTTCCGGCATCACCGAATTCACGTTTAGCAGCAATACGATCGATCGCGTCGAGGGCTTCGCTACGCGTATCGCAAACGACAACCCCCTTGCCGGACGCTAAGCCATCGGCTTTCACCACAACGGGAACCGGATCATGCGGTTCAGTGTAGCGATCTTTGATGTAGCGGCTGGCATCATCGGCACCGCGGAACGTGCGATAGCTTGCCGTGGGTACATCGGCAGCATGCAGCAGGTTTTTACAGAAGACTTTGCTGCCCTCGAGTTCCGCCGCCGCTTTGCTTGGTCCAAAAACTCTTAGTCCCGCCGACTGCATTGCATCGACCAGACCAGCCACGAGCGGTGCTTCGGGGCCCACAATCGTCAGCCCAATCGATTCTTGTTTTGCAAAACGAATTAACGCTTCGGTATCCGTCGCTTGAATGGGAACATTGGTTGCGTCCAGAGCCGTGCCCGCGTTGCCAGGGGCGACGAAAACTTGATCCACTCGCGGACTTTGCCCAATCTTCCATGCCAAGGCGTGTTCACGTCCGCCATTTCCAACAATCAGAACCTTCATCGTCGACCTGTATTTCGCGTTCGGCCATTCAGCCGTCTCAACAACAAGAGCGAGCAATTTAGAACGTCTTGGCATGGGGCGACACCAGCCAAGTGTCACAAATTCTTGCCCAGCCGGACTGACGAACAAATTTGCCCTAACGCAATTTAGCGGTAGACATCGCCCCGCAGGGTGCTAGAATGATTGTCAGTCCCACCGAATGATGTGATTCTGTTTTTCCTGCTTTTTAAGCCCCACCATGGGAAAGACACTTCATTTGCAGTAGGCTAATTTGAAATTGGCGGCGGCTGTTCGGTCTTGCCCCAGACTGCAGCCGCCGCCTTTCTTTTGGTCTCGCCCTTGATTTTGACGCCCGTTTGCCGAATCTATTGGTTCCAAAACGCATTGGTTGCTCATTGTTTACCACGTTGTAACCATAACAATCTCAACCGCTAACAAAGTCACTCCCCTCAACGCTGGAGATAGTCCCATGAAAGCTCTTTTTTTAATCGTCGCATCTACCTTAGTGACCTTGGGCGGGCTAACCGCTGTTGCAGAAGATGTCGGCGCCTTGAAGATCCGATTCGAGTACGGTGGCAATCCGTTTGATCCGAAAGCCATCAATGCTGACAAAGACGCTCAGTTCTGTGGCCAGCACAACTTGAAAAATGAGAATCTGATCGTTAACAAAGACAACAAAGGAATCGCCAATGTTGTCGTGTACGTTTACACCGGTCGCGGCGGGTCGAAATTGGCAGAATCGAAGCCGTCCAGCAATGTTCATACGCTAGCCAACAAGAACTGTCGTTTCGAACCTCATGTGGTGATCTCACAGACGGGTGATACCCTGAAGGTCACCAATCCAGACCCAGTGGGACACAATGCCAACATCAGTTTCTTTAAGAATGTTGCTGTCAACTTGACCATTCCTCCCGGCCAGGAAAAGGACATTGCTTTACCTTTAGCTGAGCCAGCTCCGATTCCAGTTGCCTGTAACATTCACCCCTGGATGCAGGCTCACTTGCTAGTTTTGGATCACCCATTCGCCGCGAAAAGTGATGAGAACGGCGAGCTGACCATCGAAGGTCTGCCGGCGGGAGATAAATTGACTTTCCGTGTTTGGGTGGAAGCCGGAAGCGTTAGCGATGTTACCGTCGACGGTAAGAAGCAAGCTTGGAAAAGCCAACGCTTTGAAGTTGATATCAAGCCAGGGATGAATGACATGGGCACTGTGGTCGTTCCCGCTATTGCTGGTTTCTGATTTTCCGATGTTCGCCGATCGCTGTTGTTTAAAGACGTATAGCCTCTCGATGTTGGTCGTCGTGAGGCTTTTTTTGTCGCATTGAGCTCTTTACGGTTTGCGAAGGCAAACGTTTCGCGGTTGAATGAGTGCAACAGCCAGTCAAAACCGCCTGCGATTTTTCGCCCATGTACCGTTTGTTCGTCATCGCAACCCTCATTGTCGCTGTCGGTTGTGACGCGACGATCGATCATTTTCCGCGGAATGACGTCTGTGCGCTGTCCATTGCAAAAATGCAATCCATTTCCACCAATGCAGCCCAAGATGACGTGTCGTTGTTGTTGACGGGTTGGTTTGGAACTCCGAACGACCCGCAATGGCCAGCGAAAGAATTAACGACGCCCGATCTGGGCACGATTGTCGATCTGGAATCGTTACGTCAAGCCTCTGGACAGGTAAAAAGCACTAAGGATGGCTCACATGTCGGCCTTTATCGCGAACACTGCGCGACCTGTCACGGACTTTCCGGCAGCGGCGTTGGGCCTGCGGCTTGGTACCAGAATCCTTACCCTCGTGATTTTCGCGCCGGTGTATTCAAGTGGAAAAGCACTGTGCGAAGTGCTCCACCGACACGAGATGATCTGCGCCAGACGTTGACTCATGGGATCGCGGGCACGGCGATGCCTGCGTTCTCGCAACTTGATCCCCAGGAACTCGAGGCGCTGATCGATTATGTCATCTACCTGAGCGTTCGCGGAGAATTGGAAAGAGAGCTATTGTTGGCCAGCGTCACGGAATTGGAGTACGGAGAAACTCCACCCGAGAATCCCCAGTTGCGATTTATTTCAACCACAAGCGGGAACTCCGGTGCGGCAAACGAAGCGGTGGAGTTGTCGCGAAAAATGTTGGCGGAGATTTGTCGCTCTTGGTTGCATGCGTCTGGGCAAGTTGTGGAAGTCCCAAAGTCGGTTCTCCTTACGCCTGCTTCACAAGAATCGATCGATCGAGGACGTGGGATTTTTCATGGACCGATCGCTAACTGTGTCGGTTGTCATGGAATCGATGGCAAAGGCGATATCGCTACTCTTGATTTTGACGATTGGTCGAAAGAGTATTCGACACGGCTGGGGTTGAATCCGGCGGACAAGGCGGCGATGCGGCCCTTGAGAAAACTCGGCGCGTTGCCACCTCGCATTGCCGCTCCAAGACGCCTGCAACACGCTTTCATTCGCGGTGGCGTCTCCTCCGATGCTTTGTACCGACGGATCTCGCAAGGTATCGCCGGAACTCCGATGCCTGGGGTAGAAATCAGTCATCGAGCAAGTGGCACGAGTTTGTCAGTTGAGCAAGCGACCGACTTGATTCATTACGTTCAATCATTGGTGGATAGCGGAGAGACTGTGGGAGCGTCAGGACCATGACAATTGATTCCAGCCGATCCATCGGCGCAATCTTAGGCTTGGTACTGGGGATTGCATTGATGGTTTTACTCGGTTTTGGCGGCATGATTCCCGGCGCAATTTTTGGCGCTGGCGGATCGGTTTGTGGTGGGATCTTGGGCGAAAAGGCGTATCAGTGGCTGAATCGATCCTAACCGACACGCCTCCTGCTCGCCTTCTGCATCGACTGGCCGTATTGACGGTCTGTTTGGTTTGGCCGTTAATTTGGGTCGGCGGTTTGGTAACCACGTATGACGCGGGGATGGCTGTTCCCGATTGGCCGAATACCTACGGCAGCAATCTTTTTTTGTATCCGTACAAAACGTGGTTACTCGGTCCGTTCGACTTGTTCATCGAACATGGTCACCGGTTGCTCGCCGCAGTCGTCGGGTTTGTCGCGATTGGTTTGGTGGCGGCCGCTTTTTGGAGTGAGCCGCGTCACTGGGTACGTTGGTTAGCAATAGGCGTGTTGGTCGCCGTAATCGGACAAGGCGTCCTGGGTGGATTGCGGGTTGTGCTCAGCGATCGCACGTTGGCGATGCTACACGGCTGTATCGGTCCCGCATTTTTTGCGTTATGCACTGCGATGGCAGTGGTGACCAGCGGCTGGTGGTGGGGAGATTGGACTGATTCCAGAACGACTCCGCCCCGCCGTGGCAGCTTGTATTCCACACTTCTGTTGATTGTTCTCAGCTATCTGCAATTGGTCTTGGGAGCCCAGCTTCGGCACGCGCCCCCTACAATGTCAGCATTTGGGTTCTCGCACATCGTCAATACCCACGTGACAGTCGCGGTCCTGTTGTGGGTGGGGACAGCGATAGTTTGGGCTGTCTTACGCAAATGCGGCAATTTGACGCTGTCGCGACCTGCCCTATTACTGATAGGATTAGTCGCCCTGCAAATCCTGTTGGGAATAGGCACTTGGGTCGTCAATTACGGTTGGCCGACGATTTTACAGTGGGTTCCGCAGGCGGGTGCCTACGTGGTCCATTCCAAAGGCTTTGGCGAATCAATCATGGTGACAGCCCATGTCGCGACTGGCTCACTGATTTTGGCGGTGTCAACAATGTTGGCTTTGCGAATCGCGAGAGCCCGTCACAGGGTGTCTGCAGAATGAATTCCTCAACGCCGCCGTTAACAAGTTTTGAATTACTCGTCCGACACACATCCATCGTCAACGCTGATGTCCATTGATCTCGCCCTCGCCGATGCACGCACCGCGACCCCCAGTGTCACGGCGATGGCGTCGCCAAAGCGCACCCATTCAAGCGGTGAGCAAACAGCAGCCGTCGCGAGCCGCCCCGATTTGATCGTTGATCAAATTCAGCCCCAAGCTGGAACTGGCAGAACGTTTGCCGATTTTATTCAGCTAACCAAGCCTCGCATTGTCGTCATGGTATTGGTCACGACGGTTGCTTCTTCGATCATCGCAACAGGCAGTTTAGTCGGCGGTATGCAGTTGCTGTGGCTGTTGCTAGGCACGGCGATGGTCGCCGGAAGTGCGGGAGCAGCAAATCAAGTTTGGGAGCGGCGTATCGACTGTCACATGCCGCGAACTGCGATTCGACCGTTGCCCGGTAATCGCATGAAGGTTGCCACCGCAACCGTGTTCACGGCGATCATCGGCTGCGCTGGAGTGGGGCTTCTGACTGTACAGTTGAATGCAGCGGCGGCGATCGTTGGCATCGCGACTTGGTTACTTTATGTCCTGGTTTACACGCCATTGAAAACTCGTACGGCGTGGAACACCACGGTGGGTGCGATCGCTGGAGCACTACCGATTCTGATCGGGTATACAGCCACAGGCGGTTCACTTGCTGAGTCGACCGGTTGGTTGTTGGTAGGTGTCCTGGTCGCTTGGCAATACCCGCACTTCATGGCAATCGCTTGGATGTATCGTCATCAATACGCGGCGGCGGGCTTTCGCATGACAACGACTGAGGAACCCACCGGACGCAGCGCTGCGATCCAAAGCATTGCCGGTTCGATCGCCCTCATCGCGTGCGGTGTGCTGCTATGCGTTTCGACCGAGCAGTGGTTGGCGAGTGCATTATCGTCCGTTGCCGTTTTGGCGGTCGTGTTTCCAATGCTGCGTGCGTCGATCGGTTTTTGGCTGAAACGTGATGACGCACAGGCGCGTCGGTTGTTGCGTTCGAGCCTACTGGTCCTACCAGCCGTCCTGCTCATCGTCACGCTACGCGTATTTTGGTGAATAATCCTTTGATTCAAGCTTCTCCATCCACGGCCGTTGGTGCCGTCGTGATCGCTTCCGGTGTCGGCTACAAGTACGACGACAAGGTTGCGCTGAGCGATATCGACCTGAGCGTCGAAGCTGGCGAAATCGTCACATTGTTAGGCCCCAATGGCAGCGGCAAGACGACCTTGTTTCGTTTGCTGTGCACGTTGCTTCCGCTACAGCAAGGATCGATCACCATTGGCGGTGTAGATGCCGCCAGCGATCCCCTTGGTGTGCGTCGCGAGATCGGGATTGTCTTTCAATCTGCGAGTTTGGACAAGAAACTCACGGTTGATGAAAACATCGCTTGCCAAGCAGCACTGTACGGCATTCGGGGTGAACATCTCAACCGCCGCCGAAATGAGTTACTTGAGCAATTGGAGCTAACGGAGCGTCGCGGTGACTATTGCCAGTCACTGTCCGGGGGACTGCAGCGTCGCGTTGAACTCGCTAAGGGGATGCTGCATCGACCGAGCCTGTTGTTGCTGGATGAGCCAAGTACAGGATTGGATCCATCGGCGCGACTGAATTTGTGGTCTGCGCTGCGACGCATGGCTGATGCTGGAACCGCCGTACTGATGACCACGCATATTTTGGAAGAAGCGGACAAGTCAGACCGTGTGGCGATCTTGGCTGGCGGAAAAAAGATTGCTGACGCATCCCCAACAGTGCTGCGTAGCGAACTTGGCGATGGCATGCTGACGATCCAAGCTGGCGATGCTGAACATGTGCAGCGTCGACTGCGAGATGAACTCGGCATGGAATCGCAGCGAATACACAATCAATTACGATTGCAGAGTGATTCACCTGCCAACCTCGTTCTACTGCTTGCCGAGCGACTGGGTGACGAAGCTCAAAGTATCACCATCGGTCGCCCGGGGCTCGAAGACGTGTTCATCGCCAAAACCGGCCAACAGTTCCAATAGATTCTATGAGTATTGCCACACCTACTGTTCCCACGACGACCGCATCGCCTGTGTCCGCGCCTAAGCCACCTACTTCGAACCTGCACAACGGTTGGGGCGCTGCATGGATGCTTGCTAAGCGAGAGTGGATTCGCTTCTTTCGCCAACGAAATCGGGTTACAGCCGCGATCGTGCAACCGCTGTTGTTCTGGCTATTGTTCGGCGCTGGACTGCAGGGTTCGTTTCGAGCCGGCAGCGGGATCGATGAACAAAACTTCTTCGAATATTTCTTGCCTGGAACGATCGGGTTGATCGTTCTATTTACAGCAATCTTCGCAACGATTTCTGTCATTGAGGATCGCCGCGAAGGCTTCATGCAATCGGTATTGGTTTCTCCAGTCGGTCGTTGGCCAGTTCTGTTTGGCAAGGTCATTGGAGGTTCGGCAATCGCCTGGGTCCAAGCCGTCTTTTTTCTCGGGCTTGTACTTCTGTTTGGAACTGCACCACTTTCCTGGAGCTTGATTCCGTTGGTTCTGTTGCTGGCGATTGTTGCCATCGCAATGTGTTCGCTGGGCATGATTGTCGCGTGGCCGATGGACAGCACGCAAGGTTTTCATGCGATCATGATGCTGGGCTTGATGCCGATGTGGTTACTTTCTGGTTCGTTCTTTCCCATCCCTGCCCTGAACACGTCGCTTGGCGTCGGCCAGTGGATACTTAGCGGCATCATGCACGCCAACCCGCTCAGCTATTCGATGTTGGAGATGCGTCGATTGCTGTATCCAGCGGTTGATTTTTCCACCGTTGGTTTTGCACCATCCCACGTAACCTGCTGGTTGGTCTCGATTATCGCTGCCGTACTGACGACGTCGCTGGCCTGGTGGTTGATGCGCGGTAGTCGTCGCGCAGACATCGTTGTATAGAGAATTAGCATGCGAACTGCCATTCATATTGCGTTGATCCTAGTTTGTGGAGTCGCTATCGGGCTGGTTGCACGTAAGATCCGCCACCGCGTGGCTCAATCACAACCGTCAGCCAACGATGTTGTCTACACCAGCGACATCGCACCGGGCGAAAAAGTTGACGAAGGTGTTGCTTCCGTCGCCGACGAGGCAACTCGTCCTCCAGAGGACGCTGATTGGATGAGCCGATTTGAATTGACCGAACGCAGCGGCGAATCCGTTACCAGTGAGTCGTTGCTGGGAGAACCGTATGTTGTCAGTTTCTTCTTTAGCACTTGTCCCAGTATTTGCATCCAACAGAACCAGAAAATACAGGAATTGCAAACAGAGTTCTCAGGCGAAGGAGTACGTTTTGTCGCGATCTCCGTTGATCCAGAGACCGATTCACCGGAAGTCTTGCGTGAATACGCTGCCCGATTCGGGGCCGATGCGAATCAATGGCTGTTTCTCACTGGCGACTTAACCTATATCCGTCGTGTTGGTGCTGAGGTCTTCCAACTGCCGGTCGACCAAAAGTTTCATAGCGAGCGGTTTGTCTTGGTTGATGTTCAGGGCAAGATCGCGGGTTTTTACAACTGGCCCGAGAAGAAACAATTCGAGCAGCTCAAAAACGATATACGTAAAATAATTCACGAGCACTCAACAGAAGAGTCATAGCATGCCATGGGAATTCCTTGCCAACAATTTGCCTCATCTGACGGCGACACTCAATACGATTGCGACCTTATTGTTGGTGTTGGCTCTGATGGCAATCCGACAGGGCAAAGTTCGCCGACACAAGAACTTGATGCTCACGGCACTGAGCGTCAGTGCTTTGTTCTTGTTGCTCTACATATTCCATAAGCTCGCTTTGTATCAATTCGCTGGCGTGCCGAACAAGCGATTCCCCAGCGATCCGGCGATAGCTTCGGATGCTGCTCGCTACACGTATTTCTCGATTCTGATTTCACATTTAATCTTGGCCATCACGGTTCCGTTTATAGCGCTGCGCGCCGTGTACCTAGCGATGAAAGGTCGAATCTTGGCGCACAAGCGATGGGTGCGTTTTGCCTACCCAATCTGGATGTATGTCTCGATCACGGGTGTGCTTGTTTACCTGATGCTCTACCAGATCTATGCCTAACTTGGGTGCGGCGTAATTCAGTCACGATTGTGGAATGCTGCGGGGGCGTGCATTGACTAACACCGTGGTTCGCAGTACTCGAATTTCCACCTGCAACGCTATGATCCTTTGTCGAAGAATATCTTCGCTCAATCTTTGTTGGTGTCGGAGGAGGGAGCGACCAATGCGGGTAGTTGGCGAGCGATGTAGCGTGGTACCAACATCAACGCTCGGTCGCTGACGGCATCATAAACGATCCTCAAATCGTCACCGGCTTCCTTGTCAGCCACGGTGGTGAAGCGAGCTAGAAGCGACTCTCGGTTGGTGCCCAGTGGAGTTGTCCACACCACAACTGGCAATCGATCGTATGTGGCTTCGGTTCCAACCCACCAGTGTGAACCGTCAACACGGCGGACCTGCAGTCGAAACGGTGCGAGTGCTTGAGCTAACACTTCTTCGCCGGATTGTCCGGTATAGGGGAGCACCAATTGCCGCGGCGACAAATGTCGGCGGCGGGCATCATAACCATTGATCAGGCAGGTTGCGTCATTGGCTTGAGCGGTCTTGCGAAGAACTGCGGCGACAGTCTCGGACGTGGCAAATTGCTCAATCGAGACGGCATCATTTAGCAGTGGCCAATGTCCGACAGCGGGCTCACTAGAGTCACGCATGAGATCGAATTTTGCCGCCCATCGCGAATAGTATTCGTCTTGAATCGTCGGTTCTATCCCTCGCATTCGACGCATCGCATCCGTCGCCAACGCGGCAAGTATGCGGTCTTCACGCTGAGTCACCCCAGCAAACGGCGTCAATGGAGAATCGTTGTCTTCGAGATACAGGAAACCGGACAGCGCATCGATCGCCGAATCGGTCTGGTTACCAAAATCGGATAGATCGGTGATGAGTTGCCAAGTTCGATCGAATGCCGCATCCGTCACGCTCAAAACCAACATCGAGTCCTCACGCCGAATTTCGCTTTCGGTACTTGCCGCGACTTCATCCAAAATCTCCTGCGCGGACTTCCATCCTTTGGGAATTGCAATCTTGTCGCTGACTGGCCAGGAAATCAAATCGTAGCTGGGCCAATCGATATGAATCGGAACTCCGGTGAGCTGTGACAGCAGCAAACCGAAATCGGCGACTCGGTAGCCTGGCGAATCGATCGCCAAGCGAATGCCCATGGCCTTGTCCAGCTCGATTGGTTCCGGCGGATTGGCGATCATCATCGGGTCCAGCGAGTCCTCGGCTGCGGCGTCCAGCTGCACATCGGTCAATCCTAGAGGTGTTTTCAAAGTCGGCGGCAACTCAAAGCTGGACGCCGCAAGGTCAAGTAGTGGTGTGAATTCGGCCAAGCCACCCAAGTCGGTCATCGTGGCCCGTTCGTTCCCTGTATTGCTAGCGGCATCGGCCGTCTTTACTTCCGCTTCTTCTTGAGTCAACGTTGCAGGAAGTGGTGACTGGTCCACGCGCCAAGGCTGAACTAACGAGGCAGGGACTTGGGATGGCGTTTCGCTAGCAGTGTCGACGGGGGATTCAATAACAGTGGTGGTTGGATTGGTCTGTGGTTCATCCATGCCCTCACTAGGTGTGTTCGGCTCAGTTTCAACGTTGGAATCGGCCTCCGGTGCATCGGGTAGTGGTGCTTCAGTACTCCGAGGTTCAGCCATTCCTGACTCTGCCGTATCGGTATCGAGCGCTATCGCTGGTTGTTGGCCGCGCATCCAAGAACGCACGAACCAACCGAAGGCGGTTACCGAGATCAATAGCCCACAAATTGACAACGCAGTGATCATTGCAATCTGGCGTTTGCGGCGAGTCTCTTCGCTTTGATACTCCGCCGGCCGTCGATCTGTGATGGGAGCAGGTGGTGGAGGCGTATCGCGAGTTTGCGCAAAACCGCCTGGGCCGACGCCCAGTGAATTGGCGTCTTCGGGTTGCTCGGACTCGGCTGTGATTGCTTGGCTATCCACACTGTCACCGGCAACGAGTCGTCGATCGGTGGCGAGGCGACCGGGAAATTGCTCGGTTGTATCGTCGGGCGGCCGATCAATTTGAACCATCGAATGGCAGCTCGGACAGCTAGCGATCGAGCCGATGAGATTGGGGTCCTGGACTCTCAGTCGACTAGAACAGGTCGGGCATTGAACTGTGAACGACGCAAATTCCAAGTGACGACTCACGGCAGACAAGGCGAATGGACGGCTGATTTCGGTAACCGGGGCGTCAGGGGCCAGCGAGCAAAATCGGGTTCCGGCTGTACGATTAATATACCTTCTTAGGCCAAATTGGGTCACGAGCGAACAACAATCGAGATTTTCCACTTGGATTGGGCTTGTCAAGCAAGTATCCTGAGGCATAGCTATCGGAAGTCCACGTTTTCCTGGGGAAGCGAGCTTGAGGTCATATGACGACCACCAAGTTCGTTGGATTGCGCCGGACCCGCCTCATCCGATAACAATTAGGTCCGTCGACTTTTCGAAACTTTTCTAAAACTCGCCGGACGAGGCAACCTCTTTCCATTCTTTCAAGGAACGTTCCTGTGACTTGTGCGCCACGAATTTCCCGCCGTTTCGTCATCCCGACAGTCAGCTTGATGCTGCTTTCGGCCGTCTCACTGTCAACCGTGTCAGCGGCTGACACGGTTGTTGACCCAGCCGTTGTTCCGTTGGAACTATTTACGGCGATGGACGCCGGTCAAGTTGAGGTGAAGTTTATCCCTCAAAATGCGACCAAAGCGAACATTTTGGTTAAGAACCTGACTGATCAACCGATCAACGTCCGCATTCCGGCTGCGTTCGCAGGCGTTCCTGTATTAGCTCAAGGCATGGGCGGAATGGGTGGCGGAATGGGTGGCATGGGCGGCGGCATGGGTGGCGGTGGCATGGGCGGCGGCGGTGGTCAAGCAATGGGTGGCGGCGGTGGAATGGGCGGCGGCATGGGAGGTGGAATGGGCGGTGGAATGGGTGGAGGTGGAATGGGCGGCGGTTTCATGCGAATTCCGCCAGAGCGGATGCAGAAGTTCGCGGCTACGACCGTTTGCTTGGAACACGGCAAGCCTGATCCAAACCCGAAAATGGCGTACACAATTGTGCCATTGGAAAAGGTCACCAAGGATAGCCGCGTTCACGCATTGTGCGAGGCTCTGGGCAATGGGCAAGTTGCTCAAAATACTGCCCAGGCAGCCGCGTGGCACTTGATGGATAACATGACTTGGGATGAACTGGCCGCCAAAAATCGCGTCGAAAGCAAGTACACGGGCTCAATTCGCTGGTTTTCGCCTCTAGAACTGCGAGCTGCCTTCACGGTTGTTGGCGAAGTAACGCGAATCAGCGAACAATTCGCTCCCACAGCGAGCGAAGCGGCGGCGGCGAGCGAGTCCGATGCTCGTGAAGCACAATCGGCTGGACGTTCCTAGCACTCGTTTTTTGAACCGCTCAGGAATCGTCGAAGCCAAATTCTCGTAGCCAGTCGTCGAGTTCTTCCTTGTCGACTGGCGTGTTGGGTTTTACAGCTTCTGGTTCCTGTTCTCGCGCGGCGAGCTGATTCTTTGGCAGCGTCGCTAGGCTAACACGTCCGCAAAGCAAATCGTCCAACCAAAGTTGGGATTCGAACACGGTCGCCCCGCGCTGCCTGGCGGCGGCTTGAACGCGATGATCGGACGAGATCACGGCAAGTTGCTTGGGCGAAGTGTGTGTAGCAATCAACTCTTCAAGCAAGTCGTCGGCTTCGGCGTAGTCGACGGCAAATCGCACTTCAATGCCGTCCAGTTCATATCGATTGGATGCGTTCAAGGGGGGAGCGGCGGCGTCAAAAACTACGCAACAACGATTGCGTACTCGATGTGGCAAATGCTTCGCCAACCTATCGAGCAGCAGTTTGCGTTCGCGATGTAACCAAGCGGCCGGACCTCGTGCTGGCGCAGCCACCGGCGCGATCAAATTGTATCCGTCAATAAGGAGCATCAGCGACATTAAGTATTTCAGAATAAACGATACCGACCAATCCAACCAGATAGACGGTTATGTCCAACCCGAGGCACTGTTGGGACATGAGGCTCGACTGGTTTGCGATGCGGACAACTCCAGCGTTGAAGATGCCAGTCAGAGATAAAGTGGCCCGACGCGCCCTGCGTCGTCGTTGATCAATCAATACCTTCGACGACGTTCGCTGGCGTGCCTTGAACAAAACGATAGGCAGCGTAAGCGGCGTAGCTGAGAACCATCAATGTGAGCAAGACAGCAGCGTAGGTCTTGACCTGCTCCAAATCAATCGAAATGGAGGGAAGGCGTGAAGAAGGTTTCGCTTTGGGTGCCAGACGTGGTCGTGATGGTCCCGCAGAACCGTTCAGCGAAGCTTTACCCAATGCTGCGGCTTTCCCAGATGCGGGTGTCCCGCTGGCGTGAGATCCGGCTTTGCCGATCGCTGAATTATGATCCAGCAACGTTGTTTCATCAGACTCTAGGGGTGTGTCATCAAACACATCCGAATCATCATCCAGGTCTTCGTCGTCTTCTAGTTGCTTCGCTCGTCGAACTGCATCCTGTTCGCGGATCGAGGCGTACCGCAATTCACGATCTTGAGTATCAGCGTTTTCTAGGAAACCGGCAACGTCAAAATCCTGCCAAGCTTCCCCAGAAACGATACCAGCGACTTGTGGCGTTTGACGGATGGTCGAACCGGAATTAGCCATTTGCGCCTTGGCAACCGGTTGTGTTTCCACTTTCGGCCGAGAAAGCGGTTTCTGTTTTGCGTCTAACGTGGTAGGAATCTTGGCAGACTCAGCCGTCGAGCGAGAAAATTCGTTCGGAGATGGCTCGGCAATCGACACTGTAAATACAGTTTTTCCCAGCCGTAAAGTATCGCCGGAAGACAACTCGTGCCAGCAACGCGGCTCGATGAGTATGTCATTGATTTTTGTTCCGCTGGTGCTGCCCAGGTCAAGGACTCGCAAGGCCTGCTCATCATGGAACAATAAGCAATGGCGCCGACTAACAGATCGCGTTTTGGGCCGTATTTGACACTCACGATGTCGGCCAATCATGTAGTACCCTCGCTGCAGCGGCGCCGCGAGTCCAGCGTTGCTTCCCGTCGCTAAGACAAGCTGGACGAGCATCAATTCAGCGACCTAGCGTGAGAAGGAAGGGAGAAGCAAATCGCTTACAAAACGCGATTACTTTCGAATAATAATTACGTTGCCTCCACCTTCGCCTTCCATTGATTTAATAGTTGCCGGAGCGGTTTCGGGGGGCTTGACCAGAGTATACGCCGTAATGCCCAAGGTAGCCAGCAAGGCTAGTACGGCGATCGCTAGGCCCACGCCAAGAAGCAATTGCTGGCTGTCTGCCCCCCTTCCTGCATTCGCAACCGATCGCTTGGGCTGCGCCGTACCGACGGGCTTGGGTGCTGCCTGCGGCGGCGGTTTCATCGCTGGAATCACCTTGGTCGTGACCATGTTCATGGGTGGCAATGCCCCGAAATCAAAATCGTCAACCACAGCAACGACTGGAACTTCGCCGTCGCTTGATAACGATGAATCGTCGATTGTTGCCTGGTACAGCGAATCGTCGACCGCAGTGTCACCAGCCGGCGCGACTCGGCTCAAATTCCTGGACGGCGAGTCCGACTTGATTCCGCTCAGTCGCCTCAGTTGGGCGATTAATTCTTGGGCCGATGCTGGGCGCTCTTCAGGTCGCTTGGCCATCATTCGCATTGTCAATTCAGCGACGGATGCAGGACAGTCCTTACGGACTTGGCGAACGTCCGGCGGCGGCGTCGCCTGGTGTTGTGCCAGTCGCTGGGCGACGCTGGAACCGGTAAATGGCGGTCGTCCGGTGAGCAAGTAATACAGCGTGCAGCCGAGTGAGTAGATATCCGCGCGAGCATCGACGCTTCGGCTATCGATCGCTTGCTCGGGGGCCACAAAGTCGGCAGTCCCCATCAACCGCTTGCGGCCCTCGATATCACTCGGATCGGACCATCCGATTCTAGCCAGCCCCATGTCGCTGACCTTGACGACGCCATCGCTGCGCAGCAACAAATTGGATGGCTTGATGTCGCGGTGAATGATCCCGCGCTGGTGCGCGTGGGCCAGTCCACTGGCAGCCTGCATCACCGCATCAATTGCCATGGGTATCGTCATCACACCATCGCGGGCAACGGCGTAGTGCAGGTCCACTCCGTCGATGAACTCCATCACGATATAAATCTTATCGGCAGTTTCGGCAAAGTCGTAAGCTCGAACGATATTTGGATGATCCAACTGGGCCGACGCTCGTGCCTCCTCTTTAAATCGTTGAATACGTCGCTCGTCGGCAAGCGATTCGGCTGGCAAAATCTTCAACGCCATCAACCGCTTCATCACATGGTGCTCGCCCAGATAAACGACGCCCATCCCACCCTTGCCCAGCGGTCGCAGCAAGCGATAGCTGCCTAAATAAAAACCTTTGCTCTTTCCGGCAAGCAGTTTGTTCGCCTGCCATGTTGTTAACGCACCAGTGCCCACCAGTCCGGTCGCGATCAGTTTTGGATCAAAGGTTGTATGCTCAGCTAGCATTAGCGAAGCGACGGCTTTTTTGACTTCATCGATATCCACCAACCCAGCCGCGAGCGCTCGCTTGACGAATGATTTAGTCTCCTCGTCGAGATTTGGTGCGGAGTTTGTGGTGAATGATTCGCCAGACATAGCGGGGGTCGCAACTGCGGGCACGTTGAATTCCTAGAGGTCGATAACGATCATCGTTCTGCTGCTCTAGCTTATCAGTCGGCAGAAAAAACTGCGAAGTAGCAAAGTGAATGATGCCACCATTAAACCCGGTTCATTGCGGTTTAAATGTTAAGATTTGAAGAGTCTTTAGCAAGCGTTTGCAAAAACCTTCTGGCTATGCAAATTCCGCGTAATCGACACGTTTCAAGAACAGCCCATGAGGTGGCGCGGTAGGGCCAGCCAACGTACGGTTTCGCGACGTCAACACATCGACAACCCACGCCGGATCGCGTTTGCCACGTCCCACTTCTACCAGCGTACCGACGATGTTGCGCACCATGTTGTATAAGAATCCATCCGCCTCGATTTCAACGGCGACAAGCATGCCCGGGTGAGTCGCGTTGGACTCGTCCATGATCAGCAACTCGCGAACATGGCGAACCGTTGTTTTTCGCTCGCTGCCAGCCGCCTGGAAACTGGCGAAATCATGGACGCCCACCAACATCGCCGCCGCCTTGCGCATCGAATCCAAATGGAGTGGAACATGAATATGCCAGCGATAGCGATAATCGAAGGCATCGCGTACGCCGCCTACTTGCAACTGGTATCGATAACGCTTGCCGATGGCGTCTCGAATTGCATGCAACGAATCGGGCGCATCGCGAACCAGCACTACAACGATGTCAGGCGGCAGGTAGCGATTGAGCGCCGCGCGCAGCGCTTCGGCCGGAGCTCGCCAACGGGAGATCGTACAAGTCGCAACTTGAGCGATCGCATGCACTCCAGCATCCGTGCGACCGCTGCCGATGGCCGCGATCGATTCCCCAGTAACCAGTCGCAGCGCCGATTCCAGCTTCGACTGGATCGTGTCTTGCCCCGGCTGGACCTGCCAACCGGCATACGCGGTCCCATCATAAGCAAGAGTAAGTTGAAACGTGCGCGGCATCACATGGCTAGCTTCGCACACTCGCACTGCGGCGAACCATCAATTCAGCGATCTGAACTGCGTTGGTCGCGGCACCCTTTCTCAGGTTGTCGCTTACGCACCAAAAAGCAATCCCACCGCCTCCACTGATGTCCTTGCGAATCCGACCCACGAACACATCGTCCTTGCCATCACAGTCCCGTGGCATGGGATACTTCTTGTTCGCCAGATCATCGATCACCGTCACGCCTTCAGCAGCGAGAAACAACTCGCGTGCTTCCTCGACGCTGAGTGGACGCTCGGTTTCCACAAGGATCGATTCACTGTGTCCAATCGCAACGGGAACGCGAACGCAAGTTGGACAAACTTGAATCTCGTCGTCGCCCATAATCTTGCGAGTCTCGTACACCATTTTCATTTCTTCGCTGGTGTAACCTTCATACTTTTCCGATCCAATATGTGGGATCAAATTAAAACCGATCGGGTGCGCGAACGTCTGGGGCGGATGCACTTGTCCGGCAAGTGCACTGCGAGTGCTACTGTTGAGTTCCTCACTGCCCGCTAACCCAGCACCACTTGTCGCCTGATAGGTACTGACAACAACACGACGAACGCGTGCGGCGCGATGCAGCGGTGCAAGGGCAACCACCATCTGTGTCGTACTGCAGTTTGGACTAGCGATGATTCCATGGTGATTGTCAACAGCATCTGGATTCACTTCGGGAACGACTAGCGGCACTTTCGGATCCATTCGCCAATACGCGCTCTCGTCGACGACCACAGCACCGGCCTGGATAGCCCAAGGCGTGAACTCTGCTGATACTTCATCTGGGGTACTGGCGATCACCAAATCGATACCTTTAAATGCCCCTGGTTCGAGCAGTTCAACTTTCAGTGTCTGGCCAGCAAAATGTATCTCCTGGCCCACGCTTCGTGAGGAAGCAAGTAGCTTGAGTCGACGAAGCGGGAATTCTCGTTGTTGCAATTGTTGCAAGACGATGCGACCGACGGCACCGGTGGCACCTACCAAGGCAATCGTTTCGTACACGGCAGTTCGGAATGGGAGAAAGGTGGAGGTAAGGCGAGTGACGACCATGCGAAGGGTTTTGTCGCGATGGACCTTGCTCCTGAGCTTGTACCCAAAAGCAGCCGTTAGCACCAGGGCGGCAGTTATTCTTGAAGCTTTTTAATCGCTTCTTGCAGCGTCTGGTCGACTAGCCCCAATCCGCCCCGGCCGCTGCTCAATCGCGATTCAATGTCACCCTTGGCATCGTCGGCGTTCGCCTCCCAGAATCGCACCATTTGCTCTTCGCTCAATGGCTTGTAGGAGCGAAAAACACGGAAGCCGACACCACGCGCGGGATCGTCCGTAAACCACCAGGGGCTGCGAGGAAAATTGGGGTCGGAATCCTTCCAGACCTCATCGTCACTGGCAAGTCGCGAGGCACTACGAAGTTGCTCGGGATCCATTTCCCAGCTGCCACCACGAACAACACATGAAGACGCCGTCTCCGGCCACAGCACAACATCCGTTGCGTTGATTCCTTGTTTGTCTGCGAACGTCGCGTATCCGTCTTGACTGTATTGGTTGATGGTCCATTCAGCAGCATTGCCGTGCATATCATATAAGCCAAACGGATTGGGTTTCTTGGTGCCGACGGGCAAGGGACCAGAATCCGCGTTGTCAAAGTACCACGCGTATTCGTCAATTTGCTCGGGATCGTCACCCCAGCTGTAAGCTGTCGTCGTCCCGCCGCGAGCGGCGTACTCCCATTCGGCTTCGGTGGGCAAACGGTACTGAACGCCATTGACGCGGCTGATCCATTTAGTGAATTGCTGAGCGGCGTATTGAGTCATGGTGACGGCAGGTTGCTCAGGTTCTTCACCATATTCGAACGTGAAAGTCGGCTCATATAGCGGTGTTGGCGCGGTGATCGCATCGACCATTTTATCTGCCGTCACGGCCCGCTCACCTCGCGACTCAAAGTCTTTGAAAATCGAGTATAGCCGCATGTATTCTTTGTATTGAGACCAAGTGACCTCCGTCGCCGCAACCCACATCGGTTTGACGGAAACTTCGATTTGAGGAGCCTCGTCCTCTTGATGCCCTGGGTCCGCGTCGGTGCTTCCCATCTTGTAAGTGCCACCGGGCAAAGGAATCATTTTGAATGTGACATCGGTGCCAGGAATCTTTTCGGTATAGGGCACCATGAAGCCGTCATCCACTTTCACGAATGGACCTTCGGTCGGTTGTTCTCTAGATATGCCAACGCTCGTTTTATTGACCGATTCGGCATATGCCGCTGATGGAATTGAACAAACAATACAAAGCAGAATTACGAATTTAAGTTGCATCATCAAACTGTAGACAGATTTTCCGGGAAGTTTTTAGGTGGGGGCTCGATAGTTAAAACGTGCCTATTTTGGCCGCTATCGATCATTCGTCCGCCGGACGGTGGCCCAAGGCGACGGGTATTTCAATTTTGGTCTTGTTTCGCTGGACTTTCAATCGCACGGTAGCACCTGCCGGAGAGTCGCCGATGAGTCTCATTAAGTGGCCACGATCTCGGACTTCAACGTGATCGACGCTCAATATCACGTCATTCACTTCCAATCCAGCAATAGCCGCTGGTGATTGAGCGTGAGCCAGTCCCGTCACCAGTGCTCCACGAACGCGAGCGTCATCGCCAAAGTGCAATTCGTCGGGTACCTCTTCCGCCAAGGCAACACCCAACCAAGCTCGCTCGACGCGGCCACTGGCCTTGAGTCGTTCATAAACCTGCCGAGCTACGTTGCTGGGGATGGAAAAACTGACGCCCTGATAAGTATCGCCGACGATCGCCGTATTGATGCCTATCAATGTGCCGCGAGCGTCGACAAGCGGGCCACCACTGTTGCCGGGATTAACGGCAACATCACTTTGCATAAAGTCCTGGTACTGAGTACTCGCCCGTACCATTCGATGCTTACCGCTAAGGATTCCAAACGTCACCGTGCGGTCCAATCCAAACGGACTGCCGACTGCCCAGACTGGCGACCCAACGCGAGAGCGATCACTGTCGCCCCAAGGTATCGGAATCAAGCGACTGGCAGATATCTTCAATACTGCTAGATCGGTGAGCGCGTCGGTTCCTACGATCGCTGCTGGCATTCGCCGTCCATCGCTCAGGGTGACGGTAATGTCATTGCCGTCTGCGATCACATGACGATTCGTTAACAAGTAACCTTCGCGATCAATGATCACACCACTGCCCTGATCCGAACTCGGTAGAGGTTCAGCGGCAAGCAAATTGACGAGATCCGACTCAGTACGCGCAACCGGTCGACGAACATCAATGTGAACCACGCTTGGTCCCACCGCAGCAGTGACCATTTGATAGGCATCACTTAGCGTATCCAGAGATACATTGCGCAGCCCCTCGGCACCGCTCTCGTACTCCGCACGCAACTCTCCACGGTGCCAAGCATACCGAACCTCCTCGACAATCTCAGGAACTGCGAATCTCGCAGCAAGCAGCATCAACACCATCGTGACCAGCAGCATCAAACTTTGGGTAATCGCGTCACTGCGTTTTCGCATGCGCGTTCGCGAGACCGCTCGGCCAAAGTTTTTGGTTTTCAGCACCTCCGTGACTTTGGATGATTCTGTTGCTTCCACAAGGGTTTCATTTACTGGCTCTGGGAGAATGCCCACGAGGGCGATGTCCTGCTGGACCGGCAGTGGCGACGAAACGATTACTTGCTGCGAGAGTGTTGCCGAATCTGTATCGCCGTGTGGTAAAATCGAAAGTTCGCGATCCATGGAAACCATTTCGCCGGGAAGGATGGGCGGAAGGTCATCGGCGGCGATGAACCGCGAAAACCAAACACTACGAAGACACCATACCTGAAATCTTCGCAAATACCATTTTAGCGATAGGACCACCTCAAAAAGCAACTAAATTTCGGCCCATTCCAGCAAAGTTCACGTTTGCTGGCGCCACACAAACCACCCATGCGGCAAGCTCAGCCGGGCTGAAGGCCCCCGGGCCCACCAGATTTCCGCATGCTTAGCTGCCCGCTGTGCTCGCAAACGGAGTATCCTGTGGGCACCGATTTTCACTCACCCCTCTCCGCTTGCAACGATCACCTGGGCCATGTCTTCCCAAGTCAGCGAATCGATCTATCAGGCTCTGTCCGCGATCCGATTAATCGACCCCCATACACACATCAATCCCCACGACCCGGCATCGCACACGCTGGCCGATCTCCTTGGGTATCACTACTACACCGAACTGGCGCATTCGGCCGGAATGCCCAAGGACCGGATCGAGGAAGCGGGAATCGGTCCCAGGGAATTGGTTTCACGCCTGGTCGAAAAACTCCCCACGATTGAAAACACGGCGCAGTACCGTTGGTTGGTGGAGCTCTGTCGCACGTTTTACGGCTTCGACGCGGATCGAATCGATGCGTCCAATTGGGAGGATCTGTATGATGCCGCTGAATCGCGCATGAACACCGCCGAGTGGCCGCAAATGGTCCTCGATCATAGCAACGTCGAAGCCGTCTTTCTGACCAATGATTTTGACGACGATTTGTCTGGCTTCGATACGGACATCTACATTCCCTGCTTGAGGACCGACGAACTCGTCTTTCACCTCGGCAGGGACACTGTACGGCAGCGGCTTTCCCATGCCTCCGGTATCGAATTGGACGGTTCATTGGCTTCACTTCGCGAAGCGTTGACCCGACGGTTCGAACACTTTGTGTCGCGCGGCGCAAGAGCGTGTGCTATATCATTGCCACCCAGTTTCTCGCCTGCCGCCGTTCCCGATGGACGCGCGGCAACGGCGCTGGACCATGTACTGCGACACGGAATCGAAGCTGACCCGGCGCATCGAGATGCACTTTCTCGCCGCGTGTTCTGGACTCTTGCGGAACTGTGCGACCAATTCGGTCTGCCGTTTGACTTGATGATCGGAGTTAACCGTGCGGTTTATGCTGAGGGTGTCTATCAAGGCCAGGACTTGTATGACAGCCGCGTTTCGCTAATTCAGTATCGTGAAATGCTGAATGCCTTTCCGAACGTCAAGTTTCCCATTTCGGTGCTTGCCAGCGTTACCAACCAAGAACTCGTTTCCTACGCTTGGATCTTTCCCAACGTTATCACCAGTGGACACTGGTGGTACAGCAATACGCCATCGTTCATCGCCCGCGATTGTGCCGCACGGTTAGAGGCGGTCCCTCAGACAAAACAAATTGCTTACTACAGCGACGCCTACAAACTTGAATTCGTTTGGCCGAAGTTCGATATGTATCGACGAACGCTCGCGGATGTATTGAGCGAAAATTTTGTCCGCCGTAACGGCTGGAGCGAAGAACGTGCCATCGAATTGGGACGCCAAATTTTACGAAATAATGTTGACGAAATTTTCCCTCGCCCCGACACCTCGAAGATTCGTGCCGAGGTTCCTGCTGAGCAAAACGTCGCGATCGTCGACGAATGGTCCGAACAAGCGGATGCGGAGTCACTTGCGTCCCTCGCCGGTGTCGCTGTCGCAGGTTTCTCTGGGATCGCAGCTTCCGCCTTGGGCGCGGTGAATTCTGCCGACGATATGCCCGAAGAAGAGGTGTCAGACGACGAGCAGTATGTCATGGAACTCGTCTCCGACAATTTGGCGGAGCCTGAGCCGGATGATTTTGACATTGTCGACCCCGAGAGCGATCCATACGCGACCACCGAGTTTGGTGCTCAATCGCCGCTGAGTGACTTCGATCAAGAACCGACCACTGCCTCGGAATTGACGAACGATTCGCTTTCGACATGGATTTCTGAGTCGGATCCACAGCAATCCTCTGGGGCTCCATCCGGCGAAGAGATACCTGAGCGGATAGCCGCACGATCGGTCACCGGTGCTGAGGACGACGATTCGGAACTCGATTCCAACGATTCCAACGAGCTCAACGATGATGCGAGTGAAATGGATCTGGATGGGTATGCTACCATCGTCGAACCTCTTGACCAAAACATTGAGCCCGTGAAAACAGTTTCAAGCTCGGATTCAGATGAGCCCAACGAGGCTGATGAGTCCGATTGGGACGGCGACGACGACGCTGAAAGTCAAGCCGATGCGTTTGCCACCGTTCTTCAGGAACCAGCGGAGGAACTCGATACCGAGATCATGCCGCAAGCTTTCGCCACCGCCGACGAGGATTCCGACTGGCAATTCGATTCGCCAGACGACGTTCCCGAGCGCGCCGAATTGGACGCTTCTCCCACCGATGATGAGGTTGAGTCTCTGGGAATCGAAGACGTCCAGTTGCGCAATGTCTCGGATATCGCCACAGCATTGGGATTAGACCACGTTGAGCAAGAATTCGATTCCGAACCCCTTAACGTTGGTGACCTACTGGGAGAATCGTCCTCCGATGAATCAACCAATATGGCGACTGTTCACAAAGCCATCGAAGAGACCTGGGATGCCAATGAAAATCCTCGCGATGACCAAGATGATTCTGGTTCCGGTGCGAACCAGCCTGACTCACCGGAGCATCTTACACTTGACGATGACTCCGATGAACCAAGTCCTAAAATACGGATGCTCACCGGCGACGGGTCGTTCTCTCCAGACGAAGAATCATTGCAAATGATATCGAATCCATCCACCGGGGAATTGGTGCTTCCGGTAGGCAATGGCATGGACGACGAACTTGCGGACGCTGATTTGATGTCGGACTCAGACGATGATGTCGACGAGTGGGAAATCGACGACGAGGATACTGTCGTACCGGACAACCCACCTGAGGAGACCGCAGAATCACAACAAACGATTGGCATCGACGATATCACATCCACCGTCGTCGATGACGACGACGATGATTGGTTCGCCCAATTAAGCGACATGATGGATGAAGAGAAACCCGGCGATAACGTCGTCGAAGACGATAAGCACTGAGTGGTTACTCAACTGAGCTAAGAGCAACAATGTGTAAATCAATGAGCAAGACGCGTAGGCGAGTCTCTCCGAGACTCGCGGCAAGCAGCGTCTCGGAGAGACGCTGCTACGTGCGATAAGCCAACAAACTTATTCTTGGGTACTTTTTTAGCGGCTGATCTTGGCAACCAGATCGCAAACCTTGTTGGAGTAGCCCCACTCGTTGTCATACCACGAGACGAGCTTCACAAACGTCTTGTCCAATTGGATACCAGCACCAGCATCAAAAATGGAAGTCCGCGGATCGGTACGGAAGTCTGTGGATACGACACTGTCTTCGGTGTATCCCATGATACCCTTCATCTTGCCTTCCGAAGCAGCCTTCATGACTTTGCAGATATCCTCATAAGTAGCTTCTTTTTCCAACTCAGCCGTCAAGTCAACAACTGAAACATCGCTGGTGGGCACGCGGAATGCCATCCCGGTCAATTTTCCATTGAGTTCTGGAATGACTTTGCCCACAGCTTTGGCAGCACCGGTGCTGGAGGGAATGATATTCTCGAGAATTCCGCGACCGCCACGCCAATCCTTTGCCGACGGACCGTCAACGGTTTTCTGTGTCGCCGTTGTGGCGTGAACCGTGGTCATCAAACCTCGTTTGATGCCGAAGTTATCGTGGAGCACCTTGGCCAAGGGTGCCAAACAGTTTGTGGTGCAGGAAGCGTTGGAGACAAATTGCTGGCCAGCATACGAGTCACAGTTCACCCCCATGACAAACATGGGTGTGTCGTCTTTTGGCGGCGCCGACATAACGACTTTTTTCGCGCCCGCATCAACGTGACCTTGTGCCGATTCCTTGGTCAAAAAGAATCCTGTTGACTCGACCACGATGTCAGCCTTGATGTCTCCCCAAGCTAACTTGGCGGGATCCTTCTCCGCCGTAATTCGGATCTCCTTGCCATTGACCACCAGATGACCACCCTTGGTGGACACTTCACCTTTGAAAGGTCCGTGAACGGAATCGTACTTGAGCATGTAGGCCTGATAATCGACATCGAGCAAGTCATTGATGCCGACAACTTCAATATCGTCGCGATTTACCGACGCGCGAAACACCATACGACCGATTCGACCGAAGCCATTAATACCAACGCGGATAGCCACTGTAGGTTCATCTCCAAAGAATGTGCATGCGGGAGGTGCCAACCAACGGGCACTCGCGAATACGGCAGATTATAGAAAGATCGGCGGAAATTGAACCAGCCCCCGCAATTCTCGGAGTTGACGCCGCAAATCGCCGCATTACATGCCATTCGCGGCAACATCAACTACCGGCAAACATCGCTATGCCGTATGGATAGCTCGCCCGTCCACGGCGAGAGCCGCTTCGTGCATTGCTTCGGCCAGAGTCGGGTGCGCATGACACGTTCTGGCGATATCCTCACTGCTGGCTCCAAACTCCATCGCTGCGGCCGCTTCGGCGATGATGTCTCCGGCTCGAGCGCCAATGATATGCACCCCGAGCACGCGATCACTGGTCGCGTCCGCCAAAATCTTCACGCGACCATCAGGTTCGCCCAATGTTCTCGCGCGACCGTTGGCCCCAAAGGGACAGACGCCCTTACGATACTCAATCCCAGCCTCCTTCAATTGCTCTTCGGTTTTGCCGATTGTCGCGATCTCCGGATGGGTGTAGACGATTGCCGGGATGACGTCGTAATTGACATGACTTTTTATTCCAGCCATCTGCTCGACGCACACGACACCTTCTTCCATTGCCTTATGAGCAAGCATCGCGCCTCCGATACAGTCACCAGTTGCATAAATGCCCTGCGTTGAAGTCTCGAAGTGTTTGTTCACTGGAATGAATCCACGCCGATCGGTTTCAATTCCGACAGCTTCCAGTCCGATGTCGTTTGTCGCTGGACTGCGACCGGTAGCCAACAGCACACGGTCACACTGGATACTCTCACCGCCCTTGATGGCCACCACGCACTTGTCGCCAGCCCGCGTTGCGGACTCAACCAAAGTCCCAGTACGAAATTCAATGCCCTGCTTCGCGAACGTTCGATGAGCCAGTTGTGCCAGTTCGTTGTCCATACCTGGCAGGATGCGATCGAGTGCTTCCAGCACGATGACTTGGCTGCCCAGTCGATTCCAAACGCTACCCAGTTCCAATCCGATATAACCGCCACCGATCACGACCAGTCTCTCGGGAACATCCGGAAACGAGAGCGCGGTCGTGCTGTTGCCGATACGATCTCCGTCCTCTTGAACACTGGAAAGCTTTGCCGGTCGGCTGCCAGTACATATCAAGATTTGGTCTGCTTGGAGGAGCACCGGTTCGTCGCCCTGAACCAGCACCGATTCGTTGTCACGCAGCTTGCCTCGACCGCGATACGCCGTGACGCCTCGCTTCTTGAACAGCAGGTCGATGCCTCCGGTAAGCGTGTCGACAATTTTTGTCTTGCGGGCCATCATCGCCGTAAGATCCAACTGCAAATCACCGACTTTCAGCCCGTGTTCAGCAAATCGATGTTTGGCTTCTTCGTACAAGTGGCTGGATTCGAGCAGGGCCTTGCTGGGAATGCACCCCACACGCAAACACGTGCCGCCAAATCGCGGATTATCATCGATACAGGCGGTGTTGATGCCCAACTGGGCAGCCCGAATAGCGGCGACGTACCCAGCTGGGCCCCCTCCCAAAACGACTAATTCGTGGCGTACTGTTTTCATGGCATTGAAGCTACGTTGGCGTGGCGGCTGACCGCTAATGATGAATTTCCGGTTCCGGTCCCGTAGTGTTCACTAACCGTTCGCGTTCGCCAAGCCCGCTGGGCTTGCAGTTTGCCGGGAGCGATCGAAAATAGCGTTCCGTATTTATTCCCTTTCACGGGCGACCCTCGCTTGAGCAAACCAAACCTGTTGGGCAATCGAAAACTGCGAGCGGTCGCTGGTCCGGTATTCGCCTTGGCACTGTTCGCTCTGGCAGTGCGGTTGCTGATCCATGAAGCCATGTCCATCTCGCGAGAAGATTTTCTTGCGGGAGTCACCAGTGTTCCACCCATTTTCTTGGTGTTCGCTGTTTTCCTGACCGCGATGAACTACGTGTTGCTGATCGGCTACGACATCTTGGCACTGCGGTACATTCGTCGCTCGTTGCCGCTGCGTCGCGTATCGCTCGTCGCCTTTCTGGGATTTAGCCTGGGCAATAATTTGGGAACGTTGCTTGCCGCAGCCCCGATTCGTTTTCGGTTCTACGGTCGTTGGGGGCTGTCGGCCCGTCAGATCGTATCGTTGATCGCGATCAATGGCTTGACCTTTTGGAGCGGCATTTGGTTTTTAGGCGGCGTGGTGTTGATCTGGGTTCCCGTGGACCTGCCGCCGCATCTAAGTTTGCCGATTGGCACTCGCACGCTGGGGGCGATTCTGTTGACACTTGGAATTGCGTACGCCGTGGTCTGTTTTGTCTGGCGAAAGCCATGGCCGATTGGTGAGCTGCACTTGCGGCCGCCGACCCCCGGTTTGATGGCAGTTCAAGCGTGTGTCGCCGCCGTGGACCTACTGATTTCCGCGACGGCTCTCTATCTCGTCTTACCTGGAACTGCCGTCGTGCCGTTCGCAGTCGTCCTGGGTGCTTTTCTCGTGGCGATCGCCATTTCGCTGATCACCCAGATTCCGGGCGGACTTGGTGTGTTGGAGGTCATTCTGCTGAACTTGCTCAAAGGAACTGTCGGCGACAGCGTACTCGCCTCGGTCCTAATTTTTCGTCTAATTTATTACATTCTGCCGCTCATGTTTGGCATGCTTGTTCTAGTTGCGCATGAAATTTTCAGCGGGGCGGTGGAAGCGAAACAGGCGAAACGCTCGACGCTGGATTTGTCTGCACTGCCTCCCCGTCCGTCGCTCTCACCGTTGGAAAACGACTAGTGCCGCTGTTTTTCTAATGCTCCCAACTTACCAGTGCCCGAATCTTCTCGATCGAGTCAATACTTTCCTTTCTGAACTGCTCGACGTCGATTGCTTTATTTAACGATCTCCAGTCAAACTCCGTTTCAGTGGAAACTTCATAATCGACTCTCTCGCCATGTTCCCCTCGTAATGATTGTAAAACATCACATACAA
Organism: Pirellulaceae bacterium; assembly: GCA_041751935.1. Taxonomy (GTDB): domain Bacteria; phylum Planctomycetota; class Planctomycetia; order Pirellulales; family Pirellulaceae; genus JBBSJZ01. The sequence goes on along the minus strand of JBGSIA010000005.1, from coordinate 1,443 downwards.
TCCTTCTTGGCACAAACACACTTCCTGCTTTTTCCCACTCGTACGTTTCTTGAGCTTTCAAGTATCGTGGATATCCTTCCTCCTCTACGAACGACTTTCTTACAAGCGGAACATATTTATCTGTGTCTATATTCCACACTTGAATTATGGTCACACCCTTTCTTATTTCAGAGCGGTACGTAACGGTGACTGTTGAAGAATTGACCACAAGAGCGGTAAGGTTATCGGAAGGCACCAGCATTTGCTCAATCGTTTCGCTCGTATTTGCAGTACGCCAGTGGGGATAAGCAACCAATCCCAAAGTCGAGAAATCTGGCCATCCCAGTCGGTTCCGTACCAACTCAATCTCTTCGCAGCGAACTGTTCTAAAACCTCGACTACTCGCGAAAAAACAATCTTTTCGCTCTCCATACAGTGCGGCGGTCCATCCAGATTGGACGTCCTCATTCGCCCCCGCTCTCTCCGTCTCACCAACGGTGGCGTACAGCCATTCTCGTGAACCTTCAGACCACAGCAGCCTTGCCTTTCGCCGCCCTAATTCTACGTCTCTTCCAGGTGGTGCCTTAAGTCGTTGCTCCTTAATGGAAACGTCATAAGACACGATTGAAGCGGCATTCTCGTGGATAAGACGGAGAAGCGAACTGGCATACTCACTGCCCTTCTCAGCATCTTCCGACTTTCCAGCGAGCGGGAACACGAAGTTCGCTACTAGAAATGTAACAGCAATTCTATACATGTCGCACCTTAGCGAGGGGCTTTGCATCTATTGACAGTCTATTCTTGATTGCACAGCCGATATCCAGCGTAGCTTGTCCAAATCTCGAACTCCTCGCCGTTGTCATAGATGCTACCTCCTTCCGGATACTCCTGGTCGCATAACTGCCCGCCGGGAGTGCAATACTCCCAGAGGTATTTCACTCGGCACTTGACTGGATAACCCTGAAAAAGATCAAACGTCGGCGCAGGTGCGGTCAACGACAGTTGGTCTATTGGGTTCCAAGAGGGTGCCTCTTCATAAGTGTCGGCCCGGACACATATTGTTGACGCAAGGAGTGCCAGAGCACCAGACGTGCCCGGGAGCAACCTCTGTGCAGTACGTCAACTCAATAGCGAAGCAATCAGCGGCTTTTGAAAATCCTGAAAACAGGGCGCTAATTACTAAAACATAAATGAATCTTAGCAAGCTCATTCTAACGTACCTCTTAAAGCGGAACAAACAGTCACTACAAAATTTCAGCATTCACAACGGATCTTGGATTGTGTTAAGCACCTTGAAGTGAGTCATTCCGCATAACTCTTATGGGGTGCAGTCGGCTTGGTAGCAGGCTGTCCTGCGGCGAGATCACAGATTGCTATTGGATGAAAATGGCGTCCGTGTCCTAATGAATGTTTTTGGTTTCGCGGCCAAACAACTCACTCGGAACGGACGCCATGCAAAAGCCT
>JBGSIA010000004.1:0-12196 GCA_041751935.1 Pirellulaceae bacterium | reverse complement strand
ACCGAGACCAACCTCAAGACCGCCGTCGATGCTCTGACTAATATCCCCTTCGACGGATTGGTGAAAACCAACGAGCAGGCATTCGACTTGCTGACTCTGGGAAAGGCTATCGAGCAGACCATCGACGGCAACAAGCGGAGCTACACGCTTCAATACATCGATTGGGAACAGCCGGAGAATAACGTCTACCACATCGCCGACGAGTTCGAGGTCGAGCGAACGGCCTCTCACGAACTGCGGCGACCGGACATCGTGCTGTTCGTCAATGGGATTCCGCTGGCGGTCATCGAGTGCAAGCGGCCTGATGAACGGGATGCGGTCGAGGTCGGCATTAGCCAGCATCTCCGTAACCAGCGACAGGATGAGATTCCCAGTCTGTTCGTCTACACGCAACTGCTGACGTCGATCTGCCAGAGCCACGGGAAGTACGGCACCGCAGGAACCCCCAAGAAGTTCTGGTCCACCTGGAACGAAGAACACGCCGACGACCTCGACCTGAACCTCGCTAAGCTGGTCAATACTCCCCTAACCCACAAACAGCTTGATCGGATGTTCGAGAGCCAGAAACCTGCGGTAGTGACAAAGATGCAGGAGCTTCTGGCGGCGGGGCAGCGGTTGCCGTCACCCCAGGATCGGTTGCTGTACTGCCTGCTGCGACCGGAACGACTGCTGGAACTGACCTACCGTTACATGGTCTTCGACAAAAATATCAAGAAGGTCGCCCGTTACCAGCAGTATTTCGCCATCCGTGAGACACTTGCCAGGGTCACCAAGGCAAAGGGCGACCAGCAGCGACCTGGGGGAGTGATCTGGCACACCACCGGAAGCGGAAAGAGTTTGACGATGGTGATGCTTGCCAAGGCGTTGTCGCTGGAGCCGACCATCAGGAATCCACGAGTCGTAATCGTCACGGATCGAATTGACCTGGACCGGCAAATCTGGAAGACCTTCCTCGCTTGCCGGAAGTCGGTGGAACGAGCCAATAGCGGCAGTCACCTCGTGCAACTGGTGTCACAGGGCAAAGCCGACATCATCACCACGATCATCGACAAGTTCGAGTCGGCCGCTTCCACGCACGAGTTGCGGGACGAGGGTAGCAACGTGTTCGTTTTGGTCGATGAAAGCCACCGCAGTCAGTATGGGCTGGCTCATGCCAAGATGAAGCAGGTCTTTCCGAACGCCTGCTACATCGGTTTCACCGGCACCCCCCTGCTGAAGCAGGAAAAGAGTACCGCCATTAAGTTCGGTGGGTTCATCCACACCTACCCGATGCGTCAGGCGGTCGAGGATAAGGCAGTCACGCCGATCCTGTACGAAGGTCGGATGTCGGAACTTCACGGCGACCAAAAGGCCATCGACAAATGGTTCGACCGGATCACAAAGGACTTGTCCGACGAACAGAAAGTTGACCTCAAGAAGAAGTTTCGCCGTGAAGAGGAACTGACGAAGACTTCCGAGCGGTTGTATGAGATAGCTTTTGATTTGGTCACACACTTTTGCGGCAACTTCAGAGGAACGAAATTCAAGGGACAGTTTGCCGTCAGCAGTAAGGCGATGGCGTTGAAGTATCACCAGTTGTTCGAGGACATTGGTAAGGAGTACCCAGAGCGTGCCGTCTCGTCTCGTGTGATCATCTCGGCTCCCGACACACGGGAAGACAATGAGACCATCGAAGTAGAGGATGTGCCAGAGATTCAGCAATTCTGGCAACGGATGATGCAGGAGTATGGCTCCGAGAAAAAGTACCTCGAACAAATCATTGACGATTTCGAGAAAAAGCCGACACCAGAAATCATCATCTGCGTGGACAAATTGCTGACCGGTTTCGACGCACCCTGCAATACGGTGCTGTACATCGACAAGCGGCTGCGGGATCACAACATCCTGCAAGCTATCGCTCGTGTGAACCGATTATTCGATGGAAAGGATTTTGGTTTGGTCGTCGATTACCGAGGCATATTCGGAGCACTCGACGAGGCGGTCAAGAAGTACGACAAGTTGAGTGACTTCGACGAGGAAGACCTCGAAGGGACATTCACGCAGCTTGAAGAAGAAATCACAAAGCTGAAGGAACGACACACGAACGTCTGGTCGGTCTTCAGCGGAGTCCAGAACAAGCAGGACTTGGAGGCGATGCAGCAGCACCTTCGCCCTGAAGATGTTCGGCAAGACTTCTATGATGCATTGAACGAGTTTTCCAAAACACTGCAACTGGCAATGTCGTCGGCTAAGTTCCATGAGGAGACGCCGAAAGCGACCGTGCAGCGGTACATCGATGACATGAAGTATTTCCGCAACCTGCGGGCAGCAGTCAAGCAGCGGTACAACGAGGCGGTCGATTACAAGGAGTACGAAGACCAGATTCGGAACATGGTCGATAAGTACATCGGTGCCGACGAAGTGAAGCGGATCGTCGAACCGGTTAACATTTTTGAAGTGGACAGCCTGGACGATGAACTGGAAGGCATTGCGGGGGCTGCGGCCAAAGCAGACTTCATTGCATCACGGGTCAAGAAGACCTGCACCGAAAAGATGGAGGAAGACCCAGTTCTGTATCAAAAGCTTTCGCAAGTGATCGACGAGGCGATCAAGGCGTACCTCGAAAAGCGGCTAAGCGAGGAAGAGTACCTCAAGAAGATGTTTGAGGCATGGAACGAAGCCAAAGAACAAGGATCGTCTAAGGTGCCTGCCGAGTTGCGAAGTGATCCCGAAGCCAAGGCGTACTTCCGCCTATTGCAAGAGGGCTTTGAGCAGGCTGTTGAACGAACAATGCAAGTCGGCGAGTCGAGTCCCGACTATGTGGTCAACGAATCGACTGCGAAACGAACCGACCTCGCTGGGATTGCTGCGGAAACAGCGTTGAAGGCTCGGAAGATCGTTGAGGAGCGAAAGATTCGAGACTGGACTGACAACCGAGATGTCGTCAACGCCATGATCAACGATCTCGACGATTTGATGTTTGCCGCCAAGGGGCGGTATGACCTGCCGCTGACCGGCGACGACATTGACGAGATACTGGAAAAGATCATTCAGGTCGCCAAACGTCGGGAGATGCAGCCATGACTCTCGACGGTGATCCCAAGCAGAATGGCCATGCCCGTAATCTTGCGATTCAATATGGGCGTAAGCGGATTGAGTTTCAGCTTTTGTACACAGCACGGACGACGCTGGCGATTGATGTGCATCCCGACCTGTCGGTTGTGGTGACGGCACCAAAGGATGCTGCCGACGATGCGGTCGAACAGAAGATGCACAAGCGGGCGGCATGGATTGTTCAGCAACAACGATTCTTCGAGAACTACTTGCCCACGATCCCGCCTCGGCGATACATCAGCGGTGAATCACATCGGTACTTGGGAAGGCAGTACCGACTACGGGTTCACGAAGGGAGTGAAGATGTGGTCAAGATGGCACGAGGCCAGATCAACGTCTTCCTGATCGATCCTTCCAAGAAATCTCGGATCAAGAGTCTCGTCGTCAATTGGTTCCGCAAGCGTTCGGAGGTCATCTTTCAAGAACTCTTCGACGACATGGTGGCGAAAGCCGAGCGTCATGGCATAACTGCCGAGAACTTCGAGATTCGCCGCATGAAGAATCGATGGGGAAGCTGCACCACGGAAGGTCGCATTCTATTGAACCCTGATCTGATCATCGCCCCTAAACAGTGCATCGAGTACGTGATCGTCCACGAACTCTGCCATCTGCAAGAACACAACCATGGCCCTAAGTTCTACCGACTGTTGAATGCCCTGATGCCTGATTGGGAGAAGCGACGGCATCGATTGAATGGGTGTGTGGTGGATTGATGAGCGGCAAGAGCAATTTGGAATCAAAGATGAAACGAATCAACAACCTAATTTCCAGACTTGGCTGTCTCGGCATCGCCGGGTTGTTGGTGTTGGTTGTTGTTTCATTTTCCGCCGCCTCGCTTGGACTCCTTGCCTTTGCGGGAATCATCGAATTCACCAATCCCGGTGGCGAGCAAACTAAGCCAATCCCCGACGCAGATCAAACCATTGTCATTCCTGTATTTGATAAATCGCTCGACGGCTTTCGTTCAGAGTGGAACATCTATGGCAGATTCGAATCATGGCCCGCACTCTTGCCGCTCGCTCAATTGAGTGAAGCCGCTTATGGAAATACACTTGTTGTCGAACAGGAAGCGAAGCGACTTGGATTCGATCAATGCTTGACAGTTGATTCGCCGTTTCACTCACAGGTTGCCTATATTGCGTCGGGCGATGACGTGGCCGTAGTTGTCTTTCGTGGAACCGACGATACAGAGGACTGGTTCGTCAATGCGAACATGTATCTTCACGATCTTCCTGTTGGCGAAATCCACACCGGTTTTGCTGGTGCCTACGGGATGCTTCAGGCACGCATCGTTGATGAACTCGCAAGATTGAAACCGAAGCACTTGTGGATCACCGGCCACAGTCTTGGTGGTGCGATGGCTCTCACCTGTGCTGTTGATATGGTGGAATTCCAGAAGCGTGACATCGATGGCGTCATCACGTTCGGACAACCTAAGATCGGACGAGAAGATTTAACGACCTACCTCCAAGACAAGATTGGAGATCGATACGTTCACTTCGCAAACGAAAGGGATGCAGTTCCGTTTTTGCCGAACTCGTTTTCCCACTGCGGTTGCTTGCTGCGGTTCTTCAAAGGAAAGGTTCAGAAGTCGTCGAATTACTTTGCATTTGCCAGTACCGGTGCCGGTGCCGACCTTTTTAGCGACGAGATCGAGTATGAACCAATCGAAGAACTGCCGCCAATCGATCCGCAACTCTACGAACAGTTCAAGCAAACCTACGACGGTGAGAAGGACGCTCAGGCAATGATGGACGGTCCTTTCGGTGCCGCTCCTGGTGCAACTGATCCTCCCGTCGTCGGTGCCATACCGTGGAAAGAAGATCACTCGATGACGCTTTATGTCGAGAAAATTCAACGAGCCATTGACCAAGCTAAGACCGCTGAGCGGTCTTCGGATGCGAGCCGTGAAATTAACCGTGGAGCGTCAGTTCCTTGAAATTTATCCGAAGCGACATGCTCAGCGTCTAGTAAGACAAGTCCCCAAAAGTGCCATAAACATATTTCAAAACCCAAGAAAATGCCCGTACTAAAAGCGATCAAAGAGTCCAACACGTTACGCCAGTGGTTATTAGCAATTGGCTTAATTGCGTTAGGACTCGCTCTTTTGTCTTCCGCAGAGAGCCAGTGGGTGAAAAATTTTGGCTTCCTAGAGCATGTTGTAAGATCTGTAGGCACGACCGTGTTAGGGGTCGCAGTTGTATCCGTGGTCTGGGATCTGAATGCAAAGCGGCGATTTGCTGATGAACTGTTCGCTATTGCAGATGTTGCATCTTCGATCCAAGAGTCTGGTGTGCAGAAGATTGATCGTCAGTTCCATGATCTTCCGTGGAAGAAGCTTTTCGAAGAATCGAAAACCGTTTCGATATTCATCGCTTATGGGAGAACTTGGCGAAATACCAACAAGCCTCTTTTGACTGCATTCGTTGGAACAAAAGGAAAACAGTTGAACATCTTCTTGCCAGACTATAACGATGCCAAAGTCGTCGGTGAACTTGCAGCACGTTTTTCGATCGGGTCCGACGAGATGGCCAAGCGAATCAAAGAGGCGGTCGTTGAGTTTAGATCGTTTGCAATTGAGGCCGGTGGTTCGGCAAGCCAAAGAATGAAGGTTTTTCTCGTTAAGGGAATCGCTCCCACTGCGACGTACTACGTCTTTGACAACGCCGCTATCATGACCACGTATTGCCATTGTCCGGAGAAGAAGCCAGTTCCAGTTTTGCAAGCTGGCAGACCCGGAACGCTATACGACTACATTTCGGAAGAGATTCAGGCTGTTAGAACTTTTTCATCGGAGGCAAAGCCGATAGCGAGCGATGAGGTTGGAATGTTAGCGACAGGTGGGAAGTAACAATGAATTCAATTGATGCTGGGGATCTAAGTGAAGAGAGCGAGCGGAGTATCCGCCAATCTAAATTTTTGGCAGTCGATATCGAAACATCCGGTCTGGACTGGGGGAAAGACAGCATTGGGTTGATAGCGATCATGACTGAGCATCGTAAGCCGGTGTTGCTTCGACCAAATCAATTCCAACCGCAAAGGTTTATCAGCGTACTCGAAGACCCGAAAATTCAGAAGATCTTTCATCACGCCATGTTTGATCTCAGGTTCATTTGCAATAAGTGGTCGTGTACTGCAAACCACGTAGCCTGCACTAAGATTATGGCAAAGCTGCTCGCCCCGACTGAAAGTAGTTCTCTGAAAGATCTGCTGTGCAGGCACTTTGGGGTAAATCTAAACAAGCATGAGCAGCAATCAGACTGGATGACAGAAAGTCTTTCTGAGTCTCAGTTAAACTATGCTCTTTCCGATGTTCGTCATCTTTTTGATCTTTACCAGTGCTTGCAAGGGCTTCTTCACGAGGCAGGTTTAATGAATCTCGCCGAACTCGCATTGCAGCACGTACCAACACGGGTGATTCTCGATCTACGTCGATACCCTGACATCTACTCGTATTGAGTTGATGGCGAAGCGTTTTGATGAATCAAAGAACTCAAACCCACATTACGCATATTGACCATCTACGAAATCTCCTCCGACAAGTTCCGCAAGATCGACGAAACGTCGTTCAGTAGTGCTGGCTTGCGTGAGCGACAAGACTTGCAACGATTACTTCGTAGTCAGATCGAAATCGTTTCACCTTACACGCTCGTCATCGCCGAAGAGTTCAGCCAGTGGGAGGACAGCAATCGCAGGATTGACCTGCTAGGAATCGACAAGGATGCCAACCTCGTTGTCATTGAACTGAAACGCACGGAAGATGGCGGACACATGGAGCTTCAGTCGATTCGCTACGCCGCCATGATCTCAGCGATGACCTTTGCTCGTGCGGTCGAAGTCTACACGGACTTCGTGAAGCGGAATGGAAGTGCCGAAGACGCACGGACCTCGCTGCTAAATTTTCTCGAATGGGACGAGCCTGATGAAGATCAGTTCGCTCAAGACGTGCGAATCGTTCTGGTCTCTGCTGAGTTCTCCAAAGAACTCACTACTTCAGTCATCTGGCTCAACGAACGTGGTTTGGACATCGAGTGCGTTCGCATCAAGCCATACAGCGACAATGGACGCATCCTAGCCGATATCCAACAGATCATCCCATTACCCGAAGCCGAAGACTACCGAGTTCGCCTCAAAGAGAAACAGCAACGAGAACGGGTAGCACGCACAACAAGTCGTGACACCACCAAATACGACGTGATCATCGATGGACAAGTCCACGAGCGACTCCCCAAACGAATCGCAATCTACACCATCGTTCGTCATCTCGCCGATGCCGGTCACTCGCCCGAAGCAATTGCCGCCGCCGTCCCTTGGCGTAACTCGATGTTCCGCACAGCCGATGGCGAACTTTCAGAAGAACAGTTTGCCCAACGACTGGCAGCGGAAGCTGCCAACGGCGGAAAGAGTTTCGACGGACGCCGCAACTTCTCTGCTGACGGCGAACTGATCATCCACGACGGAAAGACCTACGCATTCACGAACCAATGGGGACATCGCACGCTCAAAGCGATGGATCAACTGCTCGAAGCATTCCCCAACGAGCCAGCTTCGTATCGTGTGTCGGAATGAAGGATTGGTCTGTTGAATGTTTGCTCGACTCTGCACCTTTAAGATCGAATTAGTTTAAGTATGCCCGACATCATCCCCGTAAATGCGAATGTTCACTACAAGTGTGCCTTCGACATCTCATCAGAAACCGTCCCGAAGCCGATGACGCACCTTCGGCAGAAATTTCGCTTGTGGTGCATACAACGGGTTGGTGTAAATGATGAAATGCTGCACCGTTCATGGTTCTACATTGGTAATCCGAGGACCGAACCGCAGTATGTGGTGAATGGCCATCAGATACGTACCGTGATGGCCCCAAGCGTGGACCCAGACGAGCCGAGCAGTTGGGCACTGGAGCTAATACATGCTGACTCTGACGAGAGAGCAAGAAGATGGTCCGTGGAGATCACGCTCAAAAAGCTGGAGAGCGGTGGAATCCGCTTCACCACTATCAACAAGCACTGGATGATTCCTTATTTCATTGGCGAGTACCCCGATCCACCTTCCCCTTCAGCCCCTCGATATGTGCGATCTTTACTTTCAGATAGCCAATTGGTATGCAAGCGAGGCGATGCGACTATGTCGCAGAACTGGCTCACCGTTTCAAATGTCGAAGCCCGAAGTGTTTTCGACTCGATTCTATCGGAGAACCGTCTTTCGCCATTAGTTCTTGTGGCAGCGGATAGAGACACCGGTCAAGCCCTGATCGATCCAGCAAAGATTATGAGAGCCGTTTTAGGAAACGCAAACGTCTTCTACCTTTCGTCTGCTGCGGTGCTTGACGAAATGAATTATTACTTGAGCGATGACTTGCGGGTCGAGTCGGGAATGATTCGAGTGTTCGTCCCAGGAGTTACACTAGGAAGTCCTCACAACGCTCGGTTGCACCGTTTTCTAACTCGGCAAACCATTGACGAGCAAGGCGAAGACCAGATCGTACGCTTTATTACCAATGGTCTGTCTCGAAATGGAATGACGTTTCGCCTCAACGATTTAACCTCATTTCAACACATTTTCACAGAGCGACGTAAGCATACTATCAAGAGCCTTGCTGCACAGAAAGATTCTGCTGCCGAAGAGAGTCAAATCGTCTGGGAAGATAACGAGCAACTTAGCGAAAGGGCTTCTGAATGGGAAACACTTGCAGTTCAATTCGAGGCAGAAAACGTTCAGTTGCTACAGGAAGTAAGAGACTTGCGATACCGAACTGAAGAAACAGACCGAGTTCGACTTCAAATAGAAGATTTAGAGTCACAGGCATCGGGGATAAAATCCCTTGCTGAACTTCCAACTACTATTAGCGATGTCCTCCGAACTATCGTGAAGTTGTTTCCGAAACGAATCGTCCTTGCGGACGGTGCAGTCGAGTCTGCGGACGACTACTCTACCGAGCATGGCGGACACTGGGGAAAGCAAGAACAAGTTGCGATTGCATGGAAGATGGCTTTCGATTTGGCTACCAAACTGCATTCCGCCATCTTCGTCGAAAAGGCGTCCGACTTTGAAGGACATTTCAATGCTCAATCGACCTTCGAACTCTCCATGAAGGAGGGCAGACAAACCAACCGGGATAAGCGACTGACAGAGCTTCGAAAGATTTCCCATGAAGGTAAGCAATACGACATTACCCCGCACCTGAAGTACGGAACAAAACCGCCAAAACTTCTGCGGCTATACTTCGCTATCGACAATCAACAGAAACGTTTTTTAGTTGGAAAGTTTGGCGACCATATTGAGAACTACTCAAGTGGCAAGCGATAGATTTAAGTACTCTCAACGAAATTTTGCAGATGAAGAATCACTGATCAAGAGTTGATTTGGTACTCTTTCAGCGAAACACGGCAACCAGGTAGAAGGCGAAGATGATGGCAAAGAAGAAGTCTGAAAAAGGTCCGAACCGAGACAAAGGCAGTTATCGGCACATGCTTGATCTCGTGTCGGCGTCAAATTTTCGTGAGGTCGTCGATGGTCTTCTGGAAAAGACGGGTGTTCGTTTGGCTGAGCCTGACTGCCGCCATCCGTTTGGTCGCTTGAAAAAGAAAGACTGGACGGAGACGGTACTCGAAGACTACCTCCGACAATATCCGCTTCCTGACTACGTAGGATTGAATCGAAAATGGTGGATTCCATTCAAAGGCAATCGTCCAAATTGGGATTTGATTTGCCACGTAGTGATTAACGAGAAGCCAGGCTTGCTAATCGTCGAAGCAAAGGCTCATCACAGTGAGATGAGCGAGAAGAACAGCAAGTCCAAAGTAGATAAAAAGAATGACCGGTCGGTTGCAAATGACCTCAGCATCCGGCTTCGACTTGCAGAAGCGAGTATCGGGCTGAGCAGACTCAAAATGGGTGAGTTCCAACTTTCCGCAGACCATGACTACCAGTTATCCAATCGGCTGGCGTATCTTCACAAGCTTGCCAGCGATGGCATTCCAACGATTCTGATGTACCTCGGTTGGACAGGGTCGTCAGATTGGCCCAAAGACCCGTTCACGAGCGACTCGGATTGGAAAGCCGCCATGAAAAGTCACTTCGAGCGTGTTGGTCCCTGGAAGTTCGCTGAAAAGGAGCATCCATCAGAATCAGGAGCGTCTTTCCAAATGATTGTACGGAGCATCTCCCCCGACTCGCTGAACAGTGAATTTGCAAACAACGCTACGGAGGTTCCTCAGTGACCGAAAAACGGACATGTTGCACCGAAGATAGTGAATCATGATGACTTACCCGAAGCAACTGACGCCTTATTCGCTGGTCCAGCGTCTCTTCGATGGCCCACTCGATATCGTGGGCGACATTCATGGAGAAGTCGACGCACTTCGATCTTTGATGAGTCGGCTGGGGTACGACGACAACGGATCACACCCAGAACAAAGGAAACTTGTTTTCGTCGGTGATCTGACTGATCGTGGCCCCGACAGTCCTGCCGTGGTTGATCTCGTCCAAAGACTTGTTGAGACAGGCTACGCCCAATGTGTACTTGGGAACCACGACTTGAACATTTTGCTCAACCACCGAGAACACGACAACGGCTGGTTCTACGGCGAGGAATTTATTGACGACGGCACGGTTGTCCCGCAGGTGCTCGCCGATGAACTCATTCGGCAACAAGTCCTGAGTTTTTTCGCTTCACTACCAATCGCATTGGAACGTGATGATTTGCATGTAGTACACGCCTGCTGGAACGATGACATGATTGCGTTTGCAAAGCAATCAAGCGATGTCGTAGACCTCTACAACAATCACCGTGAATTGATCGACAGAAGTTTTCCGGACTTCGATCTCGATGACGGTGCCAAACGGCTTAAACACCAGAACGAAAACCCCGTCAAGTTGCTCTCATCGGGACCGGAAGAACGGGTTGATGCCCCGATCACCGCCGGGGGAAAAATACGCAACGAGCAGCGAGTTCGCTGGTGGAAGGATTACCAAGGTACATTTTGTGTCTTTGGCCACTATTCAATTCTTGATGGTGATTTGCGTAGTAATGACTCGTCGTTCTGCATCGATTATGGCGTCGGAAAACGCTGGACAGAGCGACGTAAAGGCAAATCAAGCGGGTTCTCGCTGAAGTTAGCTGCAATGAGATTCCCAGAGAAAGTGATTGTGTTTGATGAGGATTCAGTAGAAACGTTGCAGTTGAAACTTTAGTGATGCGTTTCACCAGCATGTCCAATCATCAAATCAAAGTCCAATTGTCGTCTCTTGAACGAAACGAAATCGTTGCACTGATGCCTGAGTTGACAAGCTCGATGAAGCTAGACTCGAAAAACAGCAGGGTGATCCCATTTTCAACTAAGCAAGCCCAGTCTATTCTTCATGCCATCAAGATCGACAAGCGATCCAATCGTGTTGTGGTCAGTCGAACTCTGGAGCGTGTCACGCAACTCATTTCGAACGCCGTCGAAGAATCCCAAGGCATCGGTGCGATTCCCATCGGCGAACGGCTTTACCAGTTCAAGATCACACTTCTTGGTTTCAAGCCGATCATCTGGAGGCGAATCCAGGTCAAATCCTTCACGCTGGACAAACTGCACGAACACATCCAGACGGCGATGGGTTGGACAAATTCACATCTTCATCAATTCGAGATTAACGGTGAACGCTACGGCGATCCTGAGTTACTCGATGATGGCTTTGCCGATGACGATCCGTTCATCGATTCAACGTGCATCAAGCTCCACGAAGTAGTTCCCAAGTCTGGCGACAGGCTCACGTTCGTATACGAGTACGACTTCGGCGACGGTTGGCAACACGAGATTGTTTTTGAAGGATGCATGAAGTCTGAGAAGGGATTGCGTTACCCGGTTTGTTTGGAAGGCGAAAACGCTTGCCCGCCAGAGGATGTTGGCGGCGTGGGCGGCTACGCCGAATATCTCGAAGCCATCGCCGATCCAGAGCACGAACAACACGAACATTTTCTTCTTTGGCGAGGTAAGTTCGATCCCACGCAATTCGATGCAGAGAAGGTCACGAAGAAATTGCGACGTGGACTTCCCGATTGGCGAAGGTTGAGTTGACGATGGCAAAACGAAAAACCAGCAGCGACCCCACCACG
>JBGSIA010000003.1:0-5836 GCA_041751935.1 Pirellulaceae bacterium | reverse complement strand
GGCAATATCGTTGGCAGCAATGTCTTCAATATTTTGTGCGTCCTCGGACTGTCGGGACTGGTCGCCCCCGCCGGCGTTGGCGTCAGCGAAGCTGCACTTAGATTCGATATCCCCGTAATGATTGCTGTCGCAATCGCCTGCTGGCCGATCTTCGTCACGGGCAATCTGATCGCTCGCTGGGAAGGCGCCGTCTTCTTGTTCTACTACCTGGGATATACGACGCATTTGGTACTCGAGGCGAGCGACCATGACTTGCGACACGCATTGAGCGACGTCATGTTGCTGTTTGTCGTACCCCTGACCGTCGTTACTTTGGCGATTACGATGTGGCGATCTCAGACGAAGCTACCCGCCGACAAGGAACTGAGCTGAGCGGGCTATTTCTACCTCAATCAATCTGTCTTTTTGACAGCCGAATAGAATGCGAAATACCTCTTGGGAAACGAAATGATTGAACCCACCAAGCAAGTCGTCATCGTCGGTGGCGGCTTTGCCGGATTGAACGCCGCAAAAGCTCTCGCCGGCGAGAAACGCGTGTCGATCACTTTGGTCGATCGCCGCAATCACCACCTCTTTCAACCGTTGCTGTACCAGTTGGCGATGGCGGGGTTGAGTCCAGCGGATATTGCGGCGCCACTGCGTAGCATTTGACCTTCGTCATCGTAGGCGCCGGACCAACTGGGGTCGAGCTTGCTGGTGCGATTGGCGAAATGAGTCGTTTCACATTGGCTCGCGATTTTCGCAACATCGACTCCAAACTCGCGCGGGTCATCCTGATCGAAGCTGGACCGCGAATCTTGCCGATGTTTTCAGAAGTTTTGGCAAGTCGCGCGACCCGTGATTTAGAATCGCTGGGCGTCCAGACGTGGACGACCAGTCGCGTGACTCGCATTGATGCGAGTGGAGTGGACGTTCAGGCGATCGTATCAATGCGGCTACTGTACTTTGGGCCGCCGGTGTGCAGGCATCTGAGATCGGTAAACAAGACGGATTCGAACGAGATCGTCAGGGAAGAATCCTTGTGCAAAAAGATCTTTCCGTCGCTTCGCATCCAGACGTTTTTGCGGCAGGTGATTTATGTAGCTTCACGGATAAGAATGATCGTCCGCTACCTGGTATCGCTCCGGTCGCGACTCAGCAAGGACGGCACTTCGCCAAAGTGATTCGATGTGATCTAGACCTTAATCAAGCGAAGCTTGATTGAGGTTTTTTGACTTTTTCGACCATGTCGCGCTGCGCAGCGAGGACCGGCCAGCGTCGCTGGCGGCGTGTGTTGTGATCGGAAGTGTTGCATCGGCGGTGATTTTCTTGGGCTGGGCGCGGCGGTGGTACCAGAGCGTCCTGACCCTGGCTTCGTTAAGGCGATTCGCTAACACTTCATGGGACGGCGAACGCTCTCCTCAAGCAACATCAACACATCCACGGACGGACGGTAGCTCAGTAATCGATACACGAGACTTCGCGCCCCACGAATGATTTGTGCCGGTACCATCAGGATGCGATTGCAGAACGTGGTGAAGTCCATGCGGATGATCTGCTGCTTGATGGCCTCTTGCTGCTTCTTCTGCTTCGCTGGCCCAGTCGGCTTGATCATCAACCCACTCCAAACTTTTAAGTTCCAGGCCAACGATGCGATCACCATGTACGCCCAGTTGCTGACCAGATCGTTGAGCGGAGCCGCCAAGGCACATTGCTTGAGTTGGCTGATATTATTTTCTTGGTCGCATCGTTGGTTCGCTGCAACCACCACGTCGCGAGTCGATTTGGATTTCTTCGACGCATTGGTGATGTAGAAGAAGTAGACCGGCTCTTCTTTTTCAAACAGCCGCAACTGACCACGGCTGACATGCACTTCTTTGTGCAAGACGACGACTCGGTAAGTTCGACCGCACTTGCCCGGCTGATAGTCGAACTCGGCAATCGATTCGCTGACCAGCCGTTTGTTGAGGTAGTTGTTGGCAACAACGATTCGCCCTTTGTAGTTGGGACGCTTGGCTCGTGGTTGCACGGGCTTCTTCGCTAGGTCGCGACGACGTTTCATCGGCTTCCACGCTGATTGATCGAGATTCTGCGCGATCTCGACGAGGTTCGGCATGGCATCGATTCCAAAGACGAACTCAACGTCAGCGTCGTCCCAGCGGTCGAAGTTCTCGGTCAGTGAGAAGTCGGTATCGCCCCGAAGTACGATCTTGCGAAACCCCGCCGTGCGACATCGATCGATCGCTAAGTCGAAGTAGAATGCGGAGTGCTCGTGACTGGGGCGATTGCCACTGCGGTTGACAATGAACAAGGGCTCTCGGGTGTTGGCGAGCGTCACGACCAACGGATGGTAACCCCACTGGCCTTTGTAGTTGATTCCAATCCCTTGCTTCTTCTCGCCTGACGTTTCAACCTGTGTTCCATCGGCTTCAATGGTGGCGCAGTCAAAGAACTCAGCGGGTTGCTGTTTCCAAATGCGTTCTCGAATTCGGTTGTAGGCTGCCATCAACTGAATGATTTGCGATTCGTCGAAACGTCGGCAGAAGTCACCCGCAGTGGTCGGATCAGGAATTCGCTGGGCTCCCATCGCATTCAAAAAGGCTTCGTCACAGCGGCGGTCTTCCAGGTGCTCCAAACACGTTCCACCGGCCAGCAAGTTCAAGGCGATGTTGAGCACATGATCGGTTTCGTCGTAGGGCAAGTGCAATTTGAAAATGGGAATCGCTGCGTTGATTTCCTTCCTCAGATCAAGCGTCTTGGTTAATTGCAACAGAGTGCCAATTCCCCCACAAGCAATTGCCTGCTGCTTGTCTGCGAGTTCGTACTTGATCGCAGGCGGTTGGATCATCGGAGAAGCATTGAATGCATTCGACTTATCGATCGAGCGAAGGCGTTCTGGTGCGTGTCGCCAATCATTCACGGCGCCTGAAACTCCGCAATTGCCGCTTTCCGCTTGGTCGGCCGGAAAAACGCCGATCGCCGCAAGAAAGGGCTCTCTTGGATCAAGCAAAACGACCAATCGAAATTCGCGTCGAGTGTTCTCTCCAACGACTTGGATACAAGGATGTTCACGTTAGTCACATTGGAAATGGCCACGTGAATTTGACGGGCACGATTCCTGCAGGTGAACTGTCTCTCGTGATTGCAGCAATCAGATGCGTGCCTGGTGTGACAAAAATTTCAAGAGACCTGTGATTTGCTCAAGCTTAGCTCGGACTATGCACCGCCAGATTGCCTCAAGCATTTAGAAGCCAATGAGGACTGTAAATCCCTCGGAACGTCCATGCCCCTCGAACGCCAGTCCTCATTGGTAACATCGATTGTGAGCGTTAAACGGCATCTTGACGAGATCAATTTATTGGCACGAAAATGCTGCGATGAACCTGGGTCGCCCGATAAGACGGCGACTGAACAAAGCACCACCTTTCCGTCGCAAATTCAGTGGCGACTTGGCCAGCAACACACTGATGTTTGTCGGGAGAATCGTGCGAATTTCTGATTAAGCAAGATGCGCGAACAAGAATTGCGAGCAATACTTGCACTGATCCAGGCGGACTGGTGGAAAGATTCCACGTACAAGTTGTTTTCCGTCAGCCTCATTTTGGAAACCGCGTCTATGGACCCTTTCGTCCTCGCTCGAGAGGCCTTGCGATTTGTCGGTGAATTCGGCACCCCACCAACGCCCAAAGTTTTTGAAACCTGGTATCGCTACGTCGACGGTTCCGACCAAGAACTAGTGGCCCACATGGATCACTCAGTCAAGGAAGCCAAATCAGTTAGCGTGGAGTGGATTGAGAACGTCCACGCTCAGTTTTGCGCTGCTATTGATCCTCGGTCCAACGTGAGCCAATCCTTAGGTTTGGAACTGGAGTCCTTTCAGTCACTTGTTTCAAAACAGAAGGCGGCAGGTGTTGCGTTCGAACACTCCATCGAATCCGCTGGTGAATTGCTGGCCTCAAATACTCCTGCGGATGAGAATGTCGCAGCGTGCATTGCCGAACTAGATTCTGGCTCTAGAAAGATGAAGCAAAGCCTAGACGAAATGGCGAGCACATTGGACCAAGCACATTCTCAAGTTGCAGCCCTTCAAAAGGAATTAGTTGTTTCGCAGCGAGCAATGATGACCGACCATCTTACGGGGGTAGGGAATAGACGTTTCTTCGAAACCTTGACAAGAAAGTTAATTAGCGACCGGGCCAGCGAAAACCGGAAGGTCTACCTTGCCGTCATCGATATGGACCGCTTCAAGGCCGTTAACGATTCATTTGGGCATGAAGCTGGTGACCAGATCATTCGTGTCATTGCAGCATCGATTGCAAGCGTCATGAAGGATGCCTCCGTCGCTCGCCTAGGTGGCGACGAATTCGCGGTGATCATGCATGCAACATCTCGAGAGGATGCAGTGGATTTTGCCGAGCAAGTGCGTGAGTACTTTGTGGGGCGACGTTTCAAGTTGGAAAAAACACAACAAGACGTAGGGACAATTTCGCTGTCCATGGGCGTGGCATTGCTTCGCAATACTGACGATGCAACTAGTTGGTGCGACAGAGCTGACAAGCTGCTCTATAACGCCAAACAACTGGGACGCAACCGAGCAGTTGTCGAAAAGTAATTGAGCTAGCGTCGACGAAACTCGAATGTCCGAGCAGCTTGAGCCCCTCTTGATCCGTCCGTAGGTCTTCCCATACCTCTCTGTGTACGCTTCAACCAACGACTTCGGCGAACGCCTTATACGTTGGCTGCAACACGCGATACCAGGCCAGTGGCTAGGACTTACCCTGGCGGGATCCACCCCCACGGATCGTCAAATCATTTCCAGTCCGTACGTTCACGGCATGGTTATGGCTATTGCCCCCGCAGACGATTCCGTACATGACTACGCCGGTCGCGAGGCCGACCGGAAAAGCGACGTAAGCCTTGGCCAGCACGAAGGCGAAAGATGGCCTGCTGCCGGATCGCTGGAGAGAGTCGCACCCCGAGTCGGTGCGAACGCACCGCCAGCAAGAGAATGAAGCTCGTCAAGCCAGAACCAAGCAGCGGCGAGCAAGCCGCCGAAAGTTAGCCGCCCGCCGCTAGTTCTATCGAACGCTTAATCGAAGAAGCTGCTCGCTAACTGCTCCACTGGATAATCCGGGAATCCAACTGGAATGGAATATGCCCAGCGAATCAGTCGTTCCGCTGTGGGGTGTGCCTTCACTAGCCGGAGACGGCGTCGTTCAACAGAACCGCAGGCTAAATGGTCTGTCATAGCCCCTCCGAAAGTATTGTCGCCGCAAGCTTCCCAGCTCTCGAGTTCGGATTCTGATGGTCTGTCCAATTTTTCGGCGCGCTACAGCGGCACTCGACACAATCGAAACGAATTGTGGGGAAATCCGTTTATTAGACGCCCTCATTTCCAACAGCGTCCTAAGCTTGCCCGGACTGCGTGTTGGAGCGATCAATGCCAATCAAATGCAGGAGGATTTGGATTCGCATCCAACGTGCGTTTCCCAATGGTCTTAATAAACGTCAGTATTTGGGGGCATTAATATGACAGCTGAACACTCCTTGCCAGACATCCTTTGGATGTTGATCTGTGCGGCACTCGTCATGCTGATGCAGGGAGGCTTTTGCTGTTTGGAAACGGGGATGGCCCGCTCCAAAAACAGCATCAACGTTGCTATCAAGAATGTCATCGACTTTTGCATTGCTGCGGCGGTCTTTTGGGTCTTTGGTTTTGGCCTGATGTTCGGTGCATCCTACAGCGGCCTTGTAGGTACAACTCATTTCCTGCTGGGACGGGAAGCGGGACCATGGCTGCTGGGTTTCTTTCTTTTTCAGATGGTCTTCTGCGGAACGGCTACCACAATTATCTCAG
>JBGSIA010000002.1:0-2457 GCA_041751935.1 Pirellulaceae bacterium | reverse complement strand
TATGAAGCAGCTTTTCCAGTAGACTGTTATCGAATGGCGGTTCGGCGACGGCTGTGGACTGCGATTCATCCATGATCGCATCAACAGTATCAATTTCCCCGTTTCAGCCAAGATCAATTTCAACAGGCTGAATAGTTACCGAAAAAGTTACACCAATCCTACTAAAAGAAAGGTGAATGCTTTTCGGCCCAGTTTAGACGCAGTTTTAAAGGAGTTTGCCTCACTAGAGTCTCGCTGGTTGTGAAAAACAACCGCGTGGTTATGGGACGCACTTCCGCTGTTTTGCATAGATAGATCTGGGAGGGATGCCATTTCGGTTCCCTCGCAGGTCTTTCCATGGAGGCAGAACCATCGACGCTTGCTCTCTCGACTCTCTTCCCGCTGATGACCAACTTCCAAACGATCCGACGTCGGTTCGCTTTCGATCCATCGCCGAAATTTTGCTTCGCGGTATCCGACGATGTCTCGCTGAAGATCGCGACTTGAATGTCGATTCGGAGCGAAGTCCCAACACCGACCAACCTGTTTTGGGCAATCTCGGAGACTCTTTACCCGAGCCGCTTGATTTCGTTTTTGAGAAACCCCTCTCTGTGTCTCACGTCTCCAAAACGCTGGGTTTTGGCGACGCCCAAGACATGCAAAACGGAGGTAAATCGTGAGCAACGAAGCGAGACACAGAGACATCGCGGCGCTGTTGGCTAGAGGCGTGATTCGAGTCAAGAAGCAGCCGACATTCGCTAAAACAGACAAGTCGACGACTCCATCAGAACAGACCAGTAGCTGCCAGCCACCCAACCCTGTGAACATCGAAGCGGAAGCGTCGCAGATCCAAGCGGAAGACGGAGGTGATCAATGAGCCCACAGGTCACCCTCGAAATTGCCGCCCTGCAAGACAAGACCGTCAGCCAGTTGGTGCAGCGCTACGAAGAAGTCTTCAAGGAAGAATGCCGTAGTCGAAACAAGCAGTACTTGATTCGCCGCATCGCTTGGCGGCTTCAGGCAAACGAAGAAGGTGGACTTTCACGAGCCGCCCTCAAGAAGGCACAGGAACTCGCCGTCGATGCAGACACGCGAGTGACCGCGCCACGCAAGCACAGCTCGGACGGAGTCAAGCTCGTTGCCCCCGAGCCAAACGCATTCGTCGATTGGGACCCGCGTTTGCCTCCTCCGGGCAACATCGTTGAGCGTCAATACAAGGGCAAGATGATCCGCGTGATCGTCTTGAACGAAGGGTTCGAATACGAAGGCAGGCGATACAAATCGCTGACAGCGATTGCGAAAGAGGTCAGTGGCTCTCACTGCAATGGGTTTCTGTTCTTTCGGCTCGGGAGGAAAGCATGAGCAACAAAAACACACAGAGGCCCAAAACAATCCGCTGCGCAATCTACACCCGCAAGTCGACTGAGGAAGGCCTCGATCAACAGTACAACTCGCTGGATTCGCAACGCGACGCTGGCGAGTCCTACATCCGCAGCCAGGCCAACGAGGGTTGGGAACTCGTGCCCGATCGCTATGACGACGGCGGCTTATCCGGTGGCAATATCGAACGGCCGGCGCTCAAGCGAATGATGGAAGACATCCAAGCCGGCAAGATCGATTGCGTGGTCGTCTACAAGGTCGATCGACTCAGCCGATCGTTGCTCGACAAAAACAAGAACAGCGTAAGCTAGATGGCTTACTGGCACAGGCGAGTGACTTAAAGCGTAGCCGAGAAATCAGAGAGTTTATCGCATACGTTCGGCAAGTTCATGAAAGCAAAGGTCCGAAAATCGAAGCCGAATCTGAATTAGGCAAGTACCTCGCATGGGCTGAATTGCAGGCCGATCGATTGGATCCTACTATCAACTCTCCGAAGACGATTTTGGATGAGGTGATCCCAGATGAATCCACATTCTCTTCGTATCGACGTTGGTAACCATGGGCAGGCGCTGATCCACTTTGCAGGGGTGAAGAGGATCCAGATCGAGAACCAGATCTTGAGGATGGTGGGCTTTCAGCATTAGGATTTGCGGCGCTGTACAATCACTATGGGCTGTTCGAATTAAAAGGTATAAAGACATGCCTTAGCAATCCCGCAGCTGCAGAAATACTCGATTACCTACTTGGTTCCGATGCTACACCAGTGCTCGCTTCGATTCTGAAGCGAGGGCTTGATCCCACCAACAATCCGCGTGGAGGATGTACGGCGATCCAACGATGCCTCGAACGATTCCATCAATATGGCTCTACTTCTCGGTTAAGCTTTGATTACCAACTAGCACCAAAGAACAAGTCAAAGCTGGATTCAAATCGCAGTCGTGAGTTCATGAAGATGATTTAGCGAAGCGCGCCTTGCTGAACTAAGAATATCCTCGCCGAATTGCCCAACTGCGAACACTACGTAATTCGGTCAGCGCGTTGGCCACGCTCTTGTCCGAAAGCACTCGTGGGCAGCGCCCAGAAAAATGTCGCCGCTCC
>JBGSIA010000001.1:0-5921 GCA_041751935.1 Pirellulaceae bacterium | reverse complement strand
TATGAAGCAGCTTTTCCAGTAGACTGTTATCGAATGGCGGTTCGGCGACGGCTGTGGACTGCGATTCATCCATGATCGCATCAACAGTATCAATTTCCCCGTTTCAGCCAAGATCAATTTCAACAGGCTGAATAGTTACCGTCGGGCGGCGACTTCGGCTACAAAGAGTTTTTCGACTCAGTCGATGCGTTGATCATGGGACGGCATACGTTTGAAAAAGTATTGACCTTTCCAGAATGGTCATACGGAGATAAACCGGTGATTGTCTTGAGCAGTAGCCTTCAGGCACTTCCCACATCGGCTCCACAAACTGCCAGCCTTTCAAAAGAAGCCCCCAGAGCATTGATTGAGCGTCTTGTATCTGAAGGTTTGCATCGCTTCTACGTCGATGGTGGTACGACCATTCAACGGTTCCTAGACGCTGGGCAGATTGATGAATTAACGATCACAGTGATCCCAGTCGTACTCGGCACCGGCATTCCGCTTTTCGGTCCGGTCGAAAAAGATGTGGCTTTGGAGTTGATGTCGTCTCAGTCTTTCCCATGCGGATTTATACAAAGTAGGTATCGTGTTTTGGAAAGTTGGATCGGAAGATAGTCACCACTCGATTCATTTGGACACGCAGGTATCGCAACGTGATCGAAATCGAACGATGTCCCAACGTCGCTTGTACCAAGTGTGCTGGGCAGTTTCGGTCCAAAGAATTGACGCATGAGTGTTTCATTGGGACTGCCTTGCCATCGTTATCAGCATCGTATCGGGGAATTCCGTTTGGCCGAGTTGCCGTAGCATGTTGACGAGTTGAGCCGTCGTGTAGTGAGCGTGGGTGCAGACGTGAAGCAAGATGTCGGATCGCTTAGTTCCGAATCGTTTACCCGCCCCTGAACTGGTGCTAATCCTGAACACGATGTCATCCAGCGACTCGTCCGTTATCGAAGATAGGTAGGCTTGCCAACGTGTGTCGAGTTGATGCCATCGGTTGACCAACTCGTCCATAGTTTGGATCGCTCCGTTGCCTTCCTGGTTTCCCGGAAGTCTGTTTGGTGCGTCGCCGGGCATCGTGGCTGTCTCATTTCCCAGTAACGTCTCAAGCCAAACGTACTCTGCCGCCATCATGTGGGTGAGCGTTTTCCAGACGGTGCCTTGACCAATCGGCAAACTCTGACGCAATTGGTCTTGGGTGAGCGATTGAACCGCATCGATCAGTCCGTGATTTACCCACATGCGATGCTCGTGAAGGCGTCGAATGGAAGCGGTGGAATTCATACTGAACCTTTGGCGTAGATGATTGTCTTCGAAGAACGAGATATTCTGAGTCGGCAATGCGTAAACATCGACAGTCATGACGGACGAGTCGATGGTCCAGATGTTGATGCGATTAAGTCCCGAATGATTCACCGATTACACCTCCGCAAATGTACACTCCACCAAGCTTCGCCGAACCTGAACAACCGAATCTGCACGACTTCATCGAAGGTCACAGCTTTGCAACTCTCGTGACAAATAAAGGTGACGGGTTGGCGATTTCCCATCTGCCACTTCTTTTGGATCGGCACCGTGGCGAACACGGATCATTAGTCGGACACATGGCAAAAGCAAACTCGCACTGGAAAGACGCTGACGGACAGAAATCGTTCGCCATTTTCCATGGTCCTCACGCTTACGTTTCCCCGACGTGGTACGAAAGCGTTAACGTCGTCCCAACCTGGAATTACGTTGCCGTCCATGCGTCAGGCACATTTCAGTTGGACGATACTCGTGACCGTCGATTAGAGATCGTCCAGCAATCCGTGGAGTTTTACGAACGAACGATGGATTCAGCATGGACACTTGAAAGCCCAGACAAGAACTACATCGACCGTCTGCTGGACGCTATTGTTGGCTTTCGGATCGACATCGAGCATCTCGAAGGCAAGTGGAAGCTAAATCAAAACCACGATACCGCAAGAAGGGAGAAGGTCGCCCAAGCCTTACGTCACGCTGGTGGTGACGACCGCATCGAAATCGCAAACCTGATCGACGCAACCCTTATTAACTGAAATGAATGTGCGAGCTTAAGGACACTCACTGGAGATGAGCATTGAACAAGACTGACTGGAACGCTGAACTGTACTTTGCCGCTGGAGCAGTGCAGACATCGTATGCGTGTGCGAGTCGCCTTCTTTTAAGTATCAACTCATGATTTCGATTTGACCAACTACAGTGAGGAACGCAAGCGATGAGACAACATGTTTCAACCGGGACGCCGTGGGAAGGATCGGTCGGCTATTCACGAGCCGTGCGAGTTGACAATCAGATTTTCGTTTCGGGAACCACGGCCTCGGACGAGAGTGGTCAAGCGTTATTCGCTGGCGATGCTTACCAGCAGGCAAAGTATATTTTGGCGAAGATCGCTGACGCACTGGCTGAAGTCGGAGCCGACCTCGCCGATGTCACTCGCACTCGTATGTTCGTAACTGACATCAGCCGATGGGAAGAAATTGGCGGGGCTCATGGTGAGGTCTTCGGAGACATTCGACCCGCCGCCACGATGGTCGAGGTCAGTCGTCTGATAAATCCCGATCATCTTGTCGAGATCGAAGTGGACGCCATTGTCGAAATGGAACCACCATCATGAATTCGACCTTTCTCGAATCCACAGACATTATCGATTGGCGTACAGATTCAATTCAGCGATTGGCTGCTGAACTCCGGCATCAGGCCACCGACGAATTGTCACTTGCCAGAGCTTGCTTTGAGTGGGTTCGAGACCACATCCAGCACAGCCTCGACTTCCAGCGAACGGAAGTCACATGTCGTGCGTCTGACGTTCTGAGGCTGAGAACGGGTTACTGCTATGCCAAAAGCCATTTACTGGCTGCGTTATTGAGGGCGAATGGCATTCCAGCGGGGTTTTGCTACCAACGTTTGACTATCAACGGCGATCAACCTCCTTTTTGTCTGCATGGCTTGAATGCAGTCTACCTTCGAGAGCATGGTTGGTATCGTCTTGACGCTCGGGGAAACAAGGAAGGCGTCAATGCTCAATTTTCTCCTCCGATTGAGCAGCTTGCGTTCTCAACGAACGTTGAGGGTGAATGCGATTTCCCGGAAATCTGGTCAGAGCCATTGCCAGCCGTGATTCAGTCGCTTCAATCAACGGAGTCAGTTCAGAGTCTTGCGACCTGCCTACCGGACGTTTCGCCAAACGAGATTAAGGCGATCAGTGACTCGGTCACGATGAAGCCGATCATTCGAACCCAACAAGAACACGCATGAACGAAAACATCAACATTGCTTCCGAATTCCTGAACAGTGCCGTGGCGTCCTTTCGAGCGAACAAGGGCTTGGCTGACAAGGCAATTGCTCAATTGCAAGATGACAAATTGCATATCGCTCTCGATGAGAACACCAATAGCATTGCCGTAATCATGAGGCACGTTGGCGGAAACCTAACATCTCGATGGACAGATTTCTTGACGACCGATGGCGAGAAGCCATGGAGGAATCGTGACGATGAGTTCGTTGATTCATTTGCAAGTCGGCAAGAAGTGCTCGCTCACTGGGAGGAAGGATGGAACCGTATGTTCGAAGCATTGGCAACACTTCAGCCGGAAGACTTGTCCAAGTCAGTCACGATTCGAGGCGAAGTTCATTCGGTGCCGCTGGCCATTCATCGGTCGCTGGCTCACTGTGCCTACCACATCGGCCAGATCATTATGGTCGCACGAATTCTTGCCGGTGAGAAATGGGAAACGATTACCATTCCCAGAGACGATTCGGCTAGTTTCAACAAGTCAGTTTGGGCTAAGCGAAACGATCAACCATCAAATGACAGAGAGACCAACTGATGCCGCAATTGAGACTCTTGGTCCTTAAAACGTCTCAGGCAGAGACACTCCGTGGCTTCTACACAAAACTTGGATTTCAGTTTATCGAAGAACAGCACGGCAAGGGGCCTCTTCACTACTCCGCTTCACTCGGCGATGGAATTCTCGAGATTTACCCGTTGCCAGTTGGATCGGAAACTGATTCATCGACCCAACTTGGATTTGCTGTCGCCGACTTCGCTTCTATCATCGAATCGTTTGCAGGATTAACGCACATGCGTGGGCCAACGCAAACAGAGTGGGGGCTCCGTGCGGTATTATGCGATCCAGATGGTCGATCAGTCGAGCTTTATGAAACGAACTAACTTTTCAAGACTGTCCACGCTCGGTATCGGGCTCAACTTCACAAAGCTTTGAATTCACGGACAATTGCGAAGTCGCTTTTCAGTGATGTAGATTGCCCGAACCTTCACGTAGTGAGCATTGTCAGTGTAGGACTTGTAATAGGGATAAGTGAAAAGCATGTCTATTTGGAAGCTGACAAAAGAGGCCGAAGAAGACGCCAAGCAACTTTATGGATTCATACGTCAACCTCCATTCCTGGCCAGTACACGACGAACATGCACACTGATTTACAGGCTGACAGAATCTGGGGAGCCCGCCGCTATCCCGTCCGTTGCGAGTGGACTTTTTTCACCTGACGAAGCGATTCACAATGCCGCATCATCAGGCATTGCCAAACTGCTGACACTTGTCCCGTCGTTGGAGTTAATACGACTCAATGAGCTACTTGGTGGATCATACTACGGCTACGTCTCCGAGCGGTGGAACAGAATCAATCCAAATCAGGTCGAGTCGTACTTGAAGGAAACGAATGACGTTGGGGTCGGAAACCTACTGAGCTTTCATAAAAGCGGTTACGTTCGCCAAGCAGCAATCAGTTTTCTGTCTGGTGTCGAATCTGGTGAGGAGCTTCGGTTTCTTTTGGTGAGGCAAAATGACTGGGTTGGAACGATTTCGACGCAGGCACAATCCATGGTTCGTAACAAGATGACAGACAGATACCTCAAGCACTTTGTTGGTGAGACGAATCTGCTTTTTCACTTGCTTCAGTGTAAGCGAAGAGATCTTAGCAAAACGGTTTCGATGTACATTGATCTGCTTACTGAGTCCCAGCACCGTCATCTGCTGAAAGACGCCTTCAAGCCGAGTTGCAAATGGTCAAGTCGCAAATTCGTTGAGTATTTGCTTTGTCGCAAAGGTGATCATCTAGCGGAGACTGTTCGGTCGGGCGTAGTTTCTGATGATGTCGTGATTCGATGTATGTGCCTGCGTCATGCCAGCGAGATCTTGCCAAACGATGAATGCGTTGAAGTTGCGAACAAATTGCTCTTGGATAAGTTCGCACCCGTTCGCCAAGAGGCGTACGAGTTGAAAGCAAGGTCAACTCCCGCTGAAAGTAACAATATTTGGAAACACGGCCTGTTGGACACTAGTCGTTCTTTGAGAGAGACGGCGATGTTCTATCTCCGCAAATCGGGCATTGATGTAGCGTTCATCTACCGAGAACATCTCGCCGGGTTTCCCAATTGCCTCACAGCACTATCAGGGCTTGTGTCAAGCGGAAGTCAGACGGACATAGAACTATTTTCTCAGTATCTCGACTCCCCTTTTGCAAGCAGGCGAGCAGAAGCGATTCGTGGAATTGATCGAGTTGGTAGCCAGACAAGAGTTCTTGGACTTCAACGTTTTTTGCTCGATGAAAGTGCGAGGGTTGTCAGGGCAACGCACGAGCAACTCCTGACAGTTGGCAAAGCGATTGAGCCGGAATTCCTCTTTGGTCTGGTTGGGGAATGCAAAACACAAATAGCCAAGAACTCAATTCTTCACTTGCTCCTCAAGTCAGGGAAATGGTCTGCTATGAGCTACTTGATTCGTGCAGCGGCGAGTCCTGATGGGACTTTGGCCGAGTTGTGACCGACGGATTCAATTGAGCCAAAACCAACGGGTTGGCGCCAGCCAGATTCTTCGTTGTTCGTCCTGCTTCCAAACTTGAGAATCTCTCAAACGTGTTACTTCTTCGTTTTCTTCAATTACTTTGGAAGTAAGCAC